>PFBD01000008.1 GCA_002773415.1 Candidatus Harrisonbacteria bacterium CG10_big_fil_rev_8_21_14_0_10_49_15 | reverse complement strand
TATCTCAGCATCTTCTTAATGGGTATCTTCGCGCTTTTGGTCAGCATACCGCTTGATAGCAGTATGTTCGCCAGAGTGCCGCGCGGCGGAGAACTAAACCTAGCCACCCTGCGTAACGCCACCTCTATGGGAGCGCAAGCCATAATATTTGGCATCCTAGCACTGCTTATCAACGTCTTCCACGTCGGCTTCCTACTTGCTATCACCGGCACTTTCACTGTCTTTGCCATCAACGCCCTCGCCATAACCTACAAAAAAGCCAACCCTTCTTAATTCTTAATTCTTAATTCTGACTTCTTACTTCTATGAAGCTCTACCTAATTCGCCACGGCGAAACTGAAAGCAATATCAACAGGATATATCAAGGAAAAGATGAGCAACTTTCGGCGCAGGGAAAAAAGCAAGCACTTTTTGTGACACAAAGACTTAAAGAAATCTCCTTAGACGCAATCATTTCAAGTCCTGCAGTACGAGCCCAAGAAACCGCGGCTTATATTGCAAACCCGCATGACATTCCGATCCAAATACTTGACGAACTTAAAGAACGAGTCTGGCCCAAAGAGTTTATAGGGAAACCCAAAAATGACCCCCGGCTACAAAGTCTTCGGAAAATTCTCGAAGAAAAAGACCATACTGAACCTGATTGGCACTACGCCGACGAAGAAAATTTTACAGATATAAAAAATCGATGCTCGCGAGCAAAAGAGTATTTTGAGTCACTCGCCGCAACACACAAACACGTAGCAATCGTTACCCATGTCCGCTTCTTGAAGTTATTTCTCTGCACCCTTCTTTATGGAGAAAAAACCACCGCCGAAATATTTTACCCTTTTTTTGAAAATGTATCCGTCAATAATACAGCGCTGACCGTATGCGAATATCTACCAGAGCTAGCAAAGGAAAGGCAATGGCACATTATCACGATTAATGATCATGCTCACCTAGGCGAACCCCACCGCCAGCTTGCTGGCTAGCGTGCTATCATTAACATATGCAACGCATCCCTTTTTTGACACTTCTTTTTTCCTTTTTCCTTCTTCTCCTAGTTTCTAGTTTCTATTTTCCAGCTTCTCAAGCCGCGCTCGCGCACGACCAGCTTCTTTTTGAATTCGCGCCTGACCCGTGGAACTCAGAGCGGCTCACTACGGCCGGCGCCGGCACTCCTCAACAACTTTTTTATACCGCCGATAGCGCAGAACTAAGCGGGTTTGACCTTTGGCTGGACAACAACAGCTCCCCGGGCACTATTAGTTTTTCAATTCTTACCGAAGCCGGCGCGATACTAGACGAGACCGACATCACCATTAACACCATGACGCCCCAGCCGGGTGGTCATAAGATCCATGTTGACCTACCCTCTTCGGCTCCGCTAAACAAAAACAAAGTTTACAGGATCCGCATCAACACCGCGCCCTCCGGCCTTGGCATCTATTACACCGACCGCCTCGCGGTTCTAGAGCACAACCTCCCCTACACCTCAGAATACAGCCTAGGCGCGGCCAAGCTTGGTGATGAGATCCAACCATACACCTTCAAATTCGCCCTCCATGGCGTCCTCACAGAAATAGCTCAAGCAGACCCGGAGCCGGAGCTTGTTGAAGAAGAAACTGTTGAGCAACCAATTACAATCGCTATCACAAACGCTCGTATCGCCAATCTAACTCACAACAGTGCCACAGTAACCTGGACAACAAACGTCGCCGCCGACTCCAGGGTCGTCCTCCGCACTCAGCTCAACCCGCTCTACAGCATCCAAACCGTAACTGACCCAACCTTAGAACTTGAGCACACCCTAACTCTAACCGGCCTTACACCGGGCATAAACTACTTTGCGGACACCTTTTCCAGCCTTGGCCAATCCATAACCCTAACAACCTACACCATAGCCTTTCAAACCCTGCCCGCCCCAGCTGACCAACCCGCACCACCATCAGAAGACCCAACAACCACGCCAACCGAAGAAGAAACCCAACCCCAAACAGAAGAGCCCATAGCAGGTCAGCCAAGCGAACCAATCGATAGCGACAACCCCCCGGAGTCTGGCGGCCAATCAGATACAACTGATAACGAAACCAACCCAAACGAAGAAAGTGAACAGCAAACACCCAAACCAATAGGCGCCCAGCCCCCACTCACAGTCACGCCCGAGACCGACACCGGCAATACCACGATCAGCTGGGTAGCACCGGCGAGTGGCGAGCCGGACGGCGGTTACCGCGTAGATATTTTTGATATAAACTATAAACTCATCCACCAGATCTTTGTCCCGTCCGGTACGCACTCGTACAATTTTCCCGGGCTAGAAAGCGGGACCTACCACGCCATTGTCTACACCAACAAAAATGGCATCTATGAAAAGCTTGCCACCGTGGAGACGTTCACTTTGCAACCGGAGTCTCACGACCTTGAAATCAGAGGAATAATCGCAGGCTCAATCATCCTCCTCACCCTCATCGGCTACCTATGGTGGAAATTTAAGAAAAAATCCGCTATAGTAGTTTCCAAAATGGAAACTACGTAGCGCATTCGCATTATTCGCTGATACTACCATGACACTACTTGAGAAAATAATTGTTCTAACCCTAATGTGGATAGCGAGCATGAGCTTGCTGACCGCCTACTTTAAGAACAAATTCAAAAAAGAAGAAAAGGTGCTTCCTCCGGAAAAAGACTACAAACCCTTCGTCTAGATTTTTAGGTATCTACGAATCGCTATCCAGCTTGATCCAATGCCCAAGGCCACACCCGCAACCAGCAAGTAAAGGAAAAGGGTGCTTAAGTTGTCGTAAAAATACGCCTCTACATTCAACTCCGGTATTAGCCTAGTAAACACCGGCGAGGCCAGATTAATAGCCGGCGCGGCTAAAATAAGCGCCAGCACGGCCCCGATAAAACCGTATAAAATGCCGCTCACAATATAAGGTCCTTTGGCAAAGATATTAGAAGCACCAACAAGCTTCATTATCCCGATCTCCTCTCTGTTAGAGTAGATAGCCAAACGAATAGTATTGAAGGCGACCAAAGCAGCGACAAGGGCGATGAATATCGTGAAAACGAACCCGACTTTATTCAGGGTACTGATGATCCTATCCAACCGTTCAATAGCATCTCTGTTATCCTGCGACTGACTGGAGATCTTGGCAATAAGCGGTTGATACTGGTCAGCAGCTAAAAACTCTTCCACCACCACATAATCCTTAGGGTCAGTGGTGCGAACATTCAGCGAACCAAATAGCGGATTCTCGCCAACCTCATCAAGGGCCTGAGTGATAAACTCCTCCCCTTCATGTTTCTCCCTAAAAATAGCCAAAGCCTCATCTCTGGAAACATACCGAACCTCCGCTATTTCCGGGAAAGCCTCTAAAGAATCGCGGATCGCCAAAATATCCGCCTCGGGCGCGTCTTGAACAAAATAAACCGCGACATCTATTTTTTCCTGGATACTCGCCACAGCCGAAGAAGTCACAACATCAAACAATAGCAAGCCCTGAAAAAGCACAAGAGCAAGTGCCATAATAATAACGGTCGCTGTACTCAACCAGCCGTTACGCCAAAAATTCTGAAACCCGTATTTAATTATCCTTGCCAAGGTGGTAGCCATGTCTGGTTTAGAAATTAGTACTTAGAAATTACATTATTATGTACTTCCCCTTCGCCTCATCCCGAGCGATTCGCCCGTCAACCACACTAATAACTCGCCGATTCAGATTATCAACCACATTCTTATCATGCGTTGCTAAGATAACGGTCGTTCCCAACTCATTGATCCTAACAAGCAGTTTTATAATATCTTCGCTGTTAAATTCATCCAAATTACCAGTCGGCTCATCTGCAATTATCACCGCCGGGTGATGGATCATCGCCCTGGCAATCCCCACTCTCTGCTTTTCTCCACCGGAAAGCTGATGCGGAAAGGCCGAGCGCTTGCTAGACAAGCCCACCATATCTAGCACCTGCGGCACGAACTCTTCTATCTCACTCTGCGGCCGCCCACCCACCTCTAGCGCAAAAGCCACGTTCTCGTAAGCAGTCTTGTTTGGCAGTAACCGAAAATCCTGAAACACAATCCCAATCTGCCGGCGAAGTTGAGGGAACTCCTTCATGCTCAATTTATTCACCTCATAAGAGCCAAACAAAACTCGCCCCTTTGTCACTCTTTCCTCGCCAATAAGCAGCTTGATAATCGTAGATTTACCGGCTCCGGAGCGGCCCACTAGCGACACAAATTCACCCGGTTTTATATGAAAGCTGATATCTTCCACGCCAACCGCTTTATTTGGGTATACCTTGGTAACGTTTTTAAATTCAATCATTGGTCAGTACTTAGTGCTTAGCACGTAGTCACCCCTGAAGATACATTCAATTATATCACAGTTAAAATTGCAACCAGCACCTCTACCTATGTGCTAGGCACTACGTACTCAAGTTCAGTTCCGCTTCAACAAACTTGTCCAAATCTCCGGCCAGCACCTTATCCGGGCTATTACTCTGCACTTCCGTTCGGTGATCCTTCACCTTTTTATAAGGATGCAAAACATAAGAACGAATCTGGCTGCCCCACTCCGGCTTAGCATGGCTACGCAAATCAGACAACTGCTCTTTCTGGTGTTTCTCCATCAAGTGCAAAAGCTTACTCTTGAGAAGCACAATCGCCTTTTCCTTGTTTTGCAGCTGCCCTCGCTCTTCCCGGCAAGTAGCCGCTATCCCGGTCGGTATATGCACCACCCGCACCGCTGTCTCGCGCTTGTTCACATTCTGCCCGCCCGGCCCACCGGCGCGCGCCGTCTCCACTTTTAAGTCGCCCTCTGGAATATTCAAAGCTCGGTGAATATCCGGGAAAATCGGCACCACCTCCACTAGCGCGAAACTCGTATGCCGTAACTTCTTGCTATCATACGGGCTTATCCGCACCAGCCGGTGCACGCCCGTCTCGTTCTTGAGCGTGCCATAAGCAAAGTCTCCTTTTATTTCCAGTGCCAGGTCATCAATCAGGGCCACTTTAAACCCCCGGCGCTTGGCATAGGCAGTATACATCTCCAACAGCATCTGCGCCCAGTCTTTGGCATCATCCCCACCTACGCCCGGATAAATACTCAAATGCGCCGACCCCTTGTCATACTTTCCCGTCAGCGCCTTAAACGCATCCCCGTGATGTTGATCAGTTTTCATGCTTGCCATTCGAAGCCTAATATAATTTCTACTTAAAACATAGATAGCCCGTGCTTCGCTAAAGCTACGCAGGGCCATTCTTCGCGTGGCGAAGAATGGAGCCACCTCCCGGATTCGAACCGGGGACCTTATTCTTACGAAGAATCTGCTCTACCAACTGAGCTAAGGTGGCTAATATCGAACGTGAAACCTACCTACCAGCAGGCAGGTTTATGCTAACCGAAATAAAGCCCAAAATCAATTGCTAATACTACCGATATACTTCATCGTGAGTACCGACATCCAAAAAGCACACAGAATCAGAATCCATAACAAACACAAGCCGATAGGCATGCGAAACGCTGGCACCATAGCAGCCCTTCAGTATACCACCCAGCTTATGCAATTTTAGGCTTTGCGGCGGAGAATTCTTCAAGAGCGCGGTCATAGATTCAAAAACAACATCCTTTAATTCCGGATGTCGGCGCACAAAACGCTCCAGACGCCGATCAAACCTTGGCGTCGTTAAGAGTCTCTTCATCGCAATTTCAGTTTCTTAAACAGGGCGCTCACCGAGGCATGCTTTTGCGCCTTGCCGGCTCGATACTCCAGCAAACTCAAATACGCCTCAAGCTCATCGCTCTTTCGCAACGCCTTGCGCGCGAGCGTAGCACTCTCCGCGGCCATCTTTTCAATTTTCTGGAGCTCCACCTTAGTCATATATTCTTAGACTACCTTAGCCCATCTGAAATTACAATGAGTTATATAAAGCGCATACATTTCACTCAGGCGATCTTATTCTAAAAATTTCTCCAACTTCCGCGCGTTCCCATGCGACAGCATCCCCAAATACGAAGAGGTCATAGCTTCGTTAGAAAATCCAACCACTTTTCGCAGCATCCGCCGTTTAGTCGCTGTCCGCAAGACGCGGTGATCCGGAAAATGCACCCAACCCAAAAAGTCCACGCCGGAAGCCAGGGTTTTGATAAATAGCTTGTTAGGATGCAGTTGTAGTTTGAGCTTGTTCTGCAGAAAATCCTGAATCCGTGGAATGAGCCGCTCCAGTTCATTTCTGTCCGTAGATAAAAACACAAAGTCATCCGCATAGCGGATATAGTACTTGAATTTCAAGCCGCGCTTCACCCACTGATCAAACTCATGCATGTAAATATTCACAAGCAACTGACTGGTGAGATTACCAAGCGGCAGACCCATGGCGGTATGACGCGTCATACCGCCTTCACCAGAGTTAAAACTTTTAACAACCTGGTTAAGCAGCCACAAAGTATCGGCGTCTTGGATGTGTTTCTGCAGAATTTGAAGCAGAATTTGGTGATCTATGTTCGCGAAAAACTTTCTGATATCGCACTTCAGAATCCAACAGGTGCGGGTGTGATTTCTGCTCACCTTAAAGGCAAATCTGCGAAAACGATTGAGCGCTTTGTGCGTGCCTTTTCCTAGTTGACAAGAATAAGAGTCGGCTATAAATCGCTTGCTAAAGTAGGGATAGAGAACTCGATAAATGGCGTGGTGGACCAATCTATCCCTGACGCTGGCTTTGTGGATATCTCTTGGCTTGGGGTCGTTTATCCTGAAATACTTATAAAGACCATGGGCGTAGATTTCCTTTTTTAGCTCTTCGTGTAAAATAAGGAGATTATCCATAAGATGCAGGGAGAACTCCTGAACATCTTTTTTATTTCTCTTACCCTTAAGAAATTCTTGCCAAGCTAAAAGCAAGTTTTCAACTGAAACTATCTCTTCAAATACATGAGCCAAAACAGACCCTTTAAGAAGCCCCCCCCCCCGCTGGAAATTTGAGTATTTTGCAACATTTGGTTAGTTGTTATAAAACTTGGTTTAATCTCAAGCAACACCTCACTAAATCAGCCAGATACACTCTTGGAGAAGAAATCGACGGCCTTTTCATCGCGGTTTTGAAACTTATCTTCTTGGCGCGATATACACCACAAGAGCAAAAGTTACTCATCTTACAAAAAGCCAATACCAATTTTGACCTGCTTAAATTCTTTTTAATGATCCTCTGGGAAACAAAATCCATTGAGACCAAGCACTACGCCTTGCTTTCCGAACAACTTGCAACCATCGGCAGAATGCTCGGCGGATGGCTAAAGAAAACTGCCACAGAAGCTGCGCATTAGTCTAATGCGCAGCCAGCGGCATATACCATACCCATTGCTGACGAGGACGCAGTAGCGCTCGTCGACGTCGTTGTCGAGCCAGTTGTAGTTGATGATCCACTGGCCGTCATTGACGTAGGCGTACCGGACGTACTCGTTGCCGTTGTCGTTCCGCCAGGAACGTACCATGCACCTTCCACCACACCATCCATTGAATATTCTCAGGATTGTATCTGATTCCGCATCTCATTCAGCAGTATGACCTACTGGGTTCAATGCGCTAGCGCACGATACCAAGGAGTATAAAAGTATATTAAGAGTATCAAGCGCGACACCCGGGGAAACTTTGCTTTCACTTAGCCGCCCACAGCTCTGCGCAACCTGTCTCTGGAATTCGGCCACGTGCAACCTCGCTTGGTTAGCACCAAACGAAACCGCGCGTTGTCACGTACTATCCGCTTCAAAGTATATCAAAATGTGAACGACCCCGACAGAACTTCTGCCAGGGTCGTAGGGTTTGCGGGACCGAGGAACCGAGGGCCCGAGAATCCGAAGATTCCCAAAGCCCAAGTTTCCTAGACCTCCTTGCTGACGAGGACGCAGAAGCGCCCGCCGACGTCGAAGCCGAGCCAGTGGTAGCGGACGACCCACTGGCCGTCATTGACGTAGGCGTACCGGACGTACTCGTTGCCGCTGTCGTGCCGCCAGGAAGTGTCGGGGAAGAAGATGACCTTCCCCTGCTTCTTCCACTGGTCGGCAAGCGGCAGCGTGCCGGCGTTCGCGTTCTTCACGAACCAGCGGAGCCTGCGGCCACCCATGGAGAGCTTCTCCCGCCGCGGCAGGATCTTCTCGCAGGCCGCTCCGAGCCGAAGCGTCGTATCGAGGTGCAGCGGCTCGACCGTGGTGAGGTCGAAACCGCCATCCTCCTCACCGTAGACGTCGGTGAGGATCTGCGCGCCGTTGAACGGCGCGTCCAGCTTTGGCCCGCAGGTCGCTACGTCCAGCGCGCAGGCGCGCCGGACCGAGCTGCTCGGGTCGTGGTCGACCAGGTAGCCCGGGTGTCGGTTGGGGTCGCTCGCCCGCGCGATCAGCGCGCGACGCGCCTGGTACCCCGGGTTCGACAGCCGACACAGAAACCCGTGCCCCTCGTGGAGCTGTTCGGGCGTGATCGGAGAATCGGTCGTCGTGGTCATGGCAGAAAACTCCTTTGTAGTCTGCCGGGCACCCTACTAATCTCGCCAACCATTGGCAAAACGTTCGTAGGCCCACACGCGGCTCCATTTGGCCGCATATCCAACCCAATTTATGGTTAAAACAAGGCTAAATATGCGGCCAAAATCAGCAAAATAACTATATCAAACTTCTACCTCTAATTATAGCACGGTATCGCCTATTTTGTCAATACCCCGCCTGCCCCACCCCCACCAAACACACCTTTTGCCAAGGCCGATATTTGCTCTTAAATATCTGCTCTCGGGTACTACCGTCTTGATACTTCACCGTATAGGTCGCCTCTGCCTCCATACCGTATCTCGCCTGCTCCGTACATTTTTCTTCGCCAAGCGCCAACTCCGTACTTGGAATATATTTTGGTGGTGGTGGCGGGATGCGGTTGAATATCTTAGGCTCGCTAATAGAGGCCACTCGCCCGTCTTTTTGCCCGTAAAGCTCAAACACCAGCTCATCCCCCTCTACCCGACCCTGCAGTAACAGGTAGTGCCCGGTATCATTCATAAACCGCAAGTCCGGATGCGGACCGTAGATGGTCGCGTCTAAGCCTGGCCCGTAATAGCCGACCACATAGCTGTGGTTCTGCCGCTCGGTTATCTGCACACCGGCATTCAGCGCCGTTCTAAACAAAGTGGTCGCCAACTGACACAGCCCGCCCCCTAACTCTTTCACGCTCTCATTTCCTTTAATGACATACTCCTTTTTATAACCCTGATCCTCAGTAATGTAACCAATGCCATTCACTGTTGAAAACTCTTCCCCTGGCGCTATCAAAACCCCGTTCAGCTTTGCGGCCGCCAGCGCGATGTTATGCTTTCGGTCGGCCGTACTACCACCAAAACTCGTTCGTGCCGTCGCCACCAACTCCCGGATATCATACCGATCCACCGTGTCCTTGGTTACGACCGGCTCCTGCCGCGTGGTCCCAACCGTTATCCGAACAGTATCAGAAAGATCTGCACCGATTAAAGGCGCTTCATGATCCGCTAACCGCGACCGCAAAACGTCATTCAGCTCAGCTATCACCTTATCCACTGCAATCGCCTCCCCTGCCTGACCGGCGACGATCTCTTCCAACTTGCCGCCAACAAACGCAAACCGACTACTACTCATCGGATTCTCAATATATACACCAAAACGATTATGTAAAAACAGCTCTACTGATTCTTTACGAAACTCCAACGTCTTCTCTGGCGTATCTGAAACAGTCAGCCAACTCGCTAATGTACCTCCATACGCCGCCGCCCAATAACCATTGTAGTTAAAACGAACCACTAAGGGCAAAATAGCGTCTGCCACAAAGCCGGTTAGCGGCCGCAACTCATCACTGGTCGCCCCAACAGGCACCTGCTCGGTCACTAGTGGTATTGTATTTTTTGTCAGCGATCGCAACAAGGAATCAATTAGACCGATGACCTCTGACACCGAGACCCTCTCGCCAAGCTGCTCACGAGCAACCTCCACAGTCCCATCCCGAACAACAAAATGAGCCGGCTGTGGTTTGGATAAAACTCTGTCCAACTCTCGCTCAATCAATGAACTAAGCGCCCCTTGCCTAATAATGAAAGGAAACTCAAATGACTGCCCCCTAATAATCAACCACGCCTGCTGTCTGACGTGTTCCAATAGCGAGCCAGACCGCCCCCGCTGATACGCCTTTGCCAAAGTCGCCTCCCAATCACCAACAGAATAATAATCCACAACTGTATCCGATGTCAGTCCAACACTTGTCTGTGGCACGCTGACCACATGACTAGAGCCAGCCGTCTCTACCACTAAAACGATTCCATCTTTCTCCAACCGCTCCACCACCTGACGCACCTTATCTGCAACCTCACTATAAGTCTTCCCGGAAATATTCTCTCCAGCCAACTGAACGCCGGGATAAAATCGGCCCACGTACTGATATTCAAACACGGCAACTCCAGCGCCAACCAAAACTAAAAACAAAATAAGTCCACCTGCAAAAGCCCCTATTTTTGTCTTCGAGAATTTACGCATTCTTTAGCTTCTAGTATAATAGCTGTATTCCGAAATCACTAATAAAAGCGGGATTAGTACAGTGGTAGTACGCTTGCTTCCCAAGCAAGAGACACGAGTTCGATTCTCGTATTCCGCTCTATCAGAAAATCTGCGTTAGCTCCGCAATTACTCATCCCCTTGCGGTGACACCAAAATAAAAAGTTTTTCATCCGGAGCCCGGTAGTTGAACTGCGCCCTAAGCTCCTTGGCCAAATTTTCGTCTTGGCTATAGTACTGCAGATCTTGCCGTAACTGCCGATTCTCAGCCTGAAGCAAGCTCGCCTCAGCGCCAAACTCACCGAGTTGATCATTATAAGTCGCGGTATGAGTACGCAAACTATACAACTGCGTTGCCAAAAAACCCAATATTGCTAAGAAAAATAACCCGAAGAAAAACTTCATCACCTCCCATCATACCACAAGGTGATGTCCTCCCTCACCCTGAAAGCCTTATTCTATCTCGTACGTCACCGTCACAAACACTTTAACCTCCTCACTCCCGGCCTCAAAATTCGGCATCGCGCTAGACATCGCCATATCGCCACCGCGACCATAAGCCTCCTCCTTAGCATACATTATCGGCGGATAGCCTCCGGAAAAGCCTTCACTGAAGTTTATCACTCGCGCAATCCGCACCCCATTCTGCCTTGCCATTACTCGCGCCTTCTCATATGCCTCAGCGAACGCCTCTTGGCGAGCCTCCACGCGCTGAGCCTCCGGGTCATCAATACTGTAACTAACCGAGCTTATCTGATTTATACCACGGCTGGTCAAACCACCAACAATCGTGCTCACCTTGTCCAAATCTCGAATCTTAACAGTCACGCCTTGATTCAACTCGTAACCGGTAATAGACGGCTCCTCTCGCTCCAGATAGGTGTAGCGCGGATAAAGATTAAAATTACTGGTCTTAATATCCTTAGCCTCAATGCCCTGCTCCTTCACAAACGCAATCACAGTGTTCATCTTCTCTGTGTTCTGTTTTGTAATTGCATCCGGATCTTTCCCCTGAGTCACAACTGAAAAATTCAATGTCGCTAGATCCGGACTCACTTCTACCTCCCCCTCTCCGGTAACAGTAACTGTTCGCGATGGCACCACCGCGTTGCTGTAGCGCGCAATAGCGGTCATGCCGATTATTCCTAAGAAAAGCACAAACACCATCACCACATTGAGCAGCATCCAAAAAATTCCCTTCATCCCCTCCATTGTTTCTTTTTTAAACATATATAACTATTAACCTCCACTATTGTAATATTAATTCTAACAAGCGTGATTTATTATACCACGCCTGGAGCAGGGTAATTAGAGTTTCGTGCTCCTATCTACGACGAAACACTCGCCAAATCCTTTCACGCCTAAGCACTACGTACTCACTTCTTTTATCATCTTCCCAAACTCGGCCGCTTTCAAGCTCGCCCCCCCAACCAGCGCCCCATCTATCTCATCATAACCAAAGACCTCTTGCACATTCTTTAAGTTCACTGAGCCCCCGTACAAAAACTTCGTCTCCATTTGTATCGTGCTCACCATATGCTGCATATACCGAATAAGTTCTACAGACTTAGCCGGTGCTTCTTCAGCGGAAAGAGACTGTAGACCGCTAGAGTGCGGCGTGGTGCTTATCGCCCAAACCGGTTCATAAGCAACAAAAAGTTGGCCATGTGCCACAAGTGGCAGCTGGCTCAAAACTGTTCGTAGCTGCTTGTCCACCACCTCCTGCGCCCGACCCGCCTCCCGCTCCTCTAAAACCTCTCCAACGCAAAGAATCGGCACCAAACCAACTGATAGAGCGGCTTGAACTTTTTTGGCGATAACTTCATCTTTCTCACCAAGCGCCCGACGCGAAGAGTGACCAATAATCACATACTCCACGCCAACAGACTTCAACTCTCGCGCCGATACCTCGCCCGTATAAGGCCCGGTCTCTGCCTCCCAAAAAAGATCTTGCGCTCCTAAAGTCGCCTTCTTCAGCGCCTTAGCCACAGCCGGCAAAAACGGAAAAGGCGGATAAACCACAACATTAGCCGCATCACTCGCCTTCGCCAAACGAATCGCCTCTTTCTCGGTCTTCGGATTCATCTTCCAATTCGCCATTAACAACTTTTTCATTGAATTGATTATAATTCCTATGGACTTCACTAATCACGAATAATCACTAATCGCCTAATCCATTACAACGATTGAAGCATATTCGTTTGATTAGTGATAATTCGTGATTAGTGAGGTCCTTATTATAATTCGACTGAAGCCCTATATAAATGCGCTAATACCCAGTGTCAGCATAAGTACAATAATCCCTGACACAGCTACTCCTAATAGTATCGCATAAAACGACTTCCAAAAAGGAATACCAAACAAGAACGCAGCCACGGTCGCAGTCCAGGCTCCGGTCACCGGAAAAGGGACAGCCACAAACGCGAAAAGGGCGAGCGCACCCCAAAGCTCAAACTGCTTCGTATGTCTTAATCTCGTCCGCGCAAAAAGCCAGGCAAAAAATCTATTCATCACATAAGAGTGGCGGCCAACATAGCCCACCGCGTAACGCCAAAAAAGCAGCAAGGGTATGACTGGCAACATATTCCCTACCAAACCAAAAATATAAGCCGCCCATGGACTCAAACCATACAACCCCATTCCAAGCGGAATAGCGCCCCTGATTTCCAAAATAGGCGCCGCCCCAATTAAAATTGTTGATACTATTTCGTTTATCACAATTTTGTAAAAAAACACTAGATCCAAACCGTTTAAGAACTTTGGATTTGGAATTTATTTAGAAATTAGAGTTTAGAATTTTCGTTTTGCAGTCGGTTCTCATAAAACCACTGCAAAACGTCATATGCCACCGGCACCGCATTCAAACTTCCGGATTTTGCCGTCTCAATCAACACCAAAATTGCAATCTGCGGGTCTTCCGCCGGCGCGTAACCCACAAAAAAAGCGTTCTCTGCCGTATTATTATTAATCTGCGCGCTGCCCGTCTTTCCGGCGGCGGTCATCGCCAAAGTATTAAGCATCCGCGCCGTGCCATACTCCTCGGTAACCGCCTGCACCATTCCCGTCTGCACCTCTTCAAGCGGCAGCTCCCAACTGGAATAATCGAACAAAACCTCTTGGCCGCGATTCACAGTCGTGGTGCCATCCGGGTCTGTTATTTTCCGCGCAAAGTGCGGCCGGCGCGACTGACCATCATCCGCAATAGAAGCCGTAAAGCGAACCAGCTGAAGCGGCGACACCAGTAAGTCCCCCTGACCAATGCTCACGTTATATGTATCTCCAATTCGCCAAGGCTGGCCAGTCCTCTCTTCCTTCTCTTCCGGAGCAGGTAAAAATCCCAAACTCTCATCCACAAAGTCTACTCCGGTCGCACTTCCAAAACCAAACTGCTGCCAATATTCGCGCAACCGGGTTATCCCCAAACCTTGCCGAGCTCGCTCCTCACTTTGCGCCGAGTCGCCTCCCCCAATAACATAAAAGTAAACGTTAGAAGAAACCGCGAGTGCCTTACGCACATTTACCCAGCCATGCGCCTTCCAATCTAAAAACCTAGTTGGTTTATCCGGAAAATATGGATTTGGAATATCCAGGTAACCCGGGCTATATACTCCAAAAACCGGATCCATCACCCCCTCCCGCAGTCCGGCTAGAGCAACTAAAGGCTTAATGGTTGAGCCCGGGCTGTAAGCGCCTAAAATAGCTCTATTAAACAGCGGCTTGTTCGGATCGGCAAACAACGCCGCTCGCTCCGCGTTCTTCCCTGGCGTCACAAAAACATTATTGTCATAACTCGGCAAGCTCGCCAGCGCCAGTATTTCTCCGGTTGCAGGCTCGATAGCAATGCCCACCGCCGCCGAACTATTCGCCGTCTGCAACTGTTGCTGCAACCGAGCATAAAAGTACTCCTGCAACTCAGCATCTAGTGATGTTTCCAGTGTTGCACCGGATATAGGCTCAACCGTCAGTCGCTCATCCAAAGTCTGCCCCAGCGCGTTGCGCACATAAGTATACACGCCGTCTCGCCCTCGCAGTTGATCGTCATAAAACCGCTCTAAACCGCTTTTGCCAATCACCGCGTTTTCCGTATCTGACAAACCGGTATAACCAAGCACCGGCGCAAACACCGGCGCATTGATATACTCACGCCGAAAATCATTCTCAACATGCAGCCCAGGAATGGTTAATGTTTTCAGCGAGATAGCCACATCCGCTTCAATATTACGCACTAGCGGAATCTCCGGTGTCGCCTCCATGTCAGCCTTTTCTATCTCCAGCAAAAGATCAGCAAGAGGGACCTGCGTCAACTGACTCACCTGAGCCAAGGCACTTTCCATTCTCTGCCGATCACGTAAAAGATCATTTGTATTAACGAAAAGACTAAACGTCTCCGCATTCTTAGCCAACACCGTCCCATACCTATCCGTGATAATGCCCCTGTTTGCCGGTATCGCCTTTTCCCGGTTCACATTCGCAAGCGCCCGCGCTGTATAAAAATCACCCTTTACCACATTTAAAGTGATTATCCGAGTCAAAAGAATAAGGAGAACCAAAGCCGCTACAGCCGCGACCAGCAAAAAACTCCGGCCTGATAGCGGCGTTTCAATATAGTCCAACTCCCCGCTACCCGAAAAAACATCAGGCGCGAATTCATCAAATTGTAGATCCCGTGATCGTTTCATTAAAAATTAGACGTATAGCTATTAGCAACAAAGCCGTGGTGCCTATAGTATACACAAATTCAAGCAAAACAATGACCGGCGCCTCCAGCAAAAAACCTGGCTCAACAATAAGATAAGTCGCGACCGTACCTAGCAAAACCAGAAAAAACACGGACAATAATCCACCAGCCAAAAATCTTGCGCGCAACCAGTACAAAAACAGTCCAACCACTACAGTCGCGAATGCAGGTAGACCGACTACCGGCCCAACACTTAAACCAACCGCCGCGGCGAGTAAAAGAATAAAGTACAAGCCTAAGCCCGGGGATGTAAGCAAAAAAATAACCATTATCGCCAACACAAAATTCGGCATAATGCCTAGTATACGCAGGGCCGGCGTGGTCGCGAACAAGACTGCGCCTATCATCAGTAAAAAAAGAACAACCTGGCACCAATCACTCTGCCTCATAGCCGAACATAAAGCTGGTTAATATCGCTACGCGTATAGGGCGTATCAAGAGATGCCTCTTCAAACAAATTCTGATCACTATCGCTTATCTGCCCCACAGCACCCAAGACCAGTCCAAGCGGGTAGCGTTTGTCTGTTAAATAAACCTCTTGATCACTGGCAACGCGACGACCCTTAGAGATAAGGGTCAGTCTTGGACTTGGACCGCCAACAAACAAAGAGTCAGCGTTCTGATCACCGATCTTCACCTGCAACTCCCAACCCGGATCAAAAATAGTTCTCACCATCGCCATAGTTTCAAAAACCTCCACTACTTCTCCGAAAAATAGGTTCGGCGTCACTAGCACCGGCATCCCAACCTCAACACCAACATTTTCTCCAACGTTAATAAGCAAGTTATCGACATTATTAAGCGGATAACTTGAGTACGCCCGCGCCCGCACATACCGCTGGCCCTCCTCCTGGATAAGCTCCGGACGAGCATTCACACTCGCGAGCTCAGCCCGTAATCCCAAATTCTCTATTTGCAGCTCTTTTAGTTGATCTACTAAGGCAGAGCGACTACGCAAAGACTCTAAAAACACAAACGGCGCCTGCAAGGCTTGTCCAAGTCGAGAACGCACGTACGTCCTCGGCACAAACAACCACTGCCCAAGCAAAAGCAACAGCGCCAATACTCCTAAAACGACCTTTGTCCGTTTTGAATTTTTAGACATTGTCGAATTAGGATTTATTTAGACCTGCCCGCCTGCCCTACCTACCGGACAGGCAGGCGGCAGGCAGGAATTAGAAATTAGAAATTGAAAACCAAGAGAAATAAAACTACAGTTTTATTTCTCTTGGTTTTAATGGATTATCCAAAATCTGGCTGTACTCTTCCAGGTTCTCAACTGCCAAACCCGTGCCCCTGGCCACGCAAGTAAGCGGATCATCTACTACCGTAACAGTCGCGGCCAGCTCTTTACTTATCAAGTCATCAATCCCGCGCAATAAACTTCCGCCACCACACAAGTGAATCCCCCGCTGCAACAGGTCGCCAACCAACTCCGGCGGGCTAACCTCCACCACGTCCTTGATAGCATCAACAATAACCTTCAAAGACTTACCGATAGCCGATCTAATATGAGCGTCTTTAAGAAGAATCTCTTTTGGTAAGCCGGTTGCAAGATCCCGCCCGCGGACCAGCATCTCCAACTTATCAGAAAGAACCACCGCACTGCCAAGCTCAATTTTCAACTCCTCCGCCGTCGGCTCGCCAATCGCCAAATGAAATTCATCTTTTACAAACTTGATGATATCTTCATTGAACTTATCCCCGGCCACCTTCACGCTCTTGATTGTCACGGCGCCGCCCATGGAGATAATAGCAACCTCCGTAGTTCCACCGCCAATATCAATGATCATATTTGCCACCGGCTCGGTCACAGGTAGACGCGCCCCAAGCGCCGCCGCCACCGCCGACTCAATCACATAAGCCTTGGAAACTCCGGCACCCAAAATAGCGTCTTCCACCGACTTCCGCTCCACCTCTGTTAAATCACTCGGCACTCCAATAACCGCATTCTGGTAATAATTAAACGGACCGTTGTTCGCCAACTGGCGCAAAAACTGCCGTAACATCTCCTGCGCCATTTCAAAATCAGATATAACACCACCCAAAAGCGGCCGGACAACCGTGATATGCAGCGGCGTCCGCCCAAGCATGTTCTTCGCCTCCGTACCCACCGCCACCACCTTACCGGTTTTGTTATTCACGGCTACTGTGGTCGGCTCATTGATAACTATTCCCCGCCCACTCAAATAAACCAGTGAATTCGCAGTCCCCAGGTCTACACCAACATTCTTACGCAATAAAGAAAAAGGATTTTTCATAATGACTTAGTCATTACCCCATGAGATGGCGCCTGCCTGCCGGTAGGCAGGCGTAGCGCCTATCTCTTCGGGGTCAAACATAGCAACCGCAACCTAACAAACTACTTTCCTGATAAGCTAAACAGCTAATAATGTGCTGATATCCTAGCAGACCAAGCAGTATCTTACAAACGAGCCATAAGCCCAGTTAGCGGCACCAATTCCGTCTCTCCGGTCGCCCGATCCGTCACCTCCACACTCTGCCTCTCCAAAGTTTTCGGACTGATAACCACCCGTGTCGGCATCCCCAGTAGCTCACTGTCCGCCAGTTTCACACCGGCCGAAGCATCTCTGTCATCAAACAAAACTTCCACATTCCCATCCAACAAACTCTGGTAAAGTTGGCTCGCAGTCTCACCCACATTACCAAGCGAAACCAAATGAACCGCAAACGGCGCGATCGATTTTGGCCAAACCAATCCCTTCTCATCCGCTAACACTTCTACGATCGTCCCCATCACGCGTCCCGGGCCAATACCATAACTACCCATCACCGCTGGCTTCTTTTTGTTGTGCTCATCCACATACATTAAGTTCAAGGCCTCTGAAAAACGCGTTCCCAAGCTAAAAATATTGCCCACTTCTACAGCCGTATGCTCATCCAACTCCTTACCTCCGCATCCCACACACACAGACTGCTTTTCAATGATCTCTTTGTTAATAGCCAATCGGCAGTCCGGACAAAGGTAGATAGTATCTTCACCGGCATCAGTAATTGTCTGAAACTCATGACTAAATTCACTAAAGCTGCCGCCGGAAGCATACGTTACGTAGGTTTGCTCGCCAAGACCAACGCGCTCAAAGATTTTTATATAAGCCTGCTTTGCCTTTTCGTAGAAGTCCTCATGGCTGGCATCATCTTTACTAAAAGAATATAAGTCTTTCATCAAAAACTCGCGCGCCCGCATGATCCCGCTCTTAGCCCGCAACTCATTCCGAAATTTAGTCTGAAACTGATAAACAGAAAAAGGAAGATCTTTATAAGAAGAAACAAACTGCTCCAGCATATTGGTAATCGGCTCCTCATGCGTAAATCCAAGACCAAGCTCCTTACCGCGCTTACCATCCGCCTCTGCAGTGGCATTCAAATTAGTTTTAAACCAATTATCCACCTTAGCGTCATCCCACCGATCAGTAACCTCCCATAATTCTTTCCTCTGCAGAGAACTCATAAAAATCTCCTGCCCGCCGATAGCATTCATCTCCTCCCGGATAATGCCTACGATTTTGTTCAGCGTGCGCAACCCCAGCGGTAGATACGCGTACACGCCCGCCATCTCCTTGTGAATGTACCCAGCCCGAATAAGCAGTTGCGCGTTCTTCGCCACCTCATCCTTCGGCGCCTCTTTTCTAGTTTTTGTAAATAACTGACTTTGTCGCATAAAATTCTTATTTATGAGGTGTCTCCTCTGCAAGAGGTGACTCCTCATAAACCAAAAATACTATAACCTTGTCTGCATTACACTTCCTATCTTACTAAACTCCACCCCCTTTTAACAGATTGACAAACAATGAATTGTATTTTATTTTTAAATCAGACCCCTAACCGCAGGAGAACGCCGTGCCCACAATCGGCTCTGAAGTCACGTTCGAGGCCTGGCAAGTACCTTGCCTGCTGATCTTCCTTCTGTCGGGCTGCATGCTCTACTGGTCTTCCCTTCAAAGGAAGCACAAATCAGAGACCATGCGCCTCTACATCGCACCGGATCACTACTGGTGGATGCAACTACCCCAGCTAGCCGCCGCCGTAATCGGCCTGCTCATGTGGGCTGCCATTCCCTGGAACATAATCGTGGCTATGCTCCTACTGAGTTTGACCACGAATCTAGGTGCACCCCCTGCCGCCGTTGATCTAGCCGGCTTCTGGCTACTCGCCAGCTGGATCCTTTCCACCATGGTCATCGTGCTTCCTATCTACAGGCGCTATGCCAGCGCCGAGTAGAACGTTTGCCGCCCGCTTCCGTCTCCGACGGACCCGGGCGGCTTCACATTTCACATTTCACATTTCACATTTCACATTTCACATTTCACATTTCACATTTCACATTTCACATTTCACATTTCACATTTCACATTTCACATAAAAATTAGCCTCACTCATCATCCTTCTTAATTCATCTCCTCACTCCATCCCAAACACAATATCTTTTTAATTAGCGACCGCTAATTAAAAAGACAAAACAGTAAAACGCCATATTCCTCGAACTATTAGCCGGATAAGCTACCCATTTTCACGGCTTGCAAAAATTCAACGTTATCGAATAAATTCAACAACTTCAAATCGTCAATAAACTCTATGGGTATCTTCGTGGTTCCCATCCAAACACTTTTCTGTACCATCTTATATCCTAAAGCCTGAAGCTCATAACGAAGCCAATCTCGTGCTCTCTTCCGTTTTTCCGGAATATCATAAGTCACCAAAATAAACCCGTCGCCCTCCACCTTCTCGTATTGCTTATGTTGATACAAAGGTTTTTCGCTATTTTTTCCAATTGCTAATAGCCTCGACTTACCCTTTGAGGTAATGATATACATACGCTTACCCTTACGATCCACCTCAGAAATTAAACCATCCCGCTTCAAGCGATATTTAAGATTTGAAACCTGACGTCGGCGACGAACCTCACTATTATAGTTATCATAAGATACCGATCTTCTGGAGCGTATACTCCTCTCCATCTGCCCCCGAGATGCACCATACCCGGCATCCATCATTCCGAATGTAAAATCTATCGCGCTCATCCCTCCTTCAATTAAAAGTATCAAAGCCGCCTTAGCAAGCACAGCTGGCGCACCTTGATTATTTACCCGAGCATCTTTTTTCTTAAAATCCTTCATCCCATATAGTATATCTTTTTAATTAGCGGTCGCCAATTAAAAAGATATACAAATTACAAATAGTTTATTTGTGACTATTCCTCAATCCGCCGGGCTACACCAAATTAATGATGTCGCGGGCGGTGATGACGATCATTAGTAGCAGCAAAAACACAAAGCTGGCGGCATTTGCCCACAACTCCACCTTTTGGTTGAGCGGGCCGCCTTTTATTTTTTCAATTATCAAAAATAGAATTCGCCCGCCGTCTAACGCCGGAAATGGAATGAAGTTTAAGATAGCCAGGTTTAGCGAGATAAGCGCTATCAGCTGTAATAAAAAGACAAATCCCAACTGACCAACTTGGTTAGCTATCCCAAATATACCTATCGGACCGACAATATTCTCCGGGATGCTTGCCGAGCCAAACATCTCGGCAAGCAAAGTCCCAAACGCTTTCAATATCTCACCCATGGTCGTAATAGAAAGCTTTAAGCCGTCCCAAAGTGCCGGGAAAAATGCCTGCGGAGCAAGCCCAACCTCGGTTATAAACACACCCACCGAGCCAGTCGTGCCCTCAAGCTCTCGCGGCGTGACAGTCACTGTCCGCACCTCTCCCGCGCGCCTTATTTCTAAGTTTACTTCTTGCCCGCGGCGCGCGTTCACAAACTCGGAAAACTCCGCCGGAGTGGCATACTCCACCAACTGATCCCCGGGCAAGAGCCCAACCTCCTCCGCCGGTGTATTCGGAGCCACATCAGTTATCAGCACCGACTGCGGACTGCCAATCATTAAGACCACTGCAAGTAGGAGCCAGCCAAATAAAAAATTAATAGAGATACCCGCCCCCATTATTACAAACCTCTTCCATGCCGATTGGTGCGCAAAGCTACGAGATTTATCCGCCCCCCCCTCCTCCGGCAGTCGCCCCGCCTCCACTGATCGCTCGCCAAAAATCTTCACAAAACCTCCAAACGGCAACCAATTAAGACTGTAGACCGTTTCCCCTATTTTTTTGCCATACAAACGCGGTGGGAAACCAAACCCAAACTCCTCAACCAGCAAACCGGCATTTTTCGCGGCAATAAAATGACCCAACTCGTGAATCAAAATAAGTACCGATAAACCAACAATTATCAATATCGCGGAAATCATCTAGTCGTTTATTTCTATCTCCTTCTTTTTTAGCAGATCCTCCACACTCTTGTTCGCACCGTCGATTGCCTCTTGCACCTTTTTCATACCCTTAAACTCTTGGTCTTCCGTAATCTCTTTGGCTGCCTCCGCGGACTCCAGTCTCCTTTTGGCGTCGTCGCGAAAGTTGCGAAACTCAATCCGATATTTCTCCCCTATCTGCTTAGTCAGCTTTATCAGCTCTTCCCGTCGCTCCTGAGTCAACTGTGGCAAAATTATGTGAATTGAAGTCCCCCGCACACTTGCGCTAAAACCACGCTTCGCGTCATTGATCGCCTTAGCTACCGTCTCAATATTACTCGGATCCCACAAAGTAACCACCAGCTCTCGCGGCGGCACCATCGAGATGGCCCCTAACTGCTTCAGTGGCACTTGCTGTTCAAAGTACTCAATCTTCAAATCCTCAACTAAAGCCGGACTCGGCTGATTACCTCTAATAGAAGACAGCTCTTCTCGAAAAGCGTTTAAAGCCGCTTGCGCTCGCCTATCTAACTCACTAACTATTTTTTCCATCCCCCAAGTATGGCAAAACAGCCTCTAATTGTAAACGCTTGTTCACATTGAACTGATTCATCAACTCATAGCGATGATGCAACTCTTTTAGCGCTCGCCAATTCTCCTGCGGCCGCTTATTCAACTCCCCAATCAGCGCCTCCACAAATTCGTTTACCGGGCCATCCTCTTTTATCAAATTTTTAATAATCTCACTCTGCCCTCGCGGTCCGGCCGCCAGAAACTCTTTTACCAATGCCGCGACTTCCTCCTTAATTTTTCCTTCTTCCTTTTTCGTACCTTGCGAAGCAAAGTAAATCTTGGCAAACCGCGAAACCAGTGTTGGCAACAAAACACCCAGGTCCCGCACGATCAAAATTACCATTCCGTGAGCCGGCGGCTCCTCTACTACTTTAAGTAGCGCGTTTTGCGCCAAATGATTCAACTTGCCCGCGTCACTAATCACCAGCACCCGCCGGCTAGAAATATTCGGGTGCTGATATAAAAAATCCGATACGCTCCGCGCTGTATTGATTCCCACGTCGTCCGTCGCTCCATCAATAAACCGCGCGTCTGAAAGCGGCCTCTCTGTGAGACTCCACTCCCCCCTTTCTATAAAGTGTGCCAACTCCTTAGCAAATCCAAACTGCGCCACCAAGTCCGGACCATAAAAAATATAAGCATGGGCGAGCGCATCTCCCTTTACCAACTTTTCAAAGTTTTTCCGGACTGCCTCCATGTTCTTATTCTAGCATCATTCCTCCTTTCATAAAGGAGGTAGCCAAAGGCCGGAGGATTTACCTTTTCCGATTCAAACTCCCTCCCCGGCTTCGCCGGTACTCCCTTTACAAAAGGGAGAAATATGAAAGCCTTTTAACTATTTTCTCCCTCTCCTCTTTGTCATCCTCGGGCTTAACCCGGGGATCCACTGCCTGGATTCCCGCCTACGCGGGAATGACAAACATTTATTTTCCCTAGATTTCATGAGATTTTCTACACATTGACAAATATACCAAAAGTATGCTATACTAATATATAGGTGGCCGTGAGGCAATCCCGCTTCACCCCACAATCCCGGGAGGGAAACATGCGATACGAAGTCGGCACACGAGTCGTGTTCCAATCCAAACACGGCCAGAGCGCCAACAACGGGAAGGTGGCCACAGTCATTCTCCATGGCAACCAGGAGGACGCGTCGGGCGTTGCTCACGCAATCAAGCTCGACGACGGACGCACGATCTGGGCCTACCCCCAGGAGCTCAGAGTAGCCCAGTAGACGTGCGCGCCCGCAACACACAAGGCCCCGACCATCCTTCACTGGGTGGCCGGGGCCTGCTACGTTTTAGAAACTTTTCATAACTCCCCGCCGTGTCATTCCCGCGAAGGCGGGAATCCATAAAAAAATAGTCAAATGATAGATTCCCGCCTACGCGGGAATGACAAAATGAAGAAATTTTTAGAGTTTTATAATTCACAGTTAAGCGGAGGGATTTTAAATCCTCCTCCCTACAGGCAACCACCTTTAAGAAAGGAGGAATGGCGCTAGCGTTTATTCAGTAGCGTTCGCTTATACACATCCAAGTGGTCCAAAATCAAACCCGAGCCTTTGGCCACGCAAAAGAGCGCCTCTTCAGCCGTGTAGCACTCTACACCGGTCATTCGTTTGAAAAACTCGTCTACGTTGCGCAAGTTCGCGCCGCCACCCGAAATAATTATCCCCTTTTCCATAATGTCCGCCACCAACTCCGGCGGGGTTTCGTTAAACACCGTCTGCACGCTAGCCGCGATATCCAATAAAAGCGGATTAAGCGCTTCGGCTATCTCGTTAGAGTTTACATTTATATCCTTGGGCAATCCCGAAGCCACGTCCCGACCCCGTACCTTAAACGACAACTTGTCTTTCATCGGCAATGCGCTACCGACCTCTATCTTCACCTGCTCGGCCGTCTGCTCGCCGATATAAACATCAAACTTCTTTTTCACGTAGTTCATGATGGCCGCATCAAACTTGTTCCCGGCCACGCGCAAACTGGACCAACTGACGATGCTCCCCAGGGAGACGACCGCCACCTCGGCCGTGCCACCGCCAATATTGATAATCATGTTTCCAGAGTGAGAGTTTATCGGAATGCCCGCGCCTAGAGCTGCCAAAATCGGCTCTTTCACAATATACGTCTGCTTGGCGCCCGCCTCTTTAGCCGCGTTAACCACCGCTCGGCGTTCATTCGCCGTGATCCCAGCCGGGGCGCTGATAACCACATCTGGCTTAATCACATTCCAACCACCAATCGCCTTCGTAATGTAATACTTCAGCATCGCCTTGGTAATGTAATAATCGGCAATCACGCCGTCTTTCAGAGGCTTATACGCAACAATATCATACGGCGTCCGGCCGATCATGTTCTTAGCCTCCCGCCCCACGGCAATAACCTCATTATTCGGCTGGCCAAGCGCCACAATCGTCGGCTCGTTCACAATAAAGCCTTTGCCAGGCACAAAAACAATCGTATTCGCGGTTCCAAGGTCAATGCCTATTTTACGTACAAACATATAAGGAAAGCTGATTAGCTTCTTAGCTGTTTAGCTTTTTAGAGTCTAGTCCACGACCTAATAAGTTACTTCCCTAAGAAGCTAAGCAGCTAGTATTGTGCTGCTATCCTAGCAGAGCTAAAACAATTTTTCCAATTGGCCGCGACCTAAACAGCTAAGAAGCTAAACAGCTAAGAGATCGTCTTTATCCGCGCTCCCAACTTATTCAGCCGATTCGCCAGGTCTTCATAGCCGCGGTTGATGGAGTAGACATCGCGCAGAACCGACTCACCTTTGGCCGCCAACATAGCAATCAGCAAAATCGTCGCCGGGCGCAGGGCCGGCGGGCAGATAAGCTCTCGTGCCTTCCATTCGGTTGGTCCATTTATATAAATCCGGTGTGGGTCTGCCAAAATCGTATCCGCGCCCAATCTATCCAGCTCGGTGTAGTAAATCGCGCGCTTTTCATACACCCAGTCGTGAATCAGCGTCTGTCCTTTCGCCGTCGCCGCAATGACCGCGAAAAATGGTAAGTGATCAATATTCAACCCCGGGTACGGCCGAGGGGCTATCTTCTCATCAAGAGCTCGCAACGTAGACGGCTTGGTTTTGATATCTACCAAGTTTGTCTTGCCGTTAGCCGACTTGTACCGCTTTGTAATCGTGTACCGAAAGCCCATCTTCTTCAGTTTAAAAAGCTCTAGCTCTAAAAAGTCTATCGGCGCGCGCTCTATTGTAATGGCCGAACCTGTCACCGCCGCTACCGCTAAAAAGAACATCCCCTCGGTCGGGTCTTCGCTTAGATGGTACTCCACATCCGCGTTCATCTCCGCTACGCCATGAATGGTCAGCGTGGTCGTGCCTATACCCTCTATCTTCACACCAAACTCTTCCAAGAAAAAGCACATGTCCTGCACCTGATAGTTGGCCGAAGCCAGCTTTATCGTGGTCACACCAGGAATAAGGGCCGCGGCCATCAGCGCGTTCTCTGTCACTGTATCGCCCGACTCATACAAAACAAACTCCGCCGGCTTCAAAGTCTTGGCCGCGGTTACCGCAAACGCGTTGCTCTTAACATCTATCTTCACGCCAAACGGCTCCAGCGCGTAAAAGTGCGGGCGTACTGTTCGGCTACCCAATTTGCAACCGCCAGTCTGAGGCAAAGAAAATTTTTTCAAGCTGTGAATAAGCGGCCCGATAAACATGATGATGCTTCGCGTCCGCATCGCCGCTTCCAAGTCCAACTTCGCTAAAGAAATATTCGCCGGCCGCTTGATAACAACATCACTCCCTTGCCACTTAACTGAAACACCAATGCTCTCTAGTACCTCAATGATGCGATACACCTCTTCTATCTTCGGCATGTTGCGCAAAGTGGTCGTCCCCTTGTTCAACAGCGACGCACAAAGCAAGCCCACCGCTGAATTTTTTGCTGTTCGCAAAGTAACCGCACCGGACAAACGCCGCCCACCCTCAATTTGAAAATTCATTGTTTCCACCTGTTTCTTTTTAGCCATGACTAGAGAGTATCAGAAGCGCCTGTCTCGGGCAATCCAGCCGTCCCCTTTTCTTGATTTAGCCTGCTCACCTGATAAATAGCCAGCATTAGCACCGCGGCAGCCGCGTACTGACTCCAGTGCAATACCGTATCGTAAAGAAAGATATCAATGAACACAGCGGTAAAGGGAAAAATAAGCTCTACTATTGTGGAAACTTTTGCCTGAGTTACTTTTAACCCGCGGTAGTATATCCAAAGCGCCACCATCCCGGTTGAAAGCGCGATAATGAACAAACGACCAAACTGCCCCGGCTCAACCCCAGATAAGGAAGAAAACTGGCCAAGAAGCAGCACGCCCACAAAAGCCAGCGGCACTGTGATAAAAAATCGCAGGCCAGTTATTACCGTGTGTGAATGATCTATAAGCGCGTATCGCGAAAAGGCCGTCGAGCTCCCCCATGCAAAGGCTGCGGCCCCGGCTAGCAGCGCCGCGGCGATCACCCCGGTCTCACCAAAGTTCACCATCCCGGCCGGAAAGGTCACAAAATAGGCCGCCACAAAAGCCACCACCGCCCACACCCCGTACCGCAGCGTCACCCGCTCTTTCAGTAAAATAGCCGCTGTCGCTATCGCGAATATCGGCTGCAGTTTCTGCAATAAAAACACGACTGAAAAAGAGATAAAGCCAACTCGCACCAGCGCGGCCGTGAAAAACAATGTTCCGAGCACACCCGACAACAAGGCCACTACGACCATCACGATCCACTCCGACTTTGTCAGCGACCGAGCCTGCTTTTTCCAAGCCACAAAAAAGAACGGTAAAATAAGCAGCGCGCCTATCAAGTGCTCGTAAAATACGATAGTAATAGGCGGCAAGGAAAACAAACTCCGTCGCAAAATCCCATCCACCGCCCAAAGCAGCGCCGCAAAGGCAATCAAAAACGGTCCATAGCTCCGTAGTGCTTTAGTCATAGATTTTTAGTATACTATATATATGTTTAAAAAAGTCATCATCACTTTTATCGCCAACGCCATTGGCTTCGGAGTCGCGGCTTACGTTGTCACCGGCTTTAATCTAAACACGACCGATCTGGCCGCTACCGCGGCCTTAATAGGCGTTTTTACCCTTATTCAGCTTATTATTTTGCCAATAATCAAGCTGGTCCTTACCCCAATTATCATTATCACGTTTGGCCTCTTTAACCTCGTCATCACCGGCGGCCTCCTCTATATTATTGACAAATACGCCCAAAACATTAGTATACAGGGACTGTTACCGCTCCTATACGGGACCCTAATCATCACGGTCGCGAACATGATCTTCCACGCCAGCAACCGACACAAAGACTAACTCCCAAATATCAAGCACCAAATATCAAATAAATCTTAAATTCAAAAACCTAAACAGACTCGTTTGGAATTTGGGATTTGTCATTTGTAATTTCACCATATATGGATCTCATCAGCATCATTCTCATTCTTGTCGCAGTCGCCCTTATCGTCCTCATCCTGCTTCAGCAGCGCGGCGATTCATCCGGATTTTTAGGAGCTGGCGGTGGCGGTGGTGGCGATTTTTACCAAAAACGCCGCGGCTTTGAAAAAATTATTTTCAACGCGACCATCGTTTTGATAATCTTTTTTGCCGGTCTTGCAATCGCCAACTTAGTGACCACAAACAACCAAGTAACAATACCGTCTCCAAGCGACGAACAGATAATTCCTCCACTAGAGGCAATCGAAGAAGAAAACGCGCCAACAACTGACACCCAGGACACCGGGGTGGATAGTGCTATTGACTTTAGCCTATAAAACCATCAAACCAGCATCATCAAACGAATTACGAATCTTTTACGTATTTACGAATTAGCTAACGATAATTTCATACGTAAATTCGTAACTACATTCGTAATTAGTCTGATTTATATTTCGTCTAATGTCCTCTTTCTTCCGCGACCTCACCAAACCCTTTAAAACATTCTCAAAGCGCGAACGATATATCTTTATCAGCGCTTCGACTATTTTTTTCGCCGCCACTACCGGCATCATCCTAACAACTGTCTACCGAAACACTGTTATCCAACCCGCACAAGGCGGCAGCTACACTGAAGGCATCGTGGGCCAACCAGTCGCCATCAATCCCCTCCTTATAGGAGGCAATGAAGCTGACCGAGATCTAGCCAAAGTGTTATTTGCCGATCTGCTCACCCTCAGCGATAGCTACAGCACCTCTAGCGACGGCACTGTCTGGATCGTCTCTCTTAAAAACGATCTCGTCTGGTCGGACAACACTCCAATCACAACCAACGACGTAGTCTTCACTGTTGAAACTATTCAAAATCCGGAGACTCGCTCACCAAGCGCGAACAACTGGCAAGGCGTAAGTGTTGTTCGTCTTTCTGAAAAAGAAGTTGAGTTTACCCTAAAAACACCATACGCCTACTTTTCAGAAACTCTCAAAAACCTGCAAATAGTGCCGGCGCACATCTTCTCGGCTATTCCTCCGGCCAACCTGCATCTCTCCTCGTACAACCTGGAGCCGGTCGGAAGCGGCAGCTACACATTCATCAGCTACGAAAAAGAACGAACCGGTTTTATAACAAGCTACAAACTTCAAGCTAATCCAAACTACGCCGGCTCGCGATCCCTTATAGAAACACTGACATTCAAATTCTACCCAAGCTACAATGACGCCATCCTAGCCTTCAACCGAAAAAGCATTGACGGCCTCGGCGGCATTGATGCTCGCGATATTGCAGACCTTAAAATAAATCACCGCACTTATGAAATAGGCATCCCTCGCTATTACGCGATCTTCTTAAACCAAACTGTCAGTAGCGTACTCAAAGAAAAAGCTGTGCGTGAAGCGCTCACCCTTGCGACCAACAAAAACCACATCCTAAAAAACATTCTTGGTGACCGAGGACTTATCGCCCATGGCCCCCTCGCCCCCTACCTTCCCGGATATAACGACGCGGCCTATGAACGAGAAAGATTTTCCGCGGAAGAAGCCGTCGCTATTTTAGAAGAAAACGGTTGGGATCTTGACCCGGAAAGTAACGACCTTATCCGCGTGAAAAATATTCGCGGCGAAAAAGTTCGTCTCAGCTTTGACCTCATCGTACCAAACATCCCCTTCTTGGTAGACACCGCGGCCCTCATCAAAAGCGACTGGCGCAACATCGGAGCAGAGCTCACTGTCAACGTCGTCTCTGTTGCTGAAGCCCAAAATAGTTACGTTCGCACTCGAAACTATGAAATGCTTTTGTTTGGCAACATCCTCCGCAACAGCGCCGATCTTTACTCTTTCTGGCACTCTAGCCAAAGGTTCCAACCGGGACTTAATCTAGCACTCTACAATAACGAGCGCGTTGACGCTCTTCTTGACTCTGCCCGCACTGAATTTGACCCAATCGAAAGGAATAGTAGTATAGCCGGCATCCAACAGACCATCCACGACGACTACCCCGCCATCTTCTTGTTCTCCCCAAACTATCTTTACGCCGCCCCGAAAGATCTCGGCGGGCTAGACCTTGAGTTCATCAGCACCCCGGCCGACCGCTTTGAACGAGTACAAAGCTGGTTCCTAAAGACAACTCGCGTCTTCAAATAAGGCTTCCTATTGCGTAAAATAACGATGTATGTTATGATGTAATCTTAATGGCGCTTTGCGCCCGACCCAGCTACTTGCCTGACTACTCGCCCCGATAGCTATATCCGGCGCATCTGATATTCTATATAGATTGCTTTTGTAAATTATAACTTCGCAAAGAAATACAACTTTTTTGCCCAGGTGGCGGAATTGGTAGACCTGCCTGCCGGCAGGCAGGCGCGCTTCACTTCCTATAAAAATGTTTTATGTGTATGCTCTATCTAGCCTCTCACGAAAGTATATTTATGTAGGATTAACCAATAATCATACAAGGAGGATTAATGAGCACCAAACCGGTCGAGAAAGAACAACTGCTTCCTATCGCCCCTTCCAACTTATTCTTATAGAAGAATATAAAACTCGACAAGAGGCTCGAAAAAGAGAAAAATATCTCAAGTCAGGAATTGGCAAGGAATTTCTGAAAACCTTACTGTAAAACTATATGCCGCGGTGGTGGAACCGGCAGACACGCAGCGTTCAGGTCGCTGTGATCGCAAGATCGTGAGAGTTCAAATCTCTCCCGCGGCACTCGATGTTTGTTGTTCGAACAACATAATCGCTTTTCAATTATTAACTAATTATTTTTAATGCATGCTTTTTTATATAGAAGCATGCAACACTACTGGATTTATGAATTCAGACAATACAAAAAACAAAGGATCCCTTGTGCCCAGTGAGGCTGAAGGTATCTTATCTGGTACCCCAAAGGTCCTGAGCACGGCGAACGGACGGAAAAAAATCCCGGAACCAAAGCGCGTCATCCACATCGAGGGCGGCCGCATCGTCACTCGTCCTAACGAACAAGGCGTCAAACAACATGGATCTCGTCGGCGCCATACCGGTGACAACAGAAGTACCAAAACTAGTACCGGAGGCAGGCAGACCGGTGCCAGAAACCGGCAAACGGTAAGTCCTGCCGCCCCTAATAGGGGCGACCGACAACCACAACGCGGCGGTAAAGACCGCGGTGCTCGCCGCGTTCCCCCACGCATGGGATCGCTCCTTAGCGACCACCGACTTAAAGCGCGTGAAGGAGTCCTCTCTGAAGCAGAGATGGCTCGCGGCTTAAAACCAAACACTCTTTACCTCGTTCCCTTGGGCGGACTGGAGGAGATAGGCCGCAACTGCGCGTTCTTTGAGTACAATGATGAAATAATAATCATCGACATGGGTATTCAGTTCCCGGAAGAAGAAACTCCAGGCGTGGACTGGATAATCCCCAACACCGAGTACCTAAGCAAGCACAAGAAAAAAATAAAGGGTCTAATCATCACTCACGCCCACTACGACCACTTTGGTGCCATTCCTTATGTTCTGGAAAAACTCGGTAATCCAACCATTTACGGCACAGAGCTGGTTAAAGCCGTGGTTGAGAAAAAACTGGCAGAGATGCCAAACGTTCCCAAGCCAAAGTTCCACATCCTTAAAAATCACGACAAAGTAAAAGTTTCTACAAACTTTAGCTTTGAGGTCTTCGGCGTTAGCCACACCGTCCCGGACACCACCGGTATTGTGCTGGATACACCAGCCGGCAAGATGGTCCATTTCGCGGACTTCCGAGTCGCCTACGACGCCAAAGGAAATGCCGATATTGCCGAATTCGAGTGGCTCGGCACCCAAGGCGTCCACTCTCTAATGATCGACAGCACTAACGCCGACTTTGAAGGCAATGCTGTTTCTGAAGACACCGTGGTCGCCAACCTTGAAAAACTATTCCGCGAGGCAGAAGGACGAATAATCCTTTCCACCTTTGCGTCCATGATTGAACGCTTAGACGAAATAGTTCAGATAGCGGAGAAAATAGGGCGCAAGGTAATCATCAACGGCCGATCCATGAAAGAAAACCTGGAAATAGCTAAACACCTTGGTTACCTTAAATACAAAGAAGGCACCGTAATTCCGATGGAGGAACTCCGCAACGTACGCGACAACAAGATCCTTATCCTCTCCACCGGCGCCCAAGGCCAGGAAAATGCCGGGCTTATGCGCATCGTTCTGGGCGAACACAAGTTCATCCGGGTCAAACCGGGCGACACTGTTATCTTCTCTTCCTCGGTTATTCCGGGTAATGAGCGCAGTGTTCAAAACCTGAAAGACCACTTCTCTCGCCAAGGCGCCATTGTGCACACTAACGCCGACCTAGACATCCACACATCGGGCCACTCCCCTGGTGACGACCTTGCCTTGGTCGCAAAGCTCTGCAGGCCAAAGTTCATCATTCCGGTCCACGCCCACTACTACAAACGCGCGGCCAACATCCGGAACATGAAAAAAGTTGGCATCCAGAAAGAGCGCGTTATCTTACTAGACAACGGCGTTGTCACCGAGATAACTAAAGACAGCATCAAACCAACCGGACAAACTGTGCCGGCCTACTACGTCCTTGTCGACGGTCTCGGTGTTGGTGACGTGGAGGCGGTCGTGATGCGTGATCGCCGCCACCTGTCTGAAGAAGGCATGGTTGTCATCATCGCCACTGTTAGCAAAAAGACCGGACGCCTGCTTAAAAATCCGGACATCATTAGTCGCGGTTTTATCCATCTCAAAGATAACACCCGTCTCATTAATGACGTCCGCGACAAACTACGCAATATCCTTGATCAGACAAGTAGTAAAGACAGCGGAGAAAGCGATTACACCAAAACGCTCATCCGCGAACAAGTTGGCCTGTTCCTCTACAACAAAACCCAGAGGCGTCCTATGATCTTGCCGGTATTAATCGAGATCTAAAACAAAATACCCCCGACTTGCGTCGGGGGTATTTTGCTAGGCCGAATTAACGGCGACGCTTGGTCGCCTTCTTGGCGGTCTTTCGCTTTGCGACTTTCTTCGCTGGCTTACGCTTTGCCGGCGCTCGCTTCGCGGTCTTTCGCTTTGCGACTTTCTTCGCTGGCTTACGCTTTGCTACCTTTCGTTTTTTTGCTGCCATAATCAATAGTATAATTAACTTGTACTCGACCTTTCCTACTTCTAAAAATTTTTTAGAAGTAGTTGATACGAAACAACGTATCGCTAAAAAAAGTTTTGAAAAAAGTAATGATGAAAAGAATCAGTAATCTCCCCAAAAACGATTCTTACATTTATTATGATGTGATTTACGATGCAACACAATGTTTTTTTTCACAAAACTGTTGATAACTTTTTTTTAAAACAACAAAACAAAATGAATTATGTGTGTGCAAAAAAACAAAACGCGCGTGTACACGCGCGTTTTGTTTTTTGCAATTTCCAAATTTCCAAATTTCCAAATTTCCAAATTTCCTAATTTCCTAATTTCCTAATTTACTAATTTACTAATTTACTATTTTCCTGATTTACTTTTTTTCTTAACCACGCGCCCCGACGCCTTCTTCGCCGTCTTCTGAACACCCTTCAACTCCGCCCGGATATTATCCCAATGAGACTTAAGTTCTTTCACTAGCGCCGCAGCTTCCTTCTTATCAATCGCCTCATACTGTCGCATGACAGTATCAACAATCTGGTTATACTGCATCTCGGTGAGCTTTTTTACTTTTACTACCTCCCGCAAAACTTCCTGCCGCGCTTTTACAGACCACTCCTTCACTTTAGCGCGATTCTTTTTCCCGCGCTCCCCCGTTAGTAAATACGCACCAGCGGCGGCAACCATCGCCGCCGCCCCCAAACCAATGCCTACCTTTGTCTTCGTCGCCATCTTCTTTTTAGAAGATTTTTTTGTCGCCATAATATTTGTTAATTAATACTAATAACATCATCTTTTATAATATACCATGAAGACTCCCTGAACTTAGCTACCCCCAGCACCAATTGCAAATGCCATTAGCGCTGGGTATACTAAAAACTATGAACACAAACATCGTTGTCTCCGGCATTCAGCCAAGCGGTAAGCTACATATTGGCAACTACTTAGGCGCGCTTCACAACTTCATTGAACTTCAAGGCTCCGGCGAGTACGAATGTTATTTTTTTATCGCCGACTACCACTCCTTAACAGAAAATTACAGCCCAGATACAAAAAGATCTCAAATAATAGACTTAGCGGCCACTTATCTTGCCGCCGGCCTAAACCCAAAGCTATCCACGCTTTTTATCCAGTCTCACGTACCAACTCACGCAAATTTATCCTGGATCCTAACCACGCTCACGCCCATGGGCGAGCTCTCCCGCATGACCCAGTACAAAGACAAGGCTAAGCAAGACAACAATGTCGGCCTTTTCACTTATCCCGTTCTTATGGCCGCTGATATTCTACTTTACGACGCAACCCATGTACCCGTCGGCGACGACCAAGACCAACACCTGGAACTAACGCGTACCTTAGCGCGTAAATTTAATACACAATTCGGGGACCTCCTAGTCGAACCACAACCGCTTTACACAAGCATCCCCCGCCTGATGTCTTTAAACGATCCAAGCAAAAAAATGAGCAAGTCAAAACCGGAAGGCTGCTTGTTCATTGATGATGACCCGGAAACAGCAAAGAAAAAAATATCTCGCGCCGTAACCGACTCCGGCAACGAAATCAAATACGACCCAAAGCAAAAGCCAGGGGTTTCCAATTTACTACTCATCGCCTCAGCATTTACTAGCCGCAGCCCCCAAGACATCGCGGCCCAGCTCCGTGGCAAGAGCTACAGCGCCCTAAAAAAATTTGTGGCCGAGCGAATCATCGCCTACTTCACTCCAATTCGCCAAGCCAAGCAAGAGCTCCTACAAGACCCTGACAAGGTGTTGAAAATATTCGTTAAAGGCGGAAAAGCTGCCACTAAAGTCGCGGACAAGAAATTGGATGAGGTCAAACAAACCATTGGGTTGCTATAATGCCATCAGACTAATTACGAATGTAGTTACGAATTTACGTATACAGAAGAAACGTTTTCAGCGAATTCGTAAATACGTAAAGGATTCGTAATTCGTTTGATGACTAGATTTTACGCACCCCTATCCAAACCAGGCTGGCGTCAAGCTTTGTCTGCAACTCCGCTTCAAATTTATCCGTCCTTCTCATTACCAAATCTTTGGCACCCACCATCTTCTTCAAACCAACTGAGTGTCGCTGTATTAAGTTACTCAGCTCATCCGTTCCCTCAATCATTAACACAATCTCGTCGCTCATCTTGTAATCCGCGTCCGCGCGTAACCCCTGAACCATTCGCGCCAACTCCCGGATAAGCCCCTCTTCGCGCAATTCCTTACTGATCGTAAGATCTAACTGCACACTATCCACCTCCAGAAGCGACTCGTTAAATTGAACCGCCTTCACGTTTACCTCGTCCTTTAAGATCTCCAGCAGTTCTGTCCACTCTTGCATCTCAGTATCGCGCAGTGTCAACTTCGCAAGTGGCTGTCGCACTTTTACTCCCGCCTCGGCGCGCAAAGCGAGCGCCCGCGCCGCCAAAGCACGAATAGTCTGCATCTGGCTAATAAGCTTCGCATTTTTATAACCCCGGTCCACTTTCGGCCACTCCGCAAGATGCACAGACTCGCCCGCGCCTCCCATCGCTTGGTAAAGAGCTTCGCTAAAGAAAGGCATAAAAGGAGCCATCACCTGCGCCAATGTCTGCAGAGCGAGTTGTAAAGTGTACGAAGCAGACTCCCAGTCTACCTGGTTTGTAGCGGCGCCACGCGCCTGCTCTTGGAAGCGGTCCCGGCTTCGCCTGATATACCAACGGCTCAGATCATCAGTAAAAGCCTCAATCAGTCTGGCGGCACTGCCGATATCATATTTGTCTAAGTGCTCAGTGGTTTTCTGAACCAACAACTGCAAGTCGGCCAATATCCACTGATCTAAAATATGCGTCGGCCGCTTTGACTGCTTGCTGATATCCTGCTTTTTCGCGTACGAGTTCCAAAAGACAAATGAGTTATAAACAATCAGAATTAGCCGTCTGGTTACTTTCGCAAGCTCCATCTCATCAAAATTCTTAGCCTCGCCCGGATCGTTCATCGTATAAAAGTACCACCGAACCGCATCCGCGCCGTAGCTAGACATCATCGCCCAAGGGTCAACAATATTCCCCTTACTCTTACTCATCTTTATTCCGTTCTTGTCGTGAATAAGACCAAGCGAAATAACATTTTTATACGCCGGTCCCTTTTTCAGTAAAGTAGAAACAGCCAACAGCGTATAAAACCAACCCCGCGTCTGATCCACCGCTTCCGCGATATAGTCCGCCGGAAAATCAATCTCCCGGAATGCAGCATCTTGGGATTTAGGATTTGAAATTTGGGATTTTCCAACACCACTTCCTATTTGTGCGAATGGGAAGTGGTGTTGGGCTAGTGGCATAGACCCGGAATCAAACCACGCGTCCATTACATCAGTTACCCGTTGCATCTCACCCTTCTTACACTTCGGACAGCGCAACCTCACCTCATCAATAAAAGGCCTGTGCAGATCCAACCTACCGTCTTCGTCGTACGAGAGCACCGGTCCCTTTATCTCACCGGCGTGTCCAGGTTGCGGATACCACTCCGACTCAAGCAACTGCTCGTCGCTAAGCCCGCGCATCGCCCCCTCTAAAAGCCAAAGCGGATCGCCATGGCTTACAATCACAATCTTTTTCCCTTGATGCTTTTTCTCTACTTCGCGGACAAACTCCATCACCCGGCGCCGCACATCGCTAAGCGTCTCCGCTCCCTCCCCATCCGGAGCTTTTGTAAATCGCTCCAACTTAGAACTAAAAGACGAGTGGTAAGAGTCAATACCCTTCCAGTTATACACACCACAGTTTATCTCGCCCAAGCGTTTATCCGTCTTAACCTGCGCGCCCGTTGCCTTTGCTATTGCCTTCGCTGTTTCCTTAGTCCGCAGATACGGCGAGGTAAAAATAATGTCGGGCTTCTGCTTCTTCAACTCCGCGGCCGCCTTTTGCGCCTGCTTCTCACCCTTCTCCGTAAGCCGACTAATATTAGTCCCCTGCTCCGAACCGCCCGCATTCAGCCGCTCCACATTATGCCTCGCCTCTCCGTGGCGGACCGCAAAATATTTATTCGTCGAGATCGCATTCTTGCGCAAATCCGCCAAACTACCAACCACAAGCGTATTCCCACATTTTGGCTTTTCACACTCCCAAACCGGTAGCGGCGTCCCCCAGTAACGATTGCGACTAATAGACCAGTCCTTTAAGTCCGCGAGCCACTGTCCAAACCTCCCCTCCTTAATATGCTCTGGCGTCCAGTTTATTTGCGCGTTGTTCTGCTGCATCTCGCGCTTCAATTTGCTCATCAAGATAAACCAAGACTGCCTAGCGTAATACAATAAAGCCGTGCCACAGCGCCAGCAGTGCGGGTATTCGTGCTCAAACTCCTCCGTCTTCAGCAAATAGCCCTTTTTCTGCAAGTGACCAATGACCGCGTCACTTGTTTTCTTGCTCCGCGCGTATAGGCCTGCCAACCCCTTCACCTCTTTATTAAACTTACCGGCCTCATCAACAGTGTGGTTCTGAGGCAGCCCGTTGGCCACTCCCAACACAAAGTCGTCTTCTCCATACATCACCGCCGTATGGACCACGCCCGTGCCGTCGGTATCAGTAACAAAATTCGCGTCATACACCTGATGCGACTTGCCCTGAGCTTGCTTGCGGTGAGCTTGTCGAATGGGCTTTTTATTTCTCAAATTCGCAATATCAAACAACTGCTCATACTCCAACCCAACCAACTGCTTGCCGCTAACTTCCGCAACAACCTCCCTATCCTCGTCTCCAAGCACCGCTTGCGCGCGCCCTTTTGCCACGATCAAGATCTCCCCTTGTTTGCGCACAAGTTGATACTGAATATTCTTGCCCACCGCCAGCGCCACATTCCCCGGCAAAGTCCACGGCGTCGTAGTCCAACTTAGCACAAAAACATTTTGTGCTAAGTTGCCCCGCGAAGCCTTGGCGAAGTGGGGCAATAATTTTTTAACACTCTCTTTTTTAACCTTAAACTTCACATACACCGACGTATCCGTGATCGTCTTATACGCCCCTGGCTGACCCAGCTCATGACTGGATAACGGCGTCCCACAGCGCGTACACCAAGGCACCACTCGATAACCTTTTTGTAGTAGTTTTTGTTTGTTTACCTGTGCCAAGATCCACCAAAGCGTCTGCATGTAGCCGGCTTCATAGGTAACGTATGGATGCTTTAAGTCTGTCCAATACCCCATCCGTGTAGTCAGGTCTTCCCACTCTGTCCGGTATTTCCAAATAAGCTCTTTGCAGTAGCGATTAAACTCCGCCACGCCATACTTCTCAATCTCTGTCTTACTGTTAAGACCTAATTCTTTCTCCGCCTGCAGTTCTACCGGTAAACCATGTGTATCCCAACCGGCTTTTCGCGGCACGTGAAAACCCTGCATTGTTTTATAACGCGGCACAATATCTTTAAAACTACGCGCCAGCACATGGTGAATACCCGGATGCCCATTCGCAGTCGGCGGCCCCTCGTAAAATACGAACTTTCCCTTCTTGCCTCCCTCGTTCTTGGCAACCGATTTAGCAAAAATCCCCTGCTCTTTCCAAAAGCGCAACACCTTTTCTTCTAATTCCGGTAATGAAAAGTTTTTTAGATTTTTTAGCATGGTACTAGCTTATTAGCTGTTTAGCTTCTTAGCTGATTAGGGATAAAGAAAAAAACCGCACAACCAGTGCGGCAAATAAAAAAATTTCACCGCAGCTAGTTATATATCAGATAACCTCACTGCTTTAACGACTATTCAATTAGCCCCAGTATACCAAACTCTCCCAGCTTTGCACTATTGACAAAATATAAAAATGATTTACTAATCACGGAATGAACGACGCAATGTTCGCCTGACCCACAACAACCAGGAGAAAGCGATGACCAACAACGAACTGAACGAACCGGTACCCGGCTGCAAAGACGGAGTCAGAAGAAAAGCAATCATCGGGTGGGTAGTCCACTTCTACAAGCAGGAGTGGCGCATCAGACGCATTCGCGAGCGTGTGTTCAAGTGCCGCCCCTGTGCGACCTATGTCGCCAGCCTGCACCAGACTATCGCAGTCGCCATGGATTGCCGGAAGAGAACAGCCTCCGAGGAGGCATAGCACTCTAAGCTCGCAACAAGCAACGCGGCCACGGCGACCCACCCGGGACGTCGTGGCCTCGCTTCGTTTTCAGACCCTAATCAGCTAAGAAGCTAAACAGCTAATAAGCTCACACTAAATCCGCTCCGGCACGTCAATACCCAAAAGCTCTAATCCTTTGGTTAGCACCGCGGCCACTCTATCCACAAACGCCAAACGCGCTAACTTTCGTTCTTCGTTCTCATCCGCAAGCACATGCACCTGCTCGTAGTATTGATTCGCCATCTGCGACAGCTCATGCAAATAGGTCGCTAGATGGCTCGTCATATATTGTTGCGCACTAACTATTACACTATCATCAAAATCCAACATCTTTTTCATCAGCGCCAGCTCGATCTCCTGATCTAATAGTTTGAGATTTGCCTTTTTTATTTGGAATTTGGTGCTTGGAATTTGGGATTTCCTAAGTATGCTACGCAACCGAGCAACTGTGTACTGTAAATACGGCGCGGTATTTCCGGCAAGATTCAACATCTGATCCCAGTCAAAAATAATATCCGAGTTCCGGTTCTCCCGCAGGTCGTTATACTTCAGCGCACCCACACCAACCGCCTCCGCCACTTGCCGCCTCTCCTCCTCCGGCAGGTCCGGATTCTTTTGGCTCACCACGCCATACGCCATCTCCACCGCCTTATCCAACAGTTCTTCAATACTAACAACCCCACCCTCTCTGGTAGAAAACTTCTTACCATCCGCGCCAAGTATAAGGCCATAGGAAACGTGTCGTAACTCAGAAGAATTCAGCCCCATCAGCTGCGAGATAGCACCGAGCTGACGAAAATGCAGGGACTGCTCATTGCCAACCACGATCAATATCTTGCTTGGCTTATACTTTTTTAAGCGATACTCAAGATTCGCGATATCTCGCGTTAAGTACAAGGTCGCGCCATCTGACTTTTGAATAAGCGCCGGCGGTAAATTAAACTCCTCTAGCGGCACAATTATCGCCCCCTCACTCTCCTGGGCGATCCCCTTTTTCTTTAGGTCTTTAATAATAGACTGTAACGCCTTCTCGTAAAAAGCCTCGCCAATATCCACGTCAAAATCCACACCAAGACGTCTATAAATAACCGATACCTCCTTCAGCGTCTCTTCTTTAAACCACTGCCAAAGTTTCCGATTTTCAGAGTCGCCATCTTCCAACTTCTTGAACTCCGCCCGCCCCTTGTCCTCCAGCGTTGGACCTTGCTTAGCTTCATCATGAAACTTCACATATAAAGTAAGCAGGCTCTCAATCGGCGCCTGTGCCACCTCCTCTTTATCCCCCCAGAGCTTATACGCGGCAATAAGCTTCCCAAACTGCGTACCCCAATCCCCCAAGTAGTTCCATCTCGTTACCTTGTAGCCCAGATACTCGTGGATATTCGCTAGCGCGTCACCAATTATTGTCGTCCGCAGATGACCAACATGCATCCTCTTGGCAATGTTAATTGAAGAATACTCTACAATCACCTGCTCCTTTTTACCGACATTCACTCCATCTATCTTTTTACCGTACTTCTTCACCAACTGCTCGCGCAACCAATCTGAACTCAACCAAAAATTAATAAACCCCGGCCCGGCCAATTCTATATTCGTAAATACACCGTCTTTGTCCGCAACCTGTAAGCTTGCTATAAAATCCTGCGCTAAATCTCGCGGATTAACCCCCCGCTCTTTGGCGAGTTGCATCGCGACATTACTAGAGTAGTGGCCATAACTAGCCACAGTCGGCACCTCCACGCCCGGCTCAGCTTTTAACTCCAGAGTTTTTTGTATAAATTCTTTAACAAATCCTTGCATATGCATAGTATATCCTCTAGCGTATAATAACACTATGGCTGAACCATACGCTCAAAACCGAAAAGCCAGACATGACTACGAGATCCTAGATCGCCTGGAGGCCGGCTTAGTTTTGCTCGGCCATGAGGTTAAATCCATCCAACAAGGAAAAATAAACATCGCCGGCGCGGTCATAAAATTCAGTGGCGGACGTCCTATTCTACGTGGCGCGGATATCGCTCCTTACCAGGTTAAAAACATGCCTGTCAGCTACGATCCCCTGCGCGACCGCCAACTGCTTCTTAAGCAGCATGAGATCAAAAAACTCTGGCAGTCAGCCGAAGAAGACAAGTTGACAATCGTACCTTTGTCAGTATATAATAAAAACCATCTCATCAAATTAGAGCTGGGTATTGCCCGCCCCTTAAAAAAGGGCGATAAGCGCGAAGCGCTTAAAGCAAAATCCGCCCGACGCGAGATGAGAGACCGGCGTTAATCGCCTCCAATGGGGACGCAAGGCTTCGACATTGGATTGATCTTTGATAATCTGCAGGTCAAGCTGGGCTAACTTGCAAACTGGCCCAAAACCAAAAAGGCAACAGAAATGCTGCTCTCGCGTACGCTTAACTAAGCGCGGCGACATCGGTGGTCCGAAGTTCCATAGGATCAATTACCGGTGTTATACCTGGAACTAAGGTAGCGCTCATTGAGTTTCTAGACGCTACTCGAAAACCTTAGAAGCTCAACTGCTGTTCTTTTTGAACTAAGCCTGTAGATGATTATTGAAGGTGCCAATGCACGGGGTTTCGATACCCCCGTCTCCACTCGACTCGCCCATTCGACAAACTCAGGGCAAGCTAAAAACAAAAGTTTGTTGATTTTCGATAAACCACTCTCGTGGTGAACAGAGCCGAACCATACCCCCACCTCCACAACAAAGAATGAATATAAGGCGCCCGAAGGCGCCTTATATTCATTACTACTTTACCCTTCCGTGCTTAATCACTATCCTTTATTCTCGCTCGTTTCTTCAGCATCCTTAGGTGGCAATGGTGAATCGGCACCCCAAACAACCCAAGAATTTGGTAGTGAAATTTTATCAAGCCCAAATCTAAAAGCTCTTTCTTCAATATCTGCACGCCATTTTTTGCTTATGTTGTCACGATAGAATCCGGTCTGTGGGCCACAATATTGATGATAGTTGTAGTGCAACATTTGAGCCTCTTCATAGTCACCACCTGCAGCTTCAAACGCCTCTCTGAATTCTCGCCGTTTTCTATCTATAAACGCTAACTTCTCAGCTTCATCAGGAATCTCCTCTCGCTCCGCATTTAAATCTTCTGGATATTTTCTCGCCTCCGCCCTCGCCCTAGCTGCATAAAGTTCTGGAGCCCTAGCTGCATAAAATTCTGAAGAGTTTTTTTCCATATATGTTTAGTATGAATAATAATAACTCTAATGATATCCCCCCCCGTGAAATGTCAAACCTATAAACAAAGCTCTCTCATACTATCTGCCCCCACCTCCCCACTTAAACCATCTAAATACGAGCCAATTTATGTTATGGCTTTTGACGAATTTCCGCTATCTCTATCTTACGGTGAATACCAACACTCCACTCCGCCTCCAAAGCATTAAACGCTTTACTAAGCGCAACATTACTGTTAAAGTAAACGCACTTTGAGAAGAGGACCAAGAAAAAGAGCCCAGGACGATCCGGTCATCAACCACCGGACCAACGAAAAAATAAAAGCGCCGGAAGTGCGCGTTATTGACGCGGAAGGAGAAAATGTCGGTGTCATGCCAACTGCGGACGCCCTTAAGCTAGCTAAAGAGCAAGGCCTGGATCTTGTAGAGGTAGTTGCCCAAGCCCAACCGCCAGTAGCCAAACTCGTCAGTTTTGATAAATTTCGCTATCAAGAGATCAAAAAGATTCGCAAAGAACGCCTAGAAAGAAAGAAGAAGTTGGTTTCCAATAAACAGATCCAAATAAGTGTTCGCTCAGCAGCCGGCGACTTAGAACTCAAGGCCGAGCGCGGCAATCGCTTTCTAAAAGAAGGCAATCAGCTGGAGATAGTCATGACCATGCGCGGCCGCGAAAAAGCCAATAAAGAGTTCGCCAAACAAAAACTCATTGAGTTTGAAAAAACCATGATCACCGTTGATCACCAGGTCATCTCTCCCCCCCGACCAGGTGGCCGAGGCTTCACCATGCTTATCACCCCCAAGCGCTAGGCCCGAGCTTGCGTTCCTCAAGGTTTTCTGCTATTATCTCTCCCATTGTGGTATCAACGAGCTGCTTAGCTGTTTAGCTTCTTAGGTGGGTAGGACGCGGCCTAAAAAGCCTGCCTACCGGCAGGCAGGCTAAACAGCTAACAAACTAAACAGCTAATTCATGAAAAAATCAGTCACCAAACGCATAAAATTCCGAAAGGGCGGCACACTTAATCGTCGTCGTATGGGCATCGGTCACAACGGATCCCGAGGCACCAAGAACCAGCAGATCACCCAAAAACGGAGTGCCACTGTATTTTCAAGTGATATAAAATTGATCAAAACCGCCCTTAACCGCGTCAACTAAATCCCATGCCAAGAGTAAAAACAGGTCCAACAGGTATCCGAAAGCGTAAAAAGCTTTTAAAGCACACCAAAGGCTTTAATTGGGACCGCAAATCAAAAGAACGTGCCGCCAGGGAGGCACTTTTGCACGCCTGGACTAACGCCTACAGAAGCCGTAAAGAAAAAAAGCGCACCAGTCGTCGCCTTTGGCAGATAAAGATAAATGCCGCTGTCCGCGAACAGGACATGAGCTACAGCGTCTTTATAAACGCCCTTAAGAAGAAGGATGTAATCATTGACCGAAAAATCCTGGCCGATATCGCCGAGCACCAACCTGAAGTCTTTAAACAGATCGTTGATCAAGTGACAACGCGCTAGCGTTGTCATCCTGAACGTATGTGAAGGATCTCATGATCCTTCACTGAATCTGCCTACTGGCAAGGCAGACTCAGAATGAGCCATACAGACCTGCTGTTATTTTTTCTCCTCCTGCTCCCTCAAAAAAAGGTAAGCCTGCTTCAAGATCTTAATACTATCTTTGTGCTTAGCCATTATCCTTTTCGCATCCGCAAACCGAAACCAGCCAAAGCCATCGTGCTCATCCGAGACCGTTATCTGTTTCTGAGTTGTTTCAGCAAGATAAAGAATAACCACTTTAAATATCTTTTCTTTTCCACGCTGATAGTGGAACTTCTCAAAAGCCTTGAAATTCCCGACTAATTTAAGTTCGCTCTTCTTTAGGCCCGTCTCCTCGTGCACCTCCCGAAAAGCCGCTTCCCAACTTCGCTCTGCCTCCTCTAACTTCCCTTTTGGGAAATTCCAATAATCCCCACCGTGGTAAAGGATCAAAAATTTAATACCATCGCGCGTCCGCCGAAACACAATAATACCGGCGGAAACAACTTTTTTAACCCCTACGGTTGCAGGGGCGACGCTCCGTGGTTGAACCCCAGACTGAACTTCAGGTCTACCCGGTTTAACCTCAGAGCCTCCCTGTTGGGCTGCCATTACCCCAATTCTAACACACCCGTATATGAATGATAGATGAACTACTCAAAAATAAACTCGGCGCCGTCATATCGAACCGTAAGCCTTCCGCCACGGTCAACCTTCCCGCTTAAAATCATCTCCGCTAAAGGATTTTTAAGATACTGTGCAATCGCTCGCCGCAGTGGCCGGGCGCCAAAAACCGGATCAAAACCAATTCTCGCAATCGCCTCCACCGCGTCTCGCGTAAAGCTTATTTCAAGCGCTCGGCTCTGTGCCACAACATGGCTTAGCTCTGCCAGCTGCAGCTCCGCTATGCGGAAAATATCCTCTTGTGAAAGCTGTCGAAAGACCACGATATCCGAAAAACGATTCAGTAACTCCGGCCGGAAAGAACCCGTTAATTTCTGTTTTAGCACCTCGGCCACAGTCTCTGCATCTGCGCCCGCCTGTAACTGCTCTACGATAAACTGCGAATGCGCGTTGCTAGTCGCGATGATAATAGCATTACTGAAGTCCACCGTCCTACCGGCGTTGTCAGTCAAGCGACCATCATCAAAAACCTGAAGAAATATATTCAAGATGTCCGGATGCGCCTTCTCAAACTCATCCAAAAGGATCAAACTATACGGTCTCTGCCGAATAGACTCAGTCAACGAACCAGTCACTGCCCCGTCTGAAGAGCCAATCAGTCGCGTGATGCTCTGCTTGTCTTGATACTCTGTCATATCAAACCTAACCATAGCCGCCACTGAACCAAACTGCACACTGGCCACTATCTTCGCCAGCTCTGTCTTACCAACTCCTGTCGGCCCGACAAATAAAAACGTTGCTATCGGCCCGCCAGGTAGCGCCAAACCACTCCTGTACTGCCGCAACGCGTCCGCAACCGCGCTAACCGCCTGCTCCTGGTCAATATATCGATTATGGATCTCCGCCTCTAAATTCAGCAAAGCCGCCGCCTCTTCTTTGTCCGCGCCGTGGATAACCACATTTGTCTTTCCCTCGGCCGTCTTAACAACATCTGCCGGACCAACAAGCCGCTGTTTAGCCCTCTGCGCTCTTGCCAAAGTCTCCGCAAGCAGGCTTTCCGCTGAAGAAGGCAACAGCGCTTCGTGAAAATGCCGCTTCGCCAACTCCACCGATTTTTTAATAGCGCCAAAACTAATAACCAGCCCAAACTGCTTTTCCAAAACAACACTTTGAAACGTCAGATAACGCACCGCATCTGCCCCTGATATCTCATCAACCCGAATAAGCTCAAACGCAGCCGCAAACTCCCGATTAGGTTCAATGTACTGTTTTGATTCCTGAGGATACGTTGCCCCAATAACCGGGATATCCCCACTTGTGATTATCTGCACCAGCACATCCGCACCAGACAAATGACCCTGTCCTGAAGTGCGCAGCAACGTATGAATATCCGGAATATACAAAATTATATTGCCGGCGCGCCGGATCTCTTCCAAAACACTCTCTATCCGAGCCTCAACCTCACCTGCATCCGCTCCCGCGGTCAAACTCCCAACCGAAAGAGAAACAAGGCGCTTATCAAAAAGCGGTTTTGGCACCCTGTCTTTGCTGATCATGAGCGCCAAATGTTGAACTATGGAATTCTTTCCGCTCCCCGGGTCGCCAACAAGTAAAGCACGAGCACTTCCGGGCCTACTCATCACGTTTTCTAGACGCTGATACTCCTGCTCATGACCAACCAACAGCACGCCGTAGCCAAGTCGTGAAAGATCCGTAAAATCTGTGCTGTACTTGTCTAACAGTGGTGTTGGCCGAGCCGTCCAAGCCCGATTCATCACCCTATGCCGCCTGCCGACAGCATGAGTCAGCATTTTATTTGTGGACCGATGCGCCTCGCGAGCAAAAATAAAAGCCGTTTCCACATCCGCCGGATCTATTTCAAATAAGGTAAACAATCTAGAGATCTTTTCATCTTTAGTGACCGCTAATGCCCCTAAAACATCGTGCGGTTCAACTGCGTAACCATAGTGATGGCGCGCCAAGGTAAAGGCGGCCTTCATCAACTCACCGACATCCCGCAAAACATCTTTTTTCTTTAAGCGCAGATCATCTTCGCCCAGCGCCTCAACGATCTTTCGCCGCAGATCAGGCACCGGAACATCAAGACGGTCAAAAACTCGCACCACCTCCGGCCTCTTTAATAATCCACCCAGTAGATACAAACGCCAATCACCGCCACGCAAAATAGCTCTATCTATAGCCCGCTCTAATACAATATAAGTCTCCGGCGTACAGTACTTAGCAATATTCAGCTGGTCATTACCCGCCCGCCCAAGCAACCACTCCGGCCTGTTAATATGCACCAAGCGATCTAAAAAGAAGAGTACCAGCAACCCACCGACAGCCTGCATCCAATTAATATCTGAAAGTAGGAAAACTACTAGTAGCACCAGCAAGACACCATAAAGGAAGAAGCTTGTTAAACGCACAAAAAACCGACCGCCAACAGTCATTTCTAAACGAGGCTCCCGGTAGTAAAAATCTTGTGGTGCTTCTTCTTTCATAATTTAAAACATCATACTAGGCCTAAACCAAAGCCTTCAATTGTGATCAAAATTGGCAAAAACGCCCAGAATAAATACACGGCAATTGTCAGTAGGGAAAGCAGTACATACACCAAAGCGCCAACCAATACTCTCAGCACTCGAAAGATAATACCCAAAATATAACCAAGAATTGTTTTGTCTTGGTAAAGCGGCTGCGTAATATTGCGCAAGGTGACTTCAAACGCGAAAAAAGTATCCAGTCGTTCAAAAAGACCAATAGCGACGTGACTAATATTCAAAAAACCGCCAGCATACCAGTTGTAAGCGAACTTCCAAATCCGATAAAAGAACCTATGGATAAGATAAACAACCGAAAAGTTCATATCCTTATTGTAGCACCGCAAACACCTTACTTAAAAGAAGAAAGTGTCCTGTCTATTTCCACCGATTGATAGTATGCCATAATATATCGGATATGAGCCAAAGACCCCTGAACGTAAAAATTGAGCCTTCTTGGAAATCCATTTTATCTGAAGAATTCCTAACAGATTATTTTCAAAATCTAACTGAATTTGTTCATACCGAATATGAAAAGTCCGTGGTTTTCCCAAAACCAAGAGATATTTTTAAGGCATTTGACTACTGCCCATTACAAAACACAAAAGTTGTCATCCTCGGGCAAGATCCTTATCACAACGACGGACAGGCAACTGGTCTCTCTTTCTCTGTTCCGGAAAAAACCGAACTCCCCCCGTCCCTGAAAAATATCTTTAAAGAAATAAGTAGCGACTTAGGGGTTGAGTTAGCCACAAACGGAGATCTCTCTCGGTGGGCTAAGCAAGGAGTCCTACTTCTTAACGCAACGCTTACCGTTCGTGCGCATTCGGCCGGCTCACACCAAAATAAAGGATGGGAGCAGTTTACCGACGCAGTTATTAAAAAGTTATCCGAAGAAAAACAAGGTCTGGTCTTTTTACTCTGGGGAAACTATGCTCGCAAAAAAGGGTCACAAATTGACCACGCAAAACACCTAGTTCTCAAATCTGCTCATCCCTCTCCGCTCTCCGCTCATAATGGGTTCTTCGGGAATAAACACTTTAGTCAAACCAATAGGTATCTAAGAAAAAATTGCCTCCCAGAAATTGACTGGCGCTGAACCTTAATCATAATCACTGCTCCCGGATTCGCACTTTCGTTCCGCCAACCGCGGACTCGTCGCCCTGGCGTACTTAGAATGAATATGTAAGTCAGCTATAAAACGCATAATGACTACTCAAGCTCCTCCCGCGTAATTCGATAGCCGCCTTTTTCATTGACTCGGCGCTGAATAACCTCACGAATCTGATCAAGTGGCATTATTTCAGCTGCTCTATCCCAAGCTTTGTCCCGCGTCTGCGTATCGCCGAATTTTTCCGCCTCTTCCCCAAACCCATACAAATAATAAGCAATGTAATTAATACTCTGCCGGTATGTCTCCAAAGAACTTTCCATATACGGTTTTTCTTTCACCAAAATTTCAAGTTCAGTGATCTGCTCATTACAATACGCAACCTGCGCGAAGACAGCACCTATATAGGTTTCTTTACGCGCCGGCCCACCTAAATCATGCGCTCCGCCGGCCAGGCCAAGATGAAAATTCCCAGTTAATTGACTTTTAGCATACCCTTCTTCCCAGCCCTCGAACCTCTCAGTCTTTGGCTGTGACTGACTCTTATCCTCGCCAAAGTGCGGACTTGGAAATCTCTGCCTAAATAATCCCTCAGCGGTACGTAAAACCTTCTGCCACGAACCATCCGGAGCGCGCACTTCACTAACGACTTCCACCGTTTCCCCTGTATCTAAGATAATATTTTCCGGCTTTCCCCAAGACCGCCCAGCAGAATACTCCATCTGGCTGTACAGCGGTTCTCCTGTATATACCTCGCTATATCTTGCCGGAGCTTCTTTTAAAGCCTCCGGGTGTAAGTCAACATACATCTTACTCCCCTCAGTGCGCTGCGAGACATACCCAGCCTCCCATCCCTTCATCCTGAAAGGCGAGCTACCTAACACTTCCCGAGCACATTCAACGCGCTGAGCATCAGAAATATCCACAGACTTTTGGGCCAGCTCGCTCGGCGATATTTTTCTACCCAAAAAAATCCTCTTAAACGGCTTCGGCGGAAGATTAATTTTTAAAAAATCATCTCGGCGCGGCTTCAAGCTCTCCGGATCAAAGTCATACGTCATTTCATATACCTCTCCCTTACTAATCGCATAAAGCGGCAAACCGGTTTCTTGCGCAAGCGCCACTATCCTCTCTACCGCAACAGGACTACGCTCCCTAGGATCACCCTCCTTATAATCTCGACACACGTAAAGACCGACTACCTGCGGATTCTCAACCACCAGCTCGTTATATCCGCCCCGACTTACAACGCGCCCCTCAATAGCCTTGCGAATATTTTCAGCGATATTACTAGTAGCGCCCCAGCCCTCGGTTCTCTGCTTAATACCTGTAGCAACCGTTGCCGCATCTCCCTGGCTCGCACTCAACACACGACCACCGGTCAGCAAAGCGCCTTCTCGTGCCCACATATTCTGCGGCCTGTCTCCCGACCTAATGGTTGAGGTAGCAAGAGTTGGCTCAAAAGCCAGCAGCACCTTTAGTTTAGTTTCCATATCAACGCCGTAGCGCAACATCGAATTTTCCCCAGGAACAAAATGATCTTTTATGCCGTGGACAACGTAGGCCCCATACCGCTCTATTACATTCTTTACATCTCGTGCTCGCTCCGCTTCTTGATATTCTACCCAAGCCCGCTCCTCTCCGGCATAAAAATCATCTAGCTGCTTACGGGCGCCTTTTAGTAAAGTACGATCTTCAATCTGCCGCTGTCGCTCAGAGATCTGCTCCTGCAAAATCTGCTGCGCCGCGGCGATCTCCTCGCCGCGCCCTTCAAGTTCAACCCTTTCTCTCTCTAGCTTCGGCGTATTAAAAACATTAGCTATTGCCTTTAAGCGAGATTCTTTACGCTCTCTTAGTATTTCATCAATTTCTTGTAAACGGCTAACGACCTCGGCTACCTCAATTTCGTTTTTTTTCGCCGAGCCAATGAGTCCATCAAAGACTTCTTGATGACTGCGCTTCTTATCAAAATACTCCTTTCGCCCAGCCCACAATTCTGCTGCAAGCTTTTTTCGCTCCTCAGGATTTTGCTCCTTTGAAAATTGACGCACCGTCTGCTTATCGGGCACTGCAACATCCCGCTCCGGAAGACGCTCATCAGCCCCTAATTGATTCAATGACTCAGCGCTCATACATCTATAGTATATACCACTGTTTAAACATCAGCATATTCTATCCCCTCCGCTACTATGACTAGTCATAGTAGCGGAGGGCAACACAGATAAATAAAGACTACTTTAGCCTAGTAATATAACTTTCCGTATTTTGTATTTCTATATGGTCGCGGATCATGATCGGTTTCTGAATCCGGTAAATATGAGCCGCGATACTTCTTTTTCTTTTCATCTTTAGCTTGGTCTGAATAAGTTTGATATTTCTGCGCCTCAGTGCTCTTTTTCAAAGCACTAATTGTCTGTGGCGACAATTTTAACTCTTCATTTATTTCTGTATAACTTGCTCCGCCATTTACTCGCTGGATTGCTACCACGCGTTTTAGCAACGCATCGCGCTCTCGCCTACTCAACGCCACCCTCAAAAACGAATCTATTTCTTTGGTATTTAGAGTTCCTAGATGTACAACCACCTTATTCCAAGCAGTCTCTTCCCACGCTTGCGGCGAAGTCGTCTCAGCAACGAATGGAATATCCAAAAAAGGGAAAATATTTGGCAATACCGGATCATTAGCGCCGCGGGTCCGCTTCGGACGATTTTTCGCCTGTCCCATACACCCCACTATATCACCCACCCGCTACTATGACTAGTCATAGTAGCGGGTGGGTGATAACTTTCTCAAATCATTTTTTTACTTGCAAGCCTTCTCCTATCCAAAAGTAAAAGTAAACGCTTGCAGCCCCGGGGTTTGCGGGATTATCTCCAGCGTGTGCTCTTCCTGAGCCCCCTGCTCTATGAGCTTGTAAAGCCGGCTTTCGCTAACCTCAATATAGCTATCCCCCTGCGCGTCGTACTGAATATCTGCACCAGCCAGCTCCTTCGCAATTGGCTCACCGTCGCGCAAGATCAGCGCCTTAGTTGGTTTATCCGCCTGCGCCACAAAAAACACTCGCTGGCCCACGTAGCGATAGATAATCTTTGTACCCGCCTCTAAATTCTCCGCGTACTCGCTGGCAAACTGCCACCGGCCGGCCAAGTATAAAATATGCGTCTTTAGCCCTTCCGGCTCGGTGAAAACCTGCTCGCCTACTTTCCCATCTTTACCGTTACCCAAATAACTATTCCGGCTCGCGCCAAAATAGATCTCCGGGCTATTCCCGCCTGCGGTTGGCGCGCCAGTATCAAAGTTTGATACCTCCATGGCAACATCCGCTTCAATTCCCAGCCGATCCGCTCGCTCGGCCAGCAGCTCCTGGATCTTCCGCTCCGTCTCCTGATAGCCGCCCTCGCCGATATGATCATAAACCACATAGCCATCAATATCGATTAAAAACTTACGCGGCCAGTAACGATTGTTGTAGCTGTGCCAGGTTGCGTAGTCGTTGTCTAAAACAACCGGGTAGTTTATCCCATACTGCTCCACCGCCCGCTGCACATTTTCCAACTTTTTCTCAAACTCAAACTCCGGTGTGTGCACACCCACAATCAACAGGCCGGCCTCCGCGTACTTCTCCTGCCAAGAATTCAAGTACGGCAAAGTACGCTGACAGTTAATGCAACTATACGTCCAAATGTCTAACAAGATAACCTTCTTGCCAATCTGATCCTCCAGCTTAAATGGCTCGCTGTTGATGTAACCCGCTATTCCGGCTAACTCCCGCGCCGCCGGATATTTTACTGATTTTTCTTTTGCGTTCATATCGTTCATGCGTTGTATTAATCCACCCCTTTCTTCTCCCCCCGAACCCACCCGGCTTTTTTCCAGCAGTCCAATCGCGACCACAATAGCCACGACCAGCAACACTAAAATTATCACGCGATACTTCTGCATTTTACTGCAACAAGAATGAATTTAATAATTCAAAACTCGCCAACCTGTTCAACTGCTGTGTGAAGATCAGCACACCCAAGCCAATCAAAATAACGCCGAACACGATACTTACATACTTCATGACCTTGGCGTATTTCCGGATCCAAGCGCTCGCCTGCGCCGCAAATAGACCAACCACCAAAAAAGGAATACCCAGCCCAAGCGCATAAGCAAAAAGTAGATACAAAGCCGAACCCGGGGCCGTCGCCGCCAACCCCAAGATGCTTCCCAAAGCCGCGCCCACGCACGGCGTCCAGCCCACGGCAAAAGCGGCGCCAAACACAAACGAGGTCAGATAACGAGACTGAAAACGATGCTTCACCACTAGCTTATGATCTCTATCCAACCAAGGGATATGAAGCAGTTTTGTCAGATACAAACCAAAAAAGATTATCACCACTCCCCCAATTCTCGCCAACCAGATCTGCGCGTCATACGCCACCGCCTCCAAAACAGTATTCAACAGTACGCCCAAAATGGCGAAGATGGCGGCAAAGCCAAGTACAAAAAACAAACTGTTCAGGAAAATTGCCTTCCGATCACTCGCGGCCTTATCTACCGAGCTTCCGGCCAAGTAGGCCAAAAATCCGGGAATAATCGGCAACACACACGGCGACAAAAAACTAACTATACCGGCAACAAACGCTATTCCCAATCCAAGTTCGCTTATCATCGTTAAAGTGCTTTATTAATTTCTGATACATATCGCGCCTGATCCCAGCTCTCCGGAGACTTAAGTATCCGCACACCATCCTTCACAAAGACCTTCGTGTGCTGATAACCAACGCCGTGCTTCCGAGCCAGCTCCTTTTCATCGCTACTCGTCTCGTCATCGTTATAGTTCACCCGAAACCCAACCACGTCATCGTTCGTCAGCTGCTCAAAAGCCGCCTGCATCACCGGGAACTCTTTCTTGCAAGTTGGGCACCAGTTCGCGTAAAAGTATAGCGCTATCAGCTTTCCTTCCTCTTGCGCACGAGAGTACGCCGCACTATCAAACTCATACAGCTTCGCCGGGCCCTCCGCACCGGCTAAGACAACCAAGTCGTCATAAACCATCATGGCGTCATCATCCATCCCATCATCCATCATAGTATCGCCACTCGGCTTTACCATCATGTTATCATCTCCGCCCATCACCTCGTCAGTCATCATCTGATCACCCTGGCTTACCATCGCACCCTCCTCTGTGCTCGGCCCACTTAGACCAACAACTAAAAGCACCGCCACGATTACAACTACCACTCCTATCCAAAGATTTTTATTCATAAGAAATAAAATTAATACTACTAAAACTGCCTTATCTCTAAGATAAGGCAGTACAAATAATATGTCAAGTCCTCTTTACATCGCCTACCGACGCAGACGAACATAAACAAGGCCCACCAGCTTACCCAACACCATCACTCCCAGCCCGATAACCAACCAGGGATCCAGCTGATGTTGTAAGCTCTGAACCAGCACCCCGATAGCCAAGGCGACTGCACCCACTAAAAAGCCTATACGCCCCGCCAGCGACCGGTGAGCCACCTCTCGCTCATCTGTTGCCCGTTCGCGCCAGACAAGAGCGCCAAAAATAGCAAATGCAAGCAAAGCACAGACCAAAATAACCATAGTCGCGGTGTTCGGCATATACATCGGGAAGGGATTTACTAAGAAAACCAAAAGTATTATAAGTAGCAATCCAAACACAAATTCCGGCCAAAATTGTTTCATAGTAATATTTTAACTCTTTTTGATATAAAAAACCTCCTCTAGCGGTCGCTTAAAAAACTTAGCTATCTTAATAGCCAAAAGAACCGAGGGGATATAATTCCCCTTCTCAATCGCAATAACTGTCTGCCGGCTCACGCCCACCGCGCCCCCAAGCGCCTCTTGCGTTATCCCACTCGCCTGCCGCAGGCCATAAACATTATTTACCACCTCCTCAGCTGCCATAGACAATAATCTTACAAAGAAACAATATTTATGTCAAGCTAACTTAACACCTTAGTGCTCCCGGCAGGAATCGCCGCCCAAAATTCTTGGGCGAGCCTCGCCCATTGAAAATGGGCGGGAACCTGCTTGTGCTCCCGGCAGGAATCGAACCTGCAACACCTCATTCGGAGAGAATAGCAATATCAACGCCGCTTAAGCATCAAATTTAATGCCCCTAGTATAGCGCTGCGCTGGATTACCCCTGGAGCCGTCATCTCTAGAGTATTCTACAGAAAACTCTAGACGG
>PFBD01000010.1:1768-2987 GCA_002773415.1 Candidatus Harrisonbacteria bacterium CG10_big_fil_rev_8_21_14_0_10_49_15 | reverse complement strand
GTGTATGTACATTGCAGAAACGGTCATGGGCGTGCCCCTACATTTGTATCAGCGTATTTGATACAAAAGGGATATAAACCAAAGGAAGCGACTGATCTAATTACATCTAAAAGACCGAGTATACATTTACATAAAATACAGGAGGAGGCGTTGAGAAAATATTACGAGAATTTAAACAAAAGATAGCAGTTTAGGGAGTCCCACCCGCGCTTCCTCCTGTCCTTCATGGGCGGGATGTGTGCGTACTAGACAGCCGGCACCGATGAGCAGTAAACTCCGCATTATGAGCTCCTACGTGTGACTTGATCGGTAGGCGATGGAATAGTTATCAACTTCTGTATTGATGGCGTAGCTCTGAAATAATGGGCTTAATATGACGAGATCACTTGGCCAGGTGGCCCTGGTCGCATTCTCACTGCTAACCGCGGTGAGTCTAATAGCTCTACCTCTCATCACGCCCTAGCAAGCGGCGATAGTCTTGGGTGCTACGGCACTCGTTCTCACATCACTCGGACTGACTCTGTCAATGAGAATCGCTTGCGAAGGACAGACAGCCGGTCTTCTGCGCCTCATGGGCGCTTTAGTCGTTTCCACAATTGTCGCCCTGCTATCTACAGCCGGACTGGCAGTACTAGAACTCATCGGCGACTCAGCGTCAGGGGCAATAATTATTGATAGTGCATCGGTCTATGCGCGTGCGTTCGCTGTTCCTCTATCAGTAGCGCTCGCGACGTACTACTTGTTCGTAGGTGATCTGCTTCGATCGCGCACTAATCGTATTGCCTTCGCATGGATTCCGGCGGTGCTTGCCGCAGCATACTTCACCGTCTCCGTCCTTCAGATTGGGGGCATGGGCCGTTAGCTGATCCGGGAGGCTTGGGAAGTACGAGCACGTTCTCAGCCTGGCTACTAGAAGGATCTCAGAGTGGTCGCCGAGAACGGTCGTGCTGGCTGGCCGAGCACCAGAAGACGCGCCGCGCCGAGCGGTAGGGCTCCTGGTCCATGACCTTCGCGACGAGCCGCTCGAAGGGTTCGATGGCGGAACAGTGATCTTGACGTCGTCGTCAAGCACCAAGGTGCCTCCAGCGGGTGATACAGAGTCATGATGGGTAGCCAGCGCAGCCGTCTCTCGAAGCCGAAGGCGCAGCCGCAAACCGAGAAAGAAGCAAAGTAGCCTTCGTCGTTCAACGGATAGGACGTTCGCTTCCGAAGCGAGTAA
>PFBD01000010.1:0-1700 GCA_002773415.1 Candidatus Harrisonbacteria bacterium CG10_big_fil_rev_8_21_14_0_10_49_15 | reverse complement strand
AATCGTACGCTCCGAGTAAGCCCCGCCACTGCCTCGCTTCACTACGAGCGTACGATTTAGTTTCAAGCCACCACGTGCTCCGCGCGTGCGACATCATTTGTTTTGAAAGTAGGTTCGAGCTTGGTACAATAAACACACATGAAATATAATGAAAGTATGGAATCTACCCCTAAGGAATTTGATTCTGAGAAGCCGCCTGCCCAAGTAGAGTCGATTAATGTAGAGATAATTAGAGCGAGAATTATTGAACTCTCCACGGCATTATCTCGACTGAGTTTTTCTTTTGAGCGGGGTAGGATAGAGCCAGAAGAGGTTGCCCTAAAAATTGAAAACTTACTTACTCTAGAAAACAGTGAGTTATTATTTAATAGTTTGTTGAATTCGGAAACCAGCCTAAGTGCGATAGACGGGTTAGACTCTGTTTTTAAATCTCTTTTAAAGATTCAAAATGAGATATTGGCAAGGGGGGATGATGGTCTATTTCTTGATAAGGTTTATGAGACTCGCCTTGATTTTATAGCAAGGTTTGATAGAAATCATATTTTGTCCTTGAGCGACTCTATTAACACCCCACTAGATTCGGAAGATTTTGGGAAAGTTTTTTTGACGAGAGCCGGATTGAATACATCTATTGGAAAAATGTTGAGAAGATTGGTTATATTTGGTGCTCCTGACCAGCAGGAGGTGGCGATAAGCGCTACTCAGTTGTCAATGGCTAAATTTGTGAAATATTGGTATCTGACGGATTTAGTATATATAGCTATGGATGAAGTTGAGCGGGTAAAGTTTGTTGAACGGCTTTTGTCGGATATTGATAACCGTAACAATGTAGGGTATTTATATGGAATCCAGCGGATCGTACAATTATGTCTTAGTCCAGATTTAGAAGTAAAGAATGTTGGTTATGGGCTTTTTGATTCGGCGCTTTCTCGGTTTGGTATAGACCCAAGTAAATTTTTTGCTATCTGGGAAAATAGCGGTGGATATGGAGAAAAGCGGGAGAAGTATATCTTGCGGAATATTGAAGCTATGGATTCCCTTGAGGCAGAATTACCTGGTAGCGTTTCGCTTTTGTATCATGAATTCGGTATTGTTAATTTTTCTCGTTATCCGCGACCCATGTTGACCCAGCAGGTGAAAGAGCGCGAGATGACCGAGAATCCGTACGGAGTGATTTTATATCCATATACCGATTATAATGGATCATTTGAGATGGATGACGACATCTTGCAACAATTAAGAGATCAGCTTCCTCAAAGATATTGCATACGTATTTTAGAGTGTGGCGGCAGGGTGGGGGTTGCCAAGGCCTTGCTTAAGCTTGATAAAAAGTATGGGGCAGAGCAAAAAATTGAATTTATGATACTAGGAGGACATGGAACGGAAAATATGATTCAATTTGGCGCAGGTGATTCGTCGTCTTCTTCTTTGTCTGCAGAAGATTTAATGGGGCCTGGGTCTGCTCGTGCTAGTGGATTTTTTAGTAAGAATCCTACAGTTATGCTTTTTTCATGCTCGACGGGAGTTGAAGGAGGGATTGCGCATAAGCTTTCGGAGCGAATTGGCGCTACCGTTATCGCTCCCGATATTCCGACCGCGCCTGGTGAGATCTTTGTTAAAGATGATGGAAACCGTCTAGAGTTTTCTGTAGAATACTCTAGAGATGACGGCTCCAGGGGTAATCCAGCGCAGCGCTATAC
>PFBD01000030.1:8529-9227 GCA_002773415.1 Candidatus Harrisonbacteria bacterium CG10_big_fil_rev_8_21_14_0_10_49_15 | reverse complement strand
CAATAAAAAATGGAAAATAGAAAATTAAACATTTATTCCCTTTTTTCCGGCCTACTTTTAGGGAGCGGTTTTTTATTTCCCACTCTAAGATTTCTGAGCTGGTTCGCCATTTTACCATTGATTAGCTTCCTTGAATTAAATAAGATTTCTTCTAAAAAAACTTTTCTCTTTAGTTTTTTAGCTGGTTTCATTTTTTTTGGCCAGGCAATGAGTTGGCTTTTTCATCTTTGGCCTTTAAATTGGATTGGGATAGAAAATAATGTTCTTGGCTTTTTTTTGATTTTTTTAGCTTGGCTAATTTTAGTTGGTTTTTTAGCTCTATTTTTCGGTTTTTTTGCTTTGAGTTATTTGAAATTAAAAAGAGGAGGTTGGTTTAATTTATTGTTAATTCCCTTCCTCTGGATTATTTTTGAATATCTGAGAACCTGGATGGTTGGATTTTTATTTTTTGGGAAAGAATCGCTTTTAGGCCCTCATTGGACATTTGGAAACTTTGGCTATTTTGGTGCTCAAAATCAATTTTTGAGATTTTTGTCTAGTATTGGAGGAATATATTTTATCAGTTTTTTAATTGTTTTTGTTAATGTTTTCATTTTTTTACTTATTAGAAATTTAGTAAAAACTAAACTTCCTTCAAAAAAATTATTTTTTAGTTTAATAATTTTAATAATTTTGGGATTAATTTCTTTTAGCTATTT
>PFBD01000030.1:0-8362 GCA_002773415.1 Candidatus Harrisonbacteria bacterium CG10_big_fil_rev_8_21_14_0_10_49_15 | reverse complement strand
TCTGCTCCCGAACACGCGTCGCCGCCCCAACAGATGTAACCACCACCTCCTCAACAAACGGATACGACTGACAGAGTGCGCTTGCCACTGTATCCCGCAGATGTTTACCCGAACTAGTAGCGGGCTTGCCTGCCTCCGGCACTGGTGTGCAAACCGTCACCACCGGCCTCCCCTGAACAAGCCTCGGATATCTTTCTGCTAAAATCGGCATCGCCGCCTTTAAGTCATCTATCTTCTTTCCGGATATCACTAGCAGTGCGTCATCATGATTCACCACAAACACATCCTCCAACCCCACTAAAACAACCGGCCGGCCACCCCCAATAACCATTGAATCCGCGGTATTAACCAAGATATGCTCACCCTCACTGGTATTACGCTGGTCGTCTCGCGTTAGTGTCTCCTGCAAGGCCTTCCACGAACCAATATCCAACCAGTTAAACCCGGCTTCCAGCACACGCAACTCAGCTACGCGCTCAACCACCATCTTATCAAACGAAACCCCGGCGTTTTCCTGAAGCTGGTCATCCGTAACCGCCTGCCACTCATCAACTCCGAAGTAGCGACAAAATTCAGACAACATCGCCCCAATCGGGAAACTAAAAATGCCAACATTCCAAAACGCCCGACCTGTTGCAATAAGCTCTTGCGCCTTTTCGCGCGGCGGTTTTTCAATAAACCGCTCCACCCGAAGAATCGTGCGATTAATCGCACGATTCTTCTCATCAGGCTCAGAATGCACAAGCATATAACCATAACTTGATACCGGCTCATCCGGCCGCTTACCAAGCGTCACCAAACAGTTATGTTTAGCCGCGGTTGCCCAAGCGAATATCAACGTCTTTTCAAATTCAGCCAGCGGATTAATCACATGATCAGCCGGGAAAATAGTCACAACATCATCATCCTTAGCACCAAAGTCTTTCTTCAACCGCCGCAGCGCACTAAAAACAGCGCCACCGGTGTCGTAATCACCTTCTTTAACCAAAATATTAGCGCGAGGGATCCCCGTCGCTCTCATCTGCCGCCACACATGAAGCTCATTAACACTATTCGTTGAAACAAAAACCTGCTCCGGCCCGGTAACCAAAATAGCCCTTTCCAAGGCCAACTCAAAAGATGAACGTCCGCCAATCAGCTTCAAAAACTGCTTAGGAGTTCGCTTCGTAGAATACGGCCATAAACGGGTACCACTCCCGCCGGCCATTATTAAAACCCGAGCATTCATAGTACAAAAATACTACGGAACGAGCCTTCTGGCAATTTACAAGCCACTCCTAATCTCCCCCCGAATCCTTTGGTTCCCGCAACTGCGTAATCCGCCGCGGGTGGCTGGTATGGTCGCAGTTCTTGTCAAATTTCCAGTGCCACCAATCAAACAACATCCCCAAAATCCAAAACACAATCAAAATACCAAGCACCGGAGCGCCAATAGTCGCTATCCCAAGACCCATATATTTGATCATTTCAAACTCCAGTGGCATAAAAAATTAAAACGCCCCTCCGCCAAAACGGAAGGACCAGAGAGCATTAATATTCAGTTAGTGTCTGTATTTAGCTAAAGAACAACTATACCACGCCCCAAACAGGCTTATCCACACACCCCCCCGCACCGAACTCAAAACAAAGGTGGCGGACCCGACACCTCCTCTTCAACCTCTTCTTCTCCGTCACCCGGATCTTCTTCGGCTTCTTCCTCCTCCACGTTTTCCTCCTCTACAACAACTTCCTCTTCCTCCTCTTCCTCTACCGGGGCAACAGGCACCTCAAAATAGTATCTCTGCGTGTCCATTGCCACAAATCGCATATTAGAGTTTTGATTCGTACTCAAGTTTGACACATAGGCATAGTACGAAATCATAATATAATCTTCAGCCGTCGGCGCTCCATCTCCAAAACTTAAGTTAAAGATAGTCGCCTCCACTCCACCGTCAGCCAGGTAATCCTTATGCAGGGCAAGGAACTTTGGCGACCCAAACAATCCATTGCACTGTTTCTCAGTATCCGGAAAAATAATGCCACTGCTTTTACGCACGTCACCAACACAACGCGGATACTGCACCCACAACGGGTTTGGCATCGCACCCCCCGCGCTCCAACCATACGTTTCAAAGGAGTGACCCATGGTCTCAGTAAACGGATCGCTGTTAAGCTGAAACACTACCGTATGATAAGAATCAAAAACCTCACCATTAAACGGAATATTCACCGGAACAAATGGATACACGTCCCAGGCAATATTCAAAATATAAATAGGATTCTCCGGAGTTGAATCCGCGCTCTCCGTCCAGTTAAGACTACTAATATAATTCGGCACATTCACACTAGCCGTTCCAACATCCGAACCAAAACCTTCAGCATCAAACGCCTGCGCTGTAAAATCATAATCTCTGTTAACCTCAATTATTCGATGCTCATACTCTAAGTCACTTCCCCGATACAGTTCGGCACCGTCTTCATCAAACAGCACGTAAACCACACTACTGGTTGAACCCTGAAAATCCGTGGCCTCGCTCCAGCTTAAGTCTATGCGCGCGTAACTATGCGCCTCCGCCTCGTAATTCACACTTAACACCGGCACACTCGGCGCGCTTCGCGGCTCTATAAAACTCTGACTGTTCTGCGGATTCGGCTCACTCACTACCACAAGATCCGCACTGTTGTCCTGCATATCGCAACCATTCCCCGAAAACTCCTCGTCGCCATCAAACGAACCGCAACCCGCCGGCCGCCGCTCCACCGAACTGCCTTCCTCCGGCATCGCAACCGCGCTATCTTCAGCCAAAATCAAACCATCGCCACTTCCATAACCAACTCTATCAATAATATCGGCATCGCTTTCCGTAACAATCTCATTTTGATGCGCAACCAAGAAAACAGTCGCCCCGTCATTATTTAACGCCTGGCTCCAGGTCATATCCGCGGCCACACTGCCAACATATCCTCCCAAGCCAATCAAATAAAATCCTTTCGCCGGTACAACCGCACCCGGTTCAAAATTCTTTTTCGTAATCTTTTCCGTACTCGTGGCACTCCCGGCAAGATACTGCAAAGACCACCCGGAAATATCCACGTCAGCGTCACTGGCGTTATAAAGCTCCACAAACTCACCCGTATCCGCGCCTACCATATCCGGATATATCTCACTAATTAAGACGGTTGCTTCCGCTTCTGCCTCGGCCTCGGCCACCGGCACATCTTCTTCAACATCCTCTACATTTTCATCTAAAACCACCTCTTCATCCTCCCCTAAATCCACATCTTCATTAGCCGCGGCACTACCACCGCCTCCGCCCCCACCCCGCGAAGGGTTCAACTTCGCCTTTGGCTCATCAGCCAAAAAAGGCTCATCTGTAGTCACGCCCTTTATCTGTCTAAGAGCCAACTGCCGCTCCAACGCGTCAATCGCCGCCTGAGCAACTGCCAACTGCTCAGCTAAAGCGCGTAGCTCCGCCGCCTCGTCAACAACAGGAACGGCGGCAACCACAACCTCTTCCTTCTCCAACTCCAGATCCAATTCACTCTGAGCCGAAGGCGAAGAATCCTCTTGTACCGTACTCAAAACACTGCCTACAAAGTTAGATGCTTCTGCCTTCACCCCGCGCCGCGCCTGCTCCTTTGCCACCTCCTGAAAAAACAAATTCATCACCCCCGCGCTATACTGCACCGCCTTCTGCGAAAGCCGCTTCCAATAATCCGAGTGTATAGCTTCATCATCCAATTCAATTTTAGTAAAAGAATCTCCGGATGTCTTAACAAAGCGAATAGGATCACTCTTTTTTTCTTTTGCCAAAATATAACCACCATCTTGATCAGATGATCCAATAAACGTGAACCCATTCCTTACGATTCTATCAGTCGGTCTAGGCCCAGGCAACGCATAATAATTAAATCCGACCGAATCCTTACTATAAAAATGCGTATTAGTATAAGTCGCCACCTCGTCAAAATACTTTTCTAAGCTAGGCAACTGCACCGGCTTTTTCCCACTCGCTCTAAGCAAGCTCAAAGTATTAATCCGCTCCGGCTCAAGACGCGGCGCCTCGTCTGGCGGCACAAACTTCGCCGTCCACTCTTCATACGGGTCCGGCCCGCCCCACTCCTTGTCGTTTTCATCTGTTGGCGGATGCGGGTCGTTGCGCGTGTGCGCCGGCACAGTCGCGTCTTGGATAAGATGCACCACATGCCCCAGCCCCCGCATAGCCCTCTCCCTGTCTCCGTCTACAAAGTCTTTAATTGCTCTTTGCCAGGTATAGTCCGTAGTCCTGCCCGCCTCGCTATCAAAAAAATTAGCCAACCTGCCAAGCCGGTTATACAGGAAGGCCGTTTGCGTGTCCGGACTTTTAACCCACTCTTTTGACGCGGTCCATGTCTTACCACCAAAAACCAACCCCCGTTTGTTTATTGGGTCGTAAAAGTGGTTCAACATCCGCGGCGCCTCGTCTTCAGCTCGCGCACCCGCCATCAGGTTTCTTATATCCCCACTTTTAATCGGGCTCCCCTTAAAATTCTGGTTATAAAAATACACCGCCTCTTGAGTTAGGGCGGCGTGTACATCTTCTTTATAAGCAACAGCAGAAGCAGGAACAACCAACGCAATAGCGACCACAAGCAAAGTAATTCCCAAGCTAATGCGTTGCCTACTCATACTCACACACTATCAATCTTCCAAATTTTACCGTTGAAAATCAAAGAAATATCAACGACAACAATCCCTGACTCATCTCGAACAATGAAGCCATAAAAACTATCACCTATTATGCTATTCTGTTCGGGAACAGCTTTTTTAAGTTCACTGACTATCAGCGGAAAATTGCCCGCATCATACGTATCCTGCATCACCTTTCGCCACTCCTCGCGGCTACCGTTATCATCCGGTAAAAAATACATGGTCGCTAACTCTGGGTCGCCGGCTTCAAGAGCGGCGATAAATAAGTCCAGCGTTTCCTGGGGAGTAGCGCCGCCATATGTATCATTGCGATGAACTGCCGTATACTCGTCCATTATCCGCTCATACTCCTCCACCTCGGCCATATTCGCCCGGTTGTCGCTCCACAAATAGTAACCAAGCCAGGCCCCACCCAAAACAATCGCGAACGCGATCAAAAATTTCAAAAAACTTGGCCGACTAACTGCCATCCAAAACCCCGCTTCATGAATCGGCGGCCGATTATCACCTAACATTATTTCCACTATACGTTATTTTCCCTTGACACAACACCCTTTCCCCTACCCTCCCTGTGGATAACTTTCCCCCGGCCCCACCATTCCGCCGCGCGCCTCAACGTTAAAAACCATGCCCTTATCCTTCACAAATTGTCCGCGAATTTAGTTTTGCAAAAAAAATCTGCATACACTTTTACATGCACGTGCATGTAAAAGTGTATGCAGATTTCGCATTGCGTTATTTTCGCATTCACTCAAATTCCCCTGCTCAAATCCTCCTACTTCTTTCTCCAATTTCGCTTATAAGCCAAAATATTCTTTGGCCTCCTTCTCCTGCTTTTTTGGTAGCGTCGTCGTAATTTGAATGACTGCGTCGTTTGCGCTAAGTAAATCCACCCAAAGATCTATCTCCGCCTCGCAAGGATACGGGTATACAAAAACACTTTGCTGAAGCTGGTGCATCCCGATTTCTTTCAGCTTCTTTCTCAACTCATTCCGAACCCAGTTATTCTTCCTGGGAATGTCAAACATCACAATGCGCCACTGACCGTCCCATCTGTCTTTCTTGCGTAGCTTAAATTCGCGCATCATCTGCGCAAGCGCCTTTTCTCTCCCCTTTTTGGTTATGGTGATCTCATAAGTGTCCGCGCCTTTTTTCTGATACTGCCAGTACTGCCTACTACTACCCATACGCAGATCCTGAGGCAGCCGACTAGAGACGATATAATGCCTTATAGGCGTACCACGACCTGATTTTCGGCGCTCGCGAAAAATACCTATCGCCATAAATGCCCCCGGAGTAACAAGAGCAATCGTTACAACTCCGGCCGCAAGCGCAAGGCCCAAAATGGTTTTACCTATTTGGGCACCTACCTCCTTTGCCTTTTCTATTTTTTCGTGCTTTTCAAGGGCATATTCAGCCTCAAGCCACTCTGCCCTGTAGTGAGCGAGTAAAAGTTTCTCTTGGGCGGAAGTCAGCTTCTTAAGCTGTTTGTATCTTGGCATTTTCGGGGAAGGATATCGATAATTCTTACCTTAATCAGTTTCCAAAGTTAAAATCAGTCTAACATATCTGCATACACTTTTACATGCACGTGCATGTAAAAGTGTATGCAGGTTGTAAATGAGAAAATAGGCGAAATAGGCGAAAAGGGGTAAAAAAGAGGTAAAAGAAAGAAGCGAACCCACCTTCGCCAAAAGCTACGGCTAGGCAAGGAAGACTATGGACGGGCGCGGTAAGAGAGGGAATTCGCGACAGGCAGGGAGGAATTTTACTATACAGCCAACCTACAGCTCGGTAACCTGATAGTAGATCTTGCCGGGGTTGTCTTTGTTTCTTAGTAAGAACTCACGAATTGTTAGTGAGATGGTCGGGGTTTGCCCAAGTAAGCTATCGCGCTCAGTTATCGTTTCGTTCATAGCTACCGCCTTCTCTATCTCAGCCAAGGCAAGCCCGCTATCGCCCAAATAGCGGGCCTGTAAGGCGGAAAGCCAGTAGAGCTGAGGGTGAGCTGTAGATAACTCCTCCGCTCGCTCCAAAAGCTGGCCGGCGCGCTCCATTCTATCAACGCCAAACAAACGAGAGACGTGGATAAAATTCACGTAATTGATAAGATAGCGAAAATCGTCATTGTTTTCAGCCAATTTAGACTCGTACAAATCCAGAATAACACCAAACTCATTACGAATCTTCTCCTTAGCGACCGGATTATCAAACTGGTCCAGGTTATTAAACAGGGCATTGATATAGTTTTCCGTAACCGCGTAAAGCATTTGTGAGAAACCCCCTTTTAACGAAGGCAGAGATTCGTACATCTCCAGCCTATTTTCAAACTTCCCGGAAGCCATTGCGGTTATCACGCGCCGGTTTGTAACTGCCGGCAGAATAGCCAAAGAAATCATTACCCAAGTAACAACAACTACTCCAACGGCACAAGCAACCCTCTTAGCCTGACCGGCTACTTTGTAGAGCTTAGGTGCATCTTCACTCTGCGCCGACAAATACGCCAGTAAAACAAAGACAAGAAAAATGCTCAGAGAAGTATTAAATGAGGTCTGAGTCTGAATAAAGTGAGCCAGAAGAACAACGACGACCAGTAGTGGCGCGACATCTTCTTTTTTTCGGTACCAACGAAACGCGTACCAGACTGCCAACAGGAAAACCAAGATAACCGCCAAGGCACCAACTACTCCGGTCTCCACCAAAACGGCAAAGGTGCTGTTGTGCGCCTTGTCAAACCAGTTGTTGGCCTCTAGAAATGCCACCTCCGGGCTGTAGTTATCTTGAAAAGCATAGTTAAAGTTGTTTGGTCCGTATCCAAAGATAGGCTTATCCGCAAAAGCCTGCAGGCCCTGCCGCCAAACCAATGGCCGGGCAAAGTCTTTCTGTTTTTGCAAAAAATTATGCCCAAAACCCTTTTGCATGGTCGCGCTACCCACAAAAGCCAAAGTTGCCAGCACGATAATTAACCCACCCAGGCCCAAAAGAAGCCCTTTCCTTTTTATGGAGATCTTCAGCCTGTGGATAAGATAAGTTACGCCCATAGCCAGAACACCGATACCAATACTTATAGCTGAGGCTCTAGCCTGCCCAAGCAGTAGACTTGGACTACCAAAGATGTCGCTCAGGCTATGCGCTCCTTGCCAAACCGAGAAGTTAAAAATATCCGGATTCAAGCCGATAAGCAGTAAACTACCTACATAAGCCCAGCGCCAGCCGCGCGAGCTATCCTTAAGCAGTAAGAATACGCTAACCAAGAAAGCAAAAAGATAGTAAATACCGGCAAAAGTAGAGTTTGCCAGTATACCGCCACCGTGCTCCATAAACGCGAAACTTTCCAGATTTAATCCCCCGATACTTAAAAAAGAAAAAATAGCTATAAGGGCTCCGGTTACTGTCACGGCTCGGAACACGCGCAACCAGTCTTTAGTCTGAAAAACAGAGCCAGCCATCACAAACCAAGCAAAGGCATAGATAAAGGTTAAAATGCCGGTCATGCGCTCGTGTGAGCTAAAGAAAGATCGCTCAAAGTGGCCGCCGGCCAGAGCAGAAATCAAAAGAATCGCGATGTAGCCGGCTAAAGACCACAAAAGCCAGTTCTGCCTTAGCGCAATCTGCCCGGAACGCATGGCGCCAATCAGCCAAGCAATTAAAGCCAGAGAAACCGCTATGTATAAAAAACTGGTACGCGGAAAC
>PFBD01000013.1 GCA_002773415.1 Candidatus Harrisonbacteria bacterium CG10_big_fil_rev_8_21_14_0_10_49_15 | reverse complement strand
TCCAATTTCCAATTCCTGCCTGCCGGCAGGCAGGTTCAAACAATGAATAAATGTCATAATTTATGAATTTTTCAAACTCGAGCTGATATTGTTGACTGGTTTGAACATGGTTATATTATAGCAAATTTTATGGCTCATACGTTACTTTTTGAACGTGTGAGCCATAAAATTTGGGTTATCTTGCTTCATTCTTGGATCCCGAGGCGTTTGTCATTCCGGCCTTGAGCCGGAATCTATCTTTTTCCTGGATCCCGGGTCGAGCCCGGGATGACACTGCATAAATCCCTCACCGCAAGCGGTCCCCTCCCTTTAGGAAAGGGAGAATTCGCGGCAGATTTCGGTGGTGATTCTCCCTTTCCTAAAGGGAGTACCGCCTTTGGCGGGGAGGGATTTATTCTCAGAGGATTTCTGATTTTATACTCTGTATTACGCCCGCTAGATTATATCTAACATCCTTATCATTAAACCTCAAAACTCGGACGCCAAGCGATTCAAGATTCTTTTGTCTTTCGACATCCTTTTCAATTTTAGTATCGTGACTGGCCGCTCCGTCAATCTCAATCGCTAAATTTAATTCACCGCAATAAAAATCAACAATGTATCTATCTATCGGCCGCTGCCGCAAAAAACGATAACCTAACTTATCCTGTTTTAACTCATTCCAAAGAATTACTTCCGAAAGATTACCAGACTTGCGCAGGTTACGAGCTAAAGGCTTTAAATTTTCTCCATAATGCAATTTCATAAACAAGTTTCAAATCCCTCACCGCAAGCGGTCCCCTCCCTTTAGGAAAGGGAGAATTCGCTGCTATTCCTCCTTTCTTAAAGGAGGTGGCGCCGTAGGCGAATGAGGATTTTTGCTTCCGGAAATCCCTCCCCGGCTAAAGCCGGTACTCCCTTTTCCAAAGGGAGAATTAGCGGGCCTGGTTGTAAAGTTGTGTGACCTCGTCGGTTGATAGCGCGCGGTTGTAGACTCTGAATTCGTCAATACCCCCCTGCCAGTCGCCAAGGCCATAGCCTATATAGTAACCGTTGGTGGCGCTTCCTAGGCCGTCATCATACAAGCAGGTTATAGATGTGCCGTCTACATAAAGGGTCTGGGTGTCATCGCTGGCTCTTGTAAAGGCAATATGGTGCCACTGGTTGTCGTTATAGGTTCCGGCGCCGCAGGTGTAGAGTTGGGGTATATTTGACGGTGTGCCGGAGGAGGCGTAGGCGTAGGTTAGGTATCCGGCTCCGGTAACCGAATCAGTTGTAAGTAGAAATCCAGTCGTAGAGGAGGCGGAGTTGTAGATTGCCTTACCACCATCTGTATCGTTCCACTTCGCCCATACCGAAACGCTGAATGCCCCTCCAAGGATGTCTAGGCTCGAATCTGAGCTCATTTGAAGGTAGTTATTAAAGGAGCCTTCAAAGTAGGCCGCTTGGCCCAGTATTCCAGTCGTAGGTGTAACGCTTCCGGTGATAGTGCCTGTATTGCCGTTTCCGCTCAAATCGGTGGACGCAGAAGTCGTTAGGTATGGGCCGTCAAAGGTGTGATACGCCACGAGACCGTCGGTTAAAGCGGTGCGGTGGGCTGTGTTTGCCTTTGATATACCAGTTGAGTTGTATAAGGCAGTTACTTCGGCTGCTGTGAGCCCGCGGTTGTAGATACGAAATTCGTCTATTTGGCCGTTGAAGGCGGTACCTCCTGCGAGTTTCTGTCCAATCGCATCGCTAACAGTTGGTGTGCCTGTATAAGTGAATGTGTTGTCGTAGAGGTCGGTATGTTCGGAGTCTTCAGATCCATTGAAGTAGAGCCTGGTACGATCGGAAGCAAAGTCAAAGACCATTGCTACATGGGTCCAGGTGTTGGCGCTTATAGTTCCGGTTGATTCGCTTT
>PFBD01000025.1 GCA_002773415.1 Candidatus Harrisonbacteria bacterium CG10_big_fil_rev_8_21_14_0_10_49_15 | reverse complement strand
GACAGAGGGAATTGTGGGTGGGCATAATCTACCCGCGGCAGTAGTGACGAATATCGCGAATGATCTGGTGAGTGCCATCGGCGAAGTATCGTTGCTGGTTCGGTTTATCATTTTTAGCGCTTTGATAGTCATTTCGTATTTTCTTTCCGTGCTTACGTTGCGGCCGCTTCAGCGGAGTATGCAGGAGCGGAAGAGGTTTATCGCAAATATTTCTCACGAGTTAAGGACTCCACTTTCAATTATGAAGGCGGAGCTTGAAGCAGCTCTTCTACAGGGAGATATGATTACGAAGAGAGAACTTTTAGAAATTAGTAGAAGTAATCTTGAGGAGGTGGATAGATCAGCGCAGATTATTCAATTTTTGCTTAATTTTTCAGAACTTGAAACCAGGCTCGCCTCTTTGCAGTTGAGTCAGGTTAACTTGTCTCGGGTAGCTCGGAAGGCCTTGCGTCTGGTTGAAGAAGATGCACATCGACAGAGAATAGCTTTGGCTTTTGAAGACGTGGATGGTGCGGTTGTTCGTGGGAATGCGACTGCGCTTGAGGAGCTTGTTTTGAATTTATTGAAGAATGCGATTCGTTTTAATTCGGCCGGCGGTAAGATTCGGGTAAAGATTGTTCGTGGCGAGGATGGGGGCATCAAGATGAGCGTCGCGGATACCGGCGTTGGTATTCGTGCCGTTGATCTGCCTCATATTTTTGAGCCGTTTTATGCCGGTAGTAATGTTTTGAAGAAGCGAAAAGAAAGCGCCGGGCTTGGTTTGGCTATAGTGAGAGCCATAGCTCGGTTACATAGAGCTCGAGTTTCAGTAGATAGCGTGGTTGGGCAGGGAACTAGTGTGGGAGTGCGCTTTCCTCGCTACCATGGACGATAAAGGTATTGTTTCATGGAATCGTCATTACTGCTTTGGTAGATTGTGGTTGTAGAAAATAACCATTTAATTTTTTATGGAAACAAAACATTTTCAGCGAGTTGATTATAAGGATGCGGTTCGCCGAATAGGGGAGTGCGAGGCTCGTTGGAATTCGCCGTGGGCTAGGGTGTATAGACAGAAAAATCTGGAACTGGCGGTGAAACATTCTACGGAAGACAAGAAGAAGTCAGAATCTAGAATGAGGACATGACCTCTAAAGAAAGGGTCATGTCCTCATTTTACCCCCCCCTTTTTTTTCCGTTTAGCGACGTCTGAACCAGTGTCCGGGTTGCCAGGGAGTTCCCAGGGCAGGCAAGAGATAGTTGTCTACGCCGTAGTAGCCGGCGACTTTCCAGGCTAGGACCAGCAGTATGGCCAAGGTAAAGAGAACCGGGTTGGAACTGACTGTTCCTGCTAATAGGAAGCTTAAGTTCATCACTAGTCCAAAGAAGGCGGCGATACCAGTCAGCGCGCCCAGGATAAGACCGACGCCGACTAAGAATTCTCCATAGGCGACAGCGTGAGCCCAAGCGCTTGCATTTGGGTTGACGACGGCTTCTAAAAACCAGGCGTACCAGCCGGTAACGTCAGGGTGGTCGCCGACGGCCTTGGATAAAGCTCTAGTGACAAATCCTTCAATAGAAGCACCGGCAGAGTCTCCGGTCCAGGCTGGGCTGCCAATTTTACCCCAGCCAGCGGTTAGCCAGGCGTAGCCGACATAAAGGCGGACTAGAAGCCAGAGCCAAGCCATTTTGGAATTGGCAAAGAAAAACTTTGTAATTGGAGGATCTTCAAAGTGTGTTTGTTGCATACGTTTGTTTGTCATTCCCGCGAACGCGAGAATCCACTTTTTGTTTTTTTTGTTAATCGACCTTTGTTTTTGGGAAAGAAGAGAATAGTTAGAGAGTGCGAGGTAGTCTTTGATTCAAATTATAACACCCATTTTTGTTGAGAACGACTGCGTCTTCGATGCGTACGCCGCCAAGCCCTGGCAGATATATCCCAGGCTCAATAGTGACAACGCTATTTTCAGGCAAGGGATTGTTGTTACTTGGCGTGACTGTTGGCAGCTCGTGGACTTCTAGGCCGAGGCCATGACCAGTGCTGTGGACAAAGGAATCACCGTAACCTTTAGCGGTGATATAGTCGCGACAAACGCTATCCAATTCTTTGCCGGTCATGCCGGCCTTAGCCTTAGCAACTCCTTTGGCTTGGGCGGTGCGGACGATGTCATAGATTTCTTGGATCTTGGTTGGTGCCTGGCCAAGGCAGATGGTGCGGCTGATGTCGGCGTTGTAGCCTTGGTAGCGAGCGCCAAAATCAATGACGATTGGTTCGCCACTCTTTATTTTTTTTGTGTTTGGTTCAGCGTGTGGAAGAGCGCTGTTTTTTCCAGAGGCGATAATTGGTGAAAAAGCACTGCCGTCCGCGCCGTTTTCTTTTAAGAGCCACTCCAGGCGGGCGGCGATAGACTGCTCACTAGCTCCCGGTTTAATATGTGGTAAAAGCTGGCGAAATGATTTATGGCTGATGCTAGCCGCCTTTTTAAGAAGGCGTAGTTCGCTTTCTGTTTTTGGGATGCGAAGTTGTTGACTTAGGCCGGGCGCAGATTTTATTTGAAGGCGGGGGATTTTGTTAATGAGTAGGGCCTGGCCAAAGCTGGTTATCTGGCTGTCAATAAGAACTTGTTTACTTTTAGTATTAGAAAAAATGCTAGAGAGAGCCTGATTAAGGGAGCGGTCTTTGATGACGCGAACTTCCCAGTTTGGGGCTTGGTGGCGAGCTTGTTCTTGGTAAAGAGCGGCAGTAAGTAAGATTTGTTGTTTTTGATTGACAACACAAATACTAAAGGAGCCGGTAAAGCCGGTGAGGTAGCGGGTGATGGGCTGACCGGAGCCTTCTTGGTTAAAAACCAGAAATGCATCTGCTCGGTTATCAGTCAGGGCCTTTTTTAATGCTTGGCGAAAAGAGGAGGGCATGTCTTTATAATGATACCGCATAAATGTAGCCAGAGAGGAGGGGGTTGACTTTTTATACCCCCTAGGGGTATACTGTGAATATGGACAAAAAAACCAAACAGCGAGCCATGCGTCGGTTAAAGATTATTGAGGGACAGGTTCGGGGATTGCAGAAGATGATTGAAGAAGATACCTATTGCGTGGATGTTATTACGCAGTCTTTGGCTGTAAAACAGGCGTTATCGGGCGTTGAAGATTTAGTGTTGGAGGGTCATTTGGCAACTCACGTGGCGCATCAGATGCGCTCGGGTAAGGCTAAGCTGGCGACCAGTGAGATGGTGAAGCTTTATAAATTAGCCAAAAAGAAATAGGGTATATGAAGTACGGATATTCAAGAAAAGTTGCTGGTTCATTTGAGGCAGTGGTTGGCAGAGTAGAAGAGGCTTTGCAAGAGTTTGGGTTTGGTATTTTAACGAGAATAGATGCGAAACAGACGCTTAAAAAAAAGTTAGAGGTTGATTTTGATAGTTATATTATTTTAGGAGCTTGCAATCCGCAGTTCGGGTATCAGGCTTTGCAGGCAGAACTGGAGATTGGGTTGCTGTTGCCATGTAACGTTATTGTGTATGAGAAGGACGGCGAGATTATTGTTTCCGCTATTAAGCCGACCGTGGCGATGGCGATGATAGATAACGCGAATCTGGCGCAGATCGCGAAGGAGGTGGAGAAGAAGTTGGCTGACGTAGTAGATTATGTGAGTACGGTTAAAAGGTCGGAGAGGAGTTAATAATATCAAAATATGATTAATACTAAACATCTTCTTAGGGTAACAGCGGCTTGGATAAGCATTGTATATGTTGTTTGCTATGGATTTTTGGCGATTTTTTCCGGAGCGCGGCCGTGGTTTATGGAGTATAGCTTGCATATGCGTATGACCGGTTGGGATAGCGTTTTTGGATTGGGCAACTTTGTGGCCGGATTGGTTTTTTGGAATTTGATTGTTTTCTTGGTGGTAGGATTGTTTGCGGTGTTGTTTAACAACATAAAAAAATAGATTCATGAATGGAAGGTATAAAGCCCCTATTTTTTGGGGTGGCCTCGGTGCCACGGCACTTTTAGGGGTATACTTTTCGGCACTGACTCTTCTTTCCGGTTTTGGTTACGCGCAGGCGCAGTTTAGTGGCGCCAAGTACTTCATTCTTAGTTTAGCGGCTGGGTTTGGCATTCAGGTGGGGCTGTATGTTTATTTGAGAGAGATGGTCCGTTTAGGAACAGGTAAAGTACTGGGAGTGACCGGGACTACCTCAACGGTAGCCATGCTCTCATGCTGTACGCATTATCTGGCCAACTTGTTACCACTTATAGGCGCGGCCGGGCTGGTTACGCTTGCGGCTCAGTATCATATCCAATTATTTTGGGTTGGCATCGCGCTTAATCTTGGCGGCATCGCGTATATTGGCAGAAAGATATATATTATTAGAGCGTTATGAAAAGGACCATCATTTTTGTAGGTATTATATTGGCACTTGTCGTGGCCGCGTTTGTTGTAGCTGAGATGCGTGCTGTGGTGGAGCCGGGTTCAATAGGTAGTTCGGAATCGTTGCCGACGTTTTCGCGTACGCATGACGGTATTACGATTCAAGCTACGCCAATTTTGGTGGGAGCGGGGCAGGTTGATTTTACTATAGAAATGGATACTCATGACGGGTCGCTAGATATTGACGTGCCTGCCTCGGCAAAACTGGTTGTTGACTCCGACTCGGTGTATCAATCGCTAAGCTGGCAGGGCGATTCTCCGGGTGGACACCATCGCCAAGGCACCTTGAGTTTTGCAGTTGATGGTCCGCCGGTCATGTCATTAGTGCTTACTATTAATAACGCTTCTAATACGTTCGATTTCCCTTGGACCCTTGTTGTACCGCTTGGGCAGTAAAACTCTTATATATTATGGAACAGAAAAAATTATATACTTGCCCCATGCATCCGGAGGTTACTTCCGAGATTCCGGGCTTATGTCCGGAGTGCGGGATGAGCTTGGTGATGGGTGGTAAGCAGAAAAGCGTTAAGAGTAAAATGCAGAGCGGAGATGGCTCTTGTTGCGGTGGAAAGGAAGACGTATGGACTAGCAAGGAGGTTGCTTCTGCAAAGAGGTATACTTGTCCGATGCATCCGGAGGTTATTTCGGATCAGCCGGGGATGTGTCCGGAGTGCGGGATGGCATTGATAAAAGAAACTAGAAAACAGAAGCTAGAAACTAGGAGTAATCACGACAAGCACACGGGGCACTCAAAGAATATTTTTAAGATCAAGTTTTGGGTGAGCCTTATTTTAACCATTCCGGTGGTGGCGTATTCAGATATTAGCGAGATCTTGTTTGGCGCGATGGCGCCGGAGTTCCCGGGATCGGAGTATCTGCCATTTGTGTTGGGTTCGGTTGTGTTTTGGTATGGCGGCTGGATCTTTATCATCAGCGCTTGGCGGGAGATCCGCGGTCGGGCGCCGGGGATGATGACGCTCATCTCCATGGCTATAAGCGTGGCTTATGGTTATAGTTTGGCCGTGACTTTTGGCGCGCCGGGCATGGCCTTGTATTGGGAGCTCGTAACCCTGATCACAGTGATGCTACTGGGACACTGGCTGGAGATGCGAGCGGTTACCGGAGCGCATGGTGCTTTAAAAGAACTTTCAAAATTACTGCCGGATACGGTAGAAAGAGTTACGAGTAACGAGTTACGAGGTAAGGGTAGCGCCACGGCTGAAACTGAGATTGTCCCGCTTGCTGAGTTAAAAGAAGGGGATGTGGTTAAAGTTCGTCCGGGTGGACGCGTTCCGGCTGATGGAGTGGTTGAGCGCGGCGAGTCGGATGTGGATGAGTCTATGATTACGGGCGAGAGTCGGCCGGTGAAGAAAGAGAAAGGTGGCGAGGTTATCGGCGGGACCATTGTCAAAGATGGTTCGCTGGAAATAATGGTGACCAAAATTGGCGAGGCGACGTTTTTGGCCGGAGTGATGCGTTTGGTTGCTCAGGCGCAGGCGTCCAAGTCGCGCGTGCAGCTGGTGGCGGACCGGGCGGCGCGTTGGCTAACTTTTATTGCTTTGGCTGCGGGAGCAGTAACTTTGGTTGCTTGGCTGCTGACTGACTTGGGCGTGCCGTTTGCGGTCTCACGAGTGGTGGCGGTACTGGTCATTGCCTGTCCGCATGCATTGGGTTTGGCGGTGCCGCTAGTGGCCAGTATCTCCACGACCAAGGCGGCGCAAAATGGTTTGCTGGTCCGAGAGCGCCGGGCACTAGAGGCGGCGCGCGAAGTTGATGTGGTTTTGTTTGATAAGACCGGAACTTTGACTGAGGGCAGTTATGGTGTGACTGATATCTGGGCCGTAAATGACAGAGGAGAGGATGAGGTGTTGGTGTTAGCAGCGGCCGTGGATAGTCACTCTGAACACTTTATTGCTCGGGCGATTGTGACAAGCGCGAAGAGCCGTTCTTTGTCTCTAGCCGAGGTTACTGAATTTGCGCGAATAGCGGGTAAAGGGGTGCGCGGGAAAGTAGACTCGCGGACAGTCTTTGTTGGTGGTGAGGCTATTTTGGAAGAGGCAGGCGCGAACGTGTCTAGCGAGATGGAAGAAAAAATAAAGACAGCGGCAAACGCAGGTAAGACAATAATCTATGTTGTTCAAGAGGGAGTGCTTGTTGGTGCGTTGGGGTTAGCGGATGTTATTCGGGCGGAGTCAAAAGAAGCGGTGGCGATGCTGAAAAAATTGGGGGTAAAGACAGCGATGATTACCGGCGACTCGGAGGAGGTGGCTAAGTGGGTGGCGGAAGAGGTGGGGCTTGATGAGTACTTCGCCCGCGTGTTGCCGGAGCATAAAGCGGATAAGGTGAAGGAGTTGCAGGCGCGCGGTCAGCGCGTTGCAATGGTAGGCGACGGAATAAATGACGCGCCGGCGCTGACGCAGGCGGACGTGGGTATAGCAGTGGGTGCCGGGACAAACGTGGCTATTGAGTCGGCCGGAATAATCCTAATGCGATCCAATCCGTTAGATATTCCGAAGATTTTTCGTTTGAGTAAGTTGACTTATCGGAAGATGATTCAGAATTTGTGGTGGGCGGCCGGCTATAACATCATTGCCTTACCGCTGGCCGCGGGAGTGCTTTATTCGGTTGGTGTGGTGCTCTCGCCGGCTTTGGCCGCGGTCTTAATGAGTGTATCCACTGTTGTTGTGGCGATAAACGCAGTATTATTAAGGAATCAATCATTAAGTTGATATTTATATGAAAAATATAAAGGTGGCGGAGTGGGTTTTACGAATAGCGGTCGCCGGAGAGTTTCTTGGGCACGGTGTCTTTGCCTTGCAGCAGAAGGCTGGCTGGCTAAAGTATTTTAGCGCGGTTGGTATAGATAATGAGCTGGCCATGACTTTGATGCCTATTATCGGGATAGTAGATATCGCTCTTGCTATTTGGGTTCTTTGGCGGCCGAACAAGACGATTCTGACCTGGATGTTTATTTGGGCTCTATGGACGGCTTTCTTGCGTCCGTTGGGCGGCGATCCTATTTGGGACTTTGTGGAGCGCTTCTCAAATTGGGGTGCACCGCTCGCGCTACTTTTTATTATGTATCCGGGACTACTAAGTGGACGTCGGAAGTAGAGCTGATTGTGGAAAAACAGATACAGTGATATAGATAAATATATGAAAAGAAGCGCAGCTTTTGCAGTCTTGATTGGTTTCGCCTTTGTGGTAATTTTTGGCGTGCTAATGGTTAGTGTGTTTGACCACCACGGGGCCGAGCCGGGTTGCATTGCCGCGCTCCTATTTGGTAAAGAGTGTGCGCCGACTGATAATGCGCTGGCTCAGGTCGCTCATCACGGATTTACGCAACAGTTGACTAGCGGCGGCATGGTTGCTTCACTGGTACTTTTAGGGGTACTTTTGTTTTGGGCTTGGATGAGTGGCGGTAAAGGTAATTTGGATTCGCCGCCCGGACTTTTTCAGAAAGAGGGACTTGTCCAAGCAAAGATAACGTTTTTTGAATATTTGCGCTCTTGGTTAGCTTTATTGGAGGCGCAGCCGGACGGATTGCGGTAGCCACAACATTACGACCCCGCCGTGGCGGGGTCGTAATGTTGTTTTATCTGTAATTCTTTTATTTTGCTATGTCTAAACAAATGGTATTTGGTATCGGATTCGTGGTAGTTATTGGTTTGGTCTTTGTTCTGTTCGGCGGCGGCGATCAGCAGATCGCGCCTCAGGCACAGGCGCATGAGGCGGTGGTGTATCGAGAGGCGACCTGCGGCTGCTGCAGTCAATATGTAGCTTACTTGAAGCGGAAGGGATACGAGGTGGATGATCGTGTTGTGTCTAACATTAATGAGATTAAGGCTCAGCACATGATTCCGCAGGAGATGATGAGTTGTCATACAACTATGATTGATGGCTATGTGATTGAAGGTCATATGCCGTTAGAGGTGATTGAGAAGTTGCTAGCTGAGCGGCCGGAGGACCTGCGCGGGATTGCCTTGCCGGGAATGCCGAGCGGTAGCCCGGGAATGCCGGGCGCGAAACAGGGCTCGTTTCAGATCCATGGTTTGATGTATGATTCAATTGAGGGGGGTCGGGTCGGCATGATGCGAGAGTTTATGCGATTTTAATCCTATGCGTAAACTAATAATTGGTTTTGCCGGAGTAGGCTGTTTACTGCTGCCTCGGCTGGCCTTGGCGCATTGTCCTCTTTGCACGGTTGGCGCGGGATTTGCGGCCGTGATTGCGACTTCGCTGGGAGTAGGCGGGGCGGCAGTCGGCGTGTTCATCGGCGCTTTCGCCGTGGCGCTCGGGCTTTGGTTCAGCCGATTACTGAAGAAGGAGTATGTGCGCTACCAAGCGTTGCTGTTGGCAGTTGCGTCGTTCTTGTTGACCGTGTTGCCACTACTGCCGATTATGGAAGCCGGATACTTTTCTTGGTATATCTCACTTGGCGGGGAGTATGGATCGCTCTTAAACCGGACCTATATCGCGGATATGTTTTTGGTTGGTTCCATCATCGGCGGTGTGCTGGTTCTTGTCGTGCCGAGTGTGAGTGGCTGGGTAACGAAGTGGCGCGATGGCAAGCGGCTGCCGTATCAGGGCGTGAGCTTAACATTTATTTTACTGCTGATCGCGGCAGTGCTTTTTGAGTTGTTATGATGGAAATATTTGTTTTCGGCGCGGTAGTCGTTTTGTTCTTTGTCTGGCTCTTGGTCAAATCCAGGAGCCAGCAGTGGTGCGTGTTGTGCGCGGCTGTGAGTACGACCTGGGCCGGCTTGGTTGTTTTTCGGTTGTCTGATGTAGAAGTAAATGAGACCCTGCTAGCACTACTGCTTGGTGCTTCGGCCACCGGAGGATACTACTGGCTGGCGCGTCAAGAAAAGCTGGCGCTCTTTAAGCTACCGATATTTCTAACCCTGGCGATTGCTGCCTATCAGGTTGCTGTTTGGTCAGTGAAGATAGATCTTGTGTTGCTGCTTGTTGGTCTTTGGTTGTTGTTTGGCTTGATCGCTTTGGTTCGCGTCAATGGTACGCTAGTGAAGAAAATTATTGAGTGTTGTCGTAACTGGTAGATTAAAATGATGAATAAAGAAAAAGTGATAACAGTTGGCGGGTTACTGATTCTGATTGGGATAGCTGGGTTCCTAGTTGGCAGTCGACCGATAGAGCGGCAAGAGCCGGTTGCCTTGGCTCCTGCAGAGGTGGCGATTCCGTGGGCTGGGATGGGAGCACAGCTGGTGGAGTATGGCGTAATTGATGAGCCGGCGTTTCGTAGTTTGTATCCGAGTAGGCAGGAGTCTGTGGATGCGGTGTTAAGTCCGAATACTGACGCGCCGCTAGTGATGACTGCGGAGAACGCGGATATGGTACTGAACGCGCTTTGGGCGTTTGGGTTGGCAAATAAGAACGTGATCTTAGAAGAGGGGCCGATGGTTGATCCGCGTTATGGTGGAGCGGGTAATTTTGCGGCAACGGGTGGTTGGAGCTTAGCTAAAGGAGACCCCATGCAGTACTACAGCGAGTTTCCTTTTGTAGTCCTGACGGATGGTCAGCAGGCGCTGGTTGAAAAGGTAAGTAAGACTATTTACCGGCCGTGCTGTGACAACCCAACTTATTTTCCAGACTGCAATCACGGCATGGCCATGTTAGGATTATTAGAGCTTTTGGCGAGTCAAGGTGCGAGTGAAAACGAGTTGTATCAGGCTGCGCTAGGGGCGCAGCGGTTGTGGTTTCCGCAACAGTTTGCAGTGGTGGAGCAGTACCTGGCTATACAGGGAAAGATAGTTAAGGATTTGCCAGTTGAAGAGTTGTTGGGTAAAGAATACTTTAGCGCCAGTGGATACCAGCGTGTGCTGAGCGAGGTTAAGCCAAAGTCAGCTGGCGGCGCAAGCTGTGGGGTGTAGTGATGGGGTATACTAAGTAGATGAGAATAGTGAAGAGAATTGGGAAGTATGCGTTGATATTGCTTGGCCTGCTGGTCTTGGCGTATTTGGTGTTGATAGTTGTACGCCGGCCGTCTTTGACTAGAGACTGGGCTCCAGATCAGGCGGTGCTGGCAACAGTAGAGTTTTCTGCTGGAGGTGACTTGGTGCAGATTACGAATATTCGTAATATTGATTATCGCTCGACCACGGATTATGACATCCGCTACTACGACAAGACATATGACCTAAGTAAGCTGGAGTCTGTTTGGTACATGGTAGAGCCATTTGCCGGTTATGGCGCGGGCGCGGCGCATACGCTTGTTTCATTTGGGTTTGAAGGGGGTGATTATGTGGCAATTTCGGCAGAGATCCGTAAAGAAAAAGGGGAGGCGTTCTCGGCGGTGAAAGGACTGCTGCGTCAGTATGAGCTGGTGTATGTGATTGCTGACGAGCAGGATGTGATTAAACTGCGGTCTAACTATCGCAAGGATGACGTGTTTTTGTATCCGGTTATTACTAGCAAAGAGAATATGCGTAAGCTATTTGTCTCTATGCTGGAGCGGGCAAATGAGCTGGCGACAAAGCCGGAATTTTATAATACGCTGACAAGCACTTGCACCACAAACATCGTCAGCCATGTGAACGAGATTGTGCCGGGCCGAATACCCTTTAGTTTAAAGGTGCTGATGCCGGCGTACTCGGACGAGTTGGCGCATGATATAGGTTTAATAGATAACTCAGTGTCGCTGGAAGAGTTGCGGCAAAAATACCGCATTAATGAGCGAGCTGAGCAGTATGCGGATGCGCCGGACTGGTCAGTGAAGATCCGCCAGGCTAAGTAATTATTATCAAAATTCAACATACTAACATACTGGAGTATGTTAGTATGTTGTGTGAGTGGTTTTACGTCATTAGATTAGATGGCTTCCGGGCGGTATTGGATTTGGAATACGAATTCGTATTCGCCGGGAGTGATAGTAACGGTGCTTGCCGGCTGGGGGGTGACTTGAATGAGCGTGACTATTTCAGCTTCGGTGGTGATTGCTTGGTTTAGTTTAAAAATTTGATCTGCCGCGCCAAGGCCGCTTTGCAGTTGTGCGCGGACGCGGACAGTGCCGGCTTGGATGCACTGCGCGTCAATGGGGCAGCGGCTGTCTTCTATGATTGCGAGTGGGGTGACTTTTACGCCTAGAGTGCTTACTCCTTGGTCTATTTTAGCTGTGATTCGCTCGGCGGTGTTGAGTTTATTAATCAGCGCATCAATATCGGCTTCAGTCTGCGGATCGATATTCAGCCGCTCGCTTACGTTTGCAAGCAAGGTGGCAAAGCCGGCGTCAGTGATCATTCGTTCAGCCGAGCTGATTGGCATCTGCTGGCCGCGGACAAATATGCTTTCGCTGGCGGTGAACTCATAGTGGCCTTCGCGCGCGGCTACGCTGTCAAAGTCCATGGGAAGGAGGCCGGGGAAGGCCATTATCAAGAGTTGGTCATCAAAGCCTTCAATGGGTTGGCCGATGTCGGCTATGCCGAGAGTTATCAGCTGATTCTGCCAGTAGTCAGCTAGCTCGTTTTCTGGAGATTTATTATCAACTAACGGATTGCGGAGGGCGAGAATGGCGATAAGAATAATAAGGGCGGCGCCACCGAGAGTGGCAAGAGTTTTTTTCATAGTGATTCTGAAAACTGTATGAATTGTTGGTAATTCCAGTATATAACGTTTTGGGCGTAAAATTCTTACACAGTATCGTTCCTTGCTTTCATGACTGTTTCATTATTTTAAAGCTACGGTTAGAGAATGCCAGAGTTACCGGAAGTTACTTATTTTGAACAGTATGTGAAGCGGACCATTCTGAACCAAAAGATCAGCGCGGTAGAGTGCCTTCACGCTTCTTCGTTACGGGGAGTTTCGGCTAAACGCTTGAAGAGCGAGTTGGTCGGCGCGACTATTCGCGACGCGACCCGACGCGGAAAGTTTTTAATTTTGGAAACGGATGCGAACAGGCATAAGTTAGTGTTGCATTTTGGCGCGACCGGCTGGTTGAGTTACGGAAAGGTAGTAAAGCGAGATGAGGAAGTTTCTAAGTATGCTGTTTTCATTTTGTATATGAAGGATAACGAATATGAGCTGCGAGTATTAAGTAAGCGGAAGTTAGGGAAGGTTTACTGGGTGGAAAATGTGGATTCAATAGCGACCTTGGCGAAGATGGGGCCGGAGCCGCTGGCTCTTTCGCGGGCGGAGTTTTTTAAGTTGCTGGATGGCAAGAAGCGAAAGCAGGTGGGCTCGTTTTTAGCTGATCAAAAGGATCTTGCCGGTATCGGGAACGAATACGCCACTAAGATATTGGTGGCGGCTGAGCTTAATGGCGATGTTCCGATTGGCAACTTGACTGAAAAGCAACGTCAGCGATTGTTTGATCAGGTGCAGTCGGTGCTTCAGGAAGCGATTGAGCACGTGGCGGCGCAAAAAAAGAGAGCTAGTTAGGCTTGCTTTGAAAGAAGTTTGAGTTCGTGCGATAATATTGGTATTGTATGAAAATAATCGCCTTTTTAAAGAAGCCTAAGGTGTATATATCAGTGATCGTTGTTGCGGCGGTCATTATTTTATTGTTGCTCTCCGACGGACGGAAAGAAGCGGGAACGATTGAGACCCGGCGTGTGGAAAGAATGACAGTGTCGCAGGTGGTGGATGAGACCGGGCGGGTGGAGGCAGCCCAAGAGGCGGCACTTGGTTTTGAGGTTTCCGGCCGAGTGGCTCGTGTTTATCATAATGCCGGGGCCGAGGTTTTGGCAGGCGACGCGCTTATCTCGCTAGATTCAGGCAGTCTGTACGCGGATCTGGCTCAGGCGGAGGCAACTGTGGCTATTAAGAAGGCGGAGATGAGTAATACGGGGGTGAACCTTAGCGAGGTTATTAAAAAGCAGGATGCGTTGGTGGCTAGCGCGTACAGTAAGTTGCTACTTGGTGCTTTGTCGGCGGATCCGAATAAGGATACTTATACGCAGACGGCGCCAATTATTACAGGTATTTATAATGGTCCGGAAGGAGCGTATAAGTTACGGGTAAAAAAACAGGAAAATAACACGAGTTATGATATTTATACCTTTGGTTTGGAAAAAACAGACCGCTTAGAGATAAGTGATACCGGGCCGACTGCTTTGGGAACACGCGGTTTATTTGTGAGTTTTCCCGATGGAGTAGCGGAGTATGATGATACGGCCTGGGATGTGAATATTCCAAATACCAAGAGTAGTGTGTATGCGACAAATTATAATGCGTACCAGGAAGCACTGAGAACACGGGAGAGCGCTATTACCGACGCGCAGGCGCGCTTAAAAGAAAATGTTGGTCAGTCTATTGCGGCTGCAGAGTTACAGCGGGCGCAGGCAGATGTAACCGGGATCCGAGCAGAGATCGCCAAGCGGGTGCTACGGGCGCCGTTTGCCGGAGTTGTGACGGATGTGGACACTTCCGTTGGTGAGATAATTTCGCCAAGTACGGCGGTGGTGTCTTTATTATCTAAAGCAAGGTTTGAGATAATCGTACCCATTCCGGAGGCAGATATCGCGAATGTGGATGTTGGCGATAAGGCAAGAGTGACGTTTGACGCATATAATGATGAGGTTTTTGAGGTGCAGCTGGTATCAATTTCACAGGTAGCAAAAAATATAGAGGGGGTACCGGCATTTGAGGCAACGTTGGTATTCCAGGAAAGTGATCCGCGGATCCGGTCTGGTTTGTCAGCAGACGTGGAGATAAGTGCCGAGACTCGTGAAGACGTATTGGCGATTCCGGCGCGGGCGCTTATCCGAAGCGGCGGGAGGACGTTTGTGCGGACGCTGGTCCCCGACGCCAGGGGGTACGGGGCAGGTGGCGGTAAAAAGCTTGTGGAGGTGGATGTAGAGGCAGGGCTGCGGGGATCGGATGGATTTGTAGAGATATGGAGTGGTTTAGAAGAGGGCGACGAGGTGGTGACCTTTATTGACGAAGAGGCGCTTGAACAGTATGGCGCTCTTTGAAGTTGAAAATCTAAATAAGATATTTTACGGCGATGAGATAGAGACGCATGTTTTGCATGACCTGACTTTTAGTATTGATAAAGGAGAGTTCGTCTCCATCATGGGTCCATCGGGTTCTGGTAAGTCTACACTGTTGCATATTCTTGGGTTTTTACTGCCACACACTAGCGGGGAGTACCGTTTTAATGGGCGGCGTTACCAAGATTATGGTTCGGACGAGATAGCGCGGGAGAGAAACAAGGGAATGGGTTTTGTTTTTCAGACGTTTAATTTACTGCCGCGCCAGACCGTATATGAGAATGTTATTTTGCCGCTGATGTACTCAGATACGCCGGAGGCAAAATGGAAAAAACGAGTTGAAGAGGTGGTGGAGATAGTGGGGCTTAGCCATCGGTTGGACTTTGAGACTCATAAGCTTTCCGGAGGAGAAAAGCAGCGAACAGCGATGGCCAGAGCGCTAGTGAACAGCCCGGATGTTATTTTTGCGGATGAGCCGACCGGGAATTTGGACAGCGAATCGGGTCGGGCGGTGATGGCGGAGCTGCAGACGTTGCACTCTAAGTTTGGGCATACCATCGTGCTGATCACGCATGAGACGGATACAGCCGAGCATGCGCAGCGAATTATTCGGATTAAGGATGGTCAGATAGAAAGTGATGCAAAAGTGAAGACTCGACGTCAGGCTAAGGAAGGTTTTCGTAAATAGATTATGTCACTTAAGCATTTATTAAAAACCGCGTTGCAGGGATTAAGTACGCACAAATCGCGTAGCGTGCTGACTATTTTGGGAATTGTGATTGGTGTGGCGGCGATTATTGTTGTGATGACGCTTGGCCAGGGTGCGGAGGATCTGATTGTGGGTGAGTTTGAGGCGCTGGGAGCGGAGACGGCTACTATTCAACCGGGGACTGGAGATACATTCGCGCCGGACTTTTTTGGGCAGGTTTTAAATGATCGTGACTTGGAGGCTATCTTAAAGAAGGCGAATGTGCCGAATTTGGTGGACGCGATGCCGGAGGTGGTGGTTTCTAGTGCGGTGGCTTACGGCAAAGAGACTTATAAGCCGGACTTTATCATTGGCGGAAAGGCGGACTTCTTCATTGATGTTTTTGATATTTATCCGGAGGTTGGCGTGCCGTTTACGGATGTGGATGTGGAAAATTCGGCGCGGGTGGCGATGATTGGCGTGGACGTGAAAAATGATCTGTTTGGGGCTAGTGACGCGGTGGGCGAACTGATTAGAATAAAGAACGATCGCTTTCGGGTAGTGGGAGTTTTCCCAAAGAGGGGCAACGTCGCCTTTTTTAATCTTGATGACTTGGTGCTAATTCCGTACACCACGGCGCAGACGTATCTGACGGGTACGGATTACTATGCCCAGATAATTGTGCGCGGAGATAGCGCTGATAACATTGATAAGTTAGTGTATGACTTGCAGGCGACGCTGCGGGAGACGCATGATATTGGTCCGGACAAGGATGATGATTTTGTTGTTCGGACTCAGCAGGGGTTGGTGGACCAGATATCCACAATAACTTCTATTTTAACCGCGTTTTTGGCGCTGGTAGTGGCTATTTCGTTGGTAGTTGGCGGCATTGGCATTATGAACATCATGCTGGTCTCGGTGATGGAGCGGACTAAGGAAATCGGGTTGCGCAAGGCAATAGGCGCGACGCGCGGGGATCTGATTAGGCAGTTTTTGTTTGAGGCGATTATGCTGACCGCGGCCGGCGGAGTGATTGGCGTTATTTTGGGGACGCTAGTGGCGCTTGGCGCTTCAGTGGTTTTGGCGAGCGCCGTGGCAACCGGCTGGAGCTTTTCTTTCCCATGGGGAGCGGCTGCGCTTGGCGTTGGCGTGTCCGCGGCCGTGGGCCTTATCTTTGGATTGTATCCTGCTTATCAGGCAGCGAAAAAGAGCCCAATAGACGCACTGCGGTATGAGTAGTTGTTTTAACCGCTTTTGGGTATTGATTTTTTCTGAGCCAGGGGAATAAAAGAATCGTGCGATTAATCGCACGATTCTTTTATTTGTGTAGCTTGGCTTAAGAAAAGAAAACAAAAAGTGGACATGCGTTCTTGTGTCTACTTTTCGTGGTACGGATCATTGTTGCCGGACAGGGAATCGAACCCCAATTTTTTGGACCAGAACCAAACGTGCTACCGTTACACCATCCGGCAATGTGTCCATAGTTTGCCTGAAATCGAGAAAAATTTCAATATTCAAAGGCTCATACGCTCCTTTTGAGCGCGTGAGCCGTTTAAAAATACCCCAAAATAGAAATACTTAAAAAGTATGCGGCCGCCCATTTTTTAATTAAATTCCCATAAGCTGACGGCCGTCAGCTTATGGGAATTGTCCCTTAAATGGGTGGCCGTATATTTAAGGGACAAATTGTTACGTAGCGTGCTACGTAACACATGTAAGTACGCGTGTAGTGACATGTGTTATTACATAAAAAAACATAACTCACCCCAACTCTCTCTGGCGGGACTCTCGAAGTCTTAGTTTGTGGTATTATTAGCTTAATGGCAGACGAGCAACAGGCACAACCGGCTAGTAATTCTCAAGCACAGAATCAACCTGTGAATCAGCTTGCTACAAACGCAGGTTTGACCCATTCGACCCATTCGACAGGCTCAGGGCAAGCAGGCTCAGGGCAAGCAAGCTCACCGCAAGCGGGTGTTGTGCCGCCAGTAAACCCTGCGCAGATGGCGCAGTCTCAACAGCAAGTGCAACAACAAGCTTCTCAACCGCAACAACCTTTGCAGCAACAGCAGGTACCGCAACAACAGGCAGCGACCCGGAAAAACGCTGCTGGCGTCTCGGGGCAAGCGGCGATGGCAACAGTACAGCGCCCTGTGTCACCGCTTCCGGAGCAAAAGGCATTTGATCAAGAAGAGAGCTTGGCGATTGATATGTCTTTTTTGGAGCGTGAGGTCCAGAAGCACCCGCCCGCCCGCTCGGTTATTAAAATAGTTGATTCGCTTATTCAGCAGGCTTTTACTTCGGAGGCTTCTGATATTCACCTTGATCCGGAGGAGGAGCGTTTGCGAGTTCGTTTTCGAGTTGATGGCGTTTTGCACAATGTGTTTGATTTTCCGAAAGAGTTGCACTCGGAGGTGATTACTAGAATAAAAGTGCTTTCCGGTTTGCGGACAGATGAGCACCAAGCGGCACAGGATGGGCGGATGCGTCTTTCTATTAATGAGGAGACGTTTATTGATGTGCGTGTGTCTATCGCGCCGACTTATTACGGCGAGAACTGCGTTATGCGTTTGCTTGTGAACCACGCGAGTGATTTTTCGCTTAAAAAGCTTGGTTGGTCTGAGCATAACTTGGAGAAAATCGAGCGGGCGATGAAGAAGCCCTATGGTCTTATCTTGGCAACAGGCCCGACCGGAAGTGGTAAGACGACGACGCTTTACATGATCTTAAAAGAGCTTAACAAGCCTTCGGTTTCCATTATTACCATTGAAGATCCGATTGAGTATTCGCTTACCGGTGTGGATCAGATTCAGGTGAACGCGAAGACAGGCCTGACTTTTGCTAACGGATTGCGTTCTATTTTGCGGCAAGATCCGAACATTGTGATGATCGGTGAGATCCGAGATGGGGAAACGGCTAGCATCGCGGTTAACGCTGCTATGACCGGCCACTTGGTGCTTTCTACCTTGCACACTAATGACGCGCCAACGACCTTGCCGCGTTTGTTAGACTTGGGCGTAGAACCATTTTTAATAGCCTCGACGCTGAATGTCGCGATTGGACAGCGACTGGTGCGAATGATCTGTTCGGATTGCAAAGTGAAGCGCACTTTGTCAGAGGGGGAGATTGTCGCGCTGCGTCAGTCTTTTTCAGAGAAGCTGATTGGTGATCGCCGGGTTTTCTATAAAGGCGAGGGCTGTAATCGTTGTGGTGGTAGTGGTTATAAGAGCCGAATTGGTATTCACGAGGTTCTGGAGGTTGATGAGAAGATTAGAGATCTGATTATGAAGCGTGCAAACGCGGATGAAATACGCGCGGCGGCCGTTGAAGGTGGTATGATTACTATGACCGAAGATGGATTTGAAAAAGCGGTCCAAGGAATTACAACATTAGAGGAGATACTGCGCGTTTTTCATGAGTAAGCGTCGGAGCCGCAAATTCTAAATCCTAAGCTCTAAATCCTAAATAATATCCAAGTAAAGAAAAGTAAAGGTTTTAAACATTAGAATTTGAGATTTTGAATTTATTTAGAGTTTAGATCTTAGAACTTAATAAGATATGGGAGTTTTTAATAAATTGTTTAAAAAAAAGGTGGTCGCGGAGGCGCCGTCTGCGAAGCCGCAGGCGGTAAAATCTGCTGCAAAAGCTGCTGATCCTAAGGCGCCCGCTCCGGCGTCAGTGCCAACTCAAAAAAAGAAGGGTGCGATTACGCCCGCGCAAGAAGCAGCTGATAAAGAGGAGAATGAGCAGCTTAAAAAAGCGAACTCTGGCGGCTTTTTGATGCATGTTTCTTTGGAGGATAAGGTCATGTTTGCGCGTCATTTGGCGATTGGGATAAAGTCCGGTATGTCTCTTCAAGACAGCTTGCGTTTGATCCGCGACCAGTCCACCTCAAAGAGTTTTAAGTTTATTTTGTCTAGATTACTGGATGACACCGCGAACGGGATGTTTTTGTCGGCTAGTATGGAGCAGTACGCGAATATCTTTGGCCAGCTTTTTATTAACATTGTGCGTGTCGGCGAGAGTAGCGGTACGCTAACTGAGAATTTAAACTACTTAGCAAGCGAACTTAAGAAGAAGAGGGAGCTGCGATCGAAGGTCCGCGGGGCGATGATCTACCCTATTGTTATTTTGGTCGCGACGCTTGTGATTGTGGGTATATTAATGATTGGAATATTTCCGAAGATCTTGCCTGTTTTCGCGAATATGAAGATAACGCTACCGATAACCACTAAGCTTCTGATTGCCATTTCTGAATTTTTAACCGGCTACTCTCTTTTTGTTGTGACCGGGATATTGGTTGTTATTATTGCCTTGATCTTGCTGCACCGGGTGGAGGGTTATCGCCACGCTTGGCACCATCTTTTGCTGCACTTACCGATTGTTGGTGGTATCTCTCGGAAGGTGAACATGGCGAGCATGAGTCGTATAATGGGTCTTTTGCTTGCCAGCGGCGTTAAGATAATCGAGGCGGTGAACATTACTGCGGACGCTCTTGAGAATCGTGTTTATCAACATGAGCTAAGAACAGCAGGGGAGACGTTGCGGCGAGGAGAGTTTTTCTCTTTGTATTTGGCAAAGCGCCCTCATCTTTTTCCGCCAATTTTCACTAACATGGTCCAGGTTGGTGAAAATACGGGCAACCTGACAGAGAACCTTGATTATTTATCTGAGTTTTATCAGGAGGATGTTGAGCAGGTCTTAAAGAATTTGAGCAGTATCGTGGAGCCGTTTTTGCTGCTTTTTATGGGTTTGCTTGTTGGGTTTATCGCGCTTTCGGTGATTACGCCTATTTACCAGATCTCCCAGTCGCTAACGCTCTAGGGAGTACTTAGTACTTAGTTCGTAGTACTTAGGCACTTGCTGAAAATGAAGAAAATTCTTGGAAAACAAATACGTACTAAACACTACGTACTAAGCACTCAAAAGGGTTTTACCCTAATTGAGGTGCTGATGGGGATTTCTATTTTGATGATGATCACTTTTGGTATCTACTTCACTTTTGGTAATGTTCTGGAAATAATTAACCGGACGCGGGACTGGACGTTGGCGCGGTCGCTTTTGGATAGGGAGATAGAGTTTTTGCGTAGCTTGCAGTACGGCGATGTTGGTATTGTTGGCGGCGCTCCCGCCGGCCTGCTTTTGCAGGAGAGAACGGAGCTATATGAGGCGAAGGAGTTCACTATAAACGCGTTTGTGCGGAATATTGACGACGCTTTTGACGGGACTGTAGAAGGAGACCCGGCGGACTCCGCGCCGGCGGACTATAAGCTTGTGGAGCTTCAGATAAACTGTGAGAACTGTTTGAATTTCAAACAGATGGAGTTTACGACTTGGGTCGCTCCTGAAAATCTGGAAACGACCAGCAGCAATGGCTCGCTTTTCATAAATGTTTTTGACGCGAACGGAGAGCCGGTAGCGGACGCGGATGTTCGGGTGGAGAATAATTTGCTTGATCCAACGGTGACAATCATTGATTCCACGGATAACGCTGGTCAGCTGAAGCTTATTGACATTCCGCCGAGCGTTAACGGATATGAGATCACGGTTACGAAAACGGGGTACTCTTCCGCCCAGACTTATCTGCCGGACGCGCCGGAGAATCCAAACCCGATTCAGCCGCATTCAACTGTATCTATGCAAGATGTTACTTTAATAAGTTTTGCGATAGATAAAGTCAGCACTATCGAGTTGACCAGTCAGGACCATTTTTGCCAAGCAGTGTCTTCAGTCTCGTTCACTAATCAAGGCGATCGTTTGATCGGTTCTGATCCGGATGTATTTCTTTATGATCAACCCGCGACGACTAATAGCTCGGGAAACAAGACAATAAGTGATCTTCCTTGGGATGTGTATGACCTAGCAGAGAATTCTACTGCCTACGATGCCGCGGGTTGGTGGCCTATGGTTCCGCTTGAACTGAATCCGGATACGACGACCGAGTTGACCTATGTACTTGTGCCGGCGGCCAGCAGCTCGCTGGTGGTCACAGTGCTTGATGGGTCTACGGGGCTACCGATTACCTCGCCGGCCTCGGTGCAACTTACTAAAGCAGGCTTTAGTGAAACCAAGCAGACCGGGGAGTGGAGTTTTGGGCAGACCGACTGGCAGGGTTTTCAGTATATAACTCAAGATGGTTTGATAGATTCTGAGGGCATTATGGGGCAGCTTACTTTGTTTGGCGCGGGAGTGTACCCAACAGGTACTAATAGTTGGCTTGTGTCTAACGCGTTTGATCTTGGCACGCCGGTTACTCAGTTCAATAGCATAAGTTGGGCGCCAAATCCGCAGCCGTCTCAAACCAGTCTTTGGTTTCAACTCGCGAGTAATAATGACCAGGTTACTTGGATGTTTGTTGGTCCGGATGGTACGGCAAATACTTATTACACAACGCCCGGTCAGGCGGTTGGCTTATTTCATGACGGGAATCAGTATCTGCGCTATCGAATTTTAATGAATACGCTCAACGCGTCGCGAACGCCGATGCTTACAGATATGACCGTAAAATTCTCTTCAGGTTGTACGCCGCCGGCCCAGGCATTTTGGAATGGTCTTTCGGCCGGAACCTACACGATCACGGTCACTAAATCCGGATTTGCTAACGCGACCAGTTCGATCTCAGTCACTTCTGACTGGCAAGAGGAACAGATAACTCTAATACCGCAATAATTATGCGAATTTTCAATTTTAAATTCCTGCCTGCCGGCAGGCAGGTTCAAACAATGAGTGAATTTTTTAAACATTGGAAATTAAAACATTGGAAATTGTTTAGAAATTGGAAATTAGAAATTGGAAATTCTCAGGCCGGTTTCACCTTGGTTGAGATCCTGATAGCCATCACAATTGTTTCGGGAGTGGTTATCGGGCTAACAGCTTTTATCGGTTACGTTCAAGACGCTTCTTTGCGGTTTAGCCAGAGCTTAACAACACAGCAGCAGATCCAGCAGACGCTTCAAATAATGGTTCCGGAGATTCGCAGTGCGGCTCAGTCTAATATCGGGGCGTATCCGCTTGCAACTGTTTCCAGTACGAGTTTGCAGTTTTATAGCGACATTGATGCCGATGGTTTAGCGGAGCTTGTTCACTACTACTTAGATGAAGATGTTTTTCGAAAGGGCGTTATTAAGCCGAGTGGTGATCCGTTAAGTTATGCGACCTCTTCATTGGTAGTGTATGATCTTGTAGAGAACATGTTTTTAGCCGACCCGGTGTTTTCGTATTACGCGGATACGGTGACGAGCACGGCCTCGGCACCACTGGCGTCCCCGGTTGATATTTTGGAGGTGAAGATGATCCGGATTTCGTTGACGGCAAACCAAGGGACGCAGAGCTCGCCATCGCTTGTTGGTGTTAGCGATCAGGTTACTATTCGTAATTTACGGTATAAATAAGATGAAGAAATTTTCAATTTTCAATTTTCAATTTTCAAACAATGTGTCAATTTTAAAAATTTTAAAATTGGATTATTGGAAATTGTTTAGAAATTGGAAATTAGAAATTGGAAATTCTGACGGTGCTCTTACGATTCAGGTTTTGCTTGTTGGGTTTATAGCGATTATATTAGCTGCTGGCTTTGTGATGTGGACGGACGCGTATGTGCGGGGTGTTACTCGAAGCAGAGATAATTCGCAAGCATTTACGATAGCAGAGGCAGGTATTGAGTATTATAGGTGGCACTTAGCGCATGACCCTGATGATTTCCAAGATGGCACCGGCGAAGAAGGTCCATACGTGCACGCATACTATGATAAGAGTGGCAATCTGATAGGGGAGTTTGAGCTCGCAATAACGCCGCCGGCTAATGGTACGAGCATTGTAACAGTTCAGTCTAACGGTCGGGTGGCTGGTGATCCTAGTATTGAGAAGATAATTAGAGTGCGGATGGGTCTGCCTTCTTTGGCGCGTTATTCGGTGGTTGCAAATTCTGATATTCGCTTTGGTCCGGGTACGCAGGTATATGGTCAGCTGCATTCAAATGGAGGTATCCGTTTTGACGGAGTGGCGTACAATGTTGTGACCAGCGCGAAGACCACTTACAACGATCCGGATCATAGTGGTGTGCCGGAGTTTGGTGTGCATACCCATGTGAGTCCGACTGACCCGTTGCCACCGGAAAATGTTCCGGTCCGAGATGACGTGTTTACGGTCGGGCGGGAATTCCCTGTGCCGGCGGTTGATTTCAACGGCTTTACTCAGGATATGGCGACCATAAAGACTCAAGCGCAAGCAAATGGTTTTTATCTTGGTTCGGGTGCCATGAATACTTATGGTTATGAAATAGTTCTCAAAACCAATGATACCTTTGATGTTTACCAGGTTGATTCTTTGGTTAGTGTTAGTCAGTCGTGTGGTTCAGCTCAAGGGTGGCAGGGCAAGTGGGGTACTTGGAGTATTCAGAGTCGCACACTGCTCTCTCCTAACGTGCCGTTTCCGGCTAACGGGATTATTTTTGTGGAGGATGATTTGTGGATTAGCGGTCAGATAAATACCGCTCGCTTAACAATTGCCGCCGGTCGTTTTCCGTTTCAGCAAAACACGAACAAAAGCATAACTGTGAACAATAATCTTTTGTATACCAATTACGATGGGCAAGATGCGATTGCGCTTATCGCACAGGAGAATTTTAACATCGGCTTAGTGAGCGCGGATAGTTTGAGAATAGACGCGGCGGTTGTGGCGCAGGTTGGCCGAGTAGGGCGGTTTTACTACAGGAGTACCTGTGGTACGGGCTACATTCGTAGCAGTGTGACTTTGTACGGCATGTTGGCGAGTAATCAGCGCTACGGCTTTGCCTATACTGACGGGACGGGTTATCAAACGCGTGTTCTTGTCTACGATGCTAACTTATTGTATGGTCCGCCGCCAAGTTTTCCGTTGACCGGGGCTCAGTATGATATTATTTCTTGGGATGAAGTGAAATAGTGCGTAGTGCCTAGTACGTAGATGTTTGTTAAAAAATATTGATTATTAGAGATTGAGAAGGCGTTGAATGACTACGGACTAAGTACTAACATGGGGTTATTAACACTTTTGACACAAGTAGGCATAAATTTGGTATACTGGAGATATAAGTAAAGGTCGATGCTAAAGCTAGATTATTTAAAAACTTTTACGTGCGTATGAGATCTCAAAAAGGTTTTACCTTGATCGAACTGCTCGTGGTGATCGGTATTATTGCTATCTTGGCCTCCGTGGTCATCGTGGCCCTGAATCCGGCAAGGCAGTTTGCCCAGGCGCGCAACACGCAGCGACAGACGAATGTGAATGCCATACTGAATGCTATTGGTCACAATATGGCGGAGAATCGCGGTGTGTGGACTTGTACTGGTGCAGGCGCTTTGCCGACTAGCACCCCAACCATAATGGCTACAACGACTTATGACATAGCTCCGTGCCTTGTGCCGAAATACATAGCTCAGATGCCGTTTGACCCGGTGACTGGTACATGGGAGTCTGTGACCGACTATGATACCGGTTATACCGTTCTTCAGGATGCGAATGGTCGGGTAACAGTTGCCGTGCCGACCACCACTCAGGAGTTGGAGCAGGCTATCTCGGTGACTCGGTAGATATAAGCGACTAACCTCGTTTTGCACAGGCGCCTCCTATATACGGGAGGCGTTTGTGGTATATACTGATATAAAGATTTTTAATTAAAAGGTCAGTATGAATAATCAAAAAGGATTTACACTCATAGAGTTGTTGGTGGTTATAGGTATCATCTCTATTTTGGCTACGGTAGTCATCGTGGCCCTTAATCCGGCGCGACAGTTTGCGCAAACCAGGAATTCGCAACGGAGTACGAACGTTAACGCTCTTCTAAACGCCATTGGTCATAACATGGCGGATAATAGTGGTATTTGGACCTGCACGGCCGGCGTGTTGCCAACGTCGTCGACCAATATGGCTTCGGCTAGCGGGTATGACATTGGGCCGTGTCTTGTCCCGGACTATATCTCGCAATTGCCGTTTGACTTAAGCGCGACTGGTGCTTTTTGGGACGACGAAACAAATTACAATACCGGATACAGCGTTCACCAAGATGCTAATGGTAGAACTGTGGTACGAGCGCCGGCGGCGGAGTTAGGCGAGGAGATAGAGGTCGTAAGATAGCTATTAGCGGGTTGCCCGCCTTGACTTGTCTTTGGCGAGGCAGGCCCGCCTTGACTCGGTGATGCAGGTAAGCACGAAAATCCTCGGACATCTGGGGTCAGTTTGATTCTAGCTTGAGGTTTGTGTCAAAGGCGGTTTTGCCGGCGGGTTGGATTTTGGTTATTATCACCACCTCATTTTGTTTGGTAGCGGCGAGTAATTTAATGCGTAGCCCTTCATAGCCGGGAAAGTTCATGGTCCAGACGCTTGGTTCTGGGTTAAAGGCTTTTATTTTTCGGTAAATAAGTTTAGGCTCGTCTTTGGTCATGTCTACTTGGCCGTCGGCTCCAGTGAATTTTTGAGTGAAACTTGCTTGGCTGTGATCTTGTTCTTGGGGAGTGATTTTTCCAGCAACAAATTTCGGCATGGTTTTAATAAGTAGCTCGCTAGCCACCTTGGATAACTGTTTTTCTAAATCAGTATTAGTTGTGCCACTCGCTACTTGCCACTCGCTACTTGCTATTATCTTCCCATGATCCATTTTAGAGTCCATCTGATAAAGGGTGACGCCGGTGGTGCTTTCTCCGGCTAAAAGAACTGATTGAATGGGGCTAGCGCCGCGATACTTTGGTAGTAGTGATGGGTGAACGCCGATGGTACCAAGGCAGGGTAGGTCGATTATTGTTTGCGGAATTATTAGAGGATAGCCCATGACAATCGCGAGGTCTACCTCGCCAACTTCAAGCTTCAAGCTTCTAGTTTCTAGTTTCTCCGGCTGCGAAATTTTTATAGGCCAGCTGTGTTCAAGTATCAGTTGTTTGACGGCTGGGGGAGTTAAAACTTTTTTTCTGCCTGCCGGTCTGTCCGGGTTGCAGATGACGACAGTCGGCATAAAGCCGGCTTTTACTATGTGTTCGAGAACGGCGGCGGAGATATGAAATGAGCCAAAGTAGATGAAGTTCATGTTGCGAGCTGTTTAGCTGTTTAGCTGTTTAGGATCTTCTAATGAGTTATATAGTCGCAATGCGTGATCAATATATAAAATCCCGTTCAGGTGGTCGGTCTCGTGCTGGAAGATGTGCGCCAGCAGATCCCACGCTTTTATTTTAATTGGTTTTCCGTTTTGGTCAGCTCCGGTGAGAAGTATTTTTTTGTAGCGTTTGGTTGCGCCGTAAGTATTCGGCACACTTAAGCAGCCTTCTTCCATTTCAACCGGTTTGCCATAAGTTTTGGTAATTACGGGATTAAAGATGGCGTAGAACTTGCCTTCGCTCTGGGCAACAAATACCTGCGCGTTCAAACCGGCTTGATTTCCAGCTAGGCCGACACCATTAGAGATTTTCATCAGATGGCGCATTTCTCGGACAAGCTCTTTTATTTCTTTTTTTGAGTACGCGGAAAAATCAAACGGCTTCAGCGCGGTGCGCAGAAGCTTCTCCTCTTTTTTGTTTTTTATTGTATAAAGTTTCATATCATAGGCTACGAAATACGAAAAGGTATGAAAGTACTAATTCCTAGTAGCTAGTTTTCTTTTTTTGGATCTTTTTCATACTTTCGTATTTTTTCGTAATCCGTAGAGAGAACTCTCATAAAGTAGGCGCCCGGGTTTTGAACGTCGCGGCGGTCGGCTACGTCTTTGGCTAGCCGAAGCAGTTTATCCGGGTCGTGTTGCTTGGCTAGTTTAATATAGAGAGCTTTGTGTTTCAAATCGCGGAGCGTGGTGGCGATTTCCAGGCCGATGAACTGAAAGCTGCGAGTAACGCGTTTGTCTTTGCCGCGCTTCTTTAACTTTTCCAGGTAGTCTTTTTGATCAAATGGTTCCATGGGTTTAGTACTAAGTACTGGCTACATCATAGCTAAAAACAGAGAATTTTGCGATAATGGGCTGAATGAGTCATAGGCTTTTTATCAGCTTACCATTTCCGAATAGCTTTCGTCAGCCAGTTGCTCGGGTTTTAGGTTCGGTGGAGGCTAAGTTGCTACCGGATATTTTTCGGTTTGTAGATCCGGATCTTTGGCATACAACCCTGCTTTTCTTGGGTGATCAAGAAGAAGAGAATTTAGCAGACATTGTTAGCGCTATTCAGGATGCGGTAGATAACTTTTCAGGAGCGTTTGAGAGTGTCTTTGAGAAGATAGATTACGGGCCGGAGCGGAGTAATCCAAAGATGTTGTGGTTGTGGGGATCGCAAGCTTTATCGCAGGGACTGGAAGAGTTGCGAGACGAGTTACAGGACTCCCTTATCGCTTATGGTGTGCCGTTTGCGCCGGATAATCGACGTTTCACGGCGCATATTACATTAGCCCGACTTCGCCAAGGCTTCGAAGGGCAAGCTCGAAGTAAGCGCGAGAAGCTTTTAAGTTTGCCCGAGATTAACAAGTCACTTAGTGTACCGGCGCTTGTGGACGAGATTCAGCTAGTAGAGTCTGTTCTGACGCCTGCGGGTTCGGAATATACGGTTTTTGGTACATTTCAACTGGGTGCTTAGTTCCTAGTACTTAGGCCATGGAGCGTTTCATGAGAAATTAAGTCATCGGTATGATAGAATAAGATACATTTAAATTTCATGTTTCATTTTGAATCACCGCGGCAAAAAAGAGTTACGATAACAGTTGTTTTTATTTTGACGGCCGTGCTTTTGGGCGGCGGTTTTTTACTTGGTCAATATCAGGCGACTGGAGCGCAAGCATTGTATCCGCCGTATGGCGCAGATGTTCTTGAGCCAGCAGTGGAATTGGATGCTGAGTTTTCTTTGTTTTGGGAGGCGTGGCAGCAGTTGCGGAGTCGCCATGTTAAGGCGCCGGACTTTACTGATCAAGATTTTGTGTATGGTGGAGTAGAGGGCTTGGCGGGAACTTTTAATGATCCTTACACAACTTTTTTTCCGCCGACCGAGGCAGAGCAGTTTAACGAGAATGTGAAGGGTAATTTTGGCGGTATTGGCGCGGAGATAGGAATTCGTAATGATATTTTGACGGTTATTGCTCCGCTGGAAGACAGTCCGGCTCAAGCCGAGGGGCTGAAGGCTGGAGATGCAATTTTACGGATTGATGGCCAGCCTACTGAGGGGATGACGATAACAGAGGCGGTTGGTCATATAAGGGGTGAGGTTGGCACGGTAGTAGTGCTGACGCTGATGCGTGATTCTTGGTTGGCGCCACAGGAGATAAGCGTGACTCGTGGACGGATCTCTATTCCAACGTTAAAGACAGAGTTGCATGAAAACGGAAAGATAATACAGATTCGGCTATTCGCTTTTAACGAGAATGCGACAAAAGAGTTTTATAAAGCAGTTTCCAGTGCACTTTCAAGTGGAGTGGAAGGGGTCGTCTTAGATCTGCGGAATAACCCGGGGGGTTTCCTGGAGGTGGCGGTGGATCTTGCGGGTTGGTTTTTAGAGCGAGGTGACGTGGTGGTGAGCGAGCGGTTTCGTGGCGGGGATGAGCAAGAGTTTCTTGCTCGGGGTAACGCGGCGCTGTTAGATGTACCGGTTGTGGTGCTTATCAATCAGGGAAGCGCTTCAGCTTCAGAAATCTTGGCCGGGGCTTTGCGTGATCAGCGACAGATTCCGCTTGTTGGCGAGATTAGCTTTGGAAAGGGGACGGTTCAGGAGCTGGTACCGCTCTCAGATGGTTCAAGCTTGAAGGTAACGATTGCCGAGTGGGTCTTGCCGGGTGGACAAGTGCTCTCAAGCGGTTTGGAGCCGGACCACTTAGTGTCTTTTACGGATGAAGACTTGGAAGCGGAGCGGGATGTGCAGTTAGAGAAAGCGCTGGAAGTACTGCGTACTTCAATGTCTAATTAACCTAATTGTTCTAAATAAATCCTAATCAGCTAAGAAGCTAAACAGCTAAACAGCTAATAAGTTAGTGTATGAAAGTATTATTACTACAAGACGTAAAAGGAATCGGACGGAAGCACGAGGTGGTGAATGCCGCCGATGGGTATGCACGGAATTTTTTGATTCCTCGGAAGTTGGCTCAGTCGTATAGTGGTGAGGCGGTACGACTAAAAAAAGATGTAGACGCGGCTAAGGATCAGGAATTGCAAGTGCACAAGGATAATGCGGAGCGACTGGCAAACGAGCCGGTTGTATTTAAGGTTAAAGTGGGTGAGCACGGTGAAGTATTTGGCGGAGTCAGCGACAAATTGATTGAGAAGCGTTTGGAGGAGATGGGTATTTGCGGTGGTAAAATTGAGCTGGCACATCACCTTAAAGAGCTAGGCGAGCACAAGGTGGAGGTCCACTTCGGCCGGGGCATCCAAGGTCCGGCGAAGATTGTTTTGGAAAAAGAGTTATAAAAGTAAGATGCCCCGATCCGTTGATCGGGGCATCGGCGGGCCGCGCGCGGTGCGCATGGCGCGTTCTCCTTTCTGCGCTCGTGAGCGCTATTTGATGGCGTACATGAGGGCGGTGCCGATGCGAACCAGCATCTGGCGTGCTTTTTTGGTGCACGCACGACATCCGTCTACGTGGAGACGCATCTCAGCATCTTCGTTGGCGGTCTCCCATGTGCGAACGAAGGCTTGGAGCTGCCTCCTGGTCTTTCGACCAAGGCATCTCTTGACCGGCATGTCTAGGCTTGTTGCGTACCTTCTGTCAGGCGTGTACATGAGCCATCTCCTTGTCCGTGGACTACCTATTTTTTAATAAAGCATGCTTTGTTATCTTGTGTCAATCACGTCTGTCATCCCCGCGAAGGTTCCCGATTTGTCTACGAGTACCGAGTAGATACAAATCGCAATGCCTGTGGTGCGGGAATCTAGTCAAAATGGATATCCCCAAAAAACCCGCCATTTGGCGGGTTTTTTGGTTTGTTCTCGCTACTTGCTATCTGCTACCAGCTACTCGCTAACCACAGAAACCTTTTTGGCGTAGCGGTAAGAGCCATCAAACTTTTTCTTTTTGGCGTCTTTGAATTGGACCATACCGGTGACAGCGGCGTACAAAGTGTCGTCTCCGGCCCGGCGGACGTTCTTGCCCGGTAAAACTGCAATGCCGCGTTGGCGGATAATTATCTCGCCGGCCTTGGCCTGTTGGCCGTGGTTTAGTTTTACGCCGAGTCGCTTACTACGTGAGTCGCGACCCAGCTTTGTAGAGCCTCCTGATTTTGTATGTGCCATAATTCTTTGCGAGTATACGAGCAATTAGAATTATGAGCATCCCGCCGTTTTAGGCGGGGCGCCATTCCTAATTACCCAATGTTTATTTTTTTAAAATTTAGGTACAACTATGAGCATCCCGTGAGATGAGCGAAGCGCTATCTCGCGGGGCAGCCATACCTAATATTTTTTAGTAATTGCGAGTATACGAGCAATTAGAATTATGAGCATCCCGCCGTTTTTGCCAGCGCCCCATTCCAATCGCCTTACCTTTAGTATTCGTAGAGTATACGCTATAATTTGTCTGTATGTCAAATCAAAAGCTAATATTTGATATTGAGACCATTGGGCATGACTTTGACTCGTTTGACGAGGCGACCAAACATAGCTTAACGCGCTGGATAGAAAAAGAGAGTAGTAGCGAGGAAGAGTACGCGGTGGCACTGGAAGATCTGAAGCATGGCTTGGGTTTTTCGCCGCTTACGGGCGAGATTGTTTCTATAGGGGTGCTGGATCATCACAAACAAGAAGGAGTGGTTTATTTTCAGGCCCCGGAAGCGAAGTTGGAGGCATGGGAGGAAGGTAGGATCACTTATAAGCCGATGAGTGAGGAGCAGATGTTGAAAGCATTTTGGGACGGCGCCAGGCAGTATCAGCATTTTATAACCTTCAATGGCCGTACTTTTGATGTGCCGTTTATGATGCTTAGGAGTGCTATTAATGGAATAAGGCCGAGTAAAGACTTGATGCGTGGGCGCTATTTGTATCAGCACGCACCGGACGCGGTGCACATTGACCTGCTGGATCAGCTAAGTTTTTACGGAGCGGTTCGGCGCAAGGGGACTCTACACATGTATACCCGTGCCTTTGGTATCCCAAGCCCGAAAGACGGTGGCTTGGACGGCGACCAGGTTGGGCCGTTTTTTAAGGCGGGCAAGTATAAAGAGATAGCGACTTATAACGGGCGGGATCTTTTTGCCACAAGCGCGCTTTATCAGAAGTGGGAAGAGTATCTTCAGTTTTAGGCATAGACCTCGCTAATCACTAATGATCACGAATCTCACGAATGGCTAACTGGTATTTAAATCAAGCTTGGCGATTTTTGGAGCGTTCCCGGCTACGTGGGCGGGATTTTATAAAGGATAGAGAGCAGTTGGTGGTAATGTGGTTTTTATTTTTTGTTGTGGCGAGCATGAGTTTTGCTGTTGGGTACTTGGTAGCGCAGCAATCCAGTCATACCCCGATTGTTATCGAGCAGGCAAGAATGATCAATTAATTTCCAATTTACGAATTTTCAATTTTCAAACAATGAATTAATGAAATAAATGTTTTAAACATTAGAAAATTGAAACATTGAAAATTGTTTAGACCTGCCTGCCGGCAGGCAGGAATTAGAAATTGAGAATTGGAAATTAATCGTTATGGATGAGTTAGAGAGGTATAAAAAGTGGTTGTACCGATTGGTAACTGCGTTTTTGGTGGTGTTGGTTGCGGTCGGGTTTTTTAGTAGTAATGGGGGCCGGGAGTTGGCGCTTGTTGCTGAAGTACCGTTGGAAAGTAGACAAGAGACAAAAGCTAATTTCGTAGAGTTGCAAGGTGACCCGGGGGTTAGCAGTCAAGGGGAATTAGAAAATAGGGAGGTTGGGGTGGCCATGGCTAAGCCTTTGTTAAAGCCGGTTGCGTCAAAAGCGAGTGATTTAAAAAAAGTTGATTCAGTTGTATTACCGGCAGAGGTGAAGGTTTTTTCGGCCGGTGAGGTTGCCGGTGCTACGACGCCGGTTGTAAAGACGGCGAGTGCGAGAGATGAAAAGACAGTTAATAAAAAGCCGGAGCCAAAGAAAAAGTCGGCAGAGGTAGAGACGACTTGGTGTTCGTTTGCCGGCACAGGGGAAACTAGTGACAAGACAGTTATTTTTAATGAAGTCGCGTGGATGGGTTCAAGCGCGAGCGCGAATTATGAGTGGTTTGAGATAGCTAATCGTTCCGGGGCGTCTGTGGCGCTAGCCGGTTGGCAGGTTCAAGATGTTGGAGGGCAGATTAAAATAGAATTTCCGGCGGTGAGTCTGCCGGCCGGAGCTTTTTTATTGTTGGAGCGCTCTGAGGAGGCGGTGCCGGAGTTGGAAGCTTCGCTTTTGTATTCCGGGGCGCTTAGTAACAGTGGCGAAGAACTGCGTTTATTTACGCCGACGTGTCAGATTGCGGACGCGGCAGGCGGCGAGCAGTGGCCAGCCGGCGAGAACAGTAGTAGAAAAAGTATGGAGCGAGGAGCGGATTTAAGTTGGCATACGTTTAGTGGCAGTAGTGCAATAGCGGGTGTGTGGGGGACGCCGGCGGGGCAGAATTCAAACGCGAGTCAAGAGTCAATAGTTGATAGCCAAGAGGAGGAAGATTCGGAGTCGGAAGAAGAACAAGAACAGGAGCCAACTGTGTATCCGCCCGCCGCCCCCGTAGAGGGCGAGCAGGTTGAAGAGCCGGAACCCGAGACGCCGGAAGAGCCGGAGCCGGTAGCTGTGAGTGGTTGCGTCGAGGGGCAGGTGGACATAAACACGGCATCGCTTGAGGAGTTGCAGAAAATTATAGGAGTTGGTCCGGCAACTGCTCCAAAAATTATTGATGCCCGGCCATTTTCGTCGGTGGAAGACTTGGTCAGGGTTAGTGGTATTGCCGAGGGCAGGTTAGTGGATATTTTGGAGCAGGGACTAGCCTGCGTGGAGTAGCAAGTTAGTCCCAATTAGTCTGGGAATAGGCCCGTTTTCGGGCTCTTGACAAATGAGCATAAAGTGTGCTATGCTATAATAAGTAACTTGAAATGATTATTTGCGAGTTTTAGCCGTACAAATGAGGCGCTTGTCATTCTGAGCGTAAGCGAAGAATCCTGGTGTTTGATTTGTGCGGCTAATTCTAGCCAAAATCTGCCTAAAGTTTCGCTCGTTGCGAGGCAAAAAGCAGATCAGAGGAGTGTATCATGTCCACGACCCCCACCAGGACCTTCGCGGTCCTCGTTCCCCGGCGTGTCGGCCTGGCCGATGGAGGCCCTGCGTTGTCACCCCTATTTGAGGGGTGCACCTCTGCCCTCCTGCGCGACATTGCAGGAGAGGGTGACGGCGAGTTCGACCTGAACGAGTTCGAGCCTGTGCCGCTCCGTCGCGCCGCCGACCCGGCCGACTGGACCCGCGAGCAGGGCATTCAGCGCCTGCTCGACGAGGGCAGGGAGTCCTGCGGCGATCGGCGGCTGATCTGGCTCTTCTCGGGCCAGATCGCCATCCCCGCCACCTGGCGGCAGTGGTGGCTCTTTTCGGCCACTCTCTGGCCGATCGGGGTCGAGAAGCCGTACGCTCGCAGCTGGGGCTGGAGCGACGGCAACCAGCGCTGGATCCAGGACTGCTACTGGGTGAGCGATCAGGCGAATGGCAGCGAGGCGCTTCTTTGCCGCAAGTAGTTCGGTCTCTGGGGCCTTGGGTTTTCGGGTTCCCTTGAATTTTCTTGGGATTCTTGGACCCTTGGTCCCTCGGACCACGCAATCCAACGACCCTGACAGAAGCACTGTCAGGGTCGTTCACGTTTTGATATACTTTGAAGCGGATAGTAGGTGACGACGTGCGGTTTCGTTTGGAAAAACAAATGAGGCTTCGCGTGGCCGAACTCTAAAGATATGGTACGCAGAGTCGCCCCGGGTTTTGTAACTTTTGGCGAGCGTCGAGCTATATACTTTATACACGATAGAACTACTTGGTATCGCGCGCTAGCGCATTATACATCCAGTAGGTCATCCTGCTGAATGATATGCGGAATTAGATACAGTCCGAAGTCCGTCAATCGCGCGGACTACGGGTGGTGGATTGGACGGCGCGTGATACATTCTCTGGCCGAACGAGGACGAGAAGCCGTACGCTCGCAACTGGAACTGGAACGACGACAACCAGCGCTGGATCCAGAACTACAACTGGGTGAGCAATCAGACGAATGGCAACGAGGCGCTTCTTTGCCGCAACTACTTCTTCGTGTTAGGTGGGGCTGCGGCGGTAAAACGCCGCAGCCATCCGCCGAGCATCTTGCCTATCGTCTCTAGTTTTTCAGAGAGCAGGACATAGTGTTTGGTCTCAATACCTTTAGTTTCCCAAAGGGTCATGAGGAAAAACTTGAGCAGATCAAACTTGGTATTGGCTTCTTCTAAGATAGGGAGTGTACGTTCTTGGGGCGCGTATTGGGCTCGGAAGATTAGCTCCAGGGTTTCTATGAACAAGTTGTCTATTTTCTCGCCCAGCGTGTACTTGGCTGACTTCCGGAGGTGCTGTTTTAACTCAAACCATAATTTGTAAACCGCGACAAGATGTTGCAAAATACTCAAATTTCCAACGGGGGGGCGTTTTAAGGGGTTTGTTCTCGAAAAGGGACTGGCTCATATTTTTAATGAAATAATTAATGTTGAAAATCTGTTGCTCGCCTGGCAGGAGTTTACTAAAGGCAAGCGAGGCAAAAAGGATGTGCAAGAATTTTCCTTGCGGTTAATGGATAATATCTTTAGTTTACATGAGGAGTTGAAAAAGGAAATCTATACCCATGGTTTTTACAAGTATTTCAGGATAAACGACCCAAAGCCCAGGGACATTCACAAGGCTAGCGTCAGGGATAGGTTGGTCCACCATGCCATCTACAGAGTTCTATATCCGTATTTCTCAAAAAGATTTATTCATGACTCGTACTCTTGTCAGCTCGGCAAGGGCACGCATAAGGCGCTCAATCGCTTTCGCGCTTTTGCGCGCAAAGTTTCTAAGAACAACACTCGCACTTGCTGGGTATTGAAGTGTGATATCCGGAAATTTTTCGCGAATATTGATCATGAGATCTTGATTGAAATATTGCAAAGGCAGATTGCGGATCCTGATACTCTCGGGCTGCTGAAAAATGTTGTCGGGTCATTCCGAACAGCGAACCAAAAATCCCTCCCGGCTTCGCCGTACCTGCCTGTCCGGCAGGCAGGCTCCCTTTATGAAAGGGAGAATAAAGGGTTGCCGCTTGGGAACCTCACTAGCCAGCTGCTGGTGAATATTTACATGAATGAATTTGATCAGTGGGTGAAGCATAAGCTGAAGGAAAAGTATTACATTCGGTATGCGGATGATTTTGCGTTTCTTTCAGAAAATAGAGCAGTGCTGGAAAACTTGATTCCGCGGATTCAGGAGTTTTTTGGCGACCGCCTTCGATTAGAGCTGCATCCGAATAAGTTGTTTATAAAGACCGTTGCCTCTGGTGTGGATTTTCTGGGTTGGGTACATTTTCCGGATCATCGAGTTTTGCGGACGGCGACTAAACGGAGGATGTTGCGGAAACTTGCGGAGCAGCCTAAAAAGGAAGCTATGATATCGTCGTATTTAGGATTGCTTTCTCACGGCAACACGCGGAAGTTGCGACGAGTGATTGGTTATTGAGCGCTATTCTTGGCTTGTTTTTAGGGTCTAGATTTGCTAGAATGGAGGTATTCCCAGCTAGGGACATCTTTTAATTTTGGGCTTAAAACTATGGCAAAATCAGCTGAAAAAGAGGTCAAGAAAGGCAGTTATGGTGCGAAAGACATAACTGTCTTAGAGGGCTTAGACCCGGTGCGAAAGCGCCCGGGTATGTATATTGGTACCACGGATACAGCCGGGGTGCATCACCTTATCAAAGAAATAGCGGATAACGCGATCGATGAGGCCATGGCCGGGTACGCGAAGAATATTGTCGTAGAGGTATTTGCGGATAATCGAATCGCAATCACTGACGACGGCCGTGGTATTCCGGTGGAGAAGCATAGGACCACCAAAAAATCCACGCTTGAGACCGTGCTGACGGTTTTGCACGCCGGTGGTAAGTTTGGTGGCGAGGGTTATAAAGTATCCGGAGGGTTGCACGGCGTGGGTGTGTCGGTGGTCAACGCCTTGAGTCAGTATCTAAAAGCAGAGGTGCATCGTGAAGGCGGGTACTACGTGCAGGAGTACAAGCGTGGTAAGCCACAGGGCGCTGTTAAAAAAGTTAGCGCGAGCAAAAAAACAGGCACGAAAATTACTTTTGAGCCGGATCCGGAGATATTTGCAGTTATCAAGTTTGATAAAAGATTCATTCTTGAGTATCTGCGGCGTCAGGCGTTTTTGACAAAGGGCGTGCGCATTGAACTGATTGATTATCGGGAGACGCCGGTGTTTTATCACGGTTTTTATTTTGACGGCGGACTTTTGTCTTTCATCAAGTACTTGAACGCGGACTCAGAGACCATCCAGCAGGATGTTTTTTACGTGGAAAAGACGGCGGATAATGTGCAGGTGGAGGTTGCTTTTGTTTACAACAATGATATCGAGACCCAAGAGATGGGGTTTGCGAATAATGTGTATACCATAGACGGCGGAATGCACATTACCGGTTTTCGAAGCGCGCTGACCCGAACTTTGAATGACTATGCTCGTTCTAACAACTATATCAAAGAGTCAGACGATAACCTAACCGGTGAAGATATTCGAGAAGGTTTGATCGCGGTCATTTCCGTGAAGTTACAGGAGCCGCAGTTTGAAGGGCAGACTAAGGGTCGGCTTGGTTCTCCGGAGGCACGGACAGCCGTGGAGAGTGTAGTGGCAGAGGCGCTGAAGAATTTTGTAGAGCGCAGTAGTAAAGACGCGGCCAGTATTGTGCAGAAGTGTTTGTTGTCTGCCAAGGCCAGAAAGGCGGCCAAGGCGGCGCGGGATACGGTGATGCGTAAGGGTATTTTAGAAGGTCTGACTTTGCCGGGCAAATTGGCCGACTGCAGTAGTCGGAGCGCGGAGGAGTCTGAGTTGTTCCTGGTGGAGGGAGACTCTGCCGGCGGCTCGGCCAAGGCCGGACGGGACAGGCGGACACAGGCGATTCTGCCGCTTCGAGGTAAGATCTTAAACGTGGAAAAGGCTCGTTTGGAT
>PFBD01000002.1:14922-54506 GCA_002773415.1 Candidatus Harrisonbacteria bacterium CG10_big_fil_rev_8_21_14_0_10_49_15 | reverse complement strand
TTTTCAGAGTCACCGTCCCCCGTTTTAATCCCAAAATATCGCTCATAAAATTTAGCAATTCTTCGCTTTGCGCCAGCCGGCTTGGGTGGCTTCAGATTCGGAGCAGAACCAGCGCTCGCCAGCTGATTCATCAATGACCGTCTTGTCGTACGACTGACAGCCCGGCAAGTGATAGATCTTTTCACTAGTTATATTCCCCTTAATAACACACTGACCTCCGGCATCCACCGCAGACGTAGGCGCGGACGCTTCTGCATCAAAACACTCACTCCCCCAGAAGCCAAGATTATTTTCTCGCGCGTACCGCTCTGACGCCAAAAACTTATCCACGTACTTCACATCCGGTGGGTAGGTGGATACGTCCGCGTACCCGCGGCGCACTAGCGCGTCGTTTACAGAGGTGTCACCAACATAAACATATCGCAACAGTCGGCCATACCGATCCACGTCGCTCACATCTCGCTCCAGGCTCACCTCTTTACCCTCAACCAACTCCCGATTCTTGGCCGTGGCCGTCTGCGCGTAGCACCGCTGGGGCTGACTAGACTCGGAAAGCTCGGCCGTATCAATGCCAATGTACCGCACCCGCCGCCCATCTGAGAGCTCAACCGTATCACCATCTACCACCCGCTTCACCGTTACCACCTCCAACTGCCCATCATTTCCGGAAAAATTCTCCAACAACTCCTTGTTCTTTATTTCCGCGCCAGAAGCACCCTCATTCTCATCAGCCTCAACCCGGCTAGCGGGCGCCTCCGGCGCCCGCTCCAAAACTGGCGCCGAAGGCGCCAGCAACAAGAAAAACAACTCAATCGCAATCATTACTAACAAGATCAACAAACCCGCAGGCCAGTACTCTCGCAACCAATTTTTCCAAAGATTCATATCCATAACCCAATTAAATCCCCCTCACCTTAAAAATACAATGAAAGTCAGTCGACTTCTTGTCCTCTTTCTCAAATTTATCTTTTTTTAAATCACCCATTTCTATACTCTACTGCTCCAAGCACTGCTTAATCCGCTGCTGATTCTCATTCTCCTTGTCTCCTTTAGCATACAGCTCAAGAAATTCAAATTGTTTATCTTGCTCTAAATAAGCATAAACAATTCTCAGCGACCGATTATTTAGTGCCTTGCATGCCATCCGAGCCTTCACAATCTTAACACTCGTCGATGAGTACAGAATAACAAAATTTTTTCCAATACCAGTCGGTGAACCCAAGAGAACTTCCTTCAATTTTTCCAAGTCATCATCAAGCGTCCGATATTTCTTAAAAAGCCGCTTAAAATCCTTTTCAAATTCTAAAGTAGCATTAAAGTGGCTCATACTCTCTTACGGAAGTCTCGTCTGGTCGATAAAAAACATGCTCATATTCCAGTACCCCTCTATCTTTTGCCACCTTCCAAGGCGTATCCAGATGAGACAAAGCCGAAATCTGCGTGGCAGTTAAGTCGCTAAGCCGATTTAACTCCCAATCAATATGGGCAAGCTCTTGCGCTGACAGCGCCGACAAATCAAGAGTTCGCTCCGGATTTATCAAATACTTAGTTTGTTCATACTTGTAAAATTTGCTCTTAATCCTCTCCACCTTGCCCTGCTTTTCCAATCGCTCGATAAATTCGGCAAACATCACCGGTGTCGGGCCATGGTGATTTTTAATATATCTAGCGCCCATCAACTGCTCCTCATATTTTTCGTAATAATCAAAATCTATAAAATACAACAGCTTGTAAATAACCGTCTGCCCAATATTTGGCTTTCCACCAATCTTCCCCAAGACATACAGCAAAGTCTGCTCAAACTTATCCGCATATTCTTGCGGGATATTAATCCGCATATTCTGCGCCTGTTTTTCCCAATCAAAAGAACTGCTAATCTCAGCAAGCTTCTTTTTCTCCTCCACAGTAAGCTTTCGCTCACCCTTCTCAACCTTATTCAAAGTTGGACGAGAAATTCCAAGCATCCCCGCAAGATCCTCCTGCGAAAGACCCAATTTTTTCCTCTTGTTTTTTAGCAATTCAGCCATAACTACATCATACACCAATTGTAAAATTTTACAAGAAAATATGTAATATTTACATTTTTAGGCGTAATTCTCAGTGAAGATATCCACCCCAGTCAATTATCGGACTATGATACTTACTTACTGCTCCATCAGCCACTGCACGCGCCCAACCGTGCCATCAGCTAGCCGGACCTTAATGCCGCGTGGATGATCATTTTTGGAAGTCAAAATATCCTGCACAATCCCCTGCGTGTAATCGTTAGTACCATAATTCTTCTTCTCAATCACCCAGACCTTGGTTCCATGCCGGATCTCACTTCGCTTAGGCGGATTTGGATTGTCACTACTCATGTTTCAATTAAAACCCCGCAAAGGTGGGAAATGTAACTGTGGCAGAAAATTTAGTTATCCACACTTCATTGACTTTTCACTTATTTCCTGATATCGTACCCTCGTAAGCTTTGGGCTTACTCGAATTTGATCGAAATCCGCCTCCGGGCGGATTTCTGATTTTCAGTGACTATTTCTATCCATATTAAGACGATATTCAAAATCCTCCGTAAAGAAAATAGAAGTCACAATACCATCTTTTTTAGCATCAAAGACCTCCCGGCCAATATGATCTCTAGCTCCAAATACATAGCATTTTTTCCCAAACTCCGCATTTAAATAACGAACAGCGTACATCAAATCACCATCACCTGAGAACAAAACAATATTGTCGTAATTATCTCGCTCCCTGATCAAATCAACAGCCATCTCCACGTCTAAATCACATTTCTTCTCATAGCCATACACATTATCCTGGCTACGAATATATTTTACTCGCTTGGTAACTACCTCAAAACCGCTCATATTAGCTTGCGCAAGCATTACGCGCGACCAGTTATCCATATCCAAACTTTTCTCATTTGGCCCATAATCAGAACCATAATAAAAACGGCGCAAAAATTTTTGCCCAGTTGAAAAATTTTTAACTATATTTCCCAGATGCCTAATTCCAATCCGCCACTTCAAGCTAACCTGCCATTTAACAACATTCCCAAAATCCAAGATCACAATCGTTCGCGACCGTTTTTCAGAAAATTTTTCAAAAAAACTTTTAATCTCCTGCGGATTCATACCTTAATTCTACCGCATTTACAAAAAATGCAAATCCCCGAGCCTAACTTGAAAGCATGTAATTGATACCCATGTCCTTACACGTGTAATGACATATGTTATTACACGGCCGTCGGTCATAGAAAGCAACGGCCGTTGCTTTCTATGACCGGTCTATAAAATCACTTTTTATCCTGAGCAGGGTCGAAGGGCTCGCCTACTCCCACAAACCAATACCCCTTTCCAAAAACCCGAAAACTCGCTCGCGAGTCGATAGGCTCAACTCGACCCCGCCCTTTATTCCCTAGTTCTGCAGAATTAGGGAATAAAGGATACAATCGCGAGCCTGCCTCCCCTCTGGCGGGGAGGTAAGATTTAGTACGCCACCCCAAACCTCCAATCAGCTTTTTCTTTTCATCTCTGCCATAATTTTTACAAGCTGGTTCGGATCATGGACAAGATCAAAATACTCCATGTTTTGGAGCATGCCTCGCTCATTGAGAGCTCTTCTCTCCCCTTCAAACAAATTGTCATCCAGCCAAATAAATGGCTCGCTAAAATCAATCGCCTCGGTTTTAAATGTCGCCCACGGCTTACAGGGCTTTATTTTTTCTAAAAGCTCTTTATCTATACCGCCTATCTTATTCACATACTCAACTGCCCTCTCCGGAGTCCCGTCACGACAGTGGGTAGTCAACCAGTAGCAAGTGTAGTTTCCGGTAACATACTCCAAAAACTCAAAAAGCCCATTGGCAGGCTTACCCTTCTTTGTAATCAATACTCCATCTATATCAAGATAGATGTTCACGGTTTTTAAAACTAAATAGCAGATCCCTTTCCGCACTCTGCAGAGATAAATTTCACCAAAGCATCTTTCATCTCTTTATATTGATCCGGTTTTTTGTAGCCATGATCTGCTCCGCTGACCACACAAAGCTCTACCGGAACGATCTTCGCAAAATCATAGGTATATCTTATGGGTACCACGGTATCATCCTCTCCATGCACAACAAAAATGTTACAACGGATATTTTTTGCAAGGCTATATATGTCAAACTTCTCCAAGTCCTTGTAAAAGGAAAAATTTAAGTCAAATTTCTCCCCTAGGTCGTCATAGTGCAAAACACCGCTTTTTTCCCAGCCTTCAATACCTTTGGACCCGGCCCTATCTCCCCACAAGACGAGCGGCTCAATAACCGGGGACTTTAGAGCCAGTCCGGCAATCTTTGAGTCCGTCGCGGCGATAATAAGCGATACTAATCCGCCATAACTTGAGCCCATGAGGATTATTTTATAACTACCAAGAGATCTGATGTACTCCACGGCAGCCTTGAGGCTAGCGATTGATTTTGTCAGCGTGACATCTGCTCGTACTCCATAGGGGTAGTTTTCGCAATAAAGCGGGCCGTGACCATAGCCATCATAACGAAATGTGCCAATACCTAATGCATTGAGGTCTTTTTCTAAATCAATATAGGCCTTGCTTCCCTTGCTGGACGAAAACCCGTGCGACATTATCACAACCGAACTTGCTCCACCTGGAATTGAAATAGTTCCAAGCAACTTGTTACCATCAGCGTCGCTAAATTCAACATCTTTCATATCCAAATTAAACCGCGCAAGGGCGGGAAATGCAAATCACGTTACAAAATCGGTTCGTCGCCTACTCCGACAAACTGCACTTCGTCACCATTTACAAAAATCCCTTGGCCGTCACGCAAGAGGCGCACCGGGTAGCTTGAATTCTTGATCATCTCGCGCATCATCTCCGCTTGCTCATCTTTGTAGTGTGCTTTCACTAGAAAGGGCACTAGGCCCATGCCGGTTAGGTCTGTTACTCCATGCTCATCGTGCTTATGTAATCCGAACCTCGCCATCTCAATCGTCGGGCAAGCCACGTAGGCTCCGGCGCTAGTGCCGGCGTAGACCACGCCGCGATCGAGCGCCTCGCGCACCACTTCTTCAAATCCGCTTTCACGAATCGCTTTAAGCAAGTAAAACGTATTGCCTCCTTCAACGTGAATCACATTCTTGTCTGCGAATATTTCTCGCAACTCATCTGCCGTCTTGCCCTCAATATCAATCGGCTCCACATTCGTATAGCCGGCCGCGGCCATTGCCTCTTTGTGGCGCTCAAGATACGAAAGATCATCCACGGACTTTGACGCCGTCAGAACGTACCCTATCCGAAAATCCGCCGGCTCCATATCCAGCAGTGGAAATCCCGTGTCCGTCAAAAACGCACCGTTTGAGCCGAGTAGAAGTTTCATTTTTGTTTCTCGTAACCTTTATTAAGAATATAGATTAAAACGCTAAGAACAATTAGATTCCATGGCCAATGTTCCAGCAACTCTGGATGCGGCTGTTCTCCTGTCGCCCACCAATTCAATAAAAAACCAATATCAATGACTAAATTAAAAGCGGAGAAAACAGCTAGAGCCCAAAGAAATATTCTGAAAAGCCTCTTCATTTGTTGTATACGATCATACCACAATACACTTCCCGCCGTAGGGATGCAGGACTTAAGCACTCCTAAACTCCAAAATCAGCCCAATGGATAGCTAAGCCCCGTTTCTTTAAAAAGAAAACCCGTTAATCAAACAGTTTCCGATCTTTTTCTATATCTTTAATTTTTAAGCTCTTTATATTTAATTCAGCATCAAAAGCGGCCTCACCGATTACCATTATGGTAACTTTATTTTTCATTGACTCTATTAAGCCATCAATAATCTTATCCAAATTTTTTATATCAGAAATTTCAACTTCAAAATTTATTCTTTTTTCACCAATAGAAATTTTCCCGTTATAAGTTTTACGATCCATGGCTGTAATAATTCCCCTAACTTTATGTTCCGTCATCTGTAATTCCTCATCTTTTTCAAAATAGGGTGCCTCTTGCCTTAGTACTTGAATTCGCTCGGAATCCTCATCTACTATTTCTATGGATTCTAACTCTGTTCCCTCTTTTAGAAGTGGCTGAAAAATTTTACGTAATCTTTTATTTCCACCCTCACCCTGCAAAATATTGTAAGCTGTTACGTTAATATTAACCTGCCCACTATTGTTATGGATAGCAACATGCGGGGATCCGTCACTTTGAACAACCTCAATTTTGGTTGGCTTCTCTCCTTTAAGAAATTTTTTAACTTGAATAAGTGATTTCAATACTTCGATAAGCTGCTTGACTGTTGAAACAGTATTTACGTTGAGTAGTGGTACAAATGCAGGAGAAATCAGCACCAAGTCCTTGAGATTAACCACCAGGTCAACTTCAAACGATCCAGGCCTGAGAGCTAAAAGATTAACGCTCAAAGTTTTATTTTTTGCACCATCAACATTTTTTGCAATAAATCGCAAAAGATCGGCCGTAGCAGAAACAGTATGAGCAAAATCATTCGCATCAATCCGACCAGATTCCATCATTGAACCCTCAAATTTTATATGCAGTTTTTTTGTATCGTTTTCCATAAAATTAGCTCGCCTCCACAATTCCTATCTCATCTTCAGTCAGGCCGTAAAGTTTATAAACAAGCTGATCAATTTGTGCTTCAAGATTTTTGGTATCCGCCTCTTTATTTTGTTTTTTGAGAGTTAAAATTTGATCAACTAAATCTATAAAGATTTGCTGGCCAGATAATGCAATATTTTTTATTGGTAATTTTTTAAGATCATCGGGATAGAATCCAATCTGACTTCTTCGCACTTGGTTAAGGAAATAATTTGCAAATTTTGAGTTTAGAATAGCCAATAAATATTTTAGACCAAATTTGCTTGAATTGTCTTCAAGTTTTTTTCTAAATTCAGTTGTTTCTTTTATTTTAAAATCCTTTTGAATACTACTAGTGATACTTCTATTATTTACATCTTTCAATGATATCCACAAAACAGAAACATCGATGCTGTGGTTGCATAATAATCCTTTACCATCAATAACTGCCCCCGTCATTCCTCCCATCATTATTTTTTCTGGAGTATAAAGCTCTGGAAATGTTGGCCTTCTAATTTTAGCGGGGACCCTCTGCGTGTTCCATTCAAGATACTTATTTTTTTTGACACAATATTTATTTATCCACTTGGCCTCTACATATTCTTTGTTGTGAATTTTATCTTGCTCGTTAGATATCAGGTCTTCTTTAATAAATTCTCCTTTATATAATTTTTCTTCCGATTGTAAAACTAACCCAACGCTTACATAACAAATTTCACCCCATTTGATTGAATTAACCAGATTACCGATACTTTTGTTTTCATTATTAATTTTGAAAGCAAATTCTCCAATTTGTTTCTGCGATTTTGACGGAAGCATTATAAAATTCTCAAATGTTGGAGTGTGTTTTATTTTCAACGGAATATTATCAGAATTAATACCTTTTCTATATTCAATAATTATATTTTTTACTGCGGCTTCAAATACTTTTATTTCATTAAGAAAGTTTATGCGACTAATAATAGAATTTTGTAAAAAATAATTGTGAGATTTGATAGCATATTTTGATGCCATATATGCATCTGGAATAATAAACTCAATTATTCCATTTTGATTTAATAAATTATAACCTTTTTCAATGAAAGCAACATACAAGTCCCACTTTTCATAAAGTGTTTGATAAGTTTTTGATTCCATTATTAATTTTCTTTGCTCTTTCATTGCGGGGTTATCAGCACGCACATACGGCGGATTTCCAATCACAATATCAAAAGCAGAAACTCCATGCATTAATTCCGGATCGTAAAATTCTGATGATGAGCTTATATCAAAGGGTTTATAACTTTTTAGCTGTTGAGTTTTCTTATTATCAAACAAGCTCGCACTTTGCGTGAGTTTTAAATAATCTTTTTGCAGTTTTTCTTTTTTTGTTTTACTACTTGTCCTAAAATAATCATCCCGAATTTTAATCAATTTGTCTTTAAGGCTATGATCAGTAAAAAATGTGGCTTGCTCTGTATTATTAAGAGGGATCAGCGTGTTGGCACAAACAAATTTAAACTCAAGATTTGGAAGTGGCTCAACTTTTTCGCCTTCTGGAATATCCACAATAATTGAAAGCCAAGCTCGCAAACGAGTAATTTCAATGGCAGTTTGCTCAATATCCACACCATACAAAGATCGTGACAAAATATCACGCTTGAGTTTTGAAATATCCTTTTCAAATTTCGGATCAAGGCGAGAATACACTTTCACGAGCAAATGAAGCATTCCCATCGGAAATGCACCCGAGCCAACCGCAGGATCAAGTACGGTAAGTGGAGACTCGGTTTTTGAGCCTTCTAATGCCTTGATAATTGAATCGCGATAAGGCTTCCAGTCACGACGCTTATTTTGATCCTGATCGCGGAAAATCGCCTCTGGCATGCGCACGAGCTCATCTATGCGACGATCACGGTCTGGCGAATCAGAAATTTTTGTTTTTAAATACTCAATAAGTGATTGTTCGCACATATAGCTTACAATATCTCGTGGTGTATAGAATGCTCCCGTAGCTTTCTTTTTGCTGTTGCCAGTATTCTCGTCAATTTGCTCGGCAAGTAAACTTTCAAAAATACGACCCAACATTTCTGGATCAATAGCGACATGTTGAAATTCCGGACTACTTTCATCAACCGTAAAGTTATATTTATTGAGAGTATTAAAAAGCTGATTGAAATATCCGTTAGGGAAAGTGAGTTTTGGATCACCGTAAAAATCAGTGGTGCTTATATCAAAAAGGCCACCATTTAAATATGGCGTTATCCTATCGCCGTTACTTCTCTCTAACTCATCTCTATTTAGTATTTCAAAAAACAATTTTTCCAGTTGACTTTTGTAATATTCACCTTGCTTCCCTGGATCAGATACAAAAAAATAATCACTATCATTATTTACCAAATTTTTCTTTTTTAAAAACCAAGTAAAAAGCAAGCGCCCGATCAAGCGAGTGGTAAACATTACTGCTGGCTTGCGACCAAGATTCTTTTCGAGATGATGAACCAAAATACTAAAATGTTCAACCAATTCAAGATAAAATTTGCGATTAATCGGCTCAAAGTTGAAACTTTCCCAAAGCTTGGCGTGCAAATTGTTTTTTGATTCGTTTTGATCGGCAATCTCCATTTCAGACAACTTCGCCCACTGGGCAAATATTTCCAGCTGTGTCGGTGTGATGTGATCCTTAAGTTCAAGCGCACGAACTTTGAAGCGATTGGAAAGCAAAACCGTGATACTGTCGCAAGCTTCCGGCACAACAAAATCGATCCCGATATTTTTATAATCATTTGAAAGAGCATCTTCAAAGTTTGGAGTAAGACCGATAAGCCAAGAAAGGTTCGTTTTACTAGCTTTTTTAACCCAAAAAAGCTTCAAGTCAATTGGTTTACTGTCTTCGTGAGGCAGCTCATAAGCAGCCGCTTGGCGTGCAAAACCCGGCGCAAGCTGGAATCTGGATAATTCGGCGTCTACTCGTGGAATATTGACCAAAAATCTGTCACCGACTTTAATATCGAGCAACCCAACTAATTCAGCAATGATCTTTTCCGCAACATCCAAAGATCTTTCGGTTGAAAGTTGTCTAAGAAGCGGATCAAGTCGCTTTTTTATCTCAATGGTACTCATGGACTAATTATTATCCCTAGAAAATCCAAATATGGGACTTACTGAAACTACTTTTACCTGCGCTTTTTCCTCCGGTAACATTTTTTTAATTTTTTCTAAGATTTCATTTCTTTCTGACAGCTTGCCTTCTTTGATAACTTCACGCATTTGCCTAGATAATTTTCGCGCTATTCTTCCATGAAAAACGTTACGGGTTGTTAATAAAGCTTCCAGTCTTTGACGATCAGCTGCCGACCAGCCGGCAGACATCGCCTGATCAAGAACAGTTTGCTGGGAATTAGTTAATCCAACTGCGCTGCGTTCAAATCTAGTAATCTGCGGACCATTTTTTGATACATATTCTAGGTGCAGTTTTTTATCCAAAGAAATATTGTCTTTTTTTCTTTCTTGATCGTTTGATCGTAAAATTTGCAAAGCTTCGCCGGTCAATAAAACATCAAGAGCGTTCGCGCTTTTGTTATTACGATAGAAAGTAAATTGTTTTTGATTATTAGAAAACTCTGATTGAGAAAAAACAAGAACTTCTGGTGATTGCAGAATTGTTGACTGATCAACAACACCCCATTTTGATACGGGGATTTTTTCTAGGGCATTTCGTTGTTCCGGTGTTGCTTGCTCTCTAAAATGTTTGAGATCTGAAATAAATTGGTCATCAGTGAAAACATCAGATTCTTTTTCTAGCCGCAAATATTCTGCGGTAGCGGTGTTGGTGTCGGTGTCATAAATCCCCTTGTAATGAATCGGGTTGATTTGTTCACCCAAGACAGATGAATCACTTCCGATAGTTGCATTGATAAGACTAATCTTATCTTCCAATTTGGTAACCAAACCAAGAAACTGATCCAGCTCTTTGTTCGGGACAATATTGATCACTTCTATTTCGGGATGAGGCGAACCAAGTCTGTTGATACGGCCATTTCTCTGGATCATACGCACCGGATTCCAATGCAAATCATAATTTATCAGCAATCCGCAGTCTTGCAAGTTTTGACCTTCGGCTAGAACATCAGTACTGAATAAATAAGTCAGTTCATCTTTTTCGGCAACACGCTCGCGTGCATCTTTGGCGACAGGGGCAAATCTCTCAGCTGATTGCATGGCATTTACTCGCTCTTTACCAGATACAAATTCGGTATTTTCGTCAGTGAATATATTTTCAGAGCCATCTAAAATATTTTCCTTCAAATATCGAACCGTATCAGCAAAGAAAGAAAAAATAAGTATTTTTTTCTTCGGATCATTTTTGGCGATCTCTACCACTTTCCCCAAAAATACTTCCAATTTCTTGTCTTTACTTTTAAATTGTTCAGTTAGCTCTACTATTGCCGTAAGTATTTTATTTTCCGAATTAATATCTTCCTTGATTGCAGTAATATTGTGTGAATCTTTTGATATTTTTGTCCCGAGCTTTTTAGCCTTTTCTATAATTTCATCATCAGTTAAATCTAAATTTTCACCGTCCTCTGCCTCATATTCATCTAAAATATCATCAATATCAGAGAGATTTAATAGTAAATTTTCTTGAATTAAAATATCTTCAAATGTTTTTAGCCTTCTTTGATATTTTTTGACCGATGCCAATAATGCATATGATGAGGATTCAAATCTCTTGAGCAATACTATGCGTAAAAGGCCATACATGCTTAACTGCCAGCCAAGATTTTTCTTTGTTTCTTTGGTAAATTTAGTATTTTTTATTTCTTCAAGAGTTTTGCCATACACTTTATGATCATACATTGCCGTTCTGTACGGAATGAAGGACAAGGAAAGGATATATTGATACAAGCGATAAATGATTGATTTATCAGAAGTATCAATTGCTTCGTTTTTTAATTCTACTAATTGGCGTAGTGGATGAACAAGAATATCCGTAGTTTCTTGAATTTTTTCAACAGAAGTTTTTTCAATTGATTCAATGACAGAGGAGATTGCAATACTTTGATAGTCCCCGGAATTAAAAGTCTCATTGGAAACCTTAATTTTTGGAAAATGAAATTCTTTACCATCAATTTCCAAGCCTTTACCCGCCAATTCCTCTTCAATGCTTTGGCGGGTGTTTCTAATAACAAACTCGCGCAGGATCGGATCAATTACTTGGCGTGCTTCTTTATAAATCGGTGCCATATCATTGCCTTGCGCACGATTTTGGCTAATTCGTTTTTTTAATTCAAAAAGAGCATCAAAAAAAGACCTTGACTTAATTACGCCTTCGGAATTACGGACATTAACTTGCAAAATGTCCTGCTCGCCACGAGTACCTAGTAAAATTTGATTTGTCAAATCGTCAATAGAGTTGTTTACCGGCGTTGCTGTGAGCAGTAAAGTATTGGCGTCTGAATTATCAACTAACCATTCGCTTATTTGCTGGAACCTCTTGCTATTATGGGATCGCAAGTTATGAGATTCATCTATAACGAACAAACTAATCGGCATATAACGATCTTTCTTCCGTTCTTCATCTATTTGATTTTTATTCTGCATAGAAACAACCGTAACCCCCAAAATCCTCTCTCTGGCTATTTCATTTTCCCATTGTCCTATAAGTGATTTAGGTGCAATTACAATTATCCTTCGGCCCGTATATTGGCGAATAACACCAATAGCGGTAATGGTTTTGCCCAAACCAACAGAATCAGCGAGCATAGCTACGCCATTCTTATCCAACCGCCAAAGTATTTGTTTAACGCTTCTTTCTTGAAAATTCTGTAGCTTGCGATCAGAAAGGGCTTCGATTTCTCTATCCTCTTTCAAAAGATCGCCATACATAAAATCGAGTGTCTTGATATACATTTCATAAGGACTAAAAAGAAGCTCACCATGGATTGAAGTGTCCACTAATTCGATAAAATTTCCAGTCCACTCGATACAACCATCATCCGCCCAGACCTCCTCAAACCAAGACAAATGACCATGTTCTTGGGTTTCATTTTTGGGGTTAAATTGAACTACTCGCTGATCATCTTCGCCAGCGTTTAATTCACGACTTATTGTGAGGCCATTTTTTGTAAAATTTGATGACCCAATAATACCTAAAGCATTTTCTGATTCAAAATTTCCAAAAATATAACATTTAGCATGCAAAAAAGCCTTTTTAAATACTTTTACTTCAAGAATTTTATTATCAACCAATAGTTTGAGCTCTCTAACCGTTGGTTTTAAATTGCTATCAATTTTTAACTTCTGTAAATCCTCGAAAATATCCTTATCTGGAAAATCCGGCTCCACTTCGTTTAATTGATGACGAGGAATCAATGGCTCTCTCCCTATTAGAAGACGGATTTTCTTATAGTTCTTTAAATACGGCAAAAGAAGCGCCGTCGCCTCAAGATCCCAGTAACCAGTCGCTATTGATATCTCATCAAAATTATTACTAGCTTCAATTAAAGAATCTAATAATTTCTTTCTTTGATTGTCTATAATCTTGGGTAAATTTTTCATAAATTTATTCGCACCCCCCCTTAGAGCAATTCTCTCCGTCGCCCACCCCAAACACGCAGGGTAGCTGATTTACCGTCATTATCGCCCTTTTTCCGGCTTTTTTCAACTCAAAACCCAAACCCGCGGCTTTAGGCCGGGTTTGGGGTAGTAGATTATGTTCTATAGGGCTCATTTGCCTTGTCTAAGGCCTGAAAAAAATCCACAACAAACTGTCTTCCTTGTTCAGCTATCTCCTTGCCGGTTTTCGTTTCTAAGTACAATTTTTCCATACCTTTTGTCTTTCTATCAATGATACATTCGATATCGTTATTAAATTCAGTATGGGTTCTGATACCGGAATAAACTCCGAAAATGCCGAACTTTTCTAGGAAATCGGCGTCACAGACTACCTTTGCCTCCAGGGTCTCTGGACTCTCATTCTGCATACTACCTTTATGTGTCCGTATGCAAGCGGCAATATGCAATAAATCTTTTTCAGGGTATTTAATGTCATATTGAGCTAAAAACTCCGGCAACTTGTCCGCGCCAACTGCGCCGTGCGTCTTACCGGTACCACCATATAAAAAACCGATATCGTGCATCAAAGCAGCCGGCAAAACAATATTCATATCCGCACCCTCGGCCTCGCCGATGACAATCGCATTAAGAGCATCTCTATATGAGTGCTCCCAGTTATGAGCCGTCAGCCCGGATTTATTGAACGCCTCCCTCGTAGACTCTGCAACGCGAGCAAGCCTTGCATCTTTTGTGGTATATTCAGAAAACTTTTTTGCCAAAAGCCCCCTGGGATATTCATTAAGTAACACATTCAAAGTATAGCAAATTTCTATTCTCCCCCCTCATTCCTCATTCCTCATTACTCGTTACTTGCCACTTGTTTACTATCCTTCCTTAGACCAATTAGAAATTGCCGGCTCTGCCGGCCAGCCACTTATCCCCAAATTCATTGACTTTTCACGCAATCATGCTATGTTTCATATGGTGTTTGGAGGGTTCGCCCTCTCACGGCTAATACATAAGCTGTAACCAAACACTAACAAAAAACCCGTCTTTTGACGGATTTTTTGTTTCTAGTCATCTTTAGGATAGCCACTATATAACTTTCTCTTTTTTGTATTTTTATCAACTCCCCAATAAGGAATAATACTCCAGAAAAACATATTTCCGCCCTCTATCTGCTTTACAATAACCTTAACTCTGATTTTTTCAACAACAGCAACAAATTCATAATAAGTAACTATTTTCAAAACAGTGTCTGTCCTGCTGTGAATTCGAATTCGTTCAAAATTCTTAGTTTCCCAAATACCCTGAAGCGTTGACGATGCTTTTAATACAACGGGTGCAAGATGCAACAATTTAAATCTCATATATTGATCCTGCTGTGATCTAGCTTTTCGTTGTTGCTTGAATTTTAAATGTTCCAGCCCTTGAGAATTAAAAGAAATCTTACTTTTAAAGTACGGACAATACACCTCGTCAAGAGTTTTATAGAGATCCTCGCCCCCCATCCTTACTTCTTCGAAGTTTTCTAAATCAAGCGACATAAAATAATATCATCATCGCACTTTTAGTGAGTTTTTCCAAATCAAACCCGCCCCCCCTGAATACGCCACCCGGATGGCGTATTCAGGGAAAATGGGGTCAGCCACCATTTCTTTAAACTACTTCAATGGCTGAGTGACAAGCGCGACTAGCTGCTCTTTTTTTGGTGGATTATGCATTTTTTGCATAATCCTGAGCTGTTGCAAAAAATGCAACAGCTGGCCAACTAGTTCCGACTTGGAATTAGTTGGCAGAGTGTTCACCATTGTGCAATTTTTGCACATTCCTATCCTCAACTATCCGGAATTTCCGGATAGTTGAAGCCTAAATCAAATTTGACACTTATCCACAATTCATTGACTTTTCGCAAATTTTTGGTATAGTGCAGATAGAAGCATGCAATAATAACTTATAGGGTGCTCCGGTGTTCCCTCAGAGGATCTGGGACATCGCTTGGAAACTTGCGATAAAACTGGAGAGCTTCATCCTACAAGACGCTGCTTCTATCAAAAAAGACGGCCCTAGGCCGCCTTTTTTGATACTGCTTTATTTAGAGCGATTATTAAAAAACTCCTTCCCCTCTCCTAGAAAGTTATTTTTTAAAATCCGATAATATTCTTCACCAGAAGGCTTCTTCTCTAAATAATATGCAAGAGCTCCCGCTATCCAGTCCGCAATCTGAATATTCGCATTTGCGGTAGAATCAATCATCTCTACATCGATGAGCGTATCCGGAGAACAAAGAGGCAACAGGTGGGCTTTAATTGCTTGGGTAAATTGAGCGACCTTCATTCCTTTAAGCGACCGACGGTCACAAAAAATGTGAATTTCTTTTTCATTAACAGGTAAATACATCTCTAGAACTTCGGCTATGATATTAGTATAAAGCAACCCACCTTCAATTTTACCTTTTCTAAGATAAGTGTCCGGAATCCGTTTACGAAGCAGGAAGCCGTATCGAATCCGAACATCAAGCTTAGCGATGCGCCGTATTGTCTTTAGTCGCAATGGATCATCAATCCCTGTTGCAGACCACTTTATCTCACTCTGCGTGCGCATCTTTTTAGGAAACTTTGAACAGAACCAACTCCTAAAAGCCTTATCTGTCCGGCGCTGGTCACCAATCGTAAAAGAACCCACGACAAAATATTCCTCATGATTATGTTTAGTGAACTGGCCACTTTCATCCAAAAAAATATACATCCACGTCAGTATGCTGGTTTTACGATCCTTTTTCAAATCGAAACTGCTCCCCTGAATACGCCACCCGGGTGGCGCATTCAGCTAAAATAGGCTCAGCCACCAATTTTCTAACCGCCTTCATGAAAGCGTCGTAGTTCTTACCAATCTGTCTGCGATTAATGGTGTAGCCCTTCGCAATATGCTCACGCAGTGTCTTTGTGGCCCACTGACGGAACTGCGTCGCGGTCTTCGAATTCACTCTGTACCCAACAGCAATAATTGCATCCAGATTGTAGTATTGCGTTTTATATGTTTTATCGTCCGCGGCAGTATGTTCCAAAATGGAACATACCGATTTTTCATTAAGCTCTTCTTCTTTAAAAATGTTTCTTAGATGCTTAGTAATCGCCGGTCTTTTTGTGCCAAACAATTCGGCAATATTTGCTTGTGTCGCCCAGATAGTCTCGTGCGAAAAATCCCCGCGCAGCTCAATCGCCCCACTCGGTGCCTGATAGATAACCAACTGTTGCTTTTCACTTCTCTTTTTCATGATTCAATATTATTCACCACAAGTAAATTTATTTAGTCGGCTGATACTTTCCGCCGGAGGCAGATCCGCTTTGGGTGGAAAAATTCTCTGGAATTTTCCAGACACCCTTTTCTCTGAAGGCAGGAATGTTTTGACGACGTGCGGCGTTCCCAAGAGCCGGTGCCGACAGAGAATGTTTCTTCGTATAATCAGACAAAAAAATGATATTCTCGCCTTTCAGATAGGTAATGCGTTTGTGGAGTGATTCCATAAGGCCAAGCACTAAAATCTTTTCCATCGTTTTGGTACTCTTGCCTGTCCTGAGCGAAGCTGAAGAGCTATCTCGATAATCACCGAATGCCTGATAGTATTCTTTTTTCTCCCGATCCCGAACAATGACACCTGGGAAGCCAAGTCTCTGAAGTTGATAGTTAATAAGCGCCCGACCAATACGGCCATTGCCGTCATTAAACGGATGAATAGTTTCGAACTCCAAATGAAATTTACCAATCTTATCTAGGAAATAAGAATTGTGATTACTAGTGTATTCAACCAATATCGCCTCAATCATTCGCTCAACATGCTCCGGAGCTGGCGCAATATGGGTCCCAACTCGAACATATTCTCCTTTGGTGCGAAAACGACCGGCGATATTGTCATCAATACCACCAATCAACATCTGATGAAGTAATAGGATTGTCTCTTTGTCGATCTCGCCTTCCTGTGATTTAGTGCGGATATAATCGGTAACCCTAGCAAGGTTTTTTGCTTCAAAGACTTCGCGTACGGAGACATCACGTGATACTTCCATATCAAGTAAAATCTTCTCGGTTTCTTTAAGGGTCAATGTAGAGTTCTCAATTGCGTTTGAGTTATAAACCGCCTCCGGAACCTCTACCTCGTCGATCATGCCCAAAAGCGAGCCCTTGCCTTTGCGGAGGACGTCATATTCGGCCTTAAGAGCCTGAATCCGATCTTTGATTGGTTTTGTTATAGCCATAAGTTTATATAATGTTATACAGACAGTATAGTCTATTTATCTATAAAAGTCAATATTCGGTGAATGGATACTATAAAATACCCTGCATTCACTAAATACTATACCCTTAACCAAGAAGATATATTTACTGTATAAAGCATAACCGTGAAAATCTGCGTTTAAAACGGCTTTTTCACGATTATTAACACCTCAAAATAAAGGCGGGCCCGGCACCACGAAGGTGCCGGACCCGCTGCGAACCTGCCAGAGCTCTAGTGCGGCTGGCGCCGAAACTGGCGATAGTTGATGCGGGTGGCCGGATCAAAGCGCGTGAAGCGCCTGACCCGCGCCGCCTTCGCCAGATTCGCCAGAAACTCCGCGATCTCCTGCCGAGCCCCCAGAAGTGGCATCTGCGCCAGGGACTGGCCGTCCCAGCCATCGCTCAAGGCCCACGGAACCGCGTCCCCCAGGCCGGAGTAGCCAGGCCGCGGCTTGATCAGCAACCTCGCCTGACGTATGTTGCAGTCCACCGAGGCACCGCGGAACGACTCGAAGTTCATACACCCCAAAGCGCGGTGCAGGCGAAAGGATGCCTGCTCATCATTCTCGGGCATGAGATGCCAGGCATCCTCCTCCAGGTCGAGCCGGAGAAAGGCGTGCATCCGCACCCCGGTCACCATGAAGTGGATGTCATCAAACATGAACGCAAACTGCGGCATGAGTCCTCCTTCCCATCTGGTCCTTCCAATGATCCAAAAGCTGCTCCCTCTACCCTGCCCAAAAATCACCCTCCTGTCAATTTTTGTAGCATTATAACGCCAAGTTGGCAAAATAAACATAAAGGAGTATTAATAATACCAAGCAGGCTGTGTTGGCCTGCGAGGTACTTTTTGGAGGTGAACCATGGCCAAAGGCCAGGCACTGACCCCGGAGCGCGAGGGCGAGATCGCCCGTGCGCTCCTGAAGGAGATCTGGCGCAAGGAGGGCGCCAGGACATTCGATCCCAGCGCCTTCAGACGGACGCTGGGGAGTCTCTCGCAGAAGATCGGCATCCCGGCCGATGAACTGAGACTGTTCGCGACGAGCCTTCTCCAAGAACTCGTCGCCGAACTCGATGAGAGCGCAGACAACTAGCGCTCACGTATCAGCAGGGCAAGGTTTCCGCCACTGGCGGACTAAAAGGGTAATTGTGTCCTCTCCGCATGACGGACCTGGACCAGGATAAGAACCTAACCTCCCCTGCGCATTCCGCCCCGAGCTGACTCACGTCGGCTCGGGGCTTCGCTTTTTGTATTGAACCGTTTCCCTTCTAGTTTCTAGTTTCTAATTACTTCCCTCTTTCTTCTTGATGCTCAATCTCCTCTTCCGAATCCGCTATTTTTGCCGCCCAACCGCCATCTAACAATTTTTTATGCGAGTTAATCTGATGCATTGCCTTAATATCGCGCACATCTAATTCAATCTCCTTTCGTAGGCGTGGATTTTTAGCAAACTCATCCTCAAAATTTTCCAAAGTCTTTTCCAGCAAGCCGATAGCCGCGCTAATATGTGTTGCTTTTGCCAAAAGTTGAGCATGCTCTCTTTTAAAAGCAACCTCGCCCTCAAACGTATCCGGCAACTCAGCCCTGCGCGTCTTCTTCCACTCCGCCAGCACCGGAATAGCGCTCTCAGAAAATGTTTCGCCCTCATTCTGGGCGGCAACCATCGCTTTAATAACCTGTTCCGCAGTTACACTCTCAGAACCGAGAGATAATCTTTCATTCATATTATAACTATTCTCCTTACCTATTACCTACTTCGATGATCTCCGCCACGGTTTGGCCGATAACCCGGCTTACGGCGGGCCGGCGAAAAGCTTGAGCCACTAGAACGAGGCGCCGCGGAACGGCCGCTAGGTCGGCCGCCGGAAGAACGATTATCTCGACTTGGGTATTCGCGGGCCTGCCCCGATTGGCGCGAGTCAGAGCGAGCATGCCTCGCCGAGTCAAGGCGGGGACCGCGCTCTAGCTGAGCCCGTGCCGGCGGCAACGCTACCACCTGTGACTGTGGCAAAGTGGCTCTGATTAACAGTTCAATGTTTCGCACATCCCGGCGCTGATCCGGCGTGGCAAAAGAGATAGCATGCCCGTCTCCCCCAGCCCGGCCGGTGCGACCAATTCGGTGCACATAATCCTCAGCCGCCTGCGGCAGATCAAAGTTTATAACCAGCTCAATTCCCTTCACATCAATACCACGAGCGGCAATGTCTGTGGCCACTAAGATCCGGTACTTCCCATTTTTAAAACCTTGCAAAGCCTCCTGACGCTGATTCAGTGTTCGGTTAGAGTGGATCTCTGCGGCACTGTGCCCAGCCGCTCGCAATCCGGCGGCTATTCGCTTTGCCCCAAACTTCATTCTGGAAAAAACCAAAATTGACCCTTTGTATTCACCAACAATCTTTTCCAATAAACGCGGCTTGTCCGGCTTTCGCACAAAGAAAAGCTCCTGAGTCACTCGCTCCGCCGCCGTCCCTTGTGGCGCTATCTCCACCCGAGTTGGCTGTTGCATGTGCGCCCGGGCAATACTGATAATATTCTCAGGCATGGTCGCCGAAAAAAGCATCGTCTGTCTTTGCACCGGCAATACCTTCAAAATACGCTTCAACTGCGGCGCAAAACCCATGTCTAACATCCGGTCAGCCTCATCCAAAACCAAAACTTTAGTATCCGCGAGCGAAAGGGTCTTTTGCTCTAAATGATCGATTATTCTGCCCGGTGTACCAATGATTATCTGTGGCTTTCGGCGCAAGCCCTGGATCTGTCGCCCAATCGGCATCCCACCGATAAGCATCGTCGTTTTGATACCAAGACTGCCACCCACTTTATCCAACTGCTCTTGTACCTGGGCAGCCAACTCGCGCGTCGGTAACACCACTAAGCCGTGTTTACCCTGTAGCGCCGCCTGGATCATCGGAATACCAAAGGCCAAGGTCTTACCCGTGCCAGTCTGCGCGATACCTACCAAGTCCTTACCCTCCAAACCACCGGGAATAGACTTCTCCTGAATAGGCGTGCAGGTCACAAAACCAAGTCTATCTAAGACAGCCAAAATGCCTGGAGCCACGCCCAGACTGGAAAACGTTCGTTCAGTACTCATATTTGACCAACTGTAGCATATAATGGCCTAAATAGATACCCCGTAGTGTAAATCGCTCCTGTGCGACTGCGAAGCCAAGCCTACTTGGCAAAGCATAGCGATTTTCTGCTACGGGGTTGCATAAATAGCGAGACTAGTGTACTATCTTTAAGTCAAGAAACGAGGTCGGGTTTTTTAGCAAAATTTATAAGCAAATATTAAGAGTCCATCCGGAAAAAGTTTCCGAGATGGGTTCTATAACATCACATGACTGGTACAATCAAGACATTGATGGACAAGGGCTATGGTTTTATCTCCCGCGAGGGCGAGACCAAGGACCTTTTCTTTCACTCTAAGGATTTGAACGGTGTAGCGTTTGACGACCTTCAGGTCGGCAACGAAGTGACGTTTGAAGTGGTTGAGGGCGAAAAGGGCCCAGCCGCGGTGAACGTTTCTCTCGTAGCGTAACGCACCCGGGATTACAATCCCCAAAAAGCCCCCCGACACAAGGTCGAGGGGCTTTTTGTTTTCGCCAACTTAAAATATTTCAAATTTGGAGGGGATCTTGCGCGTACATCACTGACAGCGCGCAAGACCCCAATGCGAACCCCTTCCCATAGACGATTCGCCTTTCTGCGGCCTAGGCCACGACATCGTCCACAGGAACCAGGTAAAGCGACTCGACCGGAATCGGCTCGGTGACCGAACCGTCCGGGAGTCGGACGACAACCTGCCGGTCGAGCAGGACGTGAATCACGCCCTCTCCACCCATCAGCAGGCCCGGCTGGCCCAGCAGAATCCGGACCCGCTTCCCCTGGCAGAAGCACCGCGTGCCTCCACCCGGGAGCGACAACGACAAAGTCGTCATGATACTGGCGCCTCCTTGGTCGCCAAGGCAAACACCCCGAAACCAATTCAGGGAATGCTTATTATAACCCTCTACCACTATACTCTGTCAAGCATTATTAATAATGTTCGAAAAACCCATTATTCTTTCTCTCCCTTTATCATCCCGGGCCACGGGCCTAAATTTCAAACAGCCTTAAAAATCATTGACAAAGAGAGCCTATTGTACCAATATACATCTAGAATAACCTACGTACCTCGGGGAGGGCCAGGTAAACCATGTGTGAAGTCAACTCTTTCTCAACCCAAGAGGAAGTCACCATCCAACTTCTGGAAGCCTTTGTGGATGGCGGCCGGAAGATGGAAGTAATAGACGAGGTCACAAGAACCAGTGGGCAACCGTGCAACCTGATTCGCGATATCGCTCGCGAACTTGAGACCACGAAACTCATTAAGAGGAAGAAGCAGGCAAACGGCGGTGCCTACTACCTTCTGACCACGACCGAAAGCGGTTCTTCTCGCCTCCGGGAACTCCGCGCGAACCGGCAGGTTGCCCAAACAACGTACCAGGGCCTGCTGGAGATCTCCCTCCACGCCAACAGCGTCCTACGCAGGAAGCTCCACACAACCGAAACCGCCAAAGCTCTTTTGGCTCAACGTCTAGTCCAGGAAAGAAATGTGCCGCCCCAGGCCATTCACGTTATCTCAACGGGCGGCCGAGAGCTCCTCAGAACCCTCGACCAGATTTTCGGCCAGTAGGGAGCAAGACCCAAGGACCCGTCGGACTCAGTTCGGCGGGCCCTGCTCAATTTGAAAAACTATCTACTATCTTTAACACCGCCTCCACAGGCAAGCCGATCATTGCCTTAATATCGCCCTCAATCTTTTCTATCAATGCACCACCAAGGCCCTGAATTGCATACGCACCGGCTCTGTCTAATGGTTCACCTGTCTCCACGTAATTTTCAATAACTTCTTCGCTTAAATCTTTCACATATACCTTGATCAACTCCTGACCAACAACTGAACGCTTTCGCCCACTATCTAAAACAGCAAAGCCCGTGCGTAACCCGTGTACCTTACCGCTTATCTTTCGCAACATTTCTTTAGCCCTCTCTTTTGTATGCGGTTTTCCAAGCGGCTCATCATCCAAAAAAGCCAGCGTGTCGCCACCAATTATAATCGCGTCCTCATAATGCCGCGCCACCTCCGCCGCCTTGCCATGCGCTAAGTACTGCACCAGCTGGCGCGGATCTAGGTCCAAAGAGTGATCCTCTTCATACTCGCTCGGATGGACCTCAAACTCAATACCAGCCACCCTTAATAGCTCCTGTCGCCGCGGGCTACCAGAAGCCAAGATTATCCTTCGTTTTTTCATACACACAGTATGTCATCATTTCATATTCATCCAAGTTTACAAAAAAGGAACTTCGTTATATAATATCGGCTGTTCTTGGCACTACGCAAACACCCAAACGGAGGGGAAGATGCGCTTTCAGAGGTTACTGAACGAGCGACTAGGGAGGGTCAACCCAAACTGCTCACCGCCAGGCAGCCCACAGATGCCCGGAGACAAAGTCCTGGGCCGGGCCAGCGAGGACCTGCGCCGGCTCATTCTCGTGGTCCACCAGTTGGAAGACGAGCTGGAACAGCTCCGCCGCACCAACGGCGATCTCTTTCCAAGAGAAAATGCCACCGAAGAGGAGATGGTGGCGCGAGAAGCCAAGGTCTGGAACCTCGGGCAGACCCAACGAATGCTCGACCTGGCCAAAGCCTCTTTGGAGGTGGAGAAGACACTCGAGTTCCCGCGCTGGGCACGGGAGACCCTGGTCGTCCGCACGGGCTGGGTGGTAGTCAAACCGCCCCCTGCCAGCCGAGGAGGCCTCGGTCTCATGACCCACATTCGCGGCGGCATCATCTAGCCCCGCGTCGCAACCCGCACCCCGCCCGCGCACAGCGCAGGCGGGGTGTTCACTTTTTAGAGCGAAAACTTCTCAAAATGTATTTGCTGCGCCTGGACCCTCCAAGAGCGAAACAGCTTTATTAAACCATTCATCATCACTGGCGGGCCGCACAAAAATATCTCGCGCTCGGCAAAGTCCGGGACCAGGCGGCGAATTTTTTCGGCGTCGATGTAGCCTCTCTCTACTGGTGAAGTCGCACTTCCTACCGGAAGAACGACTTCAGAATCTACTTGATCGCTCAAAATATGCACTAGTTTAAAATTATCCTGCGTAGCCAGGGTTTCCAGTTCGCGACGGAAGACGATCTCCTCCTCTACTCGGTTTCCGTAAAGCAGTACAACCTCCTTGTTCTGCATAAGCAACTGCTCGCACAACGAGCGAAGTGGCGTAATCCCAATCCCACCAGCAATAAGCAGTACTTTTTCGCGGGCTAGCACTTTTTCTGTAAAAATACCGTATGGACCGTCAATAAACACCTTCATACCAACTCGGGCCTGCTCGTGCAACTGCGTGGTAAAATCCCCCACCGCCTTAACGCTTATCCGGATCTCTTTCCCGTCCGGCACCACAGACAAAGAAAACGGATGACTCTGCCATTTTAGACTCCCTGCCAGGAATCGAAAAAACATAAACTGCCCGGGCCGAACTCGAAACCTATCCATCTTTTTACCACTGATATAGATAGAGACCACGCTCGGGCTTTCTCGCTCTACCCGGCTGACATAAAAGCCGTGTCGCCAAAACAACCAAAATGGCCGACTAAAACGAAAAATAATATGGCTACCAAACACTACGATATACAGAGCTAGCCAATAAAAATAGAATGTCTTACTAGTCGCCGGATCTGTGCCGGAGAACTGATGCCACATCGCTAAGCCGGCCGCCAGATAAACCAATAAATGAGTAAGATACCAAACTTCGTACTTTAACCGGCGGCGCACGGTGAAGATGGCTGCGGTAATAGCCGCCACAAACAGTAACAAACCAATCGCCGCCAACAGAATCAACGGAAAACGCAAAGACTGACCTAGGTGACTAAAAAACGAGTTACCCAGTAGCTCCGCGTACCCGGCCATTATTAAAATCGGATGCGCCAACAAAAAGAAAAACGCTCCCCGGCCGCTCCACTGGTGGTAGCGCGCTAATTTATCCAAACCAAACACCCGCTCTAATAACGGATTGCGCCCCATCAAAAAAAATTGCACCAAGATAGAATATCCGGCAATCAACCCCGCCAAACGGCCAAGCGCGACCAACGTGCTACCGCCACCCACAAAGACCATCTCGCCCGAACCCTGATACCAGAAACCAAATATCAGTAGCCAGTTGGTAACATGGAAAATGATCCAGAGTGTTTTGGCAGTTCGCATGGTGGATTCCCGCCTTCGCGGGAATGACAGAAGAGACGCGGGAATGACAAACAAAGTCGCTACTCCGTGACAATTAGCTTGCCGACCATACCCATTTGTCGGTGACTACCAACCGAGCAGTAAAACTCAAATTCACCAGCCTTGTCCGCGGTAAAAGTTATCGTCTCTGTTTCGCCAGACTTTAAGATCTTCGTGCCGGCATCATAGCCGTCAATCTGAAAGTCGTGCGTACCCTCAGCAACCACCAAGGTCAACTTCACAGCCTCGCCCTTCTTCACGCTGATCTCGCTCATATCAAACTTAAAGTTGCTGGCCGTGATCGTCACCTCGCGCGCCACCACCACCTCATCCGCATCGCTTTCTTCAGCCGGCATAGAGTTATCCACAACCTCTTCAGCTTGTTCGTTTATCGCAAGGTCAGCCGGACTACCAGACATCAGCATCCAAGCACCGGCAATAATGATAACAATGATTATTAACCAAATAATTCCTTTATTCATAAATCAGTTTTTAGTTCTTAGTCCTTAGTACGCCCGCCTTGACTTGCCTCCGGCGAGGCAGGTAGTAGTACTAGGAAGTTAATGATTTGTTTATTGTACTAGATGAGCCTCATCGGTCAACCCCGTTAGAGATCGCGCTCGTGCCTCAAGGCACGAGTCTTATAGACCGCTGGCGCGGCTATCTCTAACGGGGTCAACCCTCGTGCCGACCTCCCTTCTTCCTTAGAATAATTCTCTCTGCCCTCCTACCTACCTAAAAAGCTAATCAGCTAAACAGCTCGTTCTACCGATACCTCTCAATCACCGGATGCTCTTGTCCCTGGCTCAACCTGTCTTTCAAATAACTAATGTGTCGCCGGCGAATGACATGGATATCAAAGGCCTCAGCCGCAAAACGCTTAGCTAGACTAGAAGCCTGCTTCCCGCCCAAAAAGTGCGGCAAGACAACATAGGCCGCGCCCGCCTCATAAAGCGCCAGTGCGTTACTAATACTGTGCGCCACCACCATCGTCGGCGGCTGACTTTTAGTCTGCCGAATTATGTCTAAGATAAGTAAATTCGTATTCAAGTCCGGCACAGTGGAAACTACAAGCTCCGCTCCCTCAAAATCAATTGACTCCAGTAGATCCAGATCACCGGCATCTCCATACTCGCAGGGAATTCCTCGATACTGCAACTGTTTGATAATCTCCGGGTCGTACTCTATCACCACAAACGGCTTTTCCGAGTCCGCAAACATGCTAACAAAATCAAAGCCTATTCGCCCACCGCCAAACAACACAAAATCATACTGCCGGCTGTGCTGCCGCTTCTCAGTCGGCTTCTCTTTCTCAAAAACACGCAAATACTTCTCCAAACGCGCGTACCACCAGTCTGAATACAAGATCAAATACGTTGAGCCAAAGATAGTGATCAGCCCCACGAGCGTGACCATCGAAAGCACGTCCTGACTAACGTGACCCAAAGACAAGCCCAGGGCAACAAGAATAAGGCTAAACTCACTTATCTGCGCCACGGTAAACCCGGTCTGCAGGCTAGTTTTTTTCCGGTAACCCATTAGTCCCATGATAACCATCAAGATAAGCGGATTACCAATCAAAACCAGCAGAGAAAGAATAACTGCCGGCAAAAGCAGATCCATCCAGTTACCGAGTATCATCTGAGCACCAAGCAAGATAAAGAAAAGCACGATGAAAAAGTCTCGCAAAGGCATCAGTCGCGCGTGGATCTCTTGCCGGCTTGGCAATATCGCCAGCGCGATACCGGCTATTAGCGCGCCCACCTCCAAAGAAAATCCAATCTCCCGAAACAAGACCGCAATACCTAATCCCCAGGCCGTGGCTACCAAAAAAAGCAACTCAAATGAACGCGAGAAATAGGGGTGCAGACGCGCCAACACAAAACGAGCAGTAACGAAAACAGCTGCGGTTAGGCCAATAGCCTGTAGTAGCGTTATTCCAAAATCAGCCAAAGAACCGGTGCCGGCACTAATCAGCGGAATACTAAAGAGCAACAAAATAGCAATCAAGTCTTGCACAAGCAAAAACCCTATGGAGATCTTCGCGTACAGCTTCTCCAAATCCCCTTTGTCGCTTATCAGCTTTAAGATAATAATCGTACTACTAAACGCCAGCGCCACAGAGATATACAGCGCCGGCACCAGCTCAAAGCCAAGCAACAGCGTGATCCCCAAACCAGCCAGGGTCGTCACAACAACTTGGCCCACACCCGTAACTACCGCCACTAAACCGTAGTCCTTAAGCACGCGCGGGTCCAAACTTAACCCAACTGAAAAAAGCAAAAAGGCCACCCCCAACTCCGAGAACAAAATGAAAATATCATCCGACCGAAGCAAATCAAAAGCAAACGGGCCAACCAGAAGACCCGTGATGATGTGGCCGATTATTAGCGGCTGGCGCAGCATGCGCATCAAAAGCGCCATCGCGCTCGCAATCACCAAGATAACACCAAATTCTGTAAAAAGTTCCGTACTCATGAGAATCTTTGATTTTCACCCCATGAGACCTGCCGGCAGGTGCGAGCAAAGCAACCATCTCTTTAGGGTTTCATCTTATTATATCATGCCACTTACGATCGTCACTGCACAAAACATAAAGATCCCTCGGGGCAAGCCGCAAGGGATCTTTATATGGAATTATATATGTAACTTATTATGTAATTAATAAAGTGCCCCCTCTTCATCCTCCGTCTCTTCCCCGCCATGCCTTCCTTGAATGTCGGGCTCCCGCCAGCCATCTTCTTTCCACCCCTCTTCCTCATCTTGATAAAGCAAAACCTTATTCCGTGAAGTTAGTATTGGCATAAATAATTTCTTACTTATTAAACAACTTGTGGCAAAAACCTTTTTTCCTGGCTATCTGCTACTTGCTACTTGCCAACTCTTACCCTCCCTCATCTACTAACTGCCGCAGCTCCCGCGCGGTCATCAAGTCATACATCTCTCGACTTGTTCCACGCAAACGTGCCGCGTTTATCTCGCCGCGCTTAGCCGCTAGTGCTTCAGCGGCCGCCTCGCGCAGCGCGCTTAATGTTTGTGTCTCCCCAGTCATAAGACCCCTACAATCGCACACATACCATGAAGCCAAAATGAACTCGCTAAAATTAAGTATTATCTTCACTCCTTCCTCATAGGGAATGTAAGAGTATGAGTATATTATCGTCTCCAGATACGGAGATAAGGTAATACCAAAACAAAAGGTCGTTTAACAAAAAACTTGGTATATAATCATGAAGAAAATTTTTCTAGTCGCATTACTGGCAGTCGCGCTCAGCGCAGCCGGTACCCCTAGTGCCTCGGCTCAAACACAAGCTGAAAAACAACAGATCCTTAATCAAACCCGGCAGCTTTTTTCCGGGCTCGCCAACACGCTCGTCCTGATGCAGCAAAACATCAGACAGTCACAGGCACAGCAAGCCGGATTTGCCACGACTCTCGGCAGCCTAAGCGCTCGGCTCTCTTCAATTACAGCTGCCGCTCTCAGCAGCCCAGCTGGTCGCCAAGGTGCTCTAACCACAGTTAACACCTCCCAAAACCAACTGTCTATCATGAGCACGCAGCTCGAAATAATTGACGACAGGAATGAGGCCATGAGTGACTTCCTCACCTCCTTCCAGTCTACATTCAGCGAGTTCGCCGGCGACCTCATTGATTTCCTGGATTAAGCTGCTACGCAGAACCGCAAATCAAACGCGGATTACTACGCAGAATTAATGCAGAAGAGATCACAAAAAACCCGCCGTAAGGCGGGTTTTTTGTGATCTGCGTGAATATCTTACATCTGCTCGCCACCGGTCTTCTTCACTACACAGGAAGTGCAGCACTTCTTGTGAGTGAAGATTTCGTACAATGCGGCTAGACCAACCAGTACATAAATAATCTTAGCCACGACCGAATCCATTCCCCCAACAAGACTGCCCACCTCCCAGTTGAAGAGAGCCAGCAGTAGCCAGTTCAGGCCACCAACAATCAAAAGAATAAATGCAGCAATATGCATAAATGTATAGAATAATGTTAAAAAACAAATCCCACTCAACCTTTCAATAATTATACCACATTACCATCTTTAAGTTATCTCTTAAGTTAATAACTCAAAATCCCAGTCAAGCAGACCTACCATCAAGCCTTAGAATTACCAGCAGCCACTTTTTTAGCTTTTGCTCTCTTTTCTTTTTTAACCACACGCTCTTCTTCAGCTTCTATCTGCGGCTTCAACCTGTAAAAACCAAGGAGGGAGAAAACACCCAAACCACCCACTAAGATACCAAACAGATTGAACAAAAATATCAAAAAGTAGAACTGCGCAAAGGCAAAATTCAACTCACTTAACCAAATACCAACAAGCGCTAGTGGCGGAACCAAAGAAATAGCCACAGCCACTCCCGGCAAAACATCCGAAAGTTCTTTTCGCGTCATAGCAAACGTACCGGCGACTCCGGAAGCCAGCGCCACTATAAAGTAAAGCATCGCCGTCCGCGCCGTATTCTCTATCTCAAAAGTCGCCTGTGTATGTCCAAAAAATAAGGCCAAGAAAAACGCCATAATCAGCACAATGGCGAAAGACTTTGCCATAAGATGTCCAACTCGCCGCACCACGGCCAGCTCGCCAAGCGCAACCGCAAGACTAATAAGCAGAAGCGGCGTTAGCACCGGCGCCACCAACATGCCGCCAATAACCACTGGCACGTTATTCAAAAGCAGTCCCGCGGCAATGATCATCGCCGAAAGCGCCAGTAGCGTATAATAAGCGCTATTCGCCTGACTTTTCTCAAATAACTCCTCCACGGTCCGATACCGCTCCGTACTCGTTATTTTTAGGATGTTACCATCCGCCTCCTTCTTCCTTTTCAACATATTCCATTTAGTATAACCCAATTTTCTAATTTCCCAATTTCCCAATTTCCTTAATTTCCTAATCCCCCAACCTATTCACCGCGCAACGTCTCAAACACGAGCTGAGCAGTCCCCAGCGCCGTTGCTTCACTTGTCATTTGTAGCCGCACCGGAATGCCGCTTGCCGCAGCCAAAAGTCCGGCCAGGCGATCATCTTGGGTAACACCCCCGTCAATAACTATCAAATTAGGCGGTGTCGGCAACCGCCCAATCGCCACCGCCGCCTGTTCCGCTAAAGAACGCAGAACCGGCAAAAGCGCCTCTTTATCTCCTACAAACGGAGTTACCCGGCTAGCGCACTCCCCAATTTTCGCCTCTAACGCAAAGCGCGGCACTCCGTAATGTGAATCAGCGGCTAAAGTTGTGAAAAAACTATTATGAATAAACCACTTAGGCCCGCGATACTGCAATATAAACATCCCCGTCCCAAAAGTCACCTTAGTCACATGCCGATCTTCAGACAACAAATTACCGGCAGCATACAAGCTTGCCTGCTGATCCCCAACCACAGCCGCGATAGGCATCGCACAGCCAATAATCTTCTCATCTAACTCCCCAAACACAGAGCACGTCGGCAACACTTCAGCTAAAAGTCCTTCAGGCACACCAAACAAACTTCGCAACTCCGGATCCCACATACCTTTATGAATATTTAAAAGCGCAGTTCTGGAGGCATTGGTCATGTCTGTTCTATAAGCGTGATTATTCGTGAACTGCCAAACAAGCCAGGTGTCCATGGTGCCAATTGCAAGGCGATTTTCAGCGTGCGCCTGCGCCACGGCCGGAACCTGCTCCAACAACCAGGTCATTTTTGAACCGGAAAAGTAAGGCAAAAGGCGCAACCCTGTTCGCTCGCGAACCAACGCGCCCGACATAGCCAAACGCTCATCACACCACTGCTGCGTCCGCGTATCCTGCCAAACAATCGCCGGCCCAAACGGCTGGCCTGTTTTTTTATCCCAAGCAATCACCGTCTCCCGCTGTGTTGCAATGCCCAAGCCAACAAACAAAGCCGGATCCAGCTTACTTACCGCAACCGCCTCCCGCAAAACCTCCGCGGCCGCGCGTGCGTACGCAACCGGATCCTGCTCGACCCAGCCTTCTTTTGGTTTACTTGTAGAAGTCGGCCGAGAAGCCCGGGCAACTAGAGTGCCGTCTTTTGCGAAAACAAAAGCTTTAATATTCGTAGTCCCGGCATCTAAAACCAGAGCATATTTCATACTGCGAGTTCATCAAAAACTTCCTTAGCCGGCCGGCCGGAAATCGCCACGTCCCGCGCCGCGCGCAAAAGCGGAGACTGGGCCAATACCTCTGCCGGCACCATCTCTAGTAGCGCCGGCAAAGACCGCGCGCCCTCACTCTCTAACACAGAGCTTCCCCTGCTTGCCAACTCCGCGCCATGCGTCCTGTTCCGTGAATCAGCATTAAAAGCCGTCGCTATAAAATCCGCGATGCCCGCCGGCCCGTAAACCGTCTCCACGTCACCGCCCAACTTTTCCATTAAAATATCCATCTCCGCGATAGACCGACCAGCCAGCCAGCCGCAGGCATTCTTTCCCCAGCCAAGACCGGTTGCCAACCCCAAAACAAACGAGTACACATTTTTCAAAACACCGGCCAGTGGCACACCGCGCAGATCAGAAGAAGACTCTAACCGAAGTGTACTGCCGGAAAAAAGCTCTAACACAGGAGTAAGTGCCTCCTCCTTCTGTGACGCCACCACACCAAAACTATGCTGACCAAGTAAACACTCCTCCGCCATCATCGGCCCGCCAATGTACGCTATTGGTTGCTCTTCCCCAAGCACATCTCTCCCTATCTCCGGACTGAGCTTGAGCGTCTGCTCTTCAATACCTTTTTGAAAAAGGATAACCACTGCCATGGGATCAAGTAACGGTTTTATCTGACTAAGCGCTTCGCGCAGTGTCCAAGAAGGAGTACAAACAAGCACAAACCCCGCCGTCGGAATTATCTCCGCCAACTCTTTCTGCTCCGGATGCTTGGCAAAATCCGTATCCCAAAGCTCCAAGCCAGCTCTTTCTTTAAGAATACACTCTAAGGCTCGGCCAAGCCGTCCCGCGCCCACAATAACAACATTATCCATATAACTTAAGTATGAAAGAATTTTTGAATTAATAAAAGAACACTAAAGACTCCATAAAACAAACTTGCTAATACCAACATCGCATTCGTTACTAAACCGGGGCGAAGCGGCTTTGGCAAACGACGATTATTGATATACAACAAAAGCGGTACATACAACGCCATAACCACTCCACCCAAGACAGAGCTCACCACCAAAAAGAAAAGTGGTTGATGCAGAGGAATGAGAGCCGCGTTGATAATCACTAAACCAACAATCAGCCCATAGTACAGTTGATGAATGGAAAAATTTCGCAACACTGCAAACCATTTCTGCAACGACCCAATCCGCGAATTCACGTAAAGAATATCGCTCACGATACGCACAAACGCATCAATAATAGCCCACATCGCCGAAAACAGCATCAGGAAAGTCATTACTAAAAATGCCCGCGAACCAAGCAACCCCCACTGCTGGCCGAATATCTCCGCCTGCACTACCGCCACCTCCGTACCCTCCGGCACCAGACCAAGCGGACTCAATACCACAAACGCATTCGCAGAAAGAAGAATCAGTGTTACTAAACCGAGAAACCAAAAGATGAGCCCTTGGTCTATGCGAATGTAACGCATCCAACCCCGCCAACGCCGTAGCTGATCAGGGCTAGTCTCAAAAATAGCCCCCGTAGTCGCCACTGTCTCCGCTCGCCCACTTATCGGGTTTGTTATCCGGCCGACATAACTCGCCATACCCAACTGTTTATCGCGATACCACAAGCTAATACACAGATTCAAAATACCACCAGCGCCGGCAAAGACAGCCGCCGCCAAAAAAACACTCAAATCAATTCCTTCCGGTAGCCAACCAAAGTTAAATAAACCTTTGAAAACCTGCACAATGTGTCCATTGTTCAAATTCAAAAAACTAACGAATATCAACAAAGCGAAAAAAAGAGGAATCACAAACATCAACGCCCGCTCCAACATCTTATACGCTGTGCGTCCGGAAAAAGTAATCACCAAAACAAGCGCCAAACTAACCCAAGCCCAAACTATATAATTACCAAAGCCAAATAGCGCGGTTAGCGTCGTTCCGATAGCTCCCGCCCAACCGGGCCAAATATACAATAAAAGCGCACCGCCAAGCCACAAAAAGGGAAAATAGCGAAAAACCCGAGACGAAGAAGTAAAAAAGCTCTCGCCTGTCGCCAGCGCCAATCGCGCGACCTCCTGATTAATGAAATACTGCAAAGTAATACCGACCAACGCGCCCCACAAAATACCTAAGCCAAACTTTGAAGTCAAATGAGGCCAAAGAATAAGCTCTCCTGTACCAATAGAAAGACCCAAAGTCACCAAACCGACTCCAAGCGCCTTTCTCCACGAAACAGGCCTCGGCAAAGATTTAACTTCTAAATCCGGGTAGTTCTTATTTGTTTCAAAATCTTTGAGCATGCGGAGTTCATGCCCTTATTCTACCACCTGATCTGCAAATAACGAATAGGAGAAGGGTATTCAAAGCTCAATAGATAAGTGCAGGAGCGGTCTCGAACTCAACCGAATCATCAAACGTATCCGCAGTCGACTCAATCTGTCCATCCGGCGATGACACAAACCGCGCCGGCCAACCGGAGGCAAGTAAAACCACCAATATCAGGATTGCTAAGGTCGCTAAAATAACTATAAATCTATTCATGCGCTTTAATTCTATCATAAATCAATTTCTCCCCTTCACCTCCGATTCACTACGCTCGCATGATTCTAAGAACATGAAAAAAAACAAATCTTAAACACAAGCCAATTAAAAGTGGGGGCCGCCGATCAAAGACCGACGACCCCCTTGCCCACCTCTCCCGCGTCCGGGTTTGGCGAGCGACTGAGTGACCCCTCTTGCAAGGGGCTACTTCTGGCTAGCGCTAGAGCGCGGCCATGCGCGCCATGGAAGCACGGCCATGCGCGCGGCCGGCAGGAGCTCGATGCCGAGCGCTTGTTCGAAAAGCTCTGGTCGAAGCTGCAGATTCCCAGACGGAATGAGCGCTTCTGAGACAAGCTTGATGAATCCCTCAAGCTGAGCCCGCCGCTCATACACTTCCGGCTCGAGCAAAAGCCGGAAAAGCGGACCCACGAGCTGCAGCCGGTGCCTTCGCACCAACTGCACGATCTCCGGCTCACCTAGCTCTATTTTCGGCCAGACCATGATCGGCTCCGCGCCGCACTGATGTCCGAGAAGGGTATAGATCAGGCACCGCTCAAGTGCCATCGTGATCATCGTCTCCCGAATCTGCTTCTGATCATCACAGGAAAGCCGGATCCATGCCATTGCCTGGACCCGGCAAGCGATTGCCCGCTTAATCCTCTCCCGTTCGAGCCACCGCTCGAACAGCCTTCGAATGAACTTCATCGGTCGCCTCCCTATTGGAACATCGATACGTCTCCACCCCCCGATAGAGCTTCAAGACTGCCCAATTCTACAACATTCCCAGAAAAAAATCAAAACTGCTCCATCAGCCACTGCACGCGGCCCACAGTGCCGTCTGTCAGCCGGACTTTAATTCCACGCGAATGCGCAGACTTCGACATCAAAATATCCCGCACAATCCCCTGCGTGTAGTTATCCGTTCCCTAATTCTCTTTCTCTATCACCCAAGCCTCGGCTCCCACTCGGATCTCACTCCGCTTCAGAGAATTCGGATTATCATTAGCCATATAAATTACTGTGCGTATCGATATCAATCAATAAAGCTGTATCTGGATCTACCCATATATAAAGCGCTCGCCAGTCGCCAGCCACATCCTCCCTTTCCTTCTCGTGGTTAGCCTAGTCATAGCTTTTGCAAAAAATGCTTATTTTTGAATAAAGAAAACGAAATAATAGCGCCAACAAGCGCCGCGCCAAACATCAGTAAGAATAACGGACGAAAGCCAAAGCTGTCCACGACATACCCGCCAACAACCGCCGCCAGCGCCGCGACCATATAACCCATCGCCTCCCAAGCGCCCCAGTCAGAGGCCTCGTGCTTGTTCACAACATAGTGTGAATAAAGAGCATCAAACGCCGGGCTTAGCACTGCCATGGAAACACCAAGGATAACCTGCACCACTAACAGACCTGCCTGCGTATCCACAAAATAATAACCCAACGCGCCAACCGCGGTCAGACAATAACCAATCACCACCAGCTTCTCCTTATGTAAAACATGATTCTCCCAACGACTTATCAAATACATCACAAGCCCGGCCGTGATCATAAAAGCAAAGTAAGCCCAACTGGCGTCTAAAATATCACCGCCAATATCTTCTACAAAGATGGCGTAAATAGGCCCCAGCATGCCTATACCAAAATCGGCCCATGCATCCGCCCAAAGCAAGATCTTTAGCCCACGCTTCATATACCCAAATTATACCTTATTTCCTACTCAAGCACATGCATACGCCAACCTCTACGTCCCTTCTTCCCAGCCGGCGAGATATGCTTTTTGTTGGGCAGTCAGCTTATCAATAGACACGCCCATAGACTTCAACTTCAGTGTCGCCACATACTCTTCGATCTTTTGATCTACTTCATACACGCGCGGCTCAAGCTTTTTTTGATTCTTAAGCACCCACTCCGCGGCAAGCGCCTGAGTTGAAAAGCTCATATCCATCACCGAGGCCGGATGCCCCTCGGCCGCAGCCAAATTTACTAATCTGCCGTCAGAGAGCAAATAAATCCTCTTTTCTTTTTTCTGCGCCCGCAACACATACGCGTCCACCTGATTCCTAACTCCCTTTTCCACGCGCACTGCCAGCTTTTTTAGATCAGCCACGCCAACCTCAACATCAAAATGTCCGGAGTTGCTCACAATCGCTCCGTCTTTCATAACCAAAAAATGCTCTTTGCGAATAACGTTGATATTGCCGGTTACCGTACAGAAAACGTCGCCAACCGCCGCGGCCTCCTTCATCGCCAACACCTCAAACCCGTCCATCGCCGCCTCCAGTGCCTTCACCGGGTCAATCTCTGTGACAATAACTCGCGCGCCCGCGCCCCTGGCGCGCATCGCCAAACCGCGACCACACCAGCCATAGCCGGCGACAACAAAGTTCTTCCCTGCCAAAAGTACATCCGTGGCCCGGATAATACCATCCAGCGTAGATTGACCGGTACCGTACCGGTTATCAAACATATTCTTGGTCTTTGCGTCGTTGACCGCGACCACGGGTATCTTCAAAGCTCCCTCTTGCGCCATCGCTCGCAAGCGAATCACGCCCGTAGTCGTCTCTTCCATACTGCCGATGATCTCACTTACCTGATCCGGATACTTCTTGTGCACGGTTGAGATAAGATCCGCCCCGTCGTCCATCGTTATCTGCGGCCGGTGTTCAATCGCCGTTTGCAGATGACTAAAAAACACCTCTCTGTTCTCTCCCTTTCTGGCAAACACAGAGATGCCATAATCTTTTACTAAACTTGCGGCCACGTCATCCTGCGTGGAAAGTGGATTAGACGCGCAGAGCAACACATCCGCTCCACCAGCATGCAAAGCCCGCATCAAATTCGCGGTCTCCGCCGTCACATGCAGACAACATGACATCCTCAGCCCCTTAAACGGTTTTTCTTTCGCAAAACGCTCCCGCACCGCCGCCAGCACCGGCATATCATGCGCCGCCCACTCAATCCGCTTCTTTCCGGAAGCAGCCAAAGACTTATCTTTAATATCTGATTTTTTCATCCCCTTACTGTAAAGCATTACATTCTTCGCGACAAGTTTACGCGACCTCCGGCAACCTCTCACCAAACTCTTTCTCGTATCGCGCTTTCACCTGCGGATAAGTAAACACGTGCTTCTGTGTACCATAATGCTCAATAGCATACGCGGCAACAGTGCCCGCAAACCTGCCAACCGTTTCCACGGGCCATCCGGCAATCAGCCCCTTGATAAAGCCGGCCCGGTAAGCATCACCGGCTCCGGTTGGGTCTAGTATTCGCTCAACCTTCGCCGAAGGGATCTCTATTACCCCCTCCCGAGTTAGAATACGCGAGCCCTTTTCTCCCAAAGTTGTTACCAACATCTCCGTCTCCTTTAAAATGTCCTCCTCCTTCCAACCGGTCTTTTCACAAATCAGCGCCAGCTCATAATCGTTTGTGATACACACGCGCGAGCCCCGGATACCATCTTTTAGTTCTTCCGTGCTTAACGTCGGAATCGCCTGCCCAGGATCATACATAAACTCAATCCCTTTTTCGCGATACACGCCCGGCAAGCGGCGCATGTCTTCCAAATTCCCCGGCGCAATAATAGCAAAAGCATTCTTCAAAAAATCATTACTGGTATCTTCAGGATTAAAAGAAGAGGGATCCGCCATGGTTCCCAAATAAACTGACGCTATCTGGTTGTGCTTTTTATCAGTCATCACCGTGACAGTCATCGTCACCTTATCCGGCACTACCGTAACAAACTGCAAATCAACTCCACATCTTTCCAGATGCTCCCGATACTCACCAAAATCCCGCCCAGCCGCCGCCAAAACAACCGGCTTCTCGCCAAGCGCGGCTAAACTATACGCAATGTTGCCGGCACAGCCGCCATAATTTTCCGAAAGTGTGTCGGCCACAAAACTCACACTCAAAGAGTGAATCTTATCCGGCAAAATATGGTCGCTAAAGCATCCCGGAAAATCCATTATCCGGTCATACGCCAACGACCCTGAAACTAAAATCTGCATTATCTTTTCAGCCATTACCCAAACTATACCCATCACCCATCACAAATGCAATTATGATACAGCCCGTCTACCTCAACCAGACAGAAATACCATGTGCCAAACCATCCCGGTCATAAAAAGAAACACCCGTTTCTTTTTATGACCGACTACAGATTCATAGCCAAATACCATAACCCAGACGGCCGTCTGAACTATGGTGTCTTGCAGTAGTAGGCTGGCTTGGCTTTATTAAGTATCAAAAACAACATGAAAATCTTTTTTCGCTGAACTCTTGCGCTTCTTTCCCTACCACCAAGACAAAAAAATCACTCCGCGGTCTTGTGCTTAATAAAAAATCGTCTTTGTTCGATGATACGGCTCTATACCCTTACGAACCACAATCGCCATCCGTCTCGAAAAATCTTGTGTCATACCAAATTAGCGCTTTGTCAGCACATTCTGCGGTTTGCCCGCTACAAAAGCCTCGATATTCTGCACCGCTATCTCCGCCCCGGCTGCGACCGCTTGCTTTGTTGAAAAAGCAATGTGCGGCGTCACCAGTATTTTCTTATTACTTAACGCTTTCTGGTAAAACTCGTTTGTAGTGTCGCCAAACTTCTCCGGATCGCAGTCTATTCCCGCGCCTGCCACAATCCCCGCCTCAATCGCTTTTATCAATCCTTCCAAGCTATAGGTGTACGGCCGGCTAAAAGTAATATAATATGCCCCGGGCTTTACGCCCATGAAAAACTGCTCATCCAATAAATTCTTGCTCGTAGAGTTACAGTTCAGTGAATTGATAATCAAGTCGGCATCTTTAGCCTTCGCGCTCAGATCATCCCCTCTTTCAAAAAAATCCACCTGCATCCCAAACGCCTCGCACGGAGTTGCTATCATAGAACCAATACTTCCCTTACCAACTATCAATACCTTCTTATCAACTAAGCTCTGTTGCAATTCAACCGGGAAATTCTCTTTCGCCCGAACCATCGGCGAAAAATTCCGAAATAATGCCAAGACCATAAACATCACCCACTCAATAATAGAAGGCCGGTTACCGCCCTGCGCGTTAGCCACAACAACTCCATTCGTTTTCAACTCTTCAGAATCAAAAACTCCCAACTCAACATAAGGATACGTCACAAACACATCTTTTAGCCTAGGCAGGCTATCCAACAAAAATGCGCCATCACTAAACAAAACATCCGCTCCATTAGCCGCCGATACAAGCTCTTCCGCTGAAGACGGACTCGGCAAATAAGTTACCTCGCCAAGTGCCTCTAGGCGCGCCTTCTGCGAGTCAATTAAATTAGCACCCGCTATAACAATTTTTTTCATACATCAAAACTATACCCCATCCCGCTTCAAGCGCATATACCGCCGTTAAGATTCGTTATCCTTCAAGTATTCCCGAATGCGCTGCCGATCTTCATTCTCCTTATCACCCTTAAAATACAGCTCAATAAATTCAATCCTTTGCTCCTGCTCAAAGTAAGCATAAATGACACGTAAGGATGTTCTTTTTAGAGATTGACAAAAAAAGCGAGCTTTTAGAACTTTAAATTTCTCTTGAGCGTGCAGAGTGGTAAAATTTTTGCCGCTTCCGAGCGGAAAATCTGAAACAAGCTTCTTAAATTCAAGCAAATCCCCAGAAAGAGAACGATATCTTTTTAGTAATCGCTTGAAGTCTTTTGTAAATCCATCGGTTTCATTAAAGTTCATCGTCGTATTCCCTTACCGAATGCTCATCATCACGGTAAAAAACGCTTTCGTAACTTATCTCCTCACCAGGCTTATGGACTATCCAAGGGATATCTGAATGTGAGTAACTGCTCAATTCTTTGGCATTCTTCCAGGCCAAACGAGCCAATACTTCATCAACGTGTTGAATTTCTTGAGCCGATAAAACTTTCAGCTCAGGCTGGCGACGCGGAAGATACTTCTTTTGATCATGCTGAAAATACTTGCTCTTCACTTTTTCCAACTCACCCCTGTCGATCATATCATCAGTTATCTGCTTAAACTCGATAGGCGTAGGACCAAAATGGTTTTTAATATAACGAGCGCCTGTCAGCTGTTCTTCAAATTTTTCATAGTAATCAAAATCAATAAAATAAAGCAATTTGTAAATCGCCGTCTCTCCAACATTCGGCCTGGCCCCCACCTTTTCTAAAACATAAAGTAAAACTTCCTTGAATTTTTTCGCATTAGCTCTGGGCATAATAATTCTCATCTCCGGCTGACTA
>PFBD01000002.1:0-14909 GCA_002773415.1 Candidatus Harrisonbacteria bacterium CG10_big_fil_rev_8_21_14_0_10_49_15 | reverse complement strand
CCAGCGACAGATCAAAAATAGCCGCTAACTTTTGAGCCTCAGAAATAGTCAGCTCCCGCTCCCCGCGCTCAATCTGTAAATACGTTGGGCGAGATATGCCAAGCTCATTCGCAAGATGTTCCTGCGTTATCTTTCGCTTTGTGCGCTGCTGTTTAATAAAACTCCCTAAGTTAGCCATATAGCTACATACTAATCTATGTAAATTATTTTGTCAAGCACAATGTAAAGAAAACTTACTATCCTTTATCGCGAACTAACCGCATATATTGGCACTTTGCCTGCAAGCCTTCCGGCCACTCTGGCCAGTGGCGATAAAAATACCCCTTTTCGCCGCGAGTCGTATCCAACTTCCACCCCCAGCGCTCATACATCTGAATTCCTTTCGTATTATGGCAATAAATATCCAAAACTAGATCGCGCTCGCCGGCAAACTCTAGCGCTAGCGCATACAGCTTCTTGCCAATCCCCCGCCCCTGATACTCTGGCAACACATACAGCCCTTTAATCTCGGCCTCGCCATCACTTAACAGGGCACGCGTCACCGTGCCCACCAATACATCATCCTCAAACGCCAGCCACGTCTTCTGCGTATCTGATTCCGCAATCTGCTTTGCCAAAAACCGCTGCGTATCATCAGTGGCAAATACATCTTTTGAAAAGCAGTCAGCGGTCAACCCAATACCTTCGTCTGTATAAGCGTGCCGATAGCAACGCTGAAGTAAGTCGGTATACGCCGACAGATCTGCATACACCGCCTGACGAATTGTAAAAATTTGCTTAGTACCCATGATCTTATCAAAACCGCCTTAGTTTGCTTATCCATATAAATTACTATGCGTATCAATATCAATAAACAAAACTGTCTCTGGCTCTAACCACACATACAACGCCCGCCAATCACCAGTTATATTTATGCTCCACTGACCATCACGATCACCGGAAAGAGGATGGTGACTTAGCAAGGGATGTGATGAATCTTTCTGGAAAAGCAAAAGTCTCTCGTCAAACTGACTCCGGACCTTCACCGGTATTTTCTTATAACGTTTCTTAAATGTCCGATGAAAATCAATATTCATTATTGCTGCAAGTAGCGAATCGCTTCCTCGGCAGACTTAAAGGGCCCGGAAGTATTCTTTCCCGCTCGCGCCTCTTGAGCTAAACGATCTAGGCGGCGTTTTACCGCCGGCCTTAGCTTTCCCTCGGTATAAAAATGCACCTCCTTGGTGTGGATAAACTGTTTTAAGTAAGCGTTGATGACAACTGAAAGCGGCATGCCGAGCTCAGCCGCCACCTTTTGCGCTTTTTCTTTTACCTCCTTATCCGCCTTGATGTTGATCGTTGTTTTAGCCATATGCCTAAAGTATACACAATAGGCACATAGTGTCAACCATGTATATCAACAATGACCAATACCCGAACACCCCACCCGCCTGGGGTGTTCAGAGTAAATAACCAAAAGCCATACCCACGACAGGCTGACAATCTCCCTCCTACGCCAAAACTACGGACGGGCAAGGCAAGTTTGTCAGCCTGTTGTTTATTCAGACTTTTTCCCATCGTCCATCTCCGTATTCCGCAACACTATCCCCACCGCAAGGAATACCATCCTCATCATAATACACAACATGCACTCCGGTACTGGCAGATTTTACTTCCTTAAAATTCCCTTTTCGCCGATACACGTATTCTGCAACACCCCCCCCATCCGGCACGCTAATCTCCCATAAATACAAACCTCTTTCATCCTCCCTTTTTCTTACCTCTTTATATTCACACCCTCCGAGCAACTCCTTAAAAAGGTCAGCCACCTCCTGCTCCGAAGGAATCTTTTCCGGCTTTTCCTCAGGGCTATTTACCTGTTCCGAACTTGGTATTTTTTCCATAAGACAATTCTACACCAAAATAAGCATTTCCAATAATGCCAAGCAATCGGCACCCTAGGCCCGGCCGGTTTCAAATATCACTCAGTACTCCAAGGATTTATCTCCCACTGTCCACCAATATATCTAGCTAAGATTTCCGCTCCAGTAGCCTCGCCGGCTTCATTAAAAAATATTGCGTATATTGCCGTCTCCGCAGAACTTCCCTCAGCATATCTTCCCTTTCTCATATATAAATATTCTTTGTCCTCCCCGCGCCTCAAAACTTTAAAAACTCGAAGATACGGGCCCTTTTCATCTTCACAGGATTGTATTTCTTTAGCTTCCTTTCCTTCAAGCAATTTAGCAAAAATCTCTGCAACCTCCTCTGGGGAGGGAACATCCTCTTTCCCTGCCTCAGAACTGCTCGGTAAATCTAATTCAGCTACCCCTTCATTATTATTCATATTTTTAAATCATATCAGAAATACCCCCATAGGTGAAACGCGCGGCCGACTTAAACCCATTGATACCGAATTAATATACAACGTTGAATACGCCACCCGCCTGGCGTATTCACAACATCCTTAAAAACTCGATAATCCAAAGGTACCGAAGCAATCTCAGGCTGTGAGCTAAGAAAACCCTTGCGTGTCACTCCTTAGAATAATTAGAGTAATTAGAACAATTTTCTTTCCCTACTCTTGCTCCAGCTGTCGGATATGTCGCCGAATATTAGCAAACGCCTCCACTTCTTCCTGCTCCAGGTCTGTAGAGCGCCTGGCGGCCTCACTCCCCCGCCCTCGCCCAACCACCCCAAAAAGCGCCTTCGCCTCGGCAACAAAGCCTCCCTGTGCCAACAAACGCGCCTCGCATCGGTTAAGCTCAGAGATGGCGTCATCATCACCCACCACCTTCGCCTCCTCCTCCCGGCGCCAACTTTGATAATCCGGATTAGAAAACGGATCACCCCCCGCCTCCTTTATCTTGTGTAACAAAGAAGTTAATCGAGCCTCATCAAACATTCCCTGATTTGAAAGTGTTTCCATATATCTCCAAGTATACCCCATTCTCATGCCTAGTTTATAATTTCTATCTTCCAGTTTCTCACTACTCCCTACCACTTGTTTACAATTCTTTCGCAATTTATACAAGCCCACCTCACCACCACCCACTGTCACCCAGAATTATCCGCCTTAGGCAGTATCGCCACAATCGTCCTCTCTCGAGTCTTTTTCTCGTTATGCCACCGTCGCCTAAACTCTTCCTTATCAACGGCGTAGCCGCTACCATGCCAAGGATCGTTTAGGATGACTTCTTCCTCGGTTATCTCAACAACTAATGCAAAATGACCCTGCTCCTGGCTAGTTTCGCGATAATTTACCATCACCGGGTATCCCTGGTCTATAAAGCCCTGGATATCGCTAAAGTCCGCACCATCTTTATGAATAACCCTAAGACCCTGACTCTTTACATAATCTAAAATTGAAGAAAGAGGCGTTCCCTCTTCTTCGGTTGTCCCCATAGCATCCGCAATCTCTTGCTCCAATCTTTCTCCGCCATAAAAATGGAGGACCATCCTTACCACGGCCGGGCCGCAATGATGAAGCTGTTCTTGCCTAAAAAATGGAATTTCTATACCCATAGGAACCATGATGCACTTCTAGCTAGCTTTATTCAATACCTCTAAGCAGAAGTAGTGGTACAATTTATACATGGAAAACCAAACTAAAGACTTTCTTTTTAAGGATTTTTTTGAATCCAAGACCTCACAAGAAGAAAAGAAGGATGAAATTTTCACCGCCTTTATAATAGATGGAAGCCAAATTCCAGAAAGCTATTTCGCCGCTCAAGTAAAAAAACAACAGGAGCGTGGTCTTGGCGGTGTTCAGCTAACCCATAACTTTATTAAGCAGTCTAGAGAGCTAATCGTTGCTGAACAGAGAAACAGTTTAGAAAGGTGGCTTAATTATTTAAAGGATTCGGCATACCCGGATTGGTTTAAGATTTTTACCGTAAAGAACATTGTTGGCCTTTCCGTTTTTGACAGAGAAATGGACAAGTTCAAAAAAAGGGGCACCACCACGGTCGGCCCATTTCCGGAGTTGATCCCGGAAGCTTTAGCGCGAGTTTTTAGCTTGGTCAAAGAAAGTAAAATAGAAGAGTTGCCAAATTTTGGTCGAGTATACTCAGAGGCTTTTTCTCAAGTCGATAAAGAGATCAAAGGCGCTTCCTTGAATAAAGGAGGCATCTTGGGCCAGTGGCGAAAGTTTGATATGGGTTCTAATCCAGCCATTTTATCAAATGCATTAATCAGCAAGGGCACAGGTTGGTGTATTTCTGATCCCGGTACGAGTTATCTTAACCTACAGGATGGAGATATTTATGTGTACTTTACTAAAGTAACGGATGGTCAATTTACCACGCCAAGAATAGCGATAAGGATGAGTTATGGAAAAATAGCCGAAGTTAGAGGCGTGGCAGAAAACCAAAACCTTGAGCCGAAGATGATTAAAATTGCCCAAGAAAAGATAGCTACTCTTCCGGGAGCTGCCGAATATGAAAAAAGAATTTCAGATATGAAAACGCTGGCGGACATAGATAGTAGATATGAGGCCGGGGAGGAGCTAAGTATTGAGGACCTTAGATTTATCTATGAGGTGGATGGTCTGATAGAAAATTTTGGTTATTATCAAGATCCCAGGATAATAAAGATATTATCTGGTCGGAAAACAGACAGACGGGCAGATTTAGCTTTGATTTTCAAATGCGCAGAAGAACAAATTGGACTGGCAGGAGACGAAGCTATTTATGGAAACATTAAATACTACGATGGTAGTCTTGATTTAAACTATATTGGCATCGTAGAAAAATTAAAGCTCCCCGAAAGAGTAAAGGGCGATCTTTCTCTTAATGGTATAACTGAGGTGCCCGCGTTAAAGTTGCCAATTTTCGTTGGTGGAGATCTTCGCCTAGAAAATATTATAGATGGAGATGGACTGGTTTTCCCGGAATTCGTCGGTGGCAATCTCACGCTAGGTAGACTAAAAAATGCCTCCGGGTTGGTACTGCCCAAGAAAGTTATGGGTCTTCTTAATTTATACAGCTTAGAAAGTGCGGAGGGTCTTGTTCTCCCGGAATTCGTCGGCACAGGCATAGAGCTATCTAGTTTGGTCAGCGCAAAGGGTCTCGTCCTTCCCAAAGAGATGAAGGGATGCTCCCTGGAACTTCAATCCCTAAAAAGCGCAGAAGGTCTCATCCTACCCGAAATTCTTAATTCGGGCTTAAACCTGTGCGGGCTACTAAGTCCCAAAGGTCTTGTTTTGCCAAAGAAAATCGGTGGCGAACTAAATCTTTACAACTTAAAAAACCTAGACGGACTTATTCTCCCTAATGAGATGAGCGGAGATCTTTATATCCCGTCAGTACAAGATTTAAGTGGGGTTATATTACCAAATATGAATGGCAGTAGTGTTATCGTTGCTAATGATTTTTCTGAAGATAAGATGAAAGAGTTGCAAAAATTAAATCCAGATACCACTATTCTCCGAAATCCTTTTTACGAAGTTTAGTTTATCCAAGCGGAGCCGCGCCATATCTCAGTTAGGAATCCTATCCTAAGTAACCAATTATTGACACAATACGTCCCTAAAAATAAGGACGTATTGTGTGTTATTTTGTTTTGCTCCCCGACCAGGGCTCGAACCTGGGACATCTTCGTTAACAGCGAAGCGCTCTACCAACTGAGCTATCGGGGAATATTCAATTGTACGCAAATTCTACCTTAAATCAGCAAATTTGCAACCCCAAAATTCAACGGCTCAGATGGAGAAATCGTCCAACTAAGCTGTTGAGTTTTCAAATAAAGATTCCTCACTGAGCGGCTAAAGCCGTTATCTCAGAAGCGGTTAGCGCCCGGTTGTAAATCCGGAATTCATCAATATCTCCGGTAAAATACGTTCCTGAATTACCGTCTGAATTACGCCCAAGGTTGTTGGAAGTGTGCGAGTCAGTATCAATAGATCCACTGGCTACAAGCGGGTCTTCCTGAAGGACACCATTCACATACAGCTTAAGCTCATTACCGTCGTATGTAACGGCGAGATGAGTCCACGCCTGAGTGGCAACATCATCAGATATCACCAACCGCTGAATACCCTCGCTACCCTGAAGCCGAACTCTGGCCTCCCAGTGATTGCTTGTAGATTGGCGCAGATCAACAGTACCGTCGTGAGTATTTTTTCGAACATAAACAACCTTGCTCACCGGCGGTGAAGTAATATCAGTTTTTACCCAAACCGAAACAGTCATTACGGAAGTATCCAAAAAACTATTCGCTCCCATGTTTACATAACCTCCTCCGTTGAAGCTTAAACCCATGCCCTTTCTACCCGGCGCCCAGGAGCCGGGACCGACCAAAGACCCTGAATGTCCATTACCACTTTTATCAGTCACATCGCTATCATCAAAGCTATAGTAAACCACTAGCCCGTCTGTCGGTACAGAAGAACCTCCCCCACTCAACCCAGCCCGGGTTGGTGACAACGCCAAATCATTTCCAACCTCAAGAGCCTCAACGTCATCTCCACCATCTTTTAGTAGCTCCCTGGCATATTTATCCGATTCTAAAACCGCCGTGAACTCAAAGGATCCGCAAACGTAAGTATAGTAATTCCCTGAAGCAAAGGTATTTACAGGGTCTACCGGTAAAAAAATCAAAGGTGGAAGTATTCCAATAGAGCTTAACGCATCTTCAAAATTAATCGGCACCCAGCCATTACCGGCAACAGCCCGCGAATCCGCAGATAATACCTGCTTATAACTCCATCCGGACGGTGGCGCAGGCGCCACCTCACCGTTATCACTCGGCACCGATACATAAACACTCTGGTTGACCTGACCCGAACAGGTATTTGTAAATGATCCATCCAGATCTAAAGTAGAATCCAACACAGTCGCAAAAGACGTAGCACTATTCATCGCCTTTAAATCTACTAACCGAATCGCGTCTCTTGCCTGCGAATACAACTGCGCCGGATTAATAACCAAAAAAGACACTATCGCCAAAACGGCTAGGATACCCATTACAATCAAAAGTTCAATAAGAGTAAATCCAGCGCTATCTCTCGAAGAGACTAGCGCTGGGTAAACCCATTTCTTTTTCGCAGACATCATACAACCATCATATGCCTAAATCTGACAAATTTCAAAGCCGATACAGAGAACGAAACGAGTCGAAGAAGGAGACGAAGGGGTCAAACTCTTCGGCAACCAAGGGTACTTCCATGTCGTCGCTACACCAGAACAAGCGGCAAGTCTAGTCGTCGGCAACATGATCAAGTACCAGCCGGCCGAAGACCTCTGGAACCTCTGCGGGTCATTCGTACGCAGGATGGCGTACGAAGAGACACTCCCCTTCTAGCCCGGCCCGACAAGCGAAACGACCTGATGGTCATCGCTGTCGGGCCGTTTCATTTGTCATGCCCAATGCTCATTTATCAACCACCAACCCACTCAAATTTCATCTTTCGTCTGGCATGATACAATATAATCATATCTTTGTCTCATTATCATTAATTCTTTTTATTCTATGAATTTCAAATACATCTTACCAAACCTAACCGCCCGGGCTCACTGCGACATCCCCTGCGGTATTTATGACCCAACCGCGGCCAAGGTCGCGGCTATGACCGTACTCCGAATGGTCAATCAGCTCTCTGAAATAGAGCCGCCCATTGGCGACGACGCCGAAGACGCACACGCCCTGAATCACTACCACAACGACATTGTCCGCCGCATTCAGACCAAAGAAAACCACGCTCAGATATGCAAAAACGAACTGCTCATCCTCTGGACCGACTACTTCAAGCCCGAGCATTTGGAAAAGTACCCGGACCTGCACGACCAGTTCTGGACCGCCACTAAACTAGCCAGCCAAAACAAGCAAGATGTGTCCGAAGACAAAGCCAAGCAACTAGTGGAGGCAGTGGATGAAATCGCCCAAATATTTTACACCATCAAAAATGACCCAAAGCGCTACGACGCGTACAAAGAAATTACCAATAAGCTGTTCTAGCATAACTCCCCCAACCCCTCTTACCTTAAGAGGGGGGGATCAACGCAGATGCTCAAAAGAATCTTATTTACAGTGACGGTGGAGGGAATGAGCATGTGGCCCAAGCTCGTCCCGGGCCGGCGCTATTTGGCGACAAGTCTCAAAAAGCCACGCGTCGGTAGTATTATTGCTTTTCAGAATCCCAAAAACTCCGAACAAGTATTTATCAAAAAAGTCGCCGCCATTAATCCAGCCGGCTACGAAGTAGCCGGCACTGTCTCTTGGGCCACCGGTAGCGAGCAGATAGGAGTCATCCCCCGCGAATTCCTACTTGGAACCCTCCTAAAATCCAAATAATTAAAAAATGGGCGGCCGCCCATTTTTTAATTATTTACCTAATTTTCCAATTTCCAAATCTTCTAATCCTTGCGCGTCTTCAACTCGGTATGGTCCGATGCACGTCCGGCGGAGGTTTGCCAGTGTAGCCACAGTGCCCAGTCGCCTACCCAACTCCTCGCCAAGGCTGCGGACATACACGCCGCTAGCCACACTAAACTCCACCTCCACTATCGGCAACTCCAGCTTCAATAATCTCGCCTCATGAATAATCATCTTGCGAATTGGCGCTTCTACCGCCTGGCCGGCACGAGCATACTTATACAACGCCTTGCCATCTTTTTTAATAGCCGAGTAAATTGAGACTGCCAACTCCAACTCCCCCACCATGCCTGCCAGCACCGCCGCGATCTCTTTCTTAACTCGCTCCTCGTCTACTGGCAACTCCACAACTATTTTCCCTTCCATGTCCCCAGTGCTCGTTTGCTTCCCCAATAAAACCTCCGCAATATACGTCTTATCCAGGCCCACCAGCTCGGTCAGTTTTTTCGTCCCCTTATCTACTCCAATCAGCATCAGCCCGCTCGCCAGCGGATCCAATGTACCGGCGTGGCCCATCTTTGGATACCGCCCATCCGCCAACTGACGAATTCGCCGCAACCGACGAATCACATCAAACGAGGTGATGCCTTTTAGTTTATCAATCAATAAGATATCAGATTCACTCATCCATATACCCTAGCAGACCAATAAGCCATTTTGCAAAAAATAAAGCGCCTTCAACTTATTCACCCGGGCTTCACCGGAGATTGCTTATGTTATAGGCATATGCTAACTCAACTTTTTTCAAGCACACCGAAGGCAAAGCACATTCCCCTAAATCTTCCTCAATTCAAAAACGAACCAACGCTCATCATCACTGCGGGCACCCAAAGTGGCAGCATCTCCCTGGCTCACGACGGCCTTTTAGAAAAAATTAAGTTTGCTCGCATCCCTCGCCCACGCTACTCGGATAACGAGGGATTTTTCGTTCGCAACGCCCGCGTCATTGGTAGACTAGTCGGCGGCATTCGCATGGGCTCCGGCTCCACGCGCGAAGACAACCACAAAGAAGAAATACGTCACCTTTTTCTCAAAGACATTGAGGCTACTTTAAAAGACCAAGAGCAGATAGCGCTTCAAACCAAAACGCCAATTTCCGGCATTTATCTTTTTTGCCCACACTACATCCGCGAAGAACTTATTAAGCACATCCCCACTTCTTTAAAAAACAAATTAATAAACAGCTACGACGGCAACTACGTCAATAATCATAACCCCTTACAGCTACTGACTATCGTCCAAGAAAATAATCTCAAAAAAGCAGACGCCGGAGGCAAAATTCACTTAAAGCCATCAGCTCAAAAAATTCTTGAACGAACCGCCAGAATGCGCTAAGGTGTTTCTAAATGAACACCTTTCAAGAAAGAGTTGCCGAGTTTAGCGCTGTCATCATGCCCTGGCTCTTAAACAGCGGCATTAAAATAATCGCCATCCTTATTATTGCGGCCATCATTGTCAGGGTCAGCCGCATTTTTATTGAAAAAGGTGTTCGTAAAATTGTTCGGCAACACGACGACGTAAGTAAAATAGCGGAACGCCAAAGAGAAGACACTCTCATTAAAGTATTTGCCAATGCCTCGAAAGTGATCCTTTGGGTTGTCGCCGCCATGATGGTTCTTTCCGAGGCCGGCATTGATATCGGACCGCTCATCGCCGCTGCCGGAGTTATTGGCATCGCTTTTGGTTTTGGCGGACAGTACCTTATTAAAGACATCATCGCCGGATTTTTTGTTATTTTAGAAAATCAGTACCGGGTTGGCGACGTGGTCACTATCGCCGGCATCAGTGGCAAAGTGGAAGATATCACACTACGTTTAACTGTCTTGCGCGACTTAAACGGCACACAGCACCACGTCCCCAACGGGGAGATAAGTACTGCCAGCAATATGACCAAACAGTACGCCAGCGTTAATATGACTATCGGTATTGGTTACAGCTCTAAGTTAGACCACGTCATTAGCGTTGTTAACCGCGTCGGTAAAGCCCTGGCCGAGTCGCCGGAGTGGAAAGAGCGAATTATCAAGGCTCCAGAGTTTCTCCGCATAGACGAATTTGGCGACTCTTCTATCAACATCAAGATCTTAGGCGACACCATCCCCGGGCAGCAGTGGGCAGTTGCCGGCGAACTACGCAAACAACTCAAAGAAGCCTTTGACGAGCAAGGCATCGAGATTCCGTTTCCGCAAAGAGTTGTTCACCAGGCTCAAAAAGACTAAGTAAGTAAGTCTTTAAAGATTTGCTGGAGCATCGCCGGGTTACCTTTACCCCGAAGTTCTTTCATAGCTTGGCCCACAAAAAACATCAGCGCCGTCTCTTTGCCTTTTTTATAATCCGCCACCGGACCCGGGTGCGTCGCAATTATCCCTTGCGCCATCTCCCTCAGTGCCCCCTCGTCTGAGACCTGCTCTAGACTTTCCGTCTTCATTATCTCCGTCGGGTCGCCGCCCGTCTCATACATAGTCTTCAGAATATCCTTAGCCGTCCGACTCGTCAGCTTATCCAATGCAATCAGCTCCACTAAGTCTGCCAAGTTCTCCGCCGTTACCCTAGTATCGGCCACATCCACCTTACCATCTGCCACCATCAACCCCTTAAGGTCTGAGGTCAGATAGTTAATGGCTAGGGGCACCGTCTTCTCTAGTGGTGCCTCTCTTTCTTCGTGAAGCTCTGAAATAACGCCCTCAAAAAACTCAGCCAAAGGCCGGTCAAACACCAATAGCTCTACCTGATCATCTGTTAGCCCGTACTCTTTTTTTAAACGCATCCGCTTGGCTTGTGGCAATTCCGGGATCTCCCGCTTCAGTCTTGAAAAATCAAACTGGCTCAGGTCAATTACCGGCAAGTCCGGCTCCGGAAAGTAGCGATAGTCGTGGCTACTCTCCTTTTTTCGCTGACTGACCGTCCGCTTGTTCGGGTCATCCCAGCCACGCGTCTCCTGACTAATCTCACCACCGCTTTCCAAGACCTCTCTTTGTCGCTCTATCTCGTACCTGGCCGCGGCCTCAGCCATCTTAAAACTGGCAATATTCTTCACCTCTACCTTTGTCCCAAACTTCAGCTCTCCGTCTACGATTGTTCCAAGTGACAAGTTCACCTCCACCCGCATCTGCCCTTTTTCCATATCCGCGTCACTCACGCCCAAATAGCGCAAAACAAGCTGTAGCTCGCGGCCAAACTCGCCTATTTTTTCCACCTCTCGGATATCCGGCTCAGTCACCAGCTCCATCAACGGCACCCCGGCCCGGTTGTAATCGACCAGCGAAGTTGGTCGCCCCGAGCGAGCCGCAGGCGACGAGGGGCCTCCCTCCACATGCTGCAGTCGCCCCGTGTCTTCTTCCAAGTGCACCCGCGTTAACTTCACACCGGCCAGTGTGCCACCAAAAACAAACGGCATGTCATACTGGCTAATTTGATAACCTTTTGGGATATCCGGATAAAAGTAGTTCTTCCGGTCAAACTTTGACACCGCCGGAGTCTCTCCGCCCACGGCCATCCCGATTTTAATCATAGACTCAATCGCCTCCTTATTCGCTACTGGCAACGTCCCCGGGTGCGCTAAGCAGACCGGGCAAATATTTTTGTTCGGCTCGATTTCAGTCGGGTCATTCAAACAGTCGCAGAACATCTTTGTTCGCGTATTCAGCTCCGCATGTATTTCCAGCCCGATTACCGGTATGTAGGTAGTTCCTTTTCCCATCAGGTAGTGAAAAAACTAATTTATACTAATCAACAGAATTAGAGTATATCAGGCTGTTAGCACCGCTTCAACTTCTCTTTTGACTTGCTCAAAAACATCTTCAATTGGCTTAGTCGCGTCAATCACGACAATATGCTCTTCTGGTAGCAACATCGGCAACCGCAGATAGTTATTTCTTAATTCCCTCAAAAAATCAACTTGTTCAAAAACTTCTTTATGCGGCCTCTCACCATCTGAAGATATCCTTTGCGCAGCTACCTCCCCCGGAACATCCAAAAAAATCGCCAAGTCCGGCACTGGCAAATTCACATGCAACTTAATTAGCTTTTCCACCGCCATGCCCTGAGTAGCTTGATACGCCAGTGTGGAGTACTTATATCTATCGCAAAGCACATGCACACCCTCAGCTAAGATTTTTTCCATAACCACCGCATGCTCTATCCTGTCTGCCACGAATAAATCTGTGAACTCCTGCGCATACGCCTTTGGGTCAACGTTGTCTTTCAGAAGCTGGCGAATCTTCTCTGTATGGATAGATGTATACGGCTCTCGCGTCAAAAATAAATGGTTATTTTTTGAGGAACGAAACAAATACTTCGCCAATCTATGCATCTGCGAGCCCTTTCCACTCCCATCCAAACCGTCAAAGACAATAAATTTTCCATTTTTCATATTCCAATTCTAGCATAGCCAAGACAAGACAAGAACGGCTCACGAAAAACGGCTCATATGGATCTTTTTCTCCATCTGAGCCGTTTTTCTCTAGCTTCTCTATTCAATTTCCCAATTTCCTAATCAACCACCTCAATGCCCATGTTCCGAGCCGTGCCCTCAATCACCTTCATAGCTGAGCCCACGTCATTAGCATTCATATCTTCTAACTTCCGCTCGGCAATTGCCCGGACATCAGCCTTTGTCACCTTACCCACCTTCTGCGTCAACGCGTTGCCGCTACCCTTTTCAACTCCAGCCGCCTTCTTCAGTAAATGCGCCGCCGGCGGGGTCTTCAGAATAAAGTCAAAAGTCCTGTCTTCGTAAATGGTTATAACCGCCGGCACCACGTCGCCCATCATCTCTTTGGTTCGGTCGTTAAACTGCTTACAAAAATCACCGCTGTTAATACCGGTTGGACCAAGGGCCGTACCCACAGGCGGAGCCGGATTAGCTTGGCCAGCCTGAAGCGCGAGCTTGATTATTTTCTTGATAGGTTTTTTTGCCATGCTGAATTGTTATAAATTTTGACCTCAGGATTTATCTAAGAATTCTGCACCCCGCCTTAGGGCGGGGTAAGGTTCAGTAGTGCAAAATTATATATCTAAATTGAAAATTTTGCAACTGAGCCCTTACATTTTCTGCACTTGTAAACTGTCCAGTTCCACCGTAGTATCGCGACCGAAAATCGGAATAGAAACCTTGATACTACCACTCTTCTCGTCTACCTGAGTGATCTTTGCCTCGTAATCCTTAAACGGACCGTCCGTCACCTTCACAATGTCACCCACCTGCAGGTCCACCATGATATCCTCGTCGCGACGGCCCATCCGGCCCATCAACTCGTCTACCTCTTTTTGAGAAAGCGGCAAAGGCGTAGTTGTATCGCTGCCGACAAACCCGGTCACTCGCGGCGTGTTTCTAACCACATACCAAGAGTCATCAGTCAGGATCATATCCACAAGCACGTAACCAGGGTAGATCTTCTCTTCACTCTCAGTTCGCTTGCCATTCTTTATCTTCACCTTCTTCTCTTTCGGGACGATAACATTAAAAATCTTGTCATTCATCTCCAAAGAATCAACCCGCTGCTTTAGGTAGCGGCTGACTGCATCTTCATAGCCAGAATAAGTATGCACCGCGTACCAACGACGCTCGCCCACCTGTGCCTTCTCTTGTTGATCGTCTTTACCTCGTAGTTCCATATGCTAAATAAGCGTAAACACCAACTGTTCTAAAAGATAGGTGAATAAATAATCAAAAACTCCCAAGAAAAAAGCAAAGGCGACCGCCAGAGCAATAACAATGGTGGTTAGCTGTCGCGTCTCCGCTGTGCTTGGCCACGTTATTGCTTTAAACTCTTTACGAGCGCCAATAAAATAATTCTTGATGTTCTCTAACATGATTTTGAGATTATATCCGTTTCCTTCTACGAAGTCAAATAAATCAGACTAATTACGAATGTAGTTACGTATTTACGAATTCGTATATTCGTATCTTATTCGTAATTCGTCTGATCTCCTATATGTCTAAATTGCGTACCGCAAGCGCGTGGCTCTTGATAAACTTACTCCGTGGCGGAACCGCATCTCCCATCAACACATCAAACAGGTGATCCGCCTCCGCCCCGTCCGCGACCGTTATCTGCTTAAGCACCCGCTTCGCCGGGTCCATGGTTGTCTCCGCCAGCTGATCCGCGTTCATCTCACCAAGACCTTTGTAGCGCTGGATCTTCACTCCCTTCACTGAATCATTTGCCAACTCCTCGTCGCTTATCTCAACAGCCTCTTTTGTTCCCTTAGCCGCCTTAACCATCTCTTTCAAGACCTTCTCCTTGTCCCCTTCCCGATATACATACTGAACCTCTTTACCCCGCTCTATTCGGTACAGCGGCGGCTGAGCCACGTAGATGTGCCCATTGCTGATAAGTTCCGGGAAGTAACGATAGAACAGCGTCAACAACAAAGTGGTGATGTGATGACCATCAACGTCCGCATCAGTCATAATAACGATCTTGTGGTAACGAAGCTTACTCAGATCAAAAGACTCTGCAATCGCCGTCCCAAGCGCAATCACCAAAGACTTGATCTCCCTGTTCGCGAGCATCTTATCCAAACGAGCCTTTTCCACGTTTAAGATCTTACCTCGA
>PFBD01000019.1 GCA_002773415.1 Candidatus Harrisonbacteria bacterium CG10_big_fil_rev_8_21_14_0_10_49_15 | reverse complement strand
GGAACGAACTGGTCAGATCGGGCAGATCAAGATCAAAAAAGAAGAGTCAATCGGCGCGGGCCTGCGTCGAATTAAGGCGGTGATCGAGTGAGGAACGGGATCGAGGCGCCGCCGCCCTTCGGATTACTCCAAGCTTTGAGTTACGAAACTCCAATTCCGCGCCTTTTTTCTGAATTTTGACTGCGGCTTTGGGAAAATTGCTCGATCTATTCTCTGAAGATGCCTCGAAATTTTCCCCGCGCCTCGTTCAAAATTCAGAAAGAATCCATCGAAAGCGAGTTTCGTCACTCAAAGTCTGTCGATCGTTTCTTAGTCGCCGCGGGTTAAGTCGGTATTTTTCTCGGGGCCGGCGTCGAATCGATCATTGGCTTATTCCGGCCGAAGTTTTATTTCTGGAAGATGATATAATGATTAGTAATGGAAACAGCTCTTCAGGCGCTCCGGTCTTGGTTTTCAAATAGCGGCGAAGTTGTCGTCGGCGAGTTGCATGGTGATTGCCTCCGCATCACTCGCTTGGCGGTTGGCGACGAAGGGCGGGCCGTCATTAAGGCGGCCGTATCGTTCACGGGTCCTCTTGATTTTGCTTTGGCGCAGAAACAGTTCCAAAAAATTCGAGGCGGTAAGAAGAAGAAATTTATTCTGACCTTCGGATCGTCGCACGCGACGACGCTCTATACCACCCTGAACCTAGCGCGTGAGAATCCGTCCGCCGTGATCGATGAGGCGGAGCTGGATAACCTGATTTCGCAGGCGATGTGGAAATTCGTTGATCGCGAACGGCCGCGCATCGCCGACAAGATGGCGGTTAGCGACCTGGATGTGGTTTTAGCCGATGTCCACGTGCGCGGCATCAGAATCGATGGTTATAAAGTTTTGAATCCTATTGGTTTTACCGCGAAGAATATCGGGATTGCTTTTCGGCAGACGTTTCTCACGCGCGCCGCGAGTGAATTTGTCCGCGCAACGTTCCCCGGCGATCGGGTTGAGTTGATCGGCGAAGCGGGGGCGATTGCGGCGAATGTTTCAGCAATTCATAATGACACCGACTTGATGGTGGCTCGCGTTGCTCGAGCGACCACCGAATTATTTGTGGCGCGCGGACGGGGCTGCTCTTACTGGTCAACTCTGGCTTGGGGTTCAGAAAACTTGGTGGCTTATCTAGCCGCCGAGATCGGGGTTTCAAAGACGACCGCCGAAGCGATTATGACCCGCTATTTTGAGGGGGCAACCTCAAGCGTTTTCCAGAAGCGGCTTGAGCATATTCTAAACAACGAACTTTTTTTGCTAATGAAAAAAATTACGGCGGCGGCGAAACGAGCCAAGGTGTCGAAGGCGTTTATTCATGCGCCCGAGGCTTTCCCGGTCGATTTAATCCAGGGCGCGCCGCGGGGCTTGCCGCACTGCCCAGATTTTCAGCGATTCCGCGATGTGCTAACGCAACAGGAGCGAACCGATAATTTATCACCAGTCGAGGGCCGATCGACGGCAGCCGCCGCCGAAATGATGCCGCTCTATTTGCGGGAATGGCAAGCCGCGCCGGTTTATGAGCCGCTCGAACGACTCGTGCGCCGCCGCGTGCAGTGGTTAATGCCGATCGGAACCCGTGAATAATTTTTTGGTAGATTGTTTTGTTTCAGGTAGAATTATAGCGATATGATAAGAAAAAATTCTCGAAAGCCAGTTGAGCGGATTCAAGTCAGTAAAAACGACGAGATTGCGCTGATTGTTGAAAGAATCATTGACGCGAATGCGGATGAGGTGGTGCTGACCGTCCCGCGTTTTTCGCGACTCGTTGAATCACCGGCAAATTTTCACTTGATCAAACGCGAAGCCGAACTTTTAAATAAACACATTATTATCGAATCAGTTGATGATAAAGCGATCAAATTGGCGGAGGGGATAGCGCTTGATTCGCTCAATCCGATTTTGGTAAAAAAGCGTCAATTTGCCGATATTGTTTCGGCGCCTGCGATGGACATTGAAAAGCCGACGTCGCATGATAACGATAACCGCAAAGTTGCGCCCGAGCCAGCGCCAACCGAGGCGAAGCGCGACCGTCAAACGGCAGCGGCCGAGTCTTCCCCGCGGCCGAAGCCGGATAAAAAATACCGGTTCTGGTTTACGAAACTGGCCAATTCGCAGCGGCCGCCGAAAAAAAGATGGCTCATCATCATAAGCGCTATTGTGATCACGTTTTTCCTCGCCTTTTCGATGGCAAAACTTTTACCGCGCGCCGATATCGTTATTACCACCGCGAAAATACCCTGGGCATTCGAGGATACGCTCGCGCTTGGCAAGAATGAGGGGACCGCCCAACTTTTTCACGACAGTCGCAACATGACCGTCGCGTTTCCGGCTTCGGGAATCCAAAAAATTCAAA
>PFBD01000009.1 GCA_002773415.1 Candidatus Harrisonbacteria bacterium CG10_big_fil_rev_8_21_14_0_10_49_15 | reverse complement strand
CACTGCGTCAGAAGAATTTGAGGGATAAGTTAAAAAAGCCGCCCTATTGATGCCCCGCCCACACAAGGCCATCCTCAATACCAACAACATTCAAAGCATAAAAACAAAAATTACCCAGTTAGAAGAGAGTATAGACAGCATTGTTCTAGTCGGAAAAGCCGACCACAACGTCCTTAGGACAATAAAGAAAGCTTGGTCAGCCAAGCAACTATTAACCCAAAAAGCTTAGTCGAGGTTTTTAAAATCCCCGGCGGCCTTTCTCCCGCCAGGGATTTTTCGTTCGTCCTCATCAGCTCGTCATGCCTTTAAGAACGTTGCGCTGAACCGAGTCGGGGTCGCTCAGGCCTCGCCCATCTCCTCGGGGTAACATGGACGGCTTCTCCGTACGTGCCCACGGTGGAAGATCGGGATAATACTCGACCATCTCCAACTTCTGAAGATAGTCCATCTGTCTTTCGTCCACTTGGACCTCCTTTCTCTTTAAGTAAACATTAGAATTATAAAAACAGCCAGCCCCCCACCAACTTAATGGTGAGGGGCTTTGCTTCTGTCGCCAGCTAGTGGACGTAACGGGCGAAAGAGACTTCGGGGGTAAGGAAGTCGTTGCCCTGAAGGACTCCGACTCTCTGTCCGTTGATGTATACTGCTCCGCCGATCAACTTGCGTATGTTGTGAGCCACCAACTCTCGATCTTCCCACCACTTCGGCGTATGCTTCACCCCGTAGAAATGGAAGGATATCTGGTTGGCGCCCATTTGTTGCAAGTCGTAGACCGTTCGGATGGTCTTGTGCATGACCGCCGAGCAGAAGGGGCACCAACTACCGAAGTAGATGTTCACCACCACGCTCTCACGACAGCCAACCATCCTACTCAGCGAAGCACCATCTGTGGAATAGTCGCTTGCCTCCATGAGGTACTTAGGAGTATGCGCGACCACCTCTTCGTAGCTCCGCCATCCGTGAAGATCCGTCTTCGGTCCGAAGGCCATTCGATGGCCAACAGCACTGAAGGTCGCAGGATAGCCGCTGACCGGAATACTCTTGTCGCAAAACCTCGTCGGTATTTGCGCCTTGAAATTCCAGCCATCAACCGTCACCAAGGAAGGGTCGATGAAGCCGACGCACATCGGCCCCTTCTGCAAACTGAGGACAGGAAATCTCGACAGCTTCTGAGTCATCGAGATTACCAAGCCCTTCTGGCCAGATTCCAGCATCATCCCGCTGTAGTCCGGCACCCCGTCAATCGAAAAGGCTATGTCAGAGACCTTCAGGTCCCCGACCTCGACCATGTCGTTCGGATCCGCCCTCAACTCCATCACCCCAGACACCAGCCCGAAGCACAGAGCAAGGGTCCCGAAAAAAAGAATGAAGTTTCGCACTGCTATCTCCCCTTTTTTCCAACCACCCACTTTGGGCAATTGGTCTAACTATTTTCTACCACGAAAAGAATGTTTTGCCAAATAAAAAAACTCGAAGGGCTAGTTATAAAAACAGCGAGCCGCCGATGCGCATAGCACATCGGCGGCAGCTTGGTTGGGTCAGAGCCAACTCGCGGAGACCTCTCCGCTTGCCGACTCCGTGGCGATGAGAATGGGGCGGTTCTCCACCCCAATCGACAGCCACTGCGCCGGGAGGATTATGAATCCCCCGTCCGCAAACTCCACCCTGATGTCGAATAGGGTCGCTATCTCTCCGTCCCCGTAGTCCTCAATGTACTCCTGAACTACGAGCTCTGGAAACACGTCTCCCTCGCCGGGATAAAACCCGTGACCAGTGTTCCCGACGGCGGTTGGGATATAAAACCGGCCATAGGACTCCCACACCCCAAGCTCCGTCGGCTTGATCCAGACCAGTACCAATTCACCTTCCGACTGATTGGCGTTTCCGATCTGGAACCCGACCTTTGGACTGCTGGGGGGCGGATCTCCGGCCACCGTCCCTCCACCGCCACCTCCACAGGCAGTGAAGCTGGTCAGGAGACCAGCGAAAAGCACGATGATGAAAAATTTGCGGCTCATCGGAGCCTCCCTTTTCAATCTAGAAAGGACATTTACGCTTTCGCCACCTTTCCGATTCTAACTATTGTATACAAGAAAAAAACCTTTGTGTCAAATCTTATCCACACACTCCTTTTGAAAGTGAGAGATTAGCGGTAAACTAATAGTAATGAAAAAAATACTTGCTTACTTATCAATAATCACTGCAACCACCGCAATTTTGCTCGTTGGTTATGCGGTTGTTGCGTCGGCTCAAATGAAGGACTTCAGCCTTGGTATTCAGATCGTAGATCATGGATGTGGTCGAGAATTTGGGGGAATTCAAAAAACCGCAAACTTTTCTAGTGAGGATCCCAATCTAGCAAGTAAGTTTGCCACGG
>PFBD01000011.1:5102-12554 GCA_002773415.1 Candidatus Harrisonbacteria bacterium CG10_big_fil_rev_8_21_14_0_10_49_15 | reverse complement strand
GTACAAAAACAACAGCGCCTCCAAGGAACCGGGCAGAGCGTCTATGGTTAAGTGCACTTCGTGCTCTTTGTTTTTATTGCTTCCAAATAGACCCATATTCGTTTTAATTTCCAATTCTCAATTTCTAATTTCTAAACAATTTTCAATTGTGCAATTTTTCAATGTTTAAAACATTACAGAATTAATTCATTGTTTGAACCTGCCTGCCGGCAGGCAGGAATTGAAAATTCGTAAATTGGAAATTATTCGGTTCTGCGAATCCTTATTTCCCCAAACTGCCCTTCCTGGTCTACGTCCGCCATTCGGTTAGCCAACATGTGCAACACTGCCAAGAATAATACCACAATCTCGTTCCTTTGTTCGTGCGTGAAGGAGCCCTTAAAAGATACTGAGGCCGTACTGGTTAGGCGCGCGGTTAACTCCTCTATCTTCTCTTGAAGTGTGATTATCTTGTTGGCGACCGTTTTTTGCTCTGGGGCTAGACTTTCTAAGATCCGAAGCAGTCCGGCCATGCGCTCGTGCAACTGCGTCTCCCCGACGCCAGCCGGCGGATAAAAAAACTTAGTGTCGCCAAGACTGGCCAGCATCTTCCTGCCGGTCGCCACGTGCCCCTTTTCCCAAAGTAGCTTTATCCCCTCGCCGGCGAGCTTCATCTCTCTATATATCTTTAGGCGATGCTCCAGGTCGGCGATGTCTGTCTCTTCTTCTGGAGTTAGTTCCAGGCTTGGCAGTAGAACTTTAGATTTGATAAGCAGCAGCCGAGCCGCCACCACCACAAAGTCAGCCAGCAGGGAGGTGTCTCCTCCCCTAGGAGGTGACTCCTCACTGCTGGACTCCTCATAAACCGCGCCCGCCGTCTCCAGCCCCTCCACATACGCAATAAAGTCCCCGGTCACAGCCGCCAGACTGATTCGGGTTATCTCCAGCTCTTTTTTCTCTATCAGTTCCAGTAGTTTACTGATGGGTCCGGAAAACTGCTCTAATCTAACCTCGTAATTCATCCCCTGAGTATAACGCACCCCTCCCCTTAAGATAAGGGGAGGCAAGGAGGGGTTATGTTGTAGCCCCATTCTCCCTTTGGAAAAGGGAGTACGGCAGAGCCGGGAGGGATTTCGGTAGCGCCTCCTTCCCTTACTGCGCCAGTCTGTCATAGTTTAAATCCAAAAATTAAAACCAAATCCCGAATTGTCCTTTAAATCTGCGGCCGCAGATTTAAAGGACAATTCCCATAAGCTGACGGCCGTCAGCTTATGGGAATTTAATTTAAAAATGGGCGGCCGCCCATTTTTTAATTAAATCTGGTTTTTGGGTCTAGTTTCCCGTTTTTCCGATTTCCCACCTACTCCGGTAGCAAGGCGGCTTTGGTGTAGTTGTTAGATGGGTCCCAGAGCATCCAGCCGTTTTGGAAGACTTCGGCGCGCAGATTTGGGTCGGAGAAGCTCGCGTCCTCTACTCCGCGGATTTGAGCGCGGACCATGTCGGCGGTGTAGGTCGCGCCCATGTCAAAGTCTTGTAGCCAGGGCCGGAAGGTCGTCCCGCCCGTTGCCTCTATGATAGTCTCTGTTGTTGGCACAAAGGGGGTTGAGCTCGCCGTCGCATCAGCATTTGAGCTTAGTAGTTTCCTGCTGTTTTCGTATCTTGCCGTTGTGTATTCAGCTAACTGATCCAGGGCCTGACTCATGGAGTAACGCAGGACTTCGTATGGTTGCTTAGCTGAGTTATCCATGCCGCGGAAGTTTGGGTGGTAGTGCGAGGGGTAAGTCATGGGGGCGATTACGTCAAAACTGCCAAGACTTTTGGAGAGATTTTGGCCAACGCCGGTTGGGCCGCGGACGTACGTAACTTCGCCAAACAGGTCGGCAGAGATGACCGCACCCGGTAACTGCTTGCGCAGGTAACGGAAGAACTGAGCGACAACATCGTCTTTGGGTGTTACGCCGTCGTACGCCGGCCAGGTTAGGTCGCTGATAGCGCCGTCTGATGGCCAGCGGATGTAGTCAAAATTTATCTCGTCAAAACCTCGGTCAAGCGCATCGCGAGCGATGGAGATGTTGTAGTCCCAGACTGCGCGACTGGCGGTGTCAGCCCAGAGCAAGCCGTTGCGATCTTTCCAAGGAGTGCCGGTACTCTTGCTCGTGGCCGCCAACTCTGGCCGGGCGGCCGGTAGCTTACTGTCTTGAAAGGTGGAGATGCGGGCGACGACATATATATCGTTATCATGTAGGCGCTTAATCAGCGCGTTTATTTTGGGGATACGGCGCTCAAAGGCGCCAATTTCTTTAACAAGTGGCACGTCCGGCTCGTATGAAATGATACCGGTGTAGTCTTTGATATCAATGACGATTGCGTTTAGCTCGGTCGTAGTAAGCAGGTCCATCAGGTGGGCCATCTTTTTCTCACTGCTGGCAGACCAGGCCGTGGCGTAAATCGCCTTGATAACCTTGGGCGGATTGGCAAGGGGTTTTTGTTTGGCTATATCAGCGTCCGGGTCTATCGGCTCTTCCGGTTTCTCAACCACGGCTTCTTTGACTGTCTCAACTACTTCAGTTATTTTGTCACCTATTGTTATCTGGTGGTTTGTGCGGGTAAACAAAAAAAATCCGCCGCCCAGGACGATGATAATAAAGAGAACAGTGAGAGTTTTTGCCCGAGTCATGGGATTTATTGTACCATGTAATGCTTGTGATTTACCGCCTTTTAATTTACGGGTATACTAGTTAGGAAATCAGGGCCAAGAAAATTTGAAAATTGGGGAGCGTCCAATTTCCCAATCTCCTAATTTTCCAATTTCCACGTTTCAACCTACACGATGTCCAAATCTTTCTATCGCAAATATCGCCCCCGGACCATGTCCGACCTGCTGGGCCAGGAGCATATCACGAGCGTCATCCAGAACGCGGCGGCGGCGGACAAGCTGGCGCATGCTTATCTTTTTTATGGTCCGCGTGGTACTGGCAAGACGACTTTGTCGCGACTGATTGCCAAGCTGGCCAACTGTCAGACGCGGCAGGATGACGCGAAGTTTAAGGCCAAAGGTGAGCCGTGTAATATCTGCACGCGCTGCACGGAGATAGACGCCGGTCGAGGAATTGATGTGATAGAGATAGACGCGGCAAGCAACCGCGGTATTGACGAGATCCGAAGCTTGCGCGAGGGAATCCGTTTGGCGCCGACAAGCTACCCATACAAAGTGTTTATTATAGATGAGACGCACATGCTCACCAAGGAGGCGTTTAACGCGCTGCTAAAAACCCTGGAAGAGCCACCGGCGCACGCCATCCTTATCTTGGCGACCACAGAGTATGAAAAAGTGCCGGCGACAATAACAAGCCGGACTCAGCGCTTTCACTTTCGAAAGCACTCTGTGGAGAATATTGCCAAGAAGCTGAAGTCTATTGCCGTGGAGGAGAAGCTGGACGTGACTGACGACGCCTTGGAATTTATCGCCGCGCTGGCAGAGGGCAGTTTTAGAGATGCGGAGAGCTTGCTACAACAAGTTTGCTCACTGGACGCGAAGGTAGATCTTGCAACGGTAGAAAGAAATATTGGCAAGGTTGGTTTTAGCCGGACCAGTGAGCTGGCCGCGCTTATTTTAAACAAAGACCTGAAGGGTTCGCTTGCGTATGTTAAAGAGATATCTGACGGCGGGTTTAATGTTGTGGACCTAACCAAAGAGCTCATCCACTATCTCCGCCGCGTTTTAACCCTACGTTTTAACCCGGACCTGGAAGCCGAACTATGCAAAGAGCTGACCGCGAAAGAACTGGAAACTCTAAAGGCACATGTCCAACTCGTCAACTCGTCAACTGACCAACTGATTAACCTACTAAAGGCCCTCCTCACCGCTTACAGCCAAATGCGTTATAGTCCTTTTGCCGCGATTCCGCTGGAAGTCACCCTCATTGAACACCTGCAATAAGCTTTCTCTTTTTTCTATTGCGACTCCCTCTCTTAAGTTAAGAGAGGGCTGGGGTGAGTTATGTTTTTTGTCATGGCGTTTCCTTGCTAAAACCCCCAAAAATCCCTAGAATGTAGGCACAGTAAATAATTGCCAGGTCGTCTAACGGTAGGACATGGGCCTTTGAAGCCCAGTATCGGGGTTCGATTCCCTGCCTGGCAACAGTGATATGTACCCCAAAAAGTGGACAAAATAAAAGTTCGGCCCGCTCTTGTAGATTTCTTCATCTTCAGTAGTATATAATGACTATATGGCCAAGCTCACTCTAAAGGACAAACAAGCATTGCGGCGCTTAAACGCCCAACTGCCTCAGCAAGTTTTAGTCTCTATTCGTCGCTCCACTGATGGTGGTTTTGTTGCAGAGATCGTTACCTTGCCCGGGGTTCGTACCCAAGGCGAGACTTTTTCGGAGCTCGTGGCCATGCTAAACGACGCGCTCTACACCTACTTCGAGATTCCGGAGCGCTACCACCCGTACGTACCAACTTATCTCCCCCGAACTGAACATGCAGCTAAACTTCTTGGTTTTCCAGTCGCCAATCACGGCGAGCGAAACGTAACCCTGCTCGCCATCGGTGAAAAAGCTTCGCGTTAAAAAGTCCGACGGCTCCCATGACAAACTGTGCCGCATCGCGGTGCGAGCCGGGTTTGTGCTCCACGAAGGCAAGCGACACACGAAGGTCAAAACCACGACTGGTGAGTTTGTGACCACAATCCCCCGGCACAATCATCTAAAGTCCGAACTAGTGGCAGGCGCAGTTGAAGCCATGCATGCTCATGGAGCGAATATTGAGCTGAGCTAATAAACATATGTTCTGCGTTTATATTTTAGAGTGTGCTGATTCGTCGTTGTATGTTGGGAGCACGAACAATTTGCAAAAGCGGCTCAAACAACATAACGAGTCCAAGCAAGGCGCGCACTATACAAAAATTCGGCGGCCGGTTGTGCTTAGGTACCAAGAAGAGTGCTCCAGCTTCGCGACGTCCAGAAGGCGCGAGGCCGAACTGAAAAAGTTGCCAAGGGATAAAAAGCTGAAACTGATCGCAGCTTGCCCTTTGCCCTATTTTGTAGAAGAATAGAGGAATGAAAAATCAGATTAAGATCGCCCTTTTTGATGTTGACGGCATTGTCATAGTCGGGCGGGAAAAATACTTTTCTCACGTTTTTGCGGATGAAAACAACCTTCCCAGAGAAGTGGTTGACGAGTTTTTTCTCAACGACTTTAAACTCTGCACCTTCGGCAGGGCCGACCTTAAAGAGAAAATTGCTCCATACCTTTCAAGGTGGAAGTGGCAAGGGGATGTTGATGGCTTTTTAGAAAAGTGGTTTAAAAGTGAGGCGCTAAAAGACGAGGCCGTCTTAGACATTGTAGGTGCTTTACGCTCTAAGGGCATAAAGTGCTACCTTGCTACCAGGCAGGAAAAGTATCGGTTGGCTTATATTTGGAATACAGTCGGGTTAAAGAATAACTTCGATGGCTTCTTTGGCACATGCGAGATAGGCTACGATAAGTGTCAGCCGGAGTTTTTTGAACGGGTTTTTGAAGAAACAAATTCAAAGGCAGACGAAATACTCTTCTTTGACGATGCCCAGAAAAATATAGATATGGCAAAGAGCCTTGGCATCCAGGCTCATTTTTATAGCGACATTGAAGTTTTGAAGACTGAAACAGCGTCGCTATTAAAGTAGCAATGTAAGTAAATACTTCCCCTGCCTCAACACTATTATGACCAAAGATGAAATTATCGACAAAACCAAAATACTGAATTTTCCAAAAGATTCTTATGTGGTTTTTGGTAGCTGTCCGCTGGCCGCCGCCGGTATTCGGGAAGCAAATGACATTGACTTCTTAGTATCAGAGGAACTTTTTGCGAAACTGCAAAAAGCAGGATGGGAAGAGCTAGATAAAGGCAAAAAAGATAAACCTCTTACCAAGGATATGTTTGAGGCTCATAAGAGCTGGGAGTTTAGCTCATATAATCCAACACTGGAACACCTGCTTTCAACTGCGCAGGTAATTGACGGTGTCCCCTTCGCTTCACTAGAGGAGGTTAGGAAATGGAAGGCGGCATCTGGACGCCCCAAAGATCTAATTGACATTGATCTCATTGATAAATATTGGGAGCTAAACTCTTAAATTTTTCCGCTAGCATCCCCTGCCCGGCAATATGAAATCCGAAATTGAAAAAATCCTGCGCGGCATTCGTCCGCTTCTCTTTTCGCAAAGCCTCACCCAAGGCCCGGACGCCCTGTTTCCAATCCAAGAATAAGGCGTGCTATAATGGGCGTATATGAATAAAAAAACTATTATCACTCTAGTAGTGATCGTGGTGCTCGCCTTGGGCGCGTACCTGCTTTTTAGCAACAATGAACCCGTCACTCCGGATATAGCAACACCGGACGTGAATCAGCCGACGGACACTGACTCACCGGCGACGACTACGCCGGATACCGCCGAAGATGAAGGCGCGACTGTGGTTATTGGTAAGTCTGTTGAGGGTAGAGACATCGTCGCCTATAACTACGGCTCGGGCGCCCGGCGCGTGCTTTTTGTCGGCGGTATTCACGGCGGTTACTCTTGGAACACCAGCTTAGTCGCGTATGAAGCGATGGATTACTTTGAGAAAAATCTTAGTACTATCCCGGAAGGCATTACTGTAACCGTCATCCCAAATGCCAACCCGGACGGGTTGAGCAAGGTCGTCTCCGCGACTGGCGCGTTTAAGGCTTCAGACATTACCGCTTCTGCTGCTGTGCAGGTGACTGGGCGATTTAACGCCAACAATGTTGACTTGAACCGTAACTTTGACTGCCAGTGGCAGGCAACCGGTACTTGGCAGAATAAATCTGTTAGCGGTGGCACCACTGCTTTTTCTGAGCCGGAGGCCAAGGCAGTCCGAGACTACATTGATAGCCACAGCCCGGCTGGTGTCGTAGTCTGGTACAGCGCGGCTGGTGGCGTGTACGCTTCTAGCTGTGGAGCAGATGTCTTACCCGCGACCACCGCGATGATGAACGCCTATGCTCAGGCCTCTGGCTACCCAGCTCATAAAAGCTTTGACTTTTATGAGACAACCGGCGACATGGCCAACTGGCTCGCCAAAAAGAACATCCCGGCCATCAGCGTCTTGTTAACGGATCACACTTCTACTGAGTGGACTAAAAACCAAGCCGGCATTAAAGCCGTCCTGACTCACTTCTCCCAGTAGCGAAATGAAGCCTACTAAGTACTACTTACTAAGAACTAAGTACTGATAAAATGCTTTTCTCTAACAAACGGCTTCTTGTAGCCGCGATTATACTTGTAGTTCTTGGTATTGTTGCGCTTGTCGTATTTCAACCGGCTCCGGAGGAGCCGGTTGCTCCGGTTGTCGTAGAAGAAGCACCGGTCGTGAGGCAAGAAGTTCTTGGAAAATCGGTTGAAGGGCGAAGTATTGTGGCCTACACCTTTGGTACTGGCTCTACGACGCTACTTTTTGTGGGTGGCATTCAC
>PFBD01000011.1:0-5078 GCA_002773415.1 Candidatus Harrisonbacteria bacterium CG10_big_fil_rev_8_21_14_0_10_49_15 | reverse complement strand
TTACTTGCTTATGAGTTCGTTGATCACTTCACCGCCAACCCCCAACTAATTTCAGACTCACTGGCGATAACCGTTATTCCGAGCGCCAACCCGGACGGCGTGTTTAAAATAATAGGCAAGGAGGGTCGTTTTTTGGCCACAGAGGTGCCGGATGTTGACCAAGCACCAGGGAGATTTAATGCTAGGGGCGTGGATCTAAACCGTAATTTTGATTGTAAGTGGCAGGCAGAGAGCACCTGGCGCGGCGCAACCGTTAGTGCGGGTTCGGCACCTTTTTCTGAACCGGAAGCTGCGGCTTTGCGAGACTTTGCTCTACGTGAAAAGCCGGTGGCGGTTGTCTTTTGGCACAGTCAGGCAAATGCCGTTTATGCTTCCGAATGTGAGGATGGGATCTTGCCCGAGACTCTTGAGGTTATGAACCGATACGCCGGTGCCGCCGGATATCCGTCTGTAGATTCCTTTGACGCCTATCCTGTCTCTGGAGATGCCGAGGGCTGGCTAGCTTCTATTGGAATTCCAGCCGTCACAGTGGAGTTGAAGACACACGAGTCTATTGAGTGGGAGAAAAATCTGCTCGGTGTTACCGCCTTGTTGGATTTGTATCGCTAGCGAGGCGGTCCCCTCTCTTACCGCGCCCGTCCGTAGTCTTGACGGAGGAGGGAGATAAGAGAGGGTTAGGGTGAGTTATGCCTTGCGTCCCTAGTCAAAAATTCCAAGCAGATACGAGTCTATCTCGCGCTGGTCAAGGTCGTAGAAGCTCATATCCTTACGGTTAAGGTCGCGGGCCAGCTCTTCGCCAACAAAGCGCCAGTGCCACGGCTCGTACTCGTAGTAGGCGTTTCCTTTTGGATACGACATCACAAAACCAAACCGGTGCGCGTTTTCTTCAAGCCATTTAAACTCTGCTGTTTTGTCAAAAGACGCAATCAAGGCGTTATTTATAGATGGTGCGCCAAAGTCCACAGTCGTGCCAAGCTGGTGTTCGGAGTAGCCTTGCTCTGCAGAGAAAGTGTTCGCGCCTGATCCATAAATAACTTTGTAGCCGCTCTTGATTGTGGTTTGCTCGTCAAATGAGCGATAGGCTGAAACTATTTTTAGTTCCACGTCGTCCTCTTCGGCGGCTCGCATCAGCTCCCGCAGATAAGTATCTACCTTCCAAAGAATCTGCGCCTCCTTTTTCGGGTCAGCCAAATAATCCTCCGGAATATCTCTTAGGTTCGGCGGTGAGTAGTTTTCGTTTAGGAAGTAAACCTTGGAGTACTTTTTTAGCAGTTCCGGGTCGAGCGTTCTTATTTTGTCCAACTCGTTCACTGTACCGCGAAGTTCGTTGATCTGATTCACAAACTCTTGGCTCTGGCGCTGTTCGCTCTCTATCTTGTTTTGCAGACCTTCGTTCTCGGTCTTAAGCTGAGCGAGTTGATTATCAAGGTCGGCCACTTCTTGTTCAAACGCTGTAGAGCGTAGCGCAAATTCTTTTCGCGCCTCACTTAACTGCAGTAAAACCACGACATAGTGGGCAAGAATGGCCACGGCAACCAGCACAATAATGCCGATGCCTATTTGCGACCGGCGTGTCCTCTGCTCAAATTTTTCAAAAAGTGGGCTCATATGACGTGCACCCATTCTACCACTCTATATAACTTCGGCAACTCTAAAAAGAAGACCCGCCGTGTTACCGACGAGCCCTCTTTCGGGGCCCGCCACGGCGGGTCTAGCTACTGATCGCCCGATTCAGAAGCGTCAGCTTCATCAGATCTAGCTCATCGAGCAGATCCTCGATGGTGCTACCCTCGCTGGCACTGGCTCGTCCCCCTCGAATAGAGACAGAGCCACGCTGGCTGAGTTGCCCTATCCGAGCGATCAGCAGAGGTCGCAGACTGTTCGCTCGAACAGCCTTTTCGCTGCCATCTGCCTCTTGCCACTGAGCGACGAGCTGTACGAGCTCAGCTTCCTCCTGTTCCAGCCGCTCCAGAGCTAGGCGCACCCTTTCTGCGTGCGCAAGCTCTTGGGCCAGGAGCTGAACATCTCTGAAATCCGGCTCGTTCGGGTTGGCGACCGGACTGCCAACGCTGGCGCGAATGGCCGCCCAATCTGCTCGCATGACCGCCTGACTTGGGTCGGCGAGCAGTTGCTCCCGAGCCTCGGCAAGGAAATCTCTTGAGCTCTTTGGCATCACCATCTCCTCCGGCCAACTGGCCACTGTCTCCACACCATGCGGAGTACTGCTTTTAGCATAGCAAATGCACAAAAAAATGTCTCTTATTGCCCTGTAAAGGAAAAAGAGCGATAATTTAAGGAATGAATGCAGTTAACCCCGACATTCTAAAATACCTCAAAACTCAGCGCGCGGGCGTGATTGCCTTGGAGATGACTGACGGCAGTCCCCACGCCGCTACTGTTCACTTTGCGCACACGGAAGACCCATTCATTTTTTATTTTGAGACGTATCGAGAGTATCGCAAGGCGGAGCCCATTTTGCGAAATGAGGTTACCCGGGCTTCTTTTGTTGTTGGTACAGCAGAAACAGATATGAAAACGCTCCAAATAGACGGGGTTGCCCGCCACTCTACAGACGAGAAGCTGATTACGGAAGTCTATTTAGCAAAGTTTCCAAACAAAAAGCCAAAGCGCGACGCCGACCCGGACAAGTTTATCTTTTTCTCTTTTACGCCACGCTGGTGGCGTTTTACAGACTGGACCCACCCGGACGGCAAGATTGTAATTAGCTCCGAATGACCCCCTAACAACACCCCAACCCCGCCACGGCGGGGTAAGGGTGTTGTTACAAACCATGATCGACCTACACCTTCACTCACACCACTCCGACGGGTTGCAATCCGTGGCGGAGCTTGTGGCCCAGGCAAAAGTTGCGGGGATAGCCACTTTCTCTCTCACTGACCACGACACAATCGCCGGGCTTGCAGAGGCGCGAGAGCTTGCGACTCAGGCTGGTCTCTCTTTTATTCCCGGCATTGAGCTGACAACCACCAAAAACGCTAAGACTCTACATATCCTGGCTCACGGCATTGATCCTGACAACAGCCAACTTGCAGAACTTCTGGATCATCTGCGCGAAGAACGAAAAAAAGGTGCTGTTAAAAAGTTAGAGCGCACTAATGAAAAATTCAAGGCGGCAGGAAAGCCGGAGGTTGATATTAAAGATGTGCTCGCACTTAACAAGCCGCTCGGAACAGGCGTTATTATTGAGTATCTTGTTGCTCATAACTTCGCCCAAACTAACGAAGAGGCTTATAGCTATATCGAGGGCATGAGCATCCGTCCGGATGTCAGCACCGAGGAGGTTATTCAAGTGGTGCACGTAGCCGGGGGCCGGGCTACCTTGGCTCATCCCCTGGCACCGAAAATCTCGCTGAGAAATCTAACAGCTGATTCCACTGAACTACGCGCTTTGTGCGCTGAGCTTAAGACGGCCGGCTTAGACGGCTTAGAGGTTTACACACCGGCACATACTGAAACAGACATCGATCTTGCTAGTGAGATTGCCCAAGAGCTAAATCTTTTTGTCACTATCGGCAGTGACTGGCATGGCCCACTTAGCGCAAAGGGCACAAGCATCCGCAAGTACATCCCCCGCTATGCTAAGAATTATTCAAACTCTTTCGCTGAAATTCCGGAAAAAGCCGTCAATGCCTGTCACTCGGCGTTCTCCTCAATCACCAGCACCTAAAAACAACACACTAACCCAGCCGTGGCGGGGTTAGTGTGTTGTATATACACTTGCACCTTACCTTGTTACGTAGCAGAATAAGGATATGCAAAAATACATTCGCAAAGTCACCCGAGTCGGCAAACGGAGTTTATCCCTTATCATCCCCGCTGATATCGCGAAGGAGCTTAAGCTCAAAGAGCGCCAGAAAATGGTGGTCACGCGCCGGGGTCAAAAAATCATTATCGAAGATTGGAAAAAGTAGGAAAATTAAGATGACCTCCCCTGTCCGTAACAATTTAGTTGTTGAGCTTCACGTGCCGGACTTCGCTCCGATTAGGGGCTTTTACGGAAAACTCGGTTTTGAGATAATCAGCGAAAAGCTAAAAACCGTAGAACATCCCGGCTATCTTGTAATGCAACTCAAGGGCGATATTGGAAACACTATCATCAACTTTTATGGCGACGATGAGAGAGTTTTCAATCAATCCTATTTCAAACAGTTCCCACGCGATACTATTCGCGGCTATGCCATAGAAATGACTATTCCGGTTGCCGATGTTGATGCCATTTACAAACTCGCCATAGAGAAACTAACAAAACACGTGGTCAAACCACTTCAGGAGACAAAGGATGAAAAGTGGACCTGGCGCGACTTCCGCATGGCAGATCCTTACGGCTACTATATCCGCATCACCGAATTATTAGACTGGGGCCAAGAGTAAAAATATGGTTAGTATTTCTTTTAAGAGAGCGACCCTCTCGGACATAGACGAATATCTTGATATTGAAAAAAGTGTTGCCGACTTAAAGACTTACTCGCCTATAACTACAGAAGAAGAGGCAGAGAACGAAATTAAAACAAATGTTGTTTACTTTATTAAAAACGAGGACCTTATAATAGGAAGCATCGCTTATGAATTAAAAAGTAGTGAACATGCATATTTTAGCGGCCTCGTAGTTAGGCCGGAATTCCAGGGACAAGGTATCGCCAAGCAGGCGATGAAGGACTTACTCGCCGGAGAACTAAAGGATATGAAAAAAATTGATCTTGTCACCCATCCGCATAACACTCCCGCTGTCATGCTATATCTGTCTCTCGGCTTTATCATCGAAGGTTGGAAAGACAACTATTTTGGCGACGGCGAGCCCAGGATTGTACTTGCACTGAATCGATAACAACACTACGACATTATTGCTAATGTCATACTGTTGTTACCGGGATTATTCTGTAATAAGATATGCATATGAAACACAAACACGTTCTCGCTCCACTGGCCCACGCCTTGGGCGTGGTCGGGTATATCGGGTTGCTTGTCTTGGTTATCAACAAGGGTTCCGTGCTTTTTGAGCATCAAGAGGTAGAGACATTGTGGACGCCGATTATCATGCTGACCCTGTTTGTCATCTC
>PFBD01000006.1 GCA_002773415.1 Candidatus Harrisonbacteria bacterium CG10_big_fil_rev_8_21_14_0_10_49_15 | reverse complement strand
TCTCACACTTTTTTGTACCCGAATCTTTTTCATGGCCAAGACCAACACATTCGGCACAGGTATCAAAGCTTTGGAATTTTAGCTCTTTGGTAACGCCACGATATGCTTCTTCAAGGGTTATTTCTTGGGCTATCTGCAGGTCGTTGCCGTGGGTGTACGTTCGGCGGCGGCGACTGCCACCGAAGAACGTCTCGAAAATATCGCTAAGGTCGCCCAGGTCTTCAGGATTAAAACCGGCACCGGATGAAAAGCCACCAAAACCAAACCCTTGATGGCCATGCGAGCCGCCACCTGCCCCATTAAATGCTTGGCCGAAGCGATCGTACTGAGCCCGTTTTTCCTTATTGGAAAGGGTTTGATAGGCCTCGTTTATCTCTTTGAATTTTTTTTCGTCACCTCCGGCGCGGTCTGGATGATGCTTGTGCGCTAATTTTCGGTAGGCTTTTTTTACCTCTTCTTCTGACGCGCTTTTGGTGATGTTGAGTATTTTGTAGTAATCCATATGCTTTGCATTGTCACTAATCACGAATAATCACTAATCAAACTAATCTAATTCAAAATTTTGAGAGCTATTCGTTCGATTGGTGATGATTAGTGATTAGTGAAGTCCTATTTAAGGATGATTATTTCTTTGCGGCGCTGTTCATTCTCAATAGTTATTACCTGGGTTGCTAGTAGTAAAGAGTAAACTATTTGAGCAACGACCAGAATGAGCCAGCGGAAGAAGAAAAGGCCGGCGCGGACTAGTAAGAATAAGACGATTGCCATCATTAGAGTCAGCGCGAACCCAAACTCGCCCTCTCTGAGCTTACTAAGATAGTCGTTTACGAGTCTGTGAGAGTAGGTGGTAACTGTATCGTCTTGAAGAATAGGGCTCTTGGTTGCCTCTGCTATTTTTAAGCGCCCCTCGTGGACTATCTGACTGATAGCGGCCTGTTGCTCGCTTTCTGAAAAGAGCTGGAACTCGTCTACTTTTTCCAGGCTCTTTATTGCCCCGGATTCTATCGCGTGCTCGATGCTTATGTCCGGGTGAAAATCAGGAATAAAACCTTCAAAAATGGGAGTGCTTGCCTGAACAGCGACTCTGTAGACGGGCAGTGAGATATTGCCGGCTTTGACATAGGCGCCGACGTACAGCAAGGCCAGGAAAAGAGCGAAGCCGGTCAAAAATGTTTTTAAGTAGCTGCTGGTTGTGGAAAAAAATCGAATAGTGGACTGTTCGTGAATGGCGCGGTGAGCCCTGTTAAAGGCCATATACCAGAAGATGACCATTAGCACAAAACCAAAAAACAGCCAGCCGGAGTACGAGGCGCTCATAAAAGCGATGGCCCCGATGCCGCTGATAAGCATTACAAGCATGCCGTAGATCTCGCCCCGAACAAACCAGGGTAAAAACGCGGCAATACCTGTGAACAAAGATGTTATAGCCAGAGCCTTAACAAGGCCGCTGACAGTGGGCTCGGCGCTAAAGGCGGCGGCCTGGGCGCTCCACCAAAGAGCAACACCCGTGAGCAGGACCAGGAAGATGGCAAAGTACTTTGGGGAAGCGTCTACCTCGGCACTGGCCGCGCTCAGACTTTCGCTTTCGCGACTGAACGATTTTTCCGGCGTACCCGAACGGGGAATCGGCTCACCGCCGGAGAGAATGCTGTTTTTGATGGGAGACATATGTTTAGTACTTAGTACTTAGTGCTTAGTACGTAGGGGCTACAGATGCTTAGTGCTTAGTGCTTAGGGGCTACAGATGCTTAGGAGTTGCCAGAGTTTTCGTCGGTGGGTTGCTGGTCATCGCCTTTTTGCTGTTCAGGGTTTTGCTCCGACTTATCAGCTTCGGCTTTTTGAGAATCCGCTTCGGGTTGGGGTTGCTGCTGCATGTGCTGGCCTATCTTTTGGATCTCTGTGCTTAGAGCGTCTGTGGCTGACTTGATTGCCTCCAGGTCTTCACCGGCCGTGGCGTTTTTTAGCGCGCTCACCTTTTCCGTAATTGCGGACTTTAACTCAGCCGGGATTTTGTCGCCGGCATCGGTAAGGGCTTTTTCTGAAGTATACACTAAGTTTTCGGCCAAATTGCGCGCCTCTACCAGCTCGCGCTTCTTTTTATCTTCACCGGCGTGGGCCTCTGCTTCTTGCTTTAGGCGCTCCACCTCCTCTTTAGACAAACTGGTGCTGGCTTCAATGCGAATAGACTGACTCTTACCGCTGGCTTTATCTTTAGCCGAGACTTGCAAGATACCGTTGGCGTCTATGTCAAAGCTGACCTCAACCTGCGGCATGCCGCGCGGGGAAGGCGGAATACCATCTAGAACAAAGCGGCCAAGAGTTTTGTTGTCAGTGGCCATTTCGCGCTCACCTTGAAGGGCGTGGATCTCCACACTGGTTTGGTTGTCCGCTGCTGTGGAGAAGACTTGGCTTTTGCTTGTTGGGATGGTGGTGTTTTTTTCAATCAACTTTGTGAACACGCCGCCGAGAGTTTCAATACCAAGAGACAGCGGGGTGACGTCCAGCAAGAGTACGTCTTGAACATCCCCTTCGGTCTGACGGCCTTCTTGCTTGGCGGCGATTATCTCACCCTGAATAGCCGCGCCAATAGCGACAACTTCGTCCGGGTTTACTCCTTTGTGCGGCTCTTTGCCGAAAAGTTTCTTCACTGCTTCAACAATGGCGGGCATGCGGGTTTGGCCACCAACCAGAATAACTTCGTGAATATCACTTTCGCTAAAACCGGCATCCTTGACCGCGGCGCGAGTCAGCTCCACAGAGCGGCTTATCTCATCTGCGACCAGAGACTCCAGTTTGGCCCTGGTCATCTTCATCAGGAAGTGCTTGGGGCCGGAGGCGTCGGAGCTGATGTACGGGATGTTTATCTCTGTCTCCACGGAGCTACTAAGCTCGTGCTTGGCACGCTCGGCGGCCTCCTTTAAGCGCTGAATGGCGAGCGGGTCTTTGTGCAAGTCAATGCCTTCTTGCTTTTTATATTCTTGGGCCAGGTACTCTAAGATCTTTTTATCAAAGTCGTCGCCGCCCAAGTGGGTGTCGCCGCCAGTGGCCTTGACCTCAATTTGCTTGCCGCCGCCTTCAACTTCTTCCACTTCAAGAACAGAGACGTCGAAGGTGCCACCACCAAAATCGTAAACAACTATTTTCTCGTCCGCCTTTTTGTTCAGACCGTAAGCCAGGGCGGCCGCGGTCGGCTCGTTGATTATTCTGTCCACTTTTAGGCCGGCTATTTCGCCCGCGTTTTTAGTGGCTTGGCGCTGACTGTCGTCAAAATAGGCCGGTACGGTAATGACCGCTGCTTCAATTTTCTCGCCCAGGGCGGCCTCGGCATCGGCTTTAAGTTTGCTTAGGACCATGGCAGAGATGGCTTCCGGGCTGTACCACTCGTCGCCCATCTTCACCTCAACACCGCCGGTGGCGGACTCCTTTATCTCGTATGGCAGCCACTCTTTGTCGCGCTGAACCTCTGCGTCTTTGAACGGTCGGCCGATAAGACGTTTGACGGAGAAGATCGTGTTGTGCGGGTTAGTGATAGATTGACGCTTGGCGAGCTGACCAACAATGCGCTCGTTGCCTTTAGACACGGCGACGATGGACGGAGTGGTGCGATTGCCTTCCGCGTTTTCTAATATATCCGGACTACCGCTTTTGACCGCGGCCATGGCCGAGTTGGTTGTTCCTAAATCTATACCAATTATTTTGCTCATAATTTTTAGCTTGTTAGCTTCTTAGCTTGTTAGCTTCTTAGCTTGTTAGCTTCTTAGCTTGTTAGCTTATTAGTTTTCGACTTCTTTTTTAGCTGATCCCAGGAGCACTTTTGCGGGACGAATTAACTTGCCTCCTATTTGATAGCCAGAGCTCATTACCTCTACGATCACGCCAATGTGCTCTTGATTCTCAGTGGGGATCTCGCCGATAGCTTCGTGCAGACTCGGATCAAAAACATCGCCATGATTAACTTGCAAAAGTTCAATCCCTAGTTTGCGCAAAATAGCTAAAAATTGCTCTTTCACCTGGTCTAAGCCGCTCGTAGCCTCGCCGTGCGCCTCAATGGCTCGGTCAAGGCTATCAAGGACTGGTAATAGATCGTTTAAGACTGTCTCCTTAGCAATGCGCCTGACTGTAGCGGCACGCTGATCTTCTTCTTTTTTATAATTTGCAAAGTCGGCTGCGGCGCGGCGCCAGCCGTTTAAATACTCCTCTCTTTCTTGTTGCAGTTTGGCTACTTCTTCAACTGTTAGCGTGGTGGCTGCCTGCGGGGTCGGTTCAGTGTTGTCGGCCGGCTCCTGCGCCTGATTATTTGTGTGCTGTTCTTCCATAACGCGAACTTTCTTTTTCCGCCACCGAAGATATATCTTCGATAGAACGCTGCTAGTATACAAAATTTCGCCTACTAAGGCAAGAACAGGGAGCGTGATTACAAAATTAAAAACATCTTTAAACGAATTACTCCATTTAACTATCCTTTGAGATCTCTTTCGCTCGTTGATAGGCAGCTCTAACTGCTTTTTTCCATGTTGATTTTTCCTTCTCTTTTTCAAAGATTTTTAACGCCGCTTCAGTAGTACCACCCTTAGAGGCAACTCTTTTGATAAGCTCTTCGATATCTTCATTTTCTGATACCAACATAGCTGCCCCTTTCAAGGTTTGTATTACTAACTTCTGGGAGTCTTTTTTGCTAACTCCGAGTGACTGAGCTGCCTTAATAAAGGCAAAAGCAACATGGAAAATATAGGCTGGCCCGCTTCCACTGATAGCTGTCGCTTTGTCGATCATATTTTCCGTTGAGACTTCGATCTCCTCCCCCATTTCATTAAATACCTTCTTGAGAAGGCCCTTCTCTTTCTCGCTTGCGCCCTGCGATGAGACCCACGCCGTCATTCCCACCCCATGGGTGGCTGGTGTATTCGGCATTGCTCGCACTATGTTTTTGACGCCGAGTTTTTCTTTAATCATTTTCATGGGGACTCCAGCCATTATCGAACAGACAAGGCTGTGTTTTTTTGGAGAAAGAACGATCTTTTGAAAATCTTGCGGCTTTATCGCCAGAAAGATAACATCGGCGTCGCTACATTTGTTTATGTCTGTACTAAAAGAAACATCTTTTAGGGAACTTACTCTGTGCTTTTTTTTCTCATCACTATCACAAACGAGAATACTTTTTGAAATCCCTGAGGCCCGAATAGCTTTTAATAAAACGCTACCCATTACACCATAGCCTATGATGGCCACTTTGTTTGCTTTTTGCATATCTAGAATAGTATCATGCCAGCACTCTTAATTGAAAACCGGTCCGGAGCGCTGGTGGGCGCTACGGACCGGTGGTTGAACCGCGACGAGGCAAGTCAGATGACCATGGCCTCGCCGCGTGCCGGTTCCCGGTCGACCTCGTAGGGCTTGAGGTCGACGCTGCCCAGATCGGGCAGATTGATGCTGGCGATGTTGTGCCCCGCCTCGATGAGACAGGCCACGATACGCGCCGAGAACGGCGCGTGCATGAGTCCGTGACCGGAGAAACCGGCCACGTGCAAGAGGTTGGCGACGATCGGATCGAAGCCGATCAGCGGGTTGTGGTCTGCGGTGTCCGCGTAGTAGCCTGCAGTCACCGCGTGAATGTTGCCCATGTCCGCCACTGCCGGGACGAAGGCGCTGAGCTCCTTGTGCAGGCCCATGCCGTATCCGCTGAAGGCATTGTGGCCGAAGCCCGGTTCAATCCGGTCCTGGTCGTCGAAGTCGGCCTCGACTGGCTTGGTGAAGTGGAGCCAGCCCATCATCAACTGATGGGTCGACTCCGGACGGCAGTAGGCACCACGGGGAGTGATGGTCATCGGGAGGTTCCGGACATCGTCCGGAGCCAGCCCCATGGACTCATCGCGCAGGCCTTCCATGAAGTAGAGATAGCGGCGACGCGTCTGGATGTCGAGTGCGAACCCGCCACAGATTCCGGAGAGCCTAGGAGCCCAGGCGTTGGCCGCGTTGACGAAGATGTCTCCGTCAAAGACGTTGCCATCGCGGGTGATGACACTCGCGACCCGGCCGTTGCTGTGGTTTGCCTCGACGACCTCAGCGCCTTGAACAACCTGGACGCCGTTCCTGCGAGCGGCCTCGGCGCTGTCGTTGTAGACAATGTGTGGGAAGAGGAAGCCGTCGGTCGGACACCACGTGGCGCCCTGGAGACCGGTGGATTCGATGTACGGGAACTGTTCGTCCAGTTCCTCCTTCGTCAGCCATGTGACGTCGGTGAGCCCGGCTTCCTGCTGCATCGCCACGGTGGCCTGGACGGCCTCCGGATCGGCGGTGTAGTCCTTGAGGAACAGGTAGCCGTTGTGTCGGATCGGGGATTCCGCCCCTCCCATGAGCGCGTGCCACTGGTCGTAGAACTGAACCGAGTAGCGCATGCCGCGAACCGTGGAAGGCGTACTGAACTGTTGGCGAATGCAAGCTGCAGAGCGAGAGCTCGAGCCGCTGCCAACCTGACGCGCCTCGAGCAGTGTGACCTGGTGGCCCATGCGGGCCAGCTCCCAGGCCGTGATTGTTCCGGTGACTCCGCCGCCGATCACCACGACCTTGGTAGGTCGGGCCGTTGTCGGCAGAGGGGCGATGGACGTTGCGGTCATCGCAGATTCTCCTTCTCAGGGGTTGAGGTTCTCGTGTTTCTGGCGGAGTTGCCGCAGGAACTCGAAAAGCTCCTGGGGCTTCATGGTTGCGGTGGGCAGCGAACTACCCTCCTGATTGAAGACACTGACGTCAGGGTCGCGCAGATCGCGCTGCCTGACCTCCAGCGCCTCCTCGTTATCCCAGGATCGGCCAACCAGAACTTGGATTGGCCAGCCCAGGAGTTCAGCGTCGGTCAGCTTTGCACCGATCCTGGCGTCGCGATCGTCGAGCAGTACGCGGAAGCCGTCACTGGTTAGGTCCCTGTAGAGTTCCTCGGCGACTCCCTGGTATGTCTCGTTGGTGCCGTTGACCGGGATGATGACGACCTGGAAAGGAGCGAGGCTCCATGGCCAGATGATCCCCCGTTCGTCGTTGTGCTGCTCGACAGTGGCCTGTACGATTCGGGAAACCCCGATACCATAACAGCCCATCCAGAATGGCACACGTTCGCCAGCTTGATCGACGAACGTTGCGCTCATCGCTGACGAGTAGCCCTGCTGGAGTTGGAAGATGTGCCCTAGCTCGATGCCGCGCTGTTCTTCGAAGGTACTACCCTTGCAGTTCGAGCAGGTCAGTCCCTGAACGGCCTTGGATAGGTCGTGGAACTCACTCGGTGCCGGGAAATCCCGACCAGTGTTGACACCGATGAAGTGGACATCCTTGCGGTTTGCACCACAGAGGAAGTTCTGCATGCCCCGGACCGAGACGTCGAAGTAGTAGGGCACCTTGGTATTGCCGAAGAGGTTGATCGGGCCGGCGAAGCCCACAGGAGCTCCAGTGACCTCTTCAACGATTCTGGCGTCAGCAGTCTCAACGCTCTCGGCGCCCAGAAGGTTCGCGAGTTTTACCTCACTAATTTCCAGATCACCGCGCATGGAAACAACCACGGGCTTGTCGTCGGCCCACAGGACGATGGTCTTGACCATCTGAGCCGCTGTCAGATCGGTGAATGCTTCGAGCTGCTCGACAGTCCGGACGTCCGGTGTTTCTAGCTCCTCAAGATTCTGAGATGGAACCTCGGGATACTCGAAGTGTGCAGCCGCCTTCTCCTGATTCCCACCGTAGTGGCAGGTCGGACAGACGATGAGCGTGTCTTCGCCGTACTTGGTGACGGCCATAAACTCAGCGCTTCCCGAACCACCGATGGATCCAGAGTCGGCCTCGACCTCAATGAAGCTGAAGCCGCACCGCTGGAATACGCGCTGGTACGCCGCCCGCATGGCTGCGTAGGATGCCCGCATTCCGTCTTCGTCGACATCGAAGGAGTATGCGTCCTTCATGACGAATTCGCGGCCTCGGATCAGCCCCTGGCGAGGCCGAAGTTCATCCCGGAACTTGGGGCTCATCTGCCACCAGGTCACGGGTAGATCGTTATAGCTCGTGAGGTTGTTCCTCGCGAAGCTAGTGATTGGCTCTTCCGCAGTCGGAGCGAGGATGAACTCAGCACCCTTGCGATCCTTGAGGTGGAAGGCGATACCGGCGCTGAGGTACTTGTCCCATCGGCCAGTTTCTCTCCAGAGCTCTGCAGGATGCAAAATGGGCATCTCGACTTCCGTCGCGCCAGATGCGTTCATCTCCTCGCGAACGATGCGCTCGGCCTGACGCCGAGCCAGCAGCCCCATCGTTGTAGTGATCCAGATTCCTCCGGTCACCTGCTCGATGAAGCCACCGCGAACAAGCAGTCGCGTTCCTGGGGACGGTGCGTCCTTTGGATCGTTTCTCCTTGTTTTTGGGTGAATCTGACTGTACTTCACGAAGTTTTTCGGCCTTTCTTTAAGAACACTGTTTCCGCACCCTCTCTATGCTCTCTCTCCTTTCTGCTACCTTTTTAAGGTGCTTTTTACAGCGTATGCTTGTTGTTTTAAAAAGTCAACATTTTTCTTTAAGCGATTCTCAGAATATTGTCTGAGTGCATAAGCAGCTTTCCATAAAGGTCATTTCCATCCAGTATAGAGTCTATTTCCTTATTTGAAAAGTCAACAATTCCGAAGGCTACCCCCTGCTTGTTGGTGTCTACAATCTCAATTATCTCCTTCGCTCCAAACTGGCCATGCACTTTTTTTACACCAACGGCAAGTAGGCTTTTCCCTTTTTTTAAAGCATCAATCGCTCCATTGTCTACTTCAAGGCTACCAGCGGAATTTTTTGCTGCTAGCAACCAGCGATCTCGATTGCTGATTTTGTCCTTTCTTTTTCGGGGCAAGAAGACCGTACCGACACTTTCCCCGTGCATTACTTTCCTTAAATTTCCTTGAACACTGCCATTTATTATATGACCTTGTATCCCGACCGCCGTGATAATTCTGGCTGCCTTTAGCTTTGAAAACATCCCACCCCTGCCACCCGATGAGGTATTCTTTGAGGCGCACTTGAGAAGCTCGGCGTTCACGTCTGTGACTGAAGGTATTAGCTTTGCTTCTCGTTCATCTTGGGGGTCAGCGTTAAATAATCCGTCAATGTGGCTAACAATAATAAGCTTCTTCGCCTCAAAGGCGATCGCAACGGCGGCTGCCAAGGAATCGTTATCGCCGAAGCTCCAGTCTGTATTTGCCACTAGGGCATCATTCTCGTTGATTACTGGGATTTTCTTGTTTGCAAAAAGCCCCCTAACTGTCTTCTGTAGGTTAAGAAAATGTTTACGCTCTACTATATATGGTCGAGCTAGTAGAAATTGAGCGATAGATACATTGCACTTTTCTGCTTCTTGCAGATAGGCACCAAACAGCCTGACTTGCCCAATACTTGCTAGACTTGAAAGGCTGGCGGCAGGATCAGAAATTTCCTTCCTACCCAGCTTGACCGCCCCTGAAGTAACCAGGATGACTCTGTGATCGTTGTCAGCAAGCTCTTTTATCGAAGAGAGGATGTCTTGAATAACCGAGGTGCGTATTTCCCCGTTATCGTCTACAACAGTGTTTGACCCGACCTTAACTACAAATAATTCCTTTTCTGACATCTTTTTTATTCTCTTATTTGCCCACTGCCCATCACTACATATCGAGGCACTGTAAGGTCTTCCAAACCCATTGGCCCACGCATGTGGATACTGGACGTGCTTATTCCTATCTCCGCACCCAACCCGAATTCTCCTCCATCCGTAAAACGGTTAGATGCGTTCACTAAGACAGTCGCGCTATTAATATCCTTAATGAACTCTTCCGCGGTTTGTATATTCTCCGTTACTATTGAGTCTGTTAGACCAGAGCTGTACTTCTGTATATGTTTGACTCCCGCCTCATAAGACTCGACCACTTTTATTGAAATGATTAGGTCTAGATACTCTGTGGCCCAGTCTGTTTCAGTCGCGGCTACGCATGCCGAGCTGTAAGTGCATGTTTGGCTACAGCCTCGTATCTCTACCTTCTTTTCTCTCAAGAGAGAGAGGAGTTTTGGCAGAGAGCTATCTGCGATATCTTTATGAACTAGTATTGTTTCAATGGTATTGCAGGTAGACGGATTAGACGTTTTCGCATTGACGGCTATCTTAATCGCTTTATCAATGTCTGCATCCTTGTCAATATAAAGATGACAAAGTCCACGCATGTGTTTCATGACAGGCACGCGAGCTTTTTCAGATACCGCTTTTATTAATGACTCTCGTCCTCTTGGGATAACTAAGTCAAGATAGTCTTCTAATTGCACCAATTCAGAAATAGCCTCATATCTTCTGTCTTGAAGTTGCTGCGCCGCATTTTCAGGAAGTCCGGCATCGCGAAGAGCCTGAGTGATGTATCTGGCGAGAATATTGTTCGAATACATGGCCTCCTTACCCCCGCGGACGATAACTGCGTTGCCACTTTTTATGCATAGAGCGGCGACGTCAATAATAACATTTGGTCGTGATTCAAAAATTACCGCTATTACACCAATGGGCACGCGTACTCGTTTAATGCGCAGTCCGTTTGGTCTGACCCACGCCTTAATAATTGATCCGACGGGATCTTCTGCCTTGGCGATATCTCGGACACCTCTTGCGATTGACTGTATCCCTGTCTTTGTTAACTCAAGGCGTCGCAGCATCGCTTTAGTTATTTCATTAGTGCTTTCGAGATCCCTTTTGTTCTCGGAAATTATGGTGTCAATATTTTCCTCTAGCAAGTCGGCCAGCTTATTGAGAAAGTTATTTTTTTGTTCTGTCGTTGCGCGCCGAATAGCCTGAAATGCTTGTCGAGCTTGCTCGGCTTGCGTTAGGACCGAACTCTCTTCTTGTTCGCTGTTCATGAATACAAAGATATCGTAGATTCCCTAAAAAAGGAAGTTCATTTAAGAACTTTGCCGAGAATATCTCTGCTTGAGACAAGGCCGAAGCGGCGACTGTCGGTTGAACCGCTGACGGTGTTGCCCAGAATTAGATAGGCACTTTTTTGAATGACACCTCCGTAATCGCGCAGATAAAGGCTGAGTAGTTTTGCTTCTTTGGCGTTTACCCGGTATGGCTCACCTAGGCTGTTTTCCAAAACTCGGTTATTCACAATGATATGACTGATATTTTCTTCGATCTCTTTGTCATCCTCGCCTGCCTGCCCGGCAGGCAGGCGACCGCGGGGATCTATTGGCCGGAGCGACCACTCATCTCCTGGGATGGCCTTAACTATCTTGATAAGCGGTTCGGTGCTACCGCCAAAATGATAAAGGACAATGTCGCCGCGCTGAATGTTATTACAGGCGTAATAACCCATGGCGGCGGTTATCTGCGTGCCAGGCTCCACCAGACCGCTAAGCGAACTGCCGCGGACTGTTTTAACTTCTTCTGTGTAACAGCGACTTTGTCCGCCGGTGGTGCCAAGAATAATTCCAATAGCCGCGAATCCTAAAATACTAAATGCGTAAGAGCGTTTCATCTCTTTCATTCTACCTATTCCGTACTAATCAGTCTACTCTAGATGAGAAGGTTGCATAAAAAACTCTTGATAGGCTATGCTCTGGGTAGACCTTCTACAGTACAGCTTTGTTTCAGGTCGCCCCTGGACCGGAACCCATGTCTACTTCATAGGAGGAGTTGATGAGTGATAAACGAAGTGATCCCGAGTCGCCTTCGGATCCTATCCTACAGAGAATGGCGGAGCGAAGAAGTGAACAAGCGGAATCGGAGACTCTGCTTGGCGGGCTCTCTAATTGGAAAAGCGCTGATGGAGCACAGAGGGCGGGATCGTTCTTGCTCTCGCTGGCTTGCTGGGTAATCGCCGGGCTCATACTCCCCTACCGACTCGGCGCGTGGGCCGTTGCTAAGGTCCGCAACGTGGATTATCGGCTTTTGGTGGGGCGATTGATTTTCGGTCGCGTGACGGCCTACAGCTTGGTACTCGCTGGCCGGCAAGATCTTGACCGGCAACTTATTCTGACGGTCGGCAGGCTCGGAAAAATCAGGCTTCTGCGCACAGGAGTTGATATCCAAGAAACAGCCAAAATCCGCTTTCGGCGTAAAAGGCGAGGTGAGCAGACGCTTTTCCTTTTGAGGGACTCTTTTGGAAACAGGCTCCTGTTGCCACCCGCGGCAGTTCTGCGCCTGCTGGGCAAGCATGAGAATGGCGTGGCTTGTCTGACTGAGCTTTTTTTGCGAGCGGAGATCTTGGCGCGAGCGACTGGCGGACACGCCTCACCGGTTGAAAACAGTCACGCGAAAGAGTCAGACACAAAATGGGAAAACCAGGTGCGGGTTGACCTGTTTTTCCATGGCGGGATTCGCTTGTTGCGACTAGCGGACAAGTGCGGTAACCGCCTGGTTTTGCCGGATGCCTCTGTCCCGTCCCTGCTCGCTCTTCACGAAAAAGGCTCTGTAGATATCGCCGGGCTCGTTTGTCTGGCAACCGCCCTTGCCGGTGGACGACTGCAAGAAGTCAGGACTGACCTCGTTCTCCTTAAGCGGAGGCGGCGAACGTCTTCCCAAGCCACCCCCGTTCGCTAGAACAGGGGTGGCTCTTCACATGTGGAGCACAAGACAAAAGCATGGTATTCTCTTTTTATGTCTAAACAAGTTAAAGGGAGTAAGCAGTTGATAATGGGGCTACTGCTTGTACTAGTAATTGGGTTTTTGTATGTTCTTATACAAGGTACTGGTGACACCGGTAAAAACGCAACTCCTTCAC
>PFBD01000027.1 GCA_002773415.1 Candidatus Harrisonbacteria bacterium CG10_big_fil_rev_8_21_14_0_10_49_15 | reverse complement strand
GGGGCTAAGTTTAACAAGTTCGCGCGTGAATGCCCCTGACAGCACAGTGCCACTGGTGGCAATGACTCCGACCCTTTTGTTAATCGTTTCTTTTACCGCCTCTTCGGCAGCGGGAATGATTACTCCGAGTACTTTCTTTCCGGCATACTTCAAGGGTAGATACTCATGCTGGATCTTCCGTAGTGCCTCGCTAGACGCCGTATTACAAGCTATAATTATTAGCTCACAATCTTTAGAAATAAGAAAATCCACCGCCTGTTTAGTAAATTCATAAACAGCATCTCTTGAGCGAGTGCCATAGGGGGATCTGGCCGTATCTCCCAGATATACATAGTTGTACTCTGGCAAGGCCTTCTGGACGACCCTTAGAATCGTTAGGCCACCCAACCCTGAATCAAACATTCCGATACTCTTTTTCACAGATGCGAGTGGGGGGAATCGAACCCCCGCCCGATGCTTGCCCCCACACCAAGTTTGACATTGCTTCCTGTGCGGATAGCGAGAATCGGACTCGCGCCTAATGCTTGGGAAGCACTCATTCTACCACTAAACTATATCCGCATAATGATGTCAAACTTGGTGTGGGGGCTTGAGAAGCACCAGTTCTACCACTAAACTACACTCGCCTATAGCCCAAGCCAACGCAGTAGATTCTCCCATATTCCGGTCTTTTCCTCAAGTTCATACCTACTATTACTTGAGCTTGCTATCTCCCCGACTATAACAACCGTTTGCTCGCCTGGTTTAACCATTTGATACTTACGTCGTAGCTCCAGATCAACACCCTCTGGCGAGTTCAGTCTCTGGATGTCGGCCGTGAGGACCATGTGTCGGGCAAGAACATCATTATACTCCTTCTCTGCTCTGGCCTCATTCTTGGCAGTATAGCGAACCTTACTCCAGAGGGATAAATTAGATCTGATGAGTAACGAGTTTATTATCACAAGAATTGCAATAGTCCACCACGAATATATCAACCGCTTAACATTACGTTTGGCTTGAAAGTCTTTCACATAGTCAGTATACTATAAGTAATCATGTATCTAAAGTCCAAAAGGCACAAAAAGATCTTCAGCATCTTCGTGGGAGTAATCTGCCTGCTAACGATATTTAGTATGGTTGCATTATACTCTCTTCCGTTCTTATATTAATGATAGGATCCTACTCCCCTCTTCTTTTGGGAAGTGGTATGGCCTACTTCATCACCTTCAGAAAGACATCGTGGGGAATATTGACGACTCCCATTGCTTTCATCTTCTTTTTACCCTTCTTTTGCTTCTCGCGTAGTTTCATTTTCCTTGTAATATCTCCTCCATACAGATAATCTGTTACGTCCTTTTTCATTCCTGACAGATGTCTTGATGCTAAGATTCTGCCTCCAGCCTTTGCCTGAATTTTGAAATCGAACATCTGTCTGGGCATGACGTTTTTTATCTTCTCTACCATCTCGTCCGCCTCTTTTTGCACCCGAGAGCGAGCGACAATGCGCGAAAAGGCCGGTATAGGCTCATCAGCTATTAATACCTCAATGCGCACAACATCGGCCTTGCGCATATCTGTCAGCTCATACGATATTGATGCATAACCGGAGGTAGCGCTTTTAACTTCATCGAAAAAATTCCTCATCAACTCTCTTAGAGGTATTTCAATGGTGAGCGCCGTCCGTTTATCGCCAAACACTTCAGTATCAATGACCGTTACTTCGTGTTCGTGAAAGAGCTGTATGAGAGCCCCCATATAGTCGGGCGGAGTGATTAATCGAGCCGTGACCCAACGTTCATAAACCTCATCTATCTGTGACTCTTCGGGGAAGGCAATGGCAGAGTAAACCTTTTCGCGTGTTCCTTTTATATCAACTACTTCATAGCTGATCGTAGGTGAGGTTATAATCAATTCAAGAGTGAACTCCCGCCGCAAACGTTCGGATATGATCTCAAGATGCAACATACCGAGAAATCCGCAACGAAATCCGCGACCAACGGCGCCAGCCGCCTCCTCCTCGAACGACAAGGCGGAATCCTCAAGACGTAATCTCTCAAGCGCCTGCCTAAGGGTTGTGAAGTCATCCTGATTCTCAGGATATATTGATGCCCAAACCACCGGCTTAGGTTCTGCGTAGCCGGGTAAAGGCTTTATTGGACGAGCAAGTGATGTAATAGTATCACCTACCCTGGCTGCGCCGGTCTTCTTTATCCCAGTCACAATGTACCCTATTTCACCTGCAGTAAGCGAAAGGCAGGAAGTCTTAACGGGAGAAAATGTACCGATATCCAGAACCTCGAACTGATCTTTCCCGACGATAAACCGTAACTTGTCTCTTTTATAAATTGTACCCTCTATTACCCGCACATAGACAATGAGTCCTCTGTGCACCTCATACTCAAAGTCGAAAACAAGCGCGCCAGTTCCACTTCCATCGCTTGTGACCTGTGGAGCCGGCACCATTTGTACTACGGTATTCAGTATTTGGCCTACTCCTTCACCCGTTTTTCCCGAAGCTGTCAAAATGGCATCTTCATCACAACCAAGTAGTTCTATCACTTCTTTACGAACATCATCAACTCTTGCCACCGGCAGATCAATTTTATTAATCACCGGGATAATCACT
>PFBD01000033.1:531-3146 GCA_002773415.1 Candidatus Harrisonbacteria bacterium CG10_big_fil_rev_8_21_14_0_10_49_15 | reverse complement strand
GCTTATGAGGCGCTCGGCGTGCAATTTAAAAGTATTAGTTTGCCGCATACTAGGTACGCTCTTTCAACCTACTACATAATTCAACCGGCGGAGACGAGTTCGAACCTGGCGCGGTTTGATGGTATCCGCTATGGGCGGAATACAGATGAACACGAATCTGAGAGCGAATTAACACTAAGGGGTATTTATAACAAAACAAAGACGCAGGGGTTTGGTGCGGAGGCCAAGCGGCGCATCATTCTCGGAACGTACGTGCTTTCTTCTGGCTATTACGACGCCTATTATAAAAAAGCGATTGAGGCCAAGGAATATATTACCGATGATTTTACGGCGGTCTTTAAAGAGGTGGATGCAATTCTCACTCCAACCGCGCCAACGGTGGCGTTTAGACTTGGTGAGAAGACTGCGGATCCGCTTCAGATGTATTTGTCTGATATCTTCACCATTCCCGCTAATCTCGCCGGCATCCCAGCTATCTCAATTCCGTCTAAAGAAAATGACTCGCTGCTACCGATTGGTTTTCAGCTGATGGGGCCGAAGTGGGGGGACGCGGATATCCTCGGTCTCGGCCATCTGTACCAGAGTGCGTAGCAAGAAGTTATGCACTCAGCCGGGTGTTGCGATAGTGTTATAGTGAAGATAAGCGTTGAGCGAGTTCCGCCGACTTGTGGCGAAAGCCCCTGTTGGCGTCGACTCTGAGCACTCGCTCCGCTTAAGCTCAAGGGGATCGCGGCCAGCCCGGCCAGTCGCGATCCCCTCAGTACGCTTAAGTACCAAAAAACTCCCGTGAGGGAGTTTTTTGGTACTGTTGCGCGAGCGACCGGACTCGAACCGGCGGCCTTCCCCGTGACAGGGGGACGCTCTAACCAACTGAGCTACGCCCGCAGTAGTACGAGTTATCTAAAGATACTAGAAGATCTAGCTTTTGACAATACGGCGGAACTGATCGCCGCGATCATAGGCGTTTTTAAACATATCAAAGCTAGCAGATGCGGGTGAAAAGAGAATGATTATAGTCTCAGAATAATTAGAATTCTGCTGTTTTTGGGCGGCGGCTTGAACGGCGAGGCGAACTGCTTCAGTTAAATTTTTTGTTTCGTGGATAGTTCCGGCCCAGGATGCGCAGACTGACTTGATCTTTTCTTTATTTTCACCAAATAGAATCAGGCTAAAGGCGGTGGAGTCTTTGAGGGCTTTTCCTAGAGAGGAGTAGTCTAAGTCTTTGTCTTTGCCGCCGGCAATCAGGATAAGTGGGTCGCTAAATGATTGAACGGCAGCCACGGTTGCTTCAGGATTAGTCGCGGCTGAATCGTTGTATACCATGATCGCCACTGGTGGCTCTGTGTTGGCTGGTTGCCAGACGCGAATTAATTCAAGGCGATGGGGCAGGCCGCCAAAGTTGCCTACGGCTTCACGAACTGTCTTTTCCGGTATATCTAGGGTTAGAGCGACGGAAGCGGCCATGACGGCATTGGCGTAGGTGTGGGCTCCCGGGACCTGAAGGAGTTTGGGTGAAAAAACAGAAAAAGCGCTGATATCTACAGGGTGTTTTTTAGCCCTGGAGTCTGTGACTAAGCTTTCTGTGGATTTGCCTGGAAAGTAGAAGAGGTGATCGGCTTCGCTTTGGAATTTAGTTATAGAAGACTTGGCCTGAATATATTCTTTCATGTTTTTGTGGGCATCTAGGTGGTCCGGCGTAATATCTAAAATGACAGCTATGTCCGGCGATGTGGTCATATCCTGAAGTTGAAAACTGGAAAGCTCGCAAACAGCAAAGTCTGCTTCTTTGGCCTCTTGCAACTTGCCTAACGCGGGTTCGCCGATGTTGCCGACCAAGACAGTTTTATGTCCTGCAGATCGCAGCATTTGGTCTAAAAGTGTCGCGACGGTACCTTTGCCTTTGGTGCCGGTGATGCCGATGGTTTTTGGTACGTAGTTCGTAGTACCTAGTACGTAGTTTCGTAATGCTTCGAAGAACAGCTTGGTGCCACTTGTAACTTCCACTCCGGCTTGGACGGCTATCTGGATCTCCGGAGTGAAGTAGGGGATGCCGGGAGAGCGGATCACTATATCAAAATTGGTGAGCTTGCTTAGATATTCGGCCCCAAATTCATAGGTTACGCTTTGATATGTTTTGGCCGCGCTTTCTGCTAATGGGTCTGAGGTTTTTGTGAGGATGGTTATCTGTGCTCCCGTAAAACGCTTGTTGGTTAGCAAAAAAGACAGGGTTGCTTGTCCCTCTTTGCCGAAGCCTAGGATCGCAATTTTTGTCATTGTGTTTGTCTCCTGGTTGACCATACGTAAGTTTCAGTATAAACTATTGGCGCGGGATGGAGAAGTAGTATCTCGCCTGGCTCAAACCAGGAGGCCGCGGGTGCAAATCCCGCTCCCGCAACCACGTAAAGTCAAAATAATGCCTGCCCATTCTGGGCAGGCATTATTTTGACCACGTGGCACGGCCACGTATCCGTGCGTAGCACGGATTTACGTGAGCCCCGTGGCGAGTGAAGCGAGGCGAGATGATATAAATTATGGCTGCGCGTTTCGCGTAGCTCAGAGCTTTTTTATCAAATACTTGGCCTAATGACTCATTTTGTATATAATGCAAACAACTT
>PFBD01000033.1:0-479 GCA_002773415.1 Candidatus Harrisonbacteria bacterium CG10_big_fil_rev_8_21_14_0_10_49_15 | reverse complement strand
CCTGGCACTTGGGTCAATTTACATAACTTACACCTAACATATGTCGCAGAGAGAGATTGTAATAGAGACGCCGGAGGAAGGGCTGGCGCGTGCGGAGTTAGACAAGCGAACTGATGCCGAAGCCGCTCGCATGAAGCGCTTTTTGGCTATGCCGGACCTAAGTCGTAGTCCGGACAGTCCGCTTTCTGAGGTGGTTCGTCGGGCCATGCAGTCAAAGAGTTTGGCTGGTTTTGACGACATCAAGATCCCGGAGATCGTGCCGACTGATGTAACGTTTGATCTTTTTAATATGGGCCCGGGGCACCCGGCGCGGAGCAAGAGTGATACCTATTACATAAATGAGGGCAATATTCTTCGGACGCACGATACTGTTTTTTGGTACTACTATTTCAATCTTCCGGAGATTAGAGAAAAAATCGCGAAGAAAGAATCGTTTGGCGTGGTTTGCTATGGCAAGGTGTACCGGAAGGATGAGATAG
>PFBD01000015.1 GCA_002773415.1 Candidatus Harrisonbacteria bacterium CG10_big_fil_rev_8_21_14_0_10_49_15 | reverse complement strand
TTTGTTTTTCCGGCGCCGCAATCGGCTTGCCGAAGCCTGTTCATAGAACGGAGCTCAAGCGGAAGAAGAGAGATAAAGTATATAGTGTGTAGGTATCGTTTTTTTCTTTGCAAAGAAAAAAACAAAATCGTAAATAGCTGTGTCATTCGTGCCGAATGACACAAAACTGATCGTTGCTTGTTTTAAGCAGAGTGGTCTGCGTCGAGCATTTCAACGGTTAGTCCAAGAAAGTAAGTTGCTTCTCTTCGGAGGAGTGACGTGTGGTTAGAAAGATCTGACAGGCGTCAGATCGCTTAAGTGCATACGGTGGATGCCTTGACACAAGATGGCTATGAAGGACGTAGTGTGGCTGCGATAAGCCTCGGGTAGGTGCTTAACAACCTGTGATCCGGGGATTTCCGAATGGGGCAACCCAATTGAGTAGACCTCAATTACTCTTATCCGTAAGTGATAAGAGAGCGCACCCGGTGAAGTGAAACATCTCAGTAACCGGTGGAAAAGAAAAAATATTTTATTCCCTGAGTAGCGGCGAGCGAAACGGGAAAAGCCCAAACCCAGCTCCACCCGGCTCCAGTTCCAGTTTTGTAGTATTTAATTATTACTGTACTGCAGAACTGGGGCTGGGTGGGGCTGGGGGTTGTACGGTAGAAACATTTTTCATTTTATATAGTGCTCTAACGAGCACGAATAAAGTGGAAAGGATGGTTACAAAACCTTTTGTTAGCAGAAGTTTCTGGAAAGAAACGCCAAAGGAGGTGATAGCCCTGTAAGCGAAAACAAGAGGACCATTCGTTTTTATTCGTGAGTACTGCGAGGCAAAAACACCTTGCAGGAATCCGCCAGTACTAGCTGGTAAGGCTAAATACATCTTGTGATCGATAGTGAACCAGTACCGTGAGGGAAAGGTGAAAAGCAGTCCGGTGAGGACGGTGAAATAGTACCTGAAACCGTATGTTTACAAAGAGTCGAAGTCCGCAAGGACGACGGCGTGCCTATTGAAGAATGAACCAACGAGTTTACATTGTGTGGCGCTAGCCTAAGTTGTTTTTACAACGTAGGCGCAGGGAAACCGAGTGTTAATAGCGCGTTAGTCGCATATGTAAGACCCGAAGCCAGATGAGCTTGCCCTGGGCAGGGTGAAGCGCGAGTAAGATCGCGTGGAGGCCCGAACCGGTTGATTGTGCAAAATCTTCGGATGACCTAGGGTAAGGAGTGAAAAGCTAATCGAATCTGGTAATAGCTGGTTCTCTCCGAGACAGTTTTTGGACTGGCGGCATGTCCTGCTGTATTTATATGGTAGGGACTTTTATGGGGGTAGAGCTACTGGTTGAGAGTCACAGGCCGAAAGGTCGGGCTTTCAGTCAAACTCCGAATACCATAAAAGAATACATGCTAGTTAGAATGTGGGGGCTAAGCTCCATGTTCGAAAGGGAAACAGCCCAGATCGCAGACTAAGGTCCCTAAATCTATGTTAAGTGTTAAAAGTTGTTATCTGCCATTGACAGATAGGAGGTTGGCTTAGAGGTAGCCATCCTTTAAAGAGTGTGTAACAACTCACTATTCAAACCCAGCTCCACCCAGCTCCAGTTCCAGTTTTGTAGTATTTAGTTATTACTGTACTGCAGAACTGGGGCTGGGTGGGGCTGGGGTGGCAGGTAGCGCTGAAAATGTACCGGGGCTAAACATAGTACCGAAGTCGCGGGTTCCAGCTCCACTCAGCTCCAGTTCCAGTTTTGTAGTATTTAATTATTACTGTACTGCAGAACTGGGGCTGAGTGGGGCTGGAGCGGTAGGAGAGCGTTCCAAGGGCGTTGAAGCCGGACTCGCGAGAGCCGGTGGAGCGCTTGGAAGTGAGAATGTTGGTATGAGTAACCACAATGCGGGTGAGAAACCCGCACCCCGAAAATCCAAGGTTTCCGTGGCAATGGCAATCAGCTACGGGTTAGGCGATCCTAAGGCGATGGAGAAATCCGTAGTCGAATAGGGAAGCCGGTTAATATTCCGGCCCGTCTGTACTCGCGCGATGGAGTGACGGGGGATATAAGGTTGTGCGCCTTAATGGTTTGGCGTCGACCAAGTTCAGCGTGGTATTCCAGGTAAATCCGGGATACTGTCTTTGATGACGACTCGCGCGCTTGGGCGTAAGGTTATGGTTTTCCATGACTAATACAGCTGAAGAGCCCTCCAAGAAAAACTTCTAAGTTTAGTGTGCAGACTCCGTACCGTAAACCGACACAGGTGGATTGGGCGAGTAGCCCAAGGGGAACGAGTGATTTCTGGTTAAGGAACTCGGCAAAAAAGCGGCCGTAACTTCGGGATAAGGCCTGCCCGTTTGTCAGTGCATGGCACTGGAAATTCCAAATATGAAAATCCAAATGTCAAATAAGTTACAAATTTGAAATTTCAAATTTTGAAACTTGAGATTTATTTGTTATTTGGTGCTTGTATTTTGGTGCTTCCAGCGCTGTGCGCTGGTGGATGGGCCGCAGCGAAAGTCTCTCAAGCGACTGTTTAACAAAAACACAGCTCCCTGCGAAGACGTAAGTCGATGTATAGGGGGTGACGCCTGACCGATGCGAGAAGGTTAATCCTGCCGGTTGGATTATTTATAATCCGGCTGAGTGGGCGAAGCCCTCGTCAATGTCAGCGATAACTATAATCGTTCTAAGGTAGCGCAATTCCTTTCCGGGTAAGTTCCGGAGCGCACGAATGGCGTAACGACTTGAGAACTGTCTCAACCAGAAGCTCGGTGAAAATGCGATTCCCGTGAAGACGCGGGGTACCTGCAGCAAGACGAAAAGACCCCGGGAGCTTTACTGTAGCTTGATATTGGCCCTAGGGCTTTGATGCGTAGTATAGTGGGGAGACTTTGAAGCCACGATTTCGGTTGTGGTGGAGTCGCCAGTGAAATACCCATCTTCTTGGTCTTAGGTTCTAACCTCAACGGCAAAAACGTTGCGGGACAGTGTCTGGCGGGCAGTTTAAATGGGGCGTTTTCCTCCCAAAAAGTAACGGAGGAGTTTATTAAGGTCAGCTTAGCTCGGATGGAAATCGAGCTGGACGCGTAAAGGCGTATGCTGGCTTAACTGCAAGACGTACATGTCACGCAGGTGCGAAAGCAGAACTTAGTGACCCGACGGATCTTCCTAGGAAGGCCGAAGACAACGGATAAAAGTTACCCCGGGGATAACAGGCTAGTGTCGTCTGAGCGTTCACAGCGACGACGACGCTCGGCACCTTAACATATCGGGGTGCACCACGAGTAATCGTGTTCCTGGTTATCTGAAACGATAATGTAATAAAAAAATTGGCTTATAACGGAGAACTCCATAAAGCGACGTGATAGAACCTTTATGGACAACCCCGTGGGAAGTCGTCCCGATTTTTGATCGTGGATTGACCCCGTAGAGACTTGGCCTAAGCATCGTGGAATGCACAAAGCCGGAGTTAACAATGGTTAAAGTTGTTAGCTAACACGCCAACCCCCAAAGAGATAGATTAGTTTCATCTCATGGGGTGAAGATATAGTCCGATCCTTCTGGTAACAGAAGCAAACATGACAGCGATGTCGGCTCACCCTATCCTGGTGGTGGAGAAGCTACCAAGGGTTTGTCTGTTCGCCAATTAAAAGGGTACGCGAGCTGGGTTCAAACCGTCGTGAGACAGGTTGGTCTCTATCTGCTGCAGGCGTTTGGTATTTGAGGAGAGTTGTCCCTAGTAGATTTTGCTACTTCACGCAGTAATGCGTGATGACAATTCGGCTAATAACGGTGGAATCTTATGTGTTCCGGTTCGTTGATAGCCATACTGTGCCCGGTCCGGCCAGTATGGTACAATTTACTTGAGGACCGGAAAATTCATAAGACAATACCGTGGGAAGTCGATCTAAAATTGATTTAGCATATATCGCGGGATTTCTCGATGGTGACGGGAGTCTGATGCTTCAGGTAAAGAAGCGGAAAGACGATCGTGCCGGTTGGCGTTTTATGGCAACTATCTGTTTTTATCAGGATAGTCGTCATGAAATTCCTCTACAGTGGTTTCGATCTGTTTTGGGTATTGGTTATCTGATTCAGCGAGTTGATGGCATGAGTGAGTTGCGCATCAATGGTTTTGAGCAGGTTGCCAGTATTCTTAAGGAACTATCTCCATTTCTTAGGTTTAAGAAATTGCAGGCAGAGGCAATGCTTTCAGCCCTTGCGATTTTAACTATGAAAAAGAGAAGCGTTCTAACAAAAGCAGATTTAAGGAATCTTGTGGGGTACGTAGTTACTATTCAAAATAGTAATTATGTCACCAAGAGAAAAAGAACACGCGATGAGTTGCTAGAAGTTTTGGGTTTGACCCCGTAACGACTTGTTCCATGAAAATGGACGGACTTAGGCAGTACCGGAAAGCTTATATTAGAAGTTTATAGGCAGGGCTGCTTGGGTAATACGCCGACACCCCACGTGGGTGAAGATATAGTCTGTGCTCCTAGTGATAGGGGAATAAACGACGAGAGGACCGGGATGAACGAACCGCTGGTGTACCGGCTTTGCTACCAAGTGAACCGCCGGGTAGCTATGTTCGGAACGGATAAGCGCTGAAGGCATCTAAGCACGAAGCCAACTCCAAGATGAGATACCAGTCCGGGGGAAACCCTGGGCAATGATCCATGGCAGATTACCATGTATATAGGCTCTAGGTGTAAGTGCAGTAATGTATTTAGCCGAGGAGTACTAATCGATCATCAATCTTTCGTCCTTTCTTTATTGAAAGGATTACACTAAACTTTCTCTACGGCCATCTCAATTGAATGGCTGTAACGGACTAACCGTTGAAGTGCTTGATTACGAATACCTACCCGCCCACAAATGGGCGAGGCTCGCTCTAGTAGAGAGCGGCACACTATATAGATTTTTGCAATTTCAAAACCGCATGATGGTTTTGGCTTGCCGGTGATTTAGCTTTGTATGCACCACCTCATCCCATTCCGAACTGAGCAGTGAAAGTGCAAAGCTCCGATGATACTTCTTGTTTCGACGAGTGGGAAAGTAGGATTCGCCGGCTTCCCAAAGCCTTGATGCGCTGCGCCCTTCACAGCCTTGGCGACGGAGGGGTTTTTTATTTATTTCTTTAATTTGTGTATTTTGGGGATTTATGCTATAATATAAGGTATAGTGATGATCTACTTATACTAAAGAAATGAGGGAGATCTTAAAAAATACGTTTGTTCCGCATTCGGGGAATAACAACATCCCGCACATTTTTAAGGAAATGGGGGTTTTTGTGTTGGTGAGTTTGTTGTTGGGTATTTTCGTGCTTAGTCAGGCGCCGGCTCTTTATTTCGGAGCGGAGCGGGCGGCGGTGCTGCCGGCAGTGCTCGTGGATCTTGCGAACGAGGACAGAGGGTTGAGCGGTTTGAATGCCTTAAGAATGAACACGAAGCTGCAGATGTCAGCGCAGGCAAAGGCAAATCACATGGCTACGAATGGTTATTTTGCGCATTATAGTCCGGATGGAATAAGCCCGTGGTATTGGATCAAGCAGACGGGCTACTCTTACCAAACAGCCGGTGAGAATTTGGCGGTTGGGTTTTTTGAGTCCGAGGATGTGGAGCGGGCATGGATGGCCAGTCAGACACACAGAGAGAACATTTTAAATAGTAATTACACAGAGATCGGAATAGCGACCGCGCGAGGTACTTATCAAGGAATGGACGCGGTATTTGTGGTGCAACATTTTGGCCGGCCCGCCTTCGCTGAAGCTTCCTCCTTCGCCAAGGCTATGGCGGACAAGTCGGAGGGCAAGCCCGCCGCTGCTGTCGCCGTGGACGAAAACCCAGTCTTAGCTTCTACTGTTAGCCAGCCTATTCCGGCTTCTGTGGCAACTGAGCCGGTTGCTCCTGAAGATGAGCGGGAGGAGGTTGCCGGAAATGAGTCGGCGCCCGGCATTGCCGGAGAAGCTGCCGCTGGACGGGCGCGAATTGTGGCGCAGGTGGTCCAGCAGACCGATACTATGATTGTGACTGATGCAGTGCCGGCTACTTCTTTTGTGGCTAAGGCTTCGGATTATGCTTCGCTTGCGGATGAGCTGCGGACTGAGCCACGCGTACTGGTTACGATGCTGTATCTGCTGATTGGCTTTTTGATCGCCTTGGTGTCTATGGTTATGCTCTTTAAGGAGCTAAAGACTCACCACTACAAGCATATGGCGTACGCGTTTTGCTTGCTGTTGTTTGTGGTGACGCTTTTGGTAGCTAACCAGCACACCACTTTGGCTTCAATTCGGATTTTGTAGATTTTGACAGAGAGGAGCCTATGTTGTAGTATATATCTCTTGTCCGGTTTTTTTCTACGAGCGACAGGAGATTTGTGATGGCTATGCAGAATGGATCGGGGCCGCGCGTGGTTCGCTGCAGGGATGGCGAGCCGGGTGTGTGTAAGATCGAGGTTCGCCGCAGGAATACCATCGTGGTCTACGCTCTGGACCAGATCGAGACTCATCTCGATCTGCTCGTTTCCGCCAATGAGCTGAAGGGTGAGGATCGGGGGCGCTTGCGCACCAGGATTTTGAGGCACTTCCCCTAAGCGCGAGGGAGCGTGGACAAGCGCGTGACAGCGCACCAACCCCGGCAGGTTGGTTGCGCTGTTTTCACATCCGCGTACGGACTAGTACGTGATATACTTAAAAGGATGATCTTAATAAAGGATAGTACTGTTGTTGACGGTACTGGCAAGCCTGGGGAGCGGGCGGATATATTGATCAAGGATGATCGTATCTCGGCCATTGGTAAGCTGGGAAGTCAAAAAACGGCGACCGTAATTGAGGGGCGTGGCTTGATTTCGGTACCCGGATTTATTGATGTGAACACGGACTCGGATCACTATTTGAGTTTGTTTACGGACAGAGGCCAGCATGATTTTTTACTTCAGGGAGTCACAACTATTTTTGGCGGTCACTGTGGCAGTAGTTTAGCGCCGCTTTTACGCGGATCTTTGCAGTCAATAAGAAAATGGGGTGATACCGGCGCGGTGAATGTTGACTGGCAGTTGATGGATGAATTTCTGGCTACACTGGACAGATTAAAAATTGGCGTAAATTTTGGCACACTTGTTGGCCACTCAACTATTCGTCGGGCGCTGCTTGGTGAAGATGCGCGTGACTTAACGGCGCGGGATATGGAGGCCTTTGAGAGTCTTTTGAAGCAGGCGCTGGACCATGGCGGCTTTGGTTTGTCTACGGGGCTTGCTTATAATCATTCGCGCCACACTCCCTACTTGGAGATTAAGGCCTTGACTGATGTTGTGGCCTCGCGTCGGGGAGTGTATACAACGCATTTGCGCAGTGAAGCTGAGCACTTGCTTGAGAGTGTTCAGGAGACGATCTCAATTGCGAAGGAGAGTAAATTGCCAACAATAATTAGCCACTTCCGGGCCATCAAGGGCTCTGAGGCTCAGTTTGAGGAGTCTGTGGAGCTGATAGAGGCTGCGGCGGCTGAAGGCGTGCCAATTTGGTTTGACGCTTACCCGTTTGATTACAGCATGCTACCGGTTTATATGATGTTGCCGGATTCGATTCGGGTGGGGAGTTTGGAACATATGCTTGCGGCTTTATCTACCTCTCATGGTGAAGGGATCGTGTATGAGTCTTTGCCAAGGTTGCGAGTGGCTGACTTGGTAATAGCGCGCGCGCCGGGTTTTGATTACTTGGTTGGTAAGACGATTGGCCACTTTGCCGAGTCTAATGAGCTGAATTTGAAGCAGGCTCTTTTGAAGTTAATGAAGTTAACAAGGTTGCGAGCAGTTCTTTTTTACAAGAATATTAATTTTGATATCACTTCTAAGGCTCTCCTGTCTGAGAGGGCGCTAGTGGCATCTAACAGTCCTAGTTTGGTGGAGGGAAGGAACGTTATTGAAAATGAGCGTGCTAAAAATACTTTTTCGCGGTTTTTGGAGATTGCGGCTGCTCAGAAGAAGACGATTGAGTGGAGTGTGAAAAAGCTGACGGCTGTGCCGGCGGGCGTGTTTAATATTCCTCATCGCGGCTTGCTTAAAGAGGGGGCGATAGCGGATATTGCCTTGTTGAGCTCTCCGGTCGCAAGTTCAAGCCGCGCTTACACTGGCGCGACTCATGTTCTTGTTGGCGGCAAGCAGGTAGTTGCTGATGGCGCTTTTGCGGATGTTTATAACGGAAAAATCCTACGACGAACGTAAATTTGCATGAAGATGTTTTCTTTTAACAGAAGTAAGCCTGATTATGTAATTTTGGTTTGTTTTTGGTTTTTGGTTGTGATTGGTTTTGTCGCTTTAGCAAGCGCATCCAGTCATGTTGGCGCAACTGAATATGAAGATAGCTACTTTTTTTTGAAGAGTCAGCTACTGAAGGGCTTGCTTCCCGGATTGATCGCTTTTCTTTTCTTGGGTAAATTTTTAAACTATCGCTTTTTTAAGAAGCGCTGGGTAAGTGTTTCTTTGTTGGTCGCAACCATTGCCTTGGCCGCGCTTGTTTTTACTCCTCTTGGGGTCACTGTTAAAGGTGCTACGCGCTGGCTTGATCTTGGTATTCAGTTTCAGCCCGCGGAGTTTTTGAAGTTTTCTTTGGTTGTTTATCTGGCTAGCTGGCTGAGTGGGGTGAGTAACCGGCAGACTAATTTTGCGCAAGGCTTTGTTCCATTTTCCATTGTAATTGGTAGTATTGCGGCGGTTTTGTTGGCGCAAAACAGTACCAGCCCGGTTGCTATTTTGATAGCGGTCTCTTTGGTGATGTACTTTATGAGTGGGGCAAAGACTAAGTATGTCGCGGGTGTACTACTGGTTGGCGCGTTGGCTATCGCGGCGATGATTGTGGTGACGCCGTATAGAGCGCAGCGAGTGCTTGCTTTTTTGACTCCGGAGGCAGACCCAACTGGTGCCGGTTACCATATTTTGCAGGCAAAGACGGCTATTGGTGCAGGTGGCCTTGGTGGTGTTGGTTTTGGGCAGTCCAGTGTTAAGTATGTTTTGCCGGAACCAATAGGAGACTCTATTTTTGCAGTTTACGCGGAGGAGTTTGGGTTCGTGGGCGTGCTTGTGCTTTTGGGCCTGTTCCTTTTTCTTATCTTGCGGATGTTTTTACTGTCGCGACGAGCTCCGGATCGTTTTGGGTCGCTTCTACTAATTGGTTTTGGTTCTCTTATTGCCATTCAGGTGATAACAAATGTGGGCGCGATGAGTGGCGTTTTACCGCTTACGGGGACTCCGTTACCTTTTATAAGCCATGGAGGAACTCAGCTTTTCGTGTATATGGCGATAATGGGAGTGGTGGTGAATATCAGTCGCTACGTATCGGATTAGTGCAAAAAGTTACGAGGCCGAACCTCGTAAAAACCTCGTAATTTTTAAAATTTATGCGAAAATTGCAATTTGAAAGCGGAAAGCTTTATCATGTTTATAATAGGGGAACTGATGGGCGCCCCATTTTCTCCGACGACTCTGATTATGCCCGATTTATTCATGGCCTGTTTGTTTTTAACGATACCGCATCAGTGCCTCACGCATTCTATCAGCCCTTGATCGATGATTTGCAAAGTTACGAGGCCGAACCTCGTAACTTTTCTGTTGGAAAATATCGTACTCGTCCAGTCAGCCATAGGGAGTTAATTGTAAAAATTCATTGTTTTTGCTTAATGAGGAACCATTTTCATCTTTTGTTGGAACCGATTATCGATGGGGGTATACCAAAATTTATGCAGAAACTTGGTACTGGCTATACTATGTATTTTAACGCCAGGAGTGAACGCAAAGGAGTTCTTTTTCAGGGGGCGTTTAAGGCGGTTGCGCTCGAAGGTGAGGCTCACTTTATACATTTACCATATTATATCCATGCTAATCCACTGGATTATTTTGACCGTGGATGGCGAAGTGGGAGTGTCTCTAAACCGGAGGAGGCCTATGAATACTTATGCAAGTATAAATGGAGTAGTTTCCCAGATTATATTGGAGAGAAAAACATGCCTTCGGTGACGCAGCGGGATTTTCTTTTAGAGTACGTGGATGGTCCGCAGGCCTATAAGGATGGTTTTCTCCGCTGGCTTCAGGCAGAAATTTTGTTTAGTGATTTGGATTCGACTACTACTTTAGAGGATTAACGAGTAAAGTTACGAGGTTCGGCCTCGTAACTTTGGGTGTGTTAGAATAAGATAATGGAAAAGATTTATATTGGTTTAACGGCGGGGGGAACAGGCGGGCATATGTACCCGATGATGGCTGTTGCTGAGCAAATCAAAGCAGCGGCGATGATGCAGGGTAATGATGTTGATTTACGTTTTTTCGGTTTTCCAAATATTTTTGCTAAGGAGCTCGCTAAGCAGGGGATTGGGGTGGCGAGTGTTGCCGGTAGTAAGTGGCGACGGTATGGTTCAATTTTGAATTTTTTGGATATATTTAAATTTGGTTTTGGATTTTTGCAGGCGCTTTGGAAGTTATTTTGGTTTATGCCGGATGCTCTTTTCTCAAAGTCTGGTCCGGGGGCGATGCCGGTTATTTTGGCAGCTCGCTGGTATCGGATTCCGGTGGTTATCCATGAGACAGATGCTGTTCCGGGGCGGTCAAACGTACTTGCTTCTAAGTTTGCCAGTCGGGTTGAGGTTTCTTTTGCTGAGTCTGTGGCGCTCTTTCCGGAGGCGGCACAGAAGATCGCTAAGGTTGTTGGTAATCCGGTGCGGGAGGCGGTTTTAATAGAAGAAAGTCGTGCTCAGTCCCGCGCCGCGTTAAAGCTTCCCGACACAAAGCCGGTCTTGCTTGTGCTTGGTGGTAGTCAGGGTGCCGCTGCCATTAACTACTTTATCTTGGAGCATAGTGAAATGTTGCTACGCGAGTTCGAGATCGTTCATCAGATTGGCTCCGCAAACTTTGACGGGTTTTTAAAAGAGTGGAATTTTATGACCAAAAACTTTCCTCCGGAGCTGAAACAGAATTATTTCCCATATGCATTTTTTGATGAACAGAATTTAGCGCACGCGCTTAATGCAAGCGATCTTGTTGTGGCAAGAAGCGGTGGCACTGTATTTGAAATAGCGGCACATGCCAAACCCGCAATTTTGGTACCGCTGCCCGAGTCGGCGAATGGTCATCAGTTGGCTAATGCTTACGCGTATCAGGCCGCTGGTGCGGGAATCGTGTTAGAGGAGCCGAATTTGCTTATTGGTATATTTATGGATCAAGCCCGGAAGTTGACTCAGGCCAGTGATGCAGTTGCTAAGATGAGAGAGGCGGCTAAGGCGTTTTATAAGCCGAATGCGGCCCGGCAAATTGCAGAAGATGTGCTCTCGTTAGCTGTTTAGTTTATTAGTGCGGTAGCTTATTAGGTCGCGGCCTACTTTCCTAAGCAGCTAAGAAGCTAATCAGCTAGTTACCGCTACTGGCGAATAGGTTCGGATTTTGCTACTCTAGAAGGTACAGATGATGGCTAAAGATAAACAAATTAGGGTCCGAATGGCGCCTTCGCCAACCGGAAATCTGCATATTGGGACGGCTAGAACGGGCCTTTTTAACTTTTTGTTTGCGCGGCGACACCGGGGCATTGTTTTGTTAAGAATTGAGGATACGGACGCGGCCAGGTCTACGGCTGAGTCGGAGGAGAATATTTTGAACGGATTCGCTCGCCTGGGAATTACTTTTGATGAGGGGGTTATGTCTGATGGTTCTGAGAAAGGTGAGTACGGGCCGTACCGACAGAGTGCTCGGACTGATCTGTATGAGCGTTATTTGCAGCAGCTCCTGGACGAGCACAAGGCATATTACTGCTTTTGCTCTAAAGAGGTGTTAGACGCACAGCGAGAGAGTCAGCAAGCGGCCGGGCAGTCGCCGCGCTACGTTGGCACGTGTAGATCTCTTGCTAAGGATCAGGTTGAAGCTTTTCAAAAGGAGGGAAAAAGGGGTGTGATTCGGATAAAGGTTCCGGATGGAAAAAGAAAGTTCATGGATCTTGTCCGCGGGGAGGTGGAGTTTGAGTTGGGATTGCTTGGAGATATGGTGATTGCGAAGTCACTTAGGGCGCCGCTGTATAACTTCGTGGTGGTTGTGGATGATTTCACCATGGAGATAAGCCATGTTATTAGAGGTGATGATCACATTAACAATACCCCGAAGCAACTTGTTATCGCCGACGCGCTAGGGTTTTCTAGTCCGGCTTACGCGCATGTGCCGGTTATTCTTAGTGCAACCGGAAAGGGAAAGATGAGCAAACGTGATGGAGGAACGGCGATTGAGGAGTATCTGGCCGCTGGATATTTGCCGGAGGCGCTAGTGAACTTTTTAGTGTTGCTTGGTTGGCATCCGGGGCCGGAGCAGCTCGGTCTGGACGGATCGCCGGTGGGGGATCGGGAGTTCTTTGTAGTGGAGGAACTTGTCACTTTATTTGACTTGGACCGAGTGCAAAAAGGCGGCGCCCGTTTTAGTCTTGATAAACTTAATCATTTTAATAATCAGTACATCCGGCGCTTAGAGCCGTCTTATATTGTTAAACTACTAATTGACGGTGATTTTGTTCCTCAAGAGTGGCTGGAACACAGGGCACTGCTTGAGCGAGTGGTCGCGGTGGAGCAAGAGCGGCTTGCTACTCTTGGCGACTTGCGCACAGAGGCAAGTTTCTTTTTTGAGATACCACCGTACGATCCACGGCTACTGGTGTGGAAAAAATCTGATGCGCTTAGTGCGGAGGAGAATTTGCAGGCGGCGCGTGAGGCTATTAAAGCGGGCGCGGACATGATGGCGCTGGCGGGGGAGCGGGGGAGGGGTGATTTGTTGTGGCCACTGCGCGTGGCGCTATCCGGATTGGAGCATTCTCCTGGGCCACTTGAGATATTAACTGTTATTGGTAAAGATGAAGCCCTGGTGCGGATAGATAGTGCGCTGGATAAGTTAAGTTCGCTGACAACACCGCAGAATTTTTCACAATGACCTATGAAAGGTAAATTTTCAATTTGCAATTTCCAAACAATTTTCAATGTTTCAATTTCTCAATGTTTAAAACATTTTGGGCTCGGTTTATGAAATTCTTTCATTGTTTGAACCTGCCTGCCGGCAGGCAGGAATTTAGAAATTGTAAATTGAAAATTATTCTTGGCCTGCTTCTAGTTTCTGGTTTCTATATTCTAGTTTCTGCCCCTCTGGGGCTTGCGCAAACCTCTGAGTTGCAGCGGCAGATAGAGGAGCTGGCAAAACAGCAGAGTAAGATTAATCAGGAAATTCAGCAGACCCAACAAACTCTTACCAGTATCAATGCCAGAGGGACAACTTTGAAGCAAGAAATAACTCGGCTGGAAGCCGGTATTCGACAGGCGAATCTGGGTATTCAATCAAGTGAAACGCAAATCCGGAAGTTAAAGCTTGAGATCCAGCTGCTGGAGGCTGATATTGAGACGCAGGAGCTGGCAATTGAGTCACGTCGCGAGATTGCTGCTGAGCTTCTTAGAAGTTTGCAGGTGATGGATAATGAGAATCTGCTGATGGTATTTCTAAAAAGTGAGAGTTTGGCGGAAAGTATTGCGGAGGCGAAGGTCCTGGAAGATATCAATGGTACGTTGCTTAAGCAGGTAGCGCGGCTCCAGGAGTTGCGTGAGAAGCTGACGGTTGAGCTGGAACAGCTGACTGGAAAGAAGCAGTCTGTGGAAACGGAGCAGAAGAGTTTAGTTGTAAAAAAGTCCGTTGCCGAGGATCAAAAGAGCGAACAGGATCAGTTGTTTTCTCAAACAAAAAGCGAGGAGCAGAAGTATAAAGAGATATTGGATGACCTTGAGGCGCGCCAGCAGGCAATCAGTAACGACATAGAAGCTATTGAAGCGAAGTTACGGGCAGATCAAGACCCGAATGCTTTGCCGACCAAGGGTACTAATGTTTTGTCTTGGCCGACTGCTGTGCCTTATTTGACTCAGGAGTATGGAGCAACTGCTTTTGCTCAGCAGGCGTACAAAAGCGGTTTTCATAATGGTATAGACCTTAGAGCTAGACCGGTAGGTCAGCCGTTGTATGCGGCAGCGGATGGTACTGTTCTCGCTACCGGGGATAACGGAAGGGTGCAGTATGGGCGGCATGTGCTTATAAAGCACCAAAATAATCTAACTACGCTGTACGCGCATATGTCTCAGTTCGCGGTCACACAGGGTCAGACAGTTGCCCGGGGCCAGCTGATAGGCTACAGTGGTAATACTGGCTACTCAACAGCGCCGCACTTGCACTTTGTGGTCTACGCCAGCCCTTCAGTGTTGCTAAAGTCATTTGTCGGGGCCGGCTTGGTGCCTGTTGGCAGTACGCTTAATCCGCTTGATTATCTGCCGGCCCTTTAGGATAATTTCTAATTTTCAATTTCTAATTCCTGCCTGCCGGCAGGCAGGTCTAAACAATTTCCAATGTCTCAATTTCTGAATGTTTTAAATATTGGGGCCTTTAATTATGAAATTTTTTCATTGTTTGAAAATTGAAAACTGGAAATTGAAAATTGTTCTTGGCCTGATTCTAGTTTCTGGTTTTTATATTCTAGTTTCTAACAAAGTGGCGAACGCCGCAGTGGATCATGGTGACAAGAGCTTTTCTTTTTCAGCGAGTACTACAGATTCTTTGAAGGAGATCACGGGCGATATTTCGTTGGAGCAGGTTGCGGGTACAAAGAATTTTCTTGTTCGGATGTGGGAGGCCACCACAAATGGTTTCGAGGTAGTGGATAATTGGTTGGCTGAAAAGGCAGGTATTAATTTGGGTGGGATTTTAAGAGCAATTGGTAGCTGGTTTGTTATTGTTTTAGAGTGGATGCTGACTGGGCTGAAGTGGTTGCTGGGGAAGTTCTAGTTTCTAAAAAGAATCGTGCGATTAATCGCACGATTCTTTTTTTTGGGGTGGTGGGGTGGCTTACGAAAAGAAAGCAAAAAACGGGAATGCGTTTCTTGTTGCTAAGAATCCCATGCCCTACGTAAAAAAGTAAAAAGTATGTGGCCGCATACTTTTTACTTTTTTGGTGGAGAGGGTGCCTATCCTGGGCTGGGGATTATTTTTTTGTAATTTTGGAGTATGATGAGAGCAGAGGAGCAACCTGCACTGGCCTGGGCTCGATGGCGGTATCTAACCCGTCGGAAAGGGGGTGGCGCATCTGCTCCTCCGAGACTACGAGTCAGTGCATACCCGCGCGTTTGGCGTAGGCGGAGTGGGAGGTGAGCTACGAGGGCTGTGGAAATAATTGGTAGGCACCTCTGATGTCCGGGGCGGGTCGCTTGCGACCCGCCCCCTAACCTTTTATATTTTACGACATGTATTAATTAAAAAATGGGCGGCCGCCTATTTTTTAATTAGGGAGCCTGAATGAGAATTGCTTGTTATGTTTTTGGTCCGTTTGAAAGAAAAATGTAATAAGTTTAGCGCATGGTGCGTAGGTAGTTATGTTTACCCGAGAATAATATGTAACAGGCATTATTGAGCGCTAAGATTATCTATCGCAACAGTTTGAGTATGTTTGTGTGCCTAGCTTAATGAGTTAGGTACTTAGAGCGCTTTGGTTATATCGAAGCGCTTTTCCGGAGCACATTTTCATTGTCTGGAGTCATGTTGCCTGCGTAGGGACGATTCTAAGGTATCAATACACTCTGAAAAGCGGAAAACGCGTTAGAGAGCCATTTTGAGCGAAATAGCAAAAAACCCTCATAAAACCTAGCTTTTTCAGCCTATGGGTGCTTGGGATAGGCCCGTATATGGCTTATACGGGCCTATATGTCTTAACGTCTTATAAATTGAAAATTTTAGGCACAATTTTTTTGATGAAAAAAGTTAATCATATTTATACCTAGGAGATGCAGAGAAATTCTTAGAGAAGATTCTAAATCTTTTTGTAGGAGATCTTATGATAGCCGCGCCGGGGCTGTTATAAAATTTCCGACACCTTTTATGATGTTTCTTAGGGCAGCCTATAAAAGTGTCATAAAAGGTATATTGTGCGACAGGTATTATGCCTGGGAATAGCCATCCCCCTTGGTATAGAATAAGGAATACAGAAACTAGAATATTGAAGTTAGAATCAAGAAAAAACAATTTTTGACTTTCAGACGATTTGTAATATTCAATTTTTCCATGTCTAAAACATTGTTTGTAAATTGAGAATTAGAAATCAGAACTTTAACCCTACTCCTCCCCTGTTTTGGGCTTTAAGGTAAGAGCCAGGCTTAGCATGCTATACTAGGGACTATGTCGCCAACTAAGTTTAAAAATGAGGAGGAGTTTAAGGCCAACTGTGGGTATGAGATCGAAGGGAACTGGTACCCGCGGGTTACTAGGATAGTAGATATGAAGGCAAAGCCGGCTTTGCTGCGTTTTTATGCGGAGGTTGGTTATGATCGCGCGCGCCGGATAAGCGAAAGATCCGCACAGGAAGGCACGGCGGTGCACGAGATTGTGGAACGGTTGATGCTTGGCCAGCCAGTCGGTGATGTTCCGCCCGGCATTACTCCTTCAATAAACGCCTTTATTGATTTTGCGAGTAAACAGGAGATCAAGATTCTTGATCCCGGGCATATTGAGCGGCGCGTGCACTGTTTGGAGCATCGCTACGCTGGAACCTTGGATGCGGTCGCGCAGATAGGCGGGCGCCTAGGGGTGTTGGATATTAAGACCTCCGCGGCTATTTATCGGGATTATAATCTACAAACCAGCGCATATGCGCAGGCTCTTTTAGTTGATTTTCCGGAGCTTAAGGCTCGCTGGATATTGCGCATAGATCAGTGGCAGACATGTAAACGCTGTGGTGCTACTTTAAGGACTAAAGGAGGCAGGGAAAAGATTAAGCGGCCATCCGCCGACTGGCGGAGCTCCGGGCGTTTGTTTGGAAATGGTTTTCATGCACATTATGACATTGCCAAAATGTGTCCGGAGGCCGAGCATGACTGGGGGTCGGCAAGCGGATTTTGTGAACTTAAAGAGATAAAGGATGATTGGCGGGAGGATTTTCGCGCGTTTCTTGGAGCGAAACAGCTATGGGAGTGGGAGCAGCGCGACTGGCTAAAGAGAATTGGCTATGGCCTCAGTGCCTAGCGTTGAGTTGTCCTCTACGGTTCCTTGGGCGGAGATGAGCGTTCCTGTGAAGCGGGTATTTTGTCCGATAAAGATGTTGTTTTTAGCGACGAGTATGCCGGCGGTTTTGTTATTGGCGCTAATTGTGATGCTGTCGCTGCTTATGATAATTACATTTTCCGGTTTTGTTTTGCCGGTGAGTTGGATGACTGCGCCTGGGTCGGCAATGAACCGTCCGTGGATTTGCAGAATAAACTGAGCGTTTGGGTCGCCGCGGCCATCAAATTCAATGACACCAGTGTGCCGAAAATCGCGTTTGATGCAGTAGACTCCCGGTTTAAGGGTGGCGTCTACTAAGCTCTGCGTGCTTAAATTTTCTTCACACGGAAGTGCGATAAGCTCTTGGTAAGAGCTGGTGAGTTTTTCCAGTTGTATCGGGGCGTTATTTTTTGGCGTTGCTTGGAAGAGAAGTGCTACGGCGCTAATGCTTAGTAGAAGTATTGCTCCGATACGGACGGGACGGGCTTTTCTTAGCCTGAGCAGGTGTTGCAGTTCTGATAATACCTCAGCACTAAAAACACCAAGTTCGGTTAAGACCGTCTGGGGTGAATAGTGTTTGCGCGATTGTGTTACATTGCTCCACCAGGTCATTGCCTTTACTAGACCATGGTGGTGATGAAAGGGTTATGAGGTTAGAAATCCCTCCCCGCTTCGCGGTACCTGCCTACCGGCAGACAGGCTCCCTTTAAGAAAGGAAGAATAAAATTTGCTTGATTTGGGCAACGTCATTACTGATTTGGGCCGTGAGTTCTTCGCTTGTTTTAAAATCTTGGATTGGGCGGATCTTTTGCAGGAGTTCAATTTGAATACTTGCGGGTTGAGTATTTAGGGTAGCATCAATAAGATGCGCTTCTAGGCTTGGCTCTATTTGCTGAAATGCGGGTATAGGTCCGAAATGAATTGCGCTCGGGTATCGCTTTTGGTCAATGTGGGTGTAGCCGGCGTAGATGCCGTGATCCTCAGTTATTTCCGGAGGGATCTCGCAGTTAATGGTGCGAAAACCCAGATCAGCACCGCGGCCATGGCCTTTTTTTGTTTTGCAATTATATTGCATTAGGATGGGCGTTGGCCTCGGCGCCAGGCAGCTTTTCGAGCGGATTTGAGAAAGTTTCTTAGATCGGCTATCCAGGTGCCGTAGCCGTAGTCAAGATACTGAACTTCGTGTGGTTGCCAGTGAGCTAGGTAATGCTTGTCGACAGTCTCTTCTATTGTCATGCGAAGCCGCATGCGGCCGTTTTTGTATAACTCAAGACTTGCCTGGCGCGGCGCCAGATCTTCTTGGTTTTTGTGTATCTCGGTAAAGCGAAAGGCGAACTCTTTGCTGTTGTAAAGTATTGTGATCACGCCATTTTCTTCCCAGCAGGCTTCTACGCTAGCTGGGAGTCTTTCGGGGGCATCCCTGAATGCTTTCGGGTAGTAGCGGATGTAGTTTTCAAAAATATGACAGATTAGCTGTGGCGCTTTTTTCCGGTAGGCGCGTCGTAATGCTTTGCCCTGGATCTCTTTTTTCCGGCGAACGCCGCGGGGGCTTTCTGGGTCTAGGATTGGTGAAACTAAAAAAACAACTATTACAGTTAAAGCGCCGATTATCATTAGCGCGAGGCCGCCATCAGCATACTCCTCTCCCACTAGCCAAAGGAATGATCCTAGGCCGATTGCTATTATCGCGAGCAGCGCAATGGCACGAAAAACGACTGAGCGCTTCCGTAGCTTTAGCATGTTTTATATTATAGCACGAAACCGCAAAAAAATCCAGTTTGCGGAAAGATAAGGGGACAGACCTCTTTGGTAGCCTAGGGGGTCTGTCCCCTTTTAGCTGATGCCAGTCTTGGGCTGAAGCCGGATAGGTGAAACGCTCCGGCAAGTTCGCGGGCGCTGATTATCAGCTCGTTGCTTTCAATGAAGCGGTGGTCTAGGAAAGTAGTTACTGCGTTTGTTTGGTTTTTGGGCTGATTGGCTTGGAGTTGGTTGTAATTGTCGCCTGAAGATAGGTCACACAGGGCCTGGGTCAGTTCGTTTGTTATTTGTTCGGCGCGCGACTCGCTCTGAGCGTGGACCAGGATATGACAGTTGGCGGCCAGGAGCGGACTGCCTACTTTTTCTTTGAGAATAGGAAGGTTGTGTTTGGTAAGAAGGAACTGGTTGTGGATATGATTATTGGTTTTGTAATCCCCCTGCTCCAGACTTGCGATAACAGTACCAAGATCTCGCAGTAGTCCGGGGTTGGCTGGGCGAACGATCCACTGGATAATGGCGGATTCGCCAACGGTTTTTAATTTTGCCAGGCACTCCAGAACTGGGGCGAAAGAGTCTTGGTTGTGCCTAGTAGTGGATCTGGTTTTCAGGGGTAGCCCGTAGGGTTTAGAGAGAGTAACTGTTGTTAGGATAGTTGCCTCAGACCCGGCTTCATCTATCGTCGCCCAGGGTTCGTAAGAGTCGGCTTCGTCAACGTAAGCAGTAGGCCAGAGGCTCTTGATCAACTGCGTTACCTTTTTTTGATACTTTTTGTTTACAGAGAGGTAGAAACTTATTTCTTCACCAACGCTTTGAACAACGGCCTCGATTGAAAATGGAACGCGCTGTTTCTGAAGGCGTTTGTATAACTCTTCAGACAGCTCTTGATCGGGTAAGGGGATAGACCCTTTAGAAAGAGGGGCCTGTCCCCTTTTTAGTGAGCTAGGAATAATAACCAGGAGAGGAACGAGCTTGGCCTCTTCGGCGCGAATTATGCCTCGCAGATGATAAGCGGCTAGAATCGCAAGGATGAAGATGAGGAGATAGGTTAAAAGGAGAGTCATTATGCTAAGTATAGCACTATATCGAGTTGCCTCTCAAATTTCCAATTTACAAACAATGAGTGAATTTTTCAAACATTGGAAATTAAAACATTGGAAATTGTTTAGACCTGCCTGCCGGCAGGCAGGAATTAGAAATTGAAAATTAGAAATTGCATGGTTAAGCTTTGCTTAACCATGCCTAATCTCCACAATGTCGCCGTCGGCGATGATGTACTCTTTGCCCTCTACTCGGAGCTTGCCTTGCTGGCGGGCCTTAGGCCAAGAACCGGTAGTGATAAAGTCTTCGTAGCTGACGACTTCGGCGCGGATGAACTTTTCCTCAAAGTCAGAGTGGATAGCGCCGGCCGCTTGCGGGGCGGTACTCCCCTTGCGGATGGTCCAGGCGCGACTCTCGTCTTCGCCGGTGGTGAAAAAACTTATTAGGCCCAATATTTCGTAGGCTTTTTTAATCAGTTCCGGAAGTTCGTCTGCTAATGCCACATTTGCGATAATATATTCCGATCCTTCATCCTTAATTCTTAATTTCAGCTCTGCTGATACGTCTTCGGGTTCGCCGTTAAGCAGATAAAATTTTGGCTTGGTGGTTAGCAAAAGCATGCGTTTAATAAATGGATCATCGGCCAGGTGTTGGATGGATTTACCTGCGCTAAGCAGGTCTTGGGCACCCTGAAGCGCGGCGACTTCTTTGGTTGCGTCTTTATCTCCGGTCTTAGCTTCGGCCTCGGCTTTGGGTAGGCGCTTGCCGATGGTTTCCAAGTCTTTGATGGTTAGCTCGGCATTGATGGTCTCTAGATCGCGAATGGGGTCCACGGAGCTATCGACGTGGATAACGTCGCTATCCGGAAAGCAGCGAACTACCTGACAAATAGCACTGACATCGCGAATGTGGGTTAAGAACTGGTTGCCTAAGCCCTCGCCGGTAGAAGCGCCTTTAACAAGACCGGCGATGTCAAAAAACTCCACCACAGCCGGGATGGTCTTTTTGGAGTTACTCATTTTGGTGAGTACGTCCAGGCGCTCGTCCGGTACGGGTACGACGCCGACATTCGGATCAATGGTCGCGAACGGATAGTTGGCAATGACAATGTCGTTGCTGGTGAGCAGTTTGAAAAGCGTTGATTTGCCGACGTTTGGCATGCCGACGATGCCGATAGACAATTTCATAGGTGAACCGTGTAATTTCAATAAGCAAAGAATACTGGAAAATTGACTAAATTGAAAGCCTAAGGACTCTAGCCATGATTCGATCTTCGCTTGTCAATCGGCGGGTAAAGAAGTGATAGCATGGGCACCACCTAGCGGAAAAGACTTGAAAAGGCCGTCCAAATATTTGACAGGAAGGAATTGATATTTTGATTATTTGTGCTGAAGGTGTCGCTGTAAATGGATGCTATCTCACTTTGGGATAGAGCACGATTGAATAATTTAACTTCATCAATTCCGCCGGACCACTGCCAGTGAGCTGCGCCATTGATTAGCGATCCGATGGTTGTGGCTGATTTATATCCTCCGTCAGTATTTGTCGTGATAAATGTCTGCGGTTGACCGTTGATGTACATGGCGTTAGCTGATTCGTTCCATGTGGCCGCTACGTGATACCACTGATTGGCGGTGATAGTGGTATTGGCAGGGTTGTTTAGGTCAACGTAGTGCCTGCCGTCCGGAACATTGCCTGATGCCTGCCAATTTGTGAATACTAGCTCACCGGCGTTATCAACTGCGAGATAGAAGTCTCCCTGGGATCCGTTGCCGGCATTGCCTATTGATTTAATGATTCCGGCGCCGAAGTGGGAGCCGGTGAAGGCGTTTAGGTCGGAGGCATTTATCCAGGCGCTGATAGTGTATGAACCAGATCCTTGATTAAGGACGGAGTTGGAGGCATCTATGCGAACACTTTGTGAGTTGGCGTCGTTGAAGCTGAGAGCTTCATTTAGATGTCCGGAGATACTTAGTGGTGTGTTAACTAGTGTACCATTATGGTTTTGACCGCTTGTGTCAGTGGCTATTCCGTTTGCGGTGTCTGCTGTATCAAAGGACCAGTAGCCGATTAAATTAGCGGAGGTGGTTGGTGAAACCGAATTAGATGATGTGGGTGGCGGCGAGATTGGTATGACCGGATTGGGGTTGGTGGTGTTGACTGCTTCGCAGGCTTGAGAACCGACAGCGCCTCCGGTGGAGGACATTGCGCATCCGGTTACGCGTAATCCGGCTGTGGTGGTAAATGTTTGATCAACGGTAGGTGCGTTGTGAGAATCTAGTTGAATAGTTACGCCGGTCACATCGTGAGTGCCAACCGGCACATTCAATCCGTTACAGCCAAAGGTTATGTAGCGACTGATGAGATTATGGTCTTGCGTTGCATTTTTGGAACAGTTTAAAAATGAGGCGGTAAAGAGGTTGTTTTGGACATTACTTCGATTTGTATCTTCTGTTAGTAGGCTGACAATGGGAGATTGCGGGGCGATTGTGTTGTTGGTAACAGTCAGATTATCGCCTTCAATCTGAAATGGTGAAGCTAGGTATGATCCAGTAATCAGGTTTCCGCTTACTTCAATAGAGTTGATGATATCAATTGGTAGATTGCTGGCATGCCCCATAAACAATCCCTGACCATTAAAGTTGGAGATGCGATTAGTAGCAAAGCGTCCGTTTCGGATGCCACCCTCGGTCGCGTGAAATTGCACGCCATCAACGTGAGATTCGGGATAGACCCTGTTTGGATCACTGCCGTCGTGAAAATCATTGCCAATGATGACGAATCCGTCGGCATCTGAGAAGTGCCCTCCGTCAATTAGTTGTCCGACAAATTCATTGTTAATGATTGCAAGCTCATTGGTTCCGTAAGTGGAGATGCCGTTACTTCCGTAACGAATAATTGAGTTCTGAAGAGTAAAGTGGTCTGCATTGAAAATCCGAACGGAGTAGCCGACTGATGATTGTGCGTTTCCGCCCTCAATATATGAATCGCGGATTGTGACGTAGTCCGCATTTTCAACTTCAATTGGGATCTCGCGGTTATTGTAGGCGCTGATATTCGCGAAGATAATGTAGGCGCTCGGGGTGTTACGGATGTAGATCGCGTCTTCCAGGGCGTTTCCGCGAAATATTGGTCTGTTGCTAAAATTATCTCCTTGATAAGTTACCCAGGCGTTCTTTCCGCGGGTTGATTGCTCTGTAAATGAACCATACTCGCCCGGCGCCAGAGAAAAAACTAAAGACTTGTTTCTATTATTCGTTTGGTTAGCGAAGCTTTGCGCTTCTGATAACGAAAAGGGATTTTGTTGATTGCCGGTATGCGTACCTCCGCCAGTAACAGTCACGTAGAAGTCTGGGTGTGCCAGTTGCATTGGTGCAATCGGGCCATATCCGGAGGTGCTTGGCTTGGTTGGGATGGTAGGCCCTGGCGCAATTGGTGGTGTGGGAGTCCTTGGCGGGGAGGAGGGATTTACGGGTTTTACCGGAGCGCTGGATGGCGGGGTGCTGCCGGTTGCGTTTAGGGATCCAGAGCTACCACCACCGCCACTTGCGCTTGTGCGAGAGCCAGTCTTTGCGTTGTTTATAAAGTCGATTGAGTTACGGATACTCTCGGCACGACTGCCAGTCACCGCGACAGCAGTTGTTTTGGTGTTGGTAGCCGGATAGACAGTGTTGAGTTGGGCGGTGGTTAGAGGCCCGACAAGTCCTGACCCCTTTGTAAGTCCTACTGGCGTGAGAATTGCCGCCTGATATAATTCTTGAAACTTAATGACCGCGATCCTTGTTTTTACCCCAAAGTATGTTGTTTCTAGCCCTGGTGAACCTGCCCCGGATAGAGCTATTCTGGTTCGCGAATCTTTGTTTAGTAATTGCTGGAGATTTTTGACGTCTTCTCCGGTATCGCCTTGCTTTAATGTTCGGGTCAGGCGCAGTGCTGTCGCTGGTACTGCTCTTGCTCTGATAATATTTTGTAGCTCAGCTAATTGGAGTCGAAGGTTGGCGAGTCTAGCTTTCAGAGCGGCAATGTCTGCCGTGCCTACTGTTTGGAACGTTGAATAGAGGGTTGGTACGGTGTCTGGTGAGATAATCCCCTGTTCATCCTGGGTGATGATGTGAAAATAAAAGTTTGTGCCGGGAGTGAGGTCGGAAATGTCGACACTGTGTGTAGTTGAATATTCAGTGGATTTGTACTCCTGGCCGAATTGTATAGATGTTCCATAAAGTACCCAGGTGAGAGAGGGGCTGAGGGTCTGCCAGGAAAGATGAGCTGAGGTGTCAGTTGTAGTCGACCTGATTGAAGCGGTGATCAAATTCGTCGTCGCGGTAGATACGCCAATGCCAAAATAAAAAAAGGTAAGTATGATTGCTACTCCCGTTTTACTCAACGCCTTCATCCTTGGTGGGATTGGCGTTGTTCTTTTGGGTGGTCTTGAGAGGCGGGCTTTTAATTTTGCGATGGTTTAGTTAGGAAAGCTGTTTTTGCCAGATAATCTGGACCTTTCTTATTATATGTAGTATAGCATTGTTTTGGCAATAATTGTTTGAAGGTGGTGGGAGTTGAAAATGAGAGGGATCCGGAGAGCGCTGGAGAGCGTTCTGCCGGGTCCTTGATTGTTTGGCGCGCGCCGAGATTACGAAAACCTCGAGGCGTACGCCGGTCTGTTCCGCCGTCGCACAGACGTTGGGGCTACTGGAGGAGGCCGCGAGTGATCTGGAATACGCCGACGGCCAGTGCAACGACAAGGAGGATCAGGGCTCCCCAGACGAGTTGGCCACTGGTCTGACCGGTCGGGCGAGGTTCCCTGTTGAAGGTGCACCGCGATTTTTCTTTTGAAGTCGACACATCTCCCTCCTTCTTGGTTTGAGGTCCAGTTTTTACCTTAGCGTAGCTGGGGCGGGGCGTCAATTGGGAGGTGAACTTTTTCGGTCTGTCATTCCCGTGAAGACGGGAATCCATGGTTTTGTTGTTAAGACTGGATCCCCGACTCCTCGCTTCGCTCGTCTCGGGGATGACATACCTGCACTACAGTGGCGATTTACATTATTGGGTTACAGGATACTTTGCAGTTCCTCGAGAATTTCTGGCGGGATCGGAATCATTTGCCCTTTTTTGGTACGGCCGGGGTAGCGCCAGGCGGAGATCATGGTGACCCTAGATTTTCTTTTTTTGTTGATTTTGTACATTAACCAGATCTCGGTTTCCTTTTGTTTGGCACTGTTTGATTTTTTAACTTGCATGGCGGCGATGGTGCCGGGGGCTATCCCCTCCTCGGTTCGGTCTGGTTTGCGAAAGATTGTCTTTATTTTAGACGGGGCGATGTTATAAAAAACCATCTTATTTTTGATGTGCGTAGTCCAGGAAAATTGAGAATCGTTTTTCGGAAAGGAGATCATGGTGTTTGCGAATGTCGAATTTTTAACGAATCCGCGAATCTGATTCGATGATTCGTTGTCTTAATTCGTTATTCGGAGACCTTATAAAATGCCCTATTTTCCACGGTCAGGTTTACGTACTCCAGGTTTTTGAGGCCGGGGTTTTTTTGAATACGAATGAGTGCCGGCAAGGCGGTGTTTTCCGGATCAAAACGGGTACTGAAAAGTAAGGTCGCACCGGCGTTGGTCTGGACGTGGAGTTCGCTAGCGGCGCGATCAAAAATTATCTTTGTGGCGCTGATGTTAAGCGCGCGGATGATTGGGATGATGGATCTAATTATGGTAAAGGCATCTTCTTCTAGGATTGGCTCTCCGATTGCTATCTTTGGGCTACTGCTACTATTTTCGTAAATGGCGGGGATCATCTGCCCCTCTAGGATTGGTCCATTTTCGAACACCAGTCCGGCTTGGTCTATCCAGTAGCAGTCTTCTTGCGGTTTCTCCAACTCTGGTAGATTTGTTTCCTGGCACCAGGAGCCGAATTTTGCTCTGGGTACAGCTTTAACTAAAACTTCTCTAGCGCGGAGTTTTTTAGTGACGGTGATGGTTACGAAGCTCGGCAATTGGTAGTGTTGTCTATTGGTCCACCAGCTAAAGTAGTGGTCGCTTCCCAGTAGAGCTCCTAACTTTGTTTGTTGAACTTGTTGCCGGAGTTTAGTTAGCAACTTGGCGCTGTCTATTTGAGACGGGCTTTCTATTTGAATTGATTGGATCTGGAAAATAGATGAGTATATTAGTACATAAAGAATGCCCACAAGGATTAGAAAAACACCGCCACCTAGGGCGTACCAGCGGACTCGACGCCACTGTTTTTGGCGATGCAGGCGAGCTTGGCTGTGGTCGCGCCCGATGAACCTTGTCTTTGGAAGTTTTTTCTTTTGCTTCATTCAAGCGCTTAGCTAATTGTTCGGTGGATGAGCGGATTGATGCGAGTGACTATTTCGTATGGAGTGGTGTTTGTGAGGCGGGCTAGCTCGCGGGCGGTGATAGTTTCTTTTCCTTGAGTGCCGATGAGAACGACCGGGTCGCCGACTTTTGTTTTACTGCCAGTGGTGTCGATGGCGATAAGATCCATGGAGACGCGCCCGAGTATTTTACAGCGCTTGCCGCCGGCGAGAACAGTTCCTTGACCGGAGAGTGACCACGATAGTCCGTGCCAGTAGCCTATCGGAACGATAGCTATTTGAGTTTTTTTGGCGAGGCGCTCTGTGAAGTCGTAGCCAATGAAGTCGCCAGCCGGTGCATGTTTTACTTCGCTGATGCGGGCGTACCAGCTTAGGGCCGGTTGGAACGGAAACTCGCGTTTTAGTTGGGCTTCCAGCTCGTTGGATGGATAGATACCGTACAGGCCAATGCCACAGCGGACCGCGTCGTAGTGATACTTTGAGCTAAGTATGGTACCGGCGGTGGCGGCAAGGTGCTTAGTCAGATTAGTAAAGCCGGCGCGCTTGGCTAAGGCGATGGCGCTGAGAAATTGTTTATTTTGTTGCTCGCTGAAGGTGGGGTAGTTTATGTCTTTGGCGGCGGCGAAGTGCGAAAAGATGCCGGTTATGGGGAGTTTGTGTTTTTTGATGTAGGCTAAGGTGCGAGGCAAGTCTTTTAGATAAAAGCCCTGTCGGTTCATGCCGGTGTCTACCTTTAGATGAAAAGAGGGGCGGACAGCCGGGTCTTTGATGGTTTTAGTAAGCTCTTGGAGTGCTTCCATTGTGGAGATGGACAAGGTGATGTTGTGTGCAGCCGCATCGGCTAAAAGATTAGGGAAGGTTGGGCCAAGCACTAAGATTGGTTTACTAATACCGCCGAGGCGTAGTTTAGCGCCCTCAATAACACTATCAACACAGTAGCCGTCAACCCCGTTAGAGGTAGCCGCGCCGCGGTCCTGCGGACTCGTGCCTTTGGCACGAGCGCGACCTCTAACGGGGTCAACTCCAATTTCATCAAGTGCTTCGGCCATGTGCCAGAGGCCGTGGCCATAGGCGTTGGACTTGATAACGGCCCAGAGTTGGGTTTTCTTCTGGATATGACTGCGGAGCACTTTGGCGTTGTGCGTTATTGCTTTTCGGTTTATTGAGACCCATGTTTTGTATTGCATGTTAGCTGTTTAGCTTATTAGCTGTTTAGCCTGCCTGCCGGTAGGCAGGCTTATTAGGGTTTTGGCCGCGGCTACCGTCCTAAGAAGCTAATCAGCTAAGAGGCTCGTTAATTAATAGTTGGAAGATTGTATTATCATCTCAAGTAATTCAACGGGGTAGATTGGCTTTGGTTCGGATAGGGCTTGGTGAAACAGCACGGTTGAGGGAGTGAGAGCCGGCAGGGTGTTGACCTCAATTATTTTGAGTTCGCCTGTTTTGCAATTAGCAAAGGCATCTATACGGCCGTAGCCCTTAAGGTTAAGTTTTTTAGATATTTCCGTACTCGCAGCTTTTATTTTCAGCAGTAGCTCTGGCGGGAGCACGCTTACGGGTGGCGGTGTGAGATTGACACCGGTGCCTCCTTGGAATTTTTCTTCAACGCTTAGCACCTCCCCTTCCGCGATTGTGATGCTTGGGTTAAGGGCGTTGCCGTTAAGAAGGCCGACGGTGATTTCCAACCAGCCGCTCCTTCTTGTATATTTTAAGCGATTTGCCTTAACACGCAAACTGTCTGTCGCGATGTACTGCTGAAGAAGTATTGTTTTGGGTGTTTCTGAGGGCAATTCTATTTCCTGAACTTGGTTCTTAAATGTGTTGGAGGGGATCTGAGTTGCCTTTGATGTAATTAGGCGCGCGTAGGTTGCTAGGTCTTGAGCGCTATAAAGGTGGGCAACACCGGCTGAACAGCCGTCGTCTGCCGGTTTGGCGATGAGCGAACGTGTCTTTAGAGTTACGCATGTTTCGTTCCAGAGCAGTTGTAGTTTTTTCTCATTCTTTGTATTACTCAATTTGGCCAGTGTGGCTGACTGGACGGCGAGCTCTGGAATTACGCTTACATTTTTGATGTTGTATTTTTCGATCTGTAGAGTGGTTTTTTGTTTGTCTATGCATATAGCTGATGTATCTGCCCCGGAGCCGTTAAAGGGTTTGCGAGCGGACTCTAGCATGGCTTGAATCGTGCCGCTTTCACCCATGCCGCCATGAAGGCCGATGAAAACAAATGGAGCCTGTTTAATAAAATCTGTTAGCGTGTATTTTTTTGGTAGGAAAAAGGGTTCACTCACCTCTTCTTTCTTAAGAGCGAGGCGTAGCTTTACCTTCTCAACAAGGTTGTGCAGGCGCTTTTCTCCGGCTTGGGCGCTACGGCAGTTCTCGCTCATCTCTTCGGCGGTGTGGCTTAGGGCTAGGGCGTACGGGAGTGAGTAGACAGTTTTGTTATCTAGGTCTAGGAAAAATGGTTTTGGGTCATACTTTTTAGATTGGCGTAGTTTAAGCCAGGCGTTAGTGCCGCTCATGAGAGAGACCTGCCGCTCGGCGTTGTTGCCGCCAAAAAGAACGTGCACGTTCTTTTTGGGGAAACTAGAAACTAGAAACTTGAAACTAGGGAATTCAATACCTTGGCGGTGGCAGGCGTTGCGGACGATGTATCGAAGGACGTCGCTGTGGCTCATGCCAATGCGACTGGCTTGCTGGAATAAAAAGCTATTCTGCTCCATGCCGCTAATTGGGTTAAAGTCGGAGAACCAGATATCACCGGAGTCCATCACCCATCCGTCAAAGCGGGCAAAGTCGGCCATACCAAAGAGCTGAAAGAGCTGTTCGGCCTGGACTTGGATACGTTCAATTACATCATTGGAAAAGCGCGGCGGACAGTGCCAGGTGACTTGGCGGGTGGGCAGATATTTTTTTCGGAAGTCAAATATCTGGTTCTCGGTGTAGTCGGTCTCTATTTCAGTTGGTAAGACGCAGACTGGTAGGCCAAACTTGTTTTGCAGAATTATCGCCGTGAACTCTATGCCTTGGGCAAATGGTTCAATGACTACGCGCGTGTCCATACGCTTACTAAAAAGAAGTTCGGCCTTGGCTAGTGCCTCTTGCGGAGTGGTCACGGAAAAAACCCCAATGCTGGAGCCGCCATTAGCCGGCTTTACAACCGCGCGCTTAATTTTGTGCTCCTTGAAGAAGCGGTCGATTATTTGCTTGTGGTCTTTATGATATATCTTTAAGACGGCCGAGGCTGGAGCGAAAAACCCATGCTCTCTGATGAACTTATTTGAATCAAACTTATCAAAAATAAGATTGCAGGCAGTAGAGCTTGAGCCGACGTAGGGAATGTTGCTTCGTTCCAACGCGCGTTGAATTCCGCCGTCTTCACCGTAGGGCCCGTGCATGGTCGGAAAGACGATGTCGGTAGCCCTGAGGGCTTCTTTGAACTTTTGGTTTGACAGCGACTTGGACGACTGGGCGAGCTTGAAATCAAAGTCGGAGGGGGTGTTGGAGTAGAGCTGGGCTGGACTTATTTCGTAGGCGCGCTTTTTTTCGTCTAAGTAGAATGGAACTATCTCAATCCGTTCACTTTGCAGATGGTCCATGACTGACCGGGCAGAGTTAAGCGAGATCCCCCGCTCCTTGGAGGGCCCGCCACAGATCAGACCGATTTTGAAGATGCGATTGGACACTAGCTTGGTGTAGATTAATTCTGATTTAACGGCTCACGTGCCTATTTTTGAGCGTGTGAGCCGTTAAATTTTGATATTTTTGCAAGAAAATATAAAGCTATATTTCTTATAATAGCATGCATTTTTAGCCGTGTATAGGCTAATTTATCCCCAGAGTTTCAAAATTTTGCAAAAAAAAGGTAAAGGGAAAATTAATGGGTCATGTCCCCTTAATTCTTGATTTCCTTGAAGCCGGTGTACTTTTGCAGGGCCTTGGGGATGTTAACAGTCCCCTGTTTGGTTTGGTTGTTCTCTATGATGGCGATGAGGGTTCGGCCAATGGCAAAAGCGGTGCCGTTAATTAGGTGCGCGAAGTTTGTCTCTTGTCCTTGGCGGTACTTGATACCAAGGCGACGAGACTGAAAGTCGGTTGTGTTGGAGGTGGAGCTGGTCTCTCGGTATTTGTTTTGTCCGGGCATCCAGGTCTCAATGTCAAATTTAGCGGCCGCCGGGTCACCTAAATCCGCACTGCAGACGTTTAGCACTTGGTAGTGGAGGTCGAGGGATTGCATAAGGTATTCTTGGATTGCGAGCAGGAGTTTATGCTCATTTTCCGATTCTTCCTTTGTGGTAATGGAAAGCATTTCCAACTTATCAAACTGGTGCACGCGTAGAATTCCTTTTGTATCTTTGCCGTGACTGCCGGCTTCGCGCCGAAAGCTGGATGAGAAGCCGAGATAGCGGCGGGGAAGTTCCTCTACGGTAAGTGTCTCGTCGCTGTGCATTGGCCCCAGGGCTTGTTCGGCTGTGCCAACCAAAACGAGGTCGTCATCCTGCAGCTTATATATCTCATCACCGCCACGCTCAGTGTAGCCCATAGCAGACATCATTTCGCTTTTGATAAGCGTTGGTGGTATGACAAAAGTGAATGGTTTTGCGGGTACTGTTAGCTTTGCTTTTTTTGCGATTTTTTTAAGCAGATTCTCGTTTGTCAGGGTGTTAAGCGCAAACTGGATAAGGGCGAGTTCAAGTTGGGCGGCGCCACCAAGCAGGTAACCAAAGCGACTGCCGGATACTTTAGCGGCGCGTTCGGTATCAATAATGCCTAGATTAGTGCCCAGCTCAAGGTGGTCTTTAACCGGAAAATCAAGCTTCGGCTTTTTGCTAATGGTTCGTAGTATAATATTGTCTTCTTCACTGGTGCCGCGTGGGGCGTTTGCGTGCAGAAGGTTTGGAATGAGGCGAACCAGTTGGTCTCGCTCTTGCTCTACTTCTCGTAGTTTTCCTTGCGCGCCGGCGATCTTTTCCTTTAAGGCCTTTGCCTCTTCTATTTTGCGCGCTTCACCAATCTTTTTTTGCTCGGCGCGCATTGTTTCTACCTCTTGCGTTTGGGAGCGCCAGGTCGCATCAATAGCTAGGAATTGGTCTATGCTTGCCGGGTCATAATTGCGCGCGCGCATAGAGTCTCGAAAGAGCTCGGGATTTGTGCGTAGGAGTTCGATGTCGATCATGTGTTTAGCTGTTTAGCTTATTAGCGAAGTAGCTGTTTAGGTCGCGGTCTACGTTCCTAGGAAGCTAATCAGCTAGTAGACTGGATTTATAAGTTTCTGGGTGATATGGGTCTAGTACTACTATTGTAGGTTTTTTTTGGTTAGTTTGCCACCCCTCCTCTGTTTCTATGTCCGGATACGCCTGTTCTAAATGGGCTTCTAGGGATTGGCGTAGGTCGTCCTGGTCGTAGCCTAGGGCGATGATGTTTGGCTTAACGCGCTTTAGGATGGCCCAAGAGTGCGACTGCGAGTCGCTGAGAATGACTTCGTCGGCTAGACGGGCGTCTTTAAGGGCCTGGATGCGCTCGGCGCTGGATTTTCTGGGCTGATGGCCTTTGAGCTCTTGAGCCAGGTGATCCGGGGTTATGGCAACAACGAGATAGTGCTTAGTACTCCCGCCTTGACTTGTCTCCGGCGAGGCAGGTAGTTCGTAGTGCGTAGAGTCGCTGCCCTGATGATCAATCAGACGAGCTTGGCAAAGCATGGCGCGGTGGCCTTCGTGGAGACCGTCAAAAGTACCGAAGACAAGAACTTTCATACTCTGCATGATACCGTATTTTTGTATTTGACTGAAGCTGGATGCGCGTAGTATTGTGAAGACTGACTTGGCTGTGGCTGCATGGGGCAGTCACTGTCGCAAGGGAGGTTCTGTGATGGGAGAGCTTGTTTCCGTTCTGGTGGCGTTTGCAGTTCTGGCGCTCGTGCTCTATTTCTGTCGACCGACGCCGATGACGATCGTGGCGCACCGATTCAAGAAGGTGCGGCCACGGGGTTCGGACGGCCCGTGGAACCCGCAGCCGAAGTTCCCGGTGAAGTAGCTCGCTACTTCACTGCGTGGCGTCAGCGCATCGGGGCGAGGATCTGAAAGGATCCTCGCCCCGTGTTGATTTTTGGCTACTCCCCTTGCTTGGGTCGGAGAGTTGGGAAGAATACAGTTTCGCGGATGGGTTTATCCATAAGGACGGCAAAGAGTCGCTCGGAATAGCTAAAGCCGGCGGCCGGTGGCATACCGTGCTCTAGGGCGATAACAAAATCTTCGTCCATCATCTGAGCCTCATCATCCCCTTCTTCCCTAAGCTTTGCCTGTTGTTCAAATCTTTCTCGTTGATCTATCGGGTCATTTAGCTCGGAAAAGCCGTTAGTCAGTTCACTGCCACCGGCAAGAAGCTGAACTCTTTCTGTTTTGTGAGGTTCTTTTTCAACTCTTTTGGAGAGGGGGGAAATTATCACAGGGTGGTGAATTAGAAATACCGGCTGGATAACTTTGGCGCGGACGGTTCTTTTGTAGATTGAATCTATCAACCTTCCCATTCCATCATTTTTCTCAAATTTTATCCCCAGCTCTTTTGCTTTTTCCTGAAGTTGTTCTAAGTTGCAGTCCGCGATGTCAATACCGGTTTCTTTTTTAAACTCATCGCAGTAGTCTATCGTCTTCCACTCCCCTGACCAGTCTATCTCGTTTCCCTGGTAGGTTGTTTTGAGGGTGCCGACGGTAGCTTGGATTACTTCCTTGATGAGTTTTTCAGATATTCTCATTAGGTCGTTGTAGTTGTGATAGGCAGCGTAAAACTCCATCTGGGTATAGTCTTGGAGGTGGTCGGCATCCATACCTTCGTTTCTAAAGACTCGGCCTATTTCAAAAGTTTTTTCAAAACCACCGACTAGGAGTCTTTTCTGGGGAAGCTCAAGAGAGATTCTTAGATACATTTCAATATCTAATGCGTTGTGGTGGGTTGCAAACGGACGAGCTTCCGCGCCACCGGTAGTGCTTTCTAAAACTGGAGTTTCGACCTCTAGGAATCCTTCGTTTGTTAAAAAATCTCTGGTTTTTTGCCAGAAGATGCTTTTTTGGCGGAACATCTGTCTTAGTTCCGGATTCATTAGAAGATCCAGGTAGCGTTGGCGCAGGCGGGTTTCTATATCTTTGACGCCGTAGTGTTCGGATGGAATGGGGCGGAGGCTTTTGGTAATGATGCGCAGCTTGCTAGCCTCAATGCTTTTTTCTCCTTTTTGGGTTACAAAAGCTTGGCCGGTGGCCTCTACAAAGTCACCAATGTCCAGAGTGTCTCGCAAAAGCTCAAACTGCTCCCCGGTATCTTGCTTAAAGACAAGCTGAATCCCGCCGGACTCGTCCTTGAGATCTAGGAACATAACGCCGCCTTGGCCTCGGCGAGCGAAAACTCGGCCAACAACGCTGACGGTTGTTTTTTGAGCTTCAAGCTCATCCCACTGCGCTAAAAGTTCGGCAGATGTGTGTGTCCGGTTGACTGTGGCCGGATAGGGATTTTGGCCGGCTGTTTCCAGTTGTTCTTTTTTTTTGAGTCGCTCAGCGCGAATATCTTCAAGCATGGTGTGCGAATAACGAATTAGATGCGAATCATCGAATGTGAGTACGCTTTATTCTACCGCGATTTTTACCGGCCTGCAATTCGCTGATTCGTTTTCCGATTCGCTATTCGGAAACTTAGTCGATGCTTTCTATCGTGTAGATGGATTTACCGCCTGGGGTGGCCACGGTAACTTTGTCACCTACTGCTTTGCCTAGAAACGCTTGACCAAGCGGTGATTCGTTGGAAATGTAACCTTCTTCCGGGTTTACTTCATCGGCACCGACAATGGTGAACTTTACCTTGTTACCGTTTTTGCTTGTGGTGAGAGTGCCGCCGAGCTGAATGGTCTTTGCGCCGTGGGTCATTTCAATTATCTGCGCGTTACGCAAAATGTCTTCTAGTTCCAGGATGCGGCCTTCGACACGCTGCTGCTGTTCACGCGCTTCAAAGTACTCCGAGTTTTCGGAGAGATCGCCAAGTTCTTTGGCTCGCTTCAAACGACGGGCCACTTCTTGGCGTTTAGTGGTTCGATATTCCTCTAGCTCTTGAGTGAGCTGTTCCAGTTTTTGCTGGGTTATGTAATGGTCCATTAATGTATATTTTATCCCCGTCGTGCCCGCGACACGCGGGTTATTTTAAGAGTTTAGATTTCGTAAATTCCAGTTAACCTTTCCTACTATACTGATTTAGTTAGGATAGAATAACACGGGTTAGGCTTTTTTACCAGTGCTTGATGTTGGAAGGTCAGTTCCCCGTTTCATGCTTATTTTAAGAATGTCCTTGAGTATTTGCCAGTGATCTTTTGTCTGCCTTGGGTTGCTGTTGTCATAAGAATAAAAGACTGGTGTTTCGTAGATGCTATAGCCAAGTTTTTGTGCCATTCGTAGGGCTTCGGCTTCCGTGAGCCAGCCAGTGGTTTTGAGGTTCGGAAAAATGGCTTCTGTGGCCTGTGCGGAAAATACCTTAAAGCCGCAATTTGGATCCTTGACTCCTTTAGTAACCAGCAGGCGCGTGAGCGCGTGTTGCCACTTTCTACTGGCCGGTTCGGCCGGGTCGTTATGTGCGCCACTAGTGAAGCGAGATGCAATGGCGATGTCATAGACTTCGTGATACTTGGCCTTTTTTTGAGTTTTGTCTCCGAGGTAGGGCAGCATCTTTTCCAATTCGGTGATGGAAACAGAGTTATCCGCGTCCATGGCTAGGCGCCACTGCCCCTTGGCGGTTTTCATGCCTTCTATTACGGCATACCCACGGCCTTTGTTTTCCTTGAGGTTAACGACGCGCAGTGGCTTGAGTAGGCCTTTAAAGCGGTCTAATATCTCGGCGGTATTGTCTTGGCTTGGGCTTAGCGCCACTATAATTTCATAGCTATAGTCCTTGGCCGCGAGGTGGCGGTCAATGTCTATGAGTGTGAGTGGGAGTCGCCGCGCTTCATTGTGCGCGGGGATCACTACTGAAAGAAATACGTTCGCCATACGGAGAGTGTTTAACTGATTAGGATATTAGAAGTATATCATGAATATTTCTCCCGCAATTTTACAGCTACAACATTATGACATTAGCAATAATGTCATAATGTTGTAGCTGTGGTTTTAGAGCTCTAGGATTTCGCCGGGTTGGAGTGGGTGGAACTGGATGCCTGCCTTGTTTAGTACGGACGCGCACATTTCGTGGAGGCGCGGCAGGAAGATATTGCTAATTATAGCATCGTGAATTGGGATGACGTGCTTTGGTTTTAGGGCGAGCGCTATTTCAATGGCGCGGGTTACCGTCCCCCATGGCGCGGCGATTGGTAAGGCGAGGATCTCTGGAGGGTTTTTTAGGTTTTGTTCAAATGAGTGGCTATCACCGGGGTGAAGTAAACGATGGTTGATGTAAAAGCCATTGTTTTGCGGAATTGGCACTGGTAGTGGTTCATGTTCGCCCGCAACTGAGGCTATGGCTATTTCTTTAAGTTTGATGTCTTCTGGGACGACGATCGTTTGAGTGTTTATTCCTTGTGTAACAAGTTCGCTGGCAATGTCAGCGTTGCAGTAGACGGTTGCGTTGTCGCGCTCAATGAGTTGTTTGATGGTCGGTGGGTGACAGTGGTCGGCGTGTTTGTGAGTTATAAGGATTGCGTCTATCTTTGGTAGAGATTCCGCGCTTATTCTGTTTGGTCCAAAACTAAAAACTCCCGGGTCTATAAGAACGCTCGTATCTCCGTCTTCGATTAGCAAGCAAGAGTGATGAAATTTTTGTACTTTCATATATACACTCGATATACAACATTATGACATTATTGCTAATGTCATAATGTTGTGTGGTTAGAGTTTTTGGACGACGTGGAGAAAAGAGACAAATTTTTTGCCGTAGGGTGAAAGCGAGTGATGGACTTCTCGGCCGTGGTATTTTTTATCCACAAGACCGGCTACGTGAAGCCTTCGGACATGTTCAGCCATGGTTTGGAAATTAGCGCCTAGGCGTTTTGCTATCTTTTCCAGGCTTAGGCTATCCTCTTGTGCAAGCAAGAGCATGACTTCAATGCGCCAATGATTGGCGATACCTTTAAAGTGGCGTTCGATCTGCTTGGAGTTTTTCATCACTTTTACTATACCACATTATGACATTATTGCTAATGTCATAATGTGGTGTTGGTGGGGAAGGGAAACGGCTCATACGCTGTTTTTTAAAAAGGTTTGAGCGTGTGAGCCGTTTAAATTAGGCCGGGGTGGGGAATTTTTAGGTGATGACTTGGGGGCCGGATTCAGTGAGGATGATGGTGTGTTCAAAGTGGGCGGAGAGGCTGTTGTCAACGGTGGCGTAGCCTTCGTCTTTATTTTGGGTGATGCGCGGTGATCCTAGGGATGTCATTGGTTCAATGGCTAGAACCATGCCGGCTTCTAGCTTCATCCCCTGGTCCGGCTGGCCTTCGTTAAATACATATGGGTCTTCGTGAAGTTCGGTGCCAATGCCGTGGCCGGTCAGCCCTTGGATGACGGCCAAGCCGTGCTCCTTACAAAAGCTTCCGATGCCAGAGCCGATGTCGCCCAGGGTGTTGCCGACTTGTGCGGCGGCAATGCCGAGGGTTAGAGCCTGCTTGGTGACGGTGAGGAGTTCGTGGACTTTGTTATCTGCTCGGCCGCCGACGATGACGGTAATAGCGGCGTCTGAGTGATAGCCTTGGTATAAGACGCCCATGTCTATGGAAAAAACATCACCGGCTTGGAGTGGTTTATCTGTAGGTACACCGTGAACCACGACTTCGTTTAAGGAGGCGCAGATGGTGGCCGGATATGGTTTGGTGGCGCCGGTCGGTTGGTAGCCTAGAAAGCTCGGCTGGGCGCCGGCATCTTCTATCAGCCGTTTGGCGAGAGTGTCTAGCTCTTTAGGAGTAACGCCCGGTTTGATACCGGCCTTAAGCTTAGCCATTACCTCGCGGTGGATGGCTCCGGAGTGACGGATCTTGGCTAGCTCTGACTCATTCTTGATGAGGCTCATACGACTAGAGCTGTTTTAATTTCGGCAAAGATTTCGTGTGGTTTCTTTGCTGCGTCTAACTCTGTAATTGAAAAGCCTTCTTTTCGTAACTGTTCTATGATGGGCATGGTCCGAGTCACATATTGGTCATAGCGATTTTTATATGTTTCTGGATTATCATCAATACGGATTTTAAGCTCCCCTTCGCATAGTGGGCAGACGGTTACCGGCGCATCTCCTAATACCGGATTTGTGCAAACTGTGCAGGTGCGCCGGACCTTGTTTCTAGCGGCGGCAAGGCTTGGATTAATATCTAGATAAAATGCACGAACATTTTCTTTACCGTAGAGATTTTGCAGGAAGGAGATCAGGCCTTCATTTTTTTCATCTCCGAAAGCTTCGTAGATTGTTCGGGGCGAACCACTATAAACTATACTCATCCCGGCTTTACCGATTTTGTCAGCTTCAGTTTTAAACATTTCTAAAACCCAACTTGGGGTGTTGAGGGTGCCTTCGTCATTAAGGGCCCGCTCGCGTTTAATAAACGGGTCATCTTGACGAGTAGGGTCGTGCAAAATCGCTCGTAGTTGTTTACCGCTATCAAAATGGTAAAAACCTTTTGTCCACTCTAAAAGATTAGCCTGTGTTCCCTTACCGCTTCCGGGCGTGCCAAAAATGAGAATAGCCTGTTTCATAAGAAGTAGCTTATCATATATACTAAGGCCATGACAACGAAGCGAAGTGAAATTGTAATTGTAGGGGCGGGTTTTGGTGGCTTGCGAGCGACTGTTCTTTTAGCAAGGGGTTTGCGGCGACTTGGCTGTTCCGCTCAATATAAGATTCAGCTTGTTGAGGCGCACTCTTACCATACCTACACCCCAACTTTGTACGAGGTGGCGACGACTGCTCAGCAGGCTGCGAGTATGCGTGGCTTGCGCGATGTTGTTACGGTTTCCTTGAAAGAGCTTGTAGGCTCTTTGCCTGTGGAGGTGGTTGTGGGCAGGGTTGAGTCTGTGGAGGTAGACGAGAAGAAGTTGAGATTGGATAGCGGAGAGGCGCTTAATTATGAATATGTAGTTTTGGCGCCGGGCGCGCAGGTGAATGATTTTGGTATTGTTGGGATTTCTGAATATGCTTTTCCGTTAAAGACATTTACGGACGCAGTGCGCTTACGGGAGAAGATAACTATGCTTAGTGAGGGCTGGAGCGGCAAGGAGTTTAAGGTTGTTATTGGCGGAGCCGGTCCGACCGGCGTGGAGCTTGCCGGCGAGCTTTCGCAGTGGTTGTGTCCGGAGTCCGAGATGCTGCCCAAGACCTGTCGCGCGGCGATTACCTTGGTGGATGGAGCGCCTACCGTGCTGCCGGGGTTTGTGCCGGCGGTTGTCGCGCGGGCACAGCGCCGGCTTGATGAACTTGGTGTTGCTGGTGAATATGGCAGTTTTATTAGTGAAGTTACTGAGTCAGATGTGCGCCTTATAAATGGTGCCACTGTCCCCTATGATCTTTTTGTTTGGACAGGAGGCATCAAGCAGCCGGAGATATTAAAGAATTCCGGATTTGCTAAAGATGAGCGTGGCGCCGTGCTTGTTGACGAGCAGATGCAGCTGGGCATTCCCGCTTTGGATGAGCGGATGCGGAGTCATGCTTATGGTGTTGGCGACGCGGTTTGCTTTGTTGACTCGGTGAGTGGAAAAATGGCGCCGGCAACCGCGACGGCCGCGCTTGACCAGGCCGCTGTTGCCGCGGCTAACATTCTTGAGGAGATAGCGTTTGCGACGCATAAGAAAACAAGGCCGGCGTTTGTTTCGTATCAGCTTAGGGATTATCCTTATGTTATTCCTATTGGCGGTAAGTTTGCAATTGCAAAGGTACGCAGCTTTGTTTTTGCCGGGTTTGGTGGCTGGCTTTTGAAGTTGTTGGTGGAGTTTAAGTACCTGGTTTCTATTATGTCTTTTGCTAGGGCGGTTGTGATTTGGACCAAAGGGGTGAGGGTGTACGTGAAGAACGACTGAAAACGCGGTTTCCTAGCAATAAGTGCTTGAGTATTTTAGCGCTGATCTCCGTCTCCTTTGACAGTTCCCGTTTCCACGCGGGAGAGGAGTTTTTCCATGTTGTGCGAAGCGACGTCCTCTAGCGAAAGGCCAAACTCAGCCGCAACCTGGCTGACATACCAAAGGACATCGCCAAGTTCCTTTTTTATCATATCGCGGCGTTCTTCTGTAACCACCCCGTCGCTGTCACGGAAGATCTTTTTTACTTTTTCGGCGACTTCGCCGGTCTCCCCTGCTAGACCCATCACTGGGTATACATAGCTTTGGCCTACTGTGGGGTAGACGGCGGTCTTTTTTGTAAATTCTTGGTATTGGTCAAATGTCATGCGTGCATTAATCTAGCCTGGTTTGACTAATATATAAAAAAGTCGGGCTGCTGGGAATTGAACCCAGTCCGCACGAACCCGAATCGTGCATACTACCGGTATACGACAGCCCGATACCCCAAAAGAATACCCGAATCCAGATCAATTCTCAATAGCATTGAAGCGGAATTAGAAATTGAAGAGATACTTCGTTACGTAGCAAGCTACGTAACGAAGTACTTCTTTTTGATCTCTTCGTCTATGTATTCTTGGGTGGCCTCGGCTTTTTCTTTTCCTTTTGCACGGATCTGCTCCAGTTCTTTGTCGGAAAGGTTGTTGAGTGTTTTAGCAAGTGAGAGCAGATTGTCTTTGGTGTTTTGGTTTGGGTCTTCCAGGACGCTCTCTAAAAGGCCGGCGATGATGTGGCCAAGGCGCGGCCCTGGCTGAATGCCTAGCTCTGTCATTAGCGCTCCGCCATCAATAGCGAGCATCTTCGGGCTGATTGGATCTGTCTTTACTTTTTCCAGCATTGCTTGCAGGTAGCGTAGTCGATAAGGCTGAGCTTTGGGGACGCCGGACCCAATGCGGTCGGCCTCGCGAACTTTGATAAGGTCCTCTAAATTTTCATCGCCGACGCGCGCTCGTAGGCGGCGGACTCCGGCAAGAGTGACAACTTCGGGGTCGTAAACGAACATATGTTCGCGTACTAACAGGCTGGCGCGTTCAATTATCTCTTTGGAGTATTTTAGGCGTTGGAGTATTTTTTTACTTATTTTTGCCCCAACTACTTGGTGGCCATAAAAGGTCCAATCCCCTGCCTTGCCGTCCTGCTGTTTTGCGCCGCGCGGGTCGGACTTCCAGCGACGCGTGGCCGGCTTGCCAACGTCGTGTAGGAGTGAGGCTAGTCTGACTACGAGCGAGTAGTTTTGGTTAACGGAGTACTCTAAAGACTTTAGATTGTGCTCAAAGACGTCGTAGATGTGGTGTTTGTTTTGCTCGCAATTGACTCCTTCCAGGAGCTCTGGGATAACGTATTTAAGAAGGTCGGTTGATACCATATGTCTGATGCCTTCGGTGGCTTCTGAGCTCATCACCAGTTTTGTTAGCTCGTCTCGGATCCTCTCTTGGCTAACTCCGGCCAGAAGAGGCGCGTGCTTTGCCAGTGCGGATTCAGTACCTTTTTCTATTTTAAAACCGAGCTGAGCTGAAAAGCGAACCGCTCGCATAAGGCGCAAGGCGTCTTCGCTAAAGCGTTCGTGTGGATCCCTTACAGCCCGAATTATTTGCGCTTGGATGTCTGCTAGTCCCCCGTATGGATCTAGGATCTCGGCATCGCTTTGGGTAAGGGAAAGCGCTAAGGCGTTCATGGTAAAGTCGCGACGGCTTAGGTCGTCTTCGATTTTCTTGGTAAAGTGGACTTTGTCTGGGCGGCGCTTGTCTGTGTACGCCTCTTCTACTCGGAATGTGGTGACTTCGATGACTTTTAGTTTTGGGTCTGTGGACTCCGTTTTTACCCCTACGGTTCCAAATTCATTTTCGTAGACGCTGTCGGGAAAAAGCTCTAAAAGAACGTCTGGTTTTGCGTCGGTGGCTACGTCCCAGTCGTTCGGCTCTCGTTCCATTATCAGGTCGCGTAAGCAGCCGCCGACCAAATACGCTTGGTGGCCATTTTGTTTTAGAATCTCAGCGATTTGTAGAACTTCTTTGGAGATTTCCATGAGTATTCGCGAATATACGAATTTTGGTAATAATGCTAATTTGTGCCCTCGTGAGGAATCGAACCTCAATCGCCTGGTTCGAAGCCAGGTATTCTATCCGTTGAACTACAAGGGCCCTCCTTCGCGTAAAGCTACGGAAGGGCAGGCAAGTAACGAGTTTATCATAGCAATTCCAGGTGGCATTAGTCCAGTAAATTAAACGGCTCACAAGGAGAAAATCCCCTTGTGAGCCGTTTAATTTACGATAACCAGCGAAGATGCTACTTCTTCATCTCTTCGCTTATTTTGCCGAGGAAGCGGTGCGCGTGTTCTTTGCCACCGAGACCAAAGGCTAGACCGCCGGCAATGGCAAGCATTGCGATCAGGCCGGTGATCAGATTTTCGATAAGCGCAGTACTAACACCGAGCATATCAAGTGTAGCCACAAAGCCGAAGATAAAGATCGCCCACCAGGTGACTAGGCCGACGCCACGGGAGTGGTGCAGACCGGAGCCGGCTACAGCTGCTGTAACCAGGCCGCGCAGGAAGTGCGCGATAACAAAGGTGGCGAGCAAGATCAAGGCGGCAACGATTACTGTCGGGAAGAAACCGAACAGGGCGTTCTGCAGGAACTGGGCGAACTGGTCAAACGCGAGGAAGTCCGAGGCGGCAAGAATAAAGGCTATGACGATGAACCAGTAGACTAACTTCCCAAGGAAGTGCCCAATATTTAGCCTGATGTTGGCCCGCTCAAAGTAGCGGTCTATTTCTGCTTTTCTAAAAAGCTCGTCTATCTTGAGGTAGTAGATGACTCGTTCAACTATTCTTTCCAAGATAGCGGCAACGATGAGGCCAATAAGAAGAATGACGATCGCTCCGAGTAGTGCTGGCAAAAAATTCAGCACTTCTTGCCATAGGCCCCCGAGTGATCCGTATGTGGTTTCAAGCCACATTTGTGCGGCATTATTTTCCATGTTTAAGATATTAGTTAGTGATTAATGTGTAATTTTCTAGTGTTCGCTGGCGCCAGTTCATTATCGACCTACTGAATCTAGGCGCCTAATTCAGCCCTTTTATTATAGCAAAAATATGCCTCTTTAAGGGTTTATCTGTGGAGAACTTAATAGCAGAGCTTTTAGGCTTCTTTCTTTTCCAATTCCCAGACCTCTTCGCCGATGTTCCGTCTGACTGATTCCAGGTCGCGTAGGATCTGGTCTTCTCTTTGCTCTTCTTCTTTACTTAGCGCGCGGGTTGCTTTTGTTCGGCTGACAGCGGCGAATTCGGTCTCAAGGTCGCGACGGAGAAGGGCGAAGCCACGGCGAATAGATTCTTCGGCCGTGCGGATTTCCTCCTTGAAGAGTTTATGTTTTCTTCTACCGTGTCGGTAGTGGTGAAGGATGATGATAGCGAGCGCAATTACTATGCCAAGCAAAAATACTAAGGAGATCAGGTAAATGGCGGAGTAACTAAACCGGGAGGCGCCAAACTGAATGGCGTGGCTGGCGACGTTCATAGCAACTTGAGGGCTGGGCGGGCTTAGCTCGTTATCCTGACTGGCTTGGGCCCAGAGTACGTACGAGCCGCTTTGCAAGAAACTTGGATGCCGGTAGAACCAGTTTCCGTCAGCGTCAGAAAGTAGTCGTTGACTGAGGGTCGCGCCGTCGGCCTGACTTTGAAGGTAGAGTACGACTTCTGTTTCCGGTTGCCCTGTTTGACCACCGATGTAAAAGATCTCGTCGTTGAAGATGTTTCTACTTACCTCGGTTATTGATGGCGGGGTAAATTCACTGGCGGCGCGCGCTGGGGCTATGCCAGAAAAAAGAATAGAGAAACCTGTAACTAGAATCAAAACCGCGGAGGCTATTTTGCCGTATCGTTGTTGGTACTCTTTTAGCTCTTTGAGTTTGTCGTGGACATCGCCCGGAAGCTTTTTATTTTCCTTGGCGTGGCTGATCATCCGGTGCCACTCTTCAAATCGGTATGCTATTACTCCCAGGAAGATGAGGATAAAGATTCCAACTAGCCAGACTATCCACCAGGGAATTAAGATTGACTCTCTAAAGCTTATTCCTTCGTCGCCAACTATTCGGAACAGTGGTTTCACTATTTCCAGCCGAGAGATAACCTCTTTTACGTTTCCGGCCTTGTCGTGAGCGCGGAGAATAACGTCATACGCTCCATATGGAAGAGACTGCGGTAGATATGGACTCTCTACCTCTATAAAAAATTGTTGCTCTTGAGAGGTTAGCGCCATGTCTACGTTTAGGCCGACTATCTTCATTTCGTAAAAGTCTATTCCGGATTGGACGTCGGTTGTAAAGAAGCGAAATATAGGTTCGTGTCTGGATGTGCGTGCTGCCGGTATGAATTCCAGATTAAAATTCGCCGGGGCCTCTCTGTCTACGCTAATGGCGTAGTGCGTTACTCCTCCCCATATTCCATTTCTAAGCGCTTTGACGTGGAAGTAGTACTGGCCACTTGTCAGTTTTTTGTAAGTAACGCTGGTTTGGGCGCCCTCTGAGATGTTGTCCGGAGTATCTATTGGTTGGTTGTTAAGGACGTAGCTGTAGCCCGAGGCGGCGGCATCGCCCCCCCAACTTAGAATAGCAGTGTCCTCTTTTGACCAAGAGTTTTGATCTGGGTGAGTTTCAGAGGAAACAACCGGGCCGGCCGGTGGCGGTAGCTCCATGCTGTAGATGCCGGCTTGCTTTTGGCGGAGAATGTCTGTTCCTAGGCCGTCGTTGCGGAGTACTCGCGAGTCGTCGTTAAAGCGGATAGTGGCCCGACCAACGGACTTAACCCGAAAGGTGACGGTAGAGATTAGGCCGGCGTCGGTATTGATGCCGGGACTGGGAACGGCTCCGCGGAAGCTGATTGTTCCTTCGGTGTTGGAGTGGCTTGGGGCTATGGCCCAGACGTTAATGAACGAGGCCCCTGTTGATGGGCTGACTACTTGGAGTTTGTCCGGAGGAAAAAGTATTTTTGTTTCCACGGCGTTGATGAACTCGTTGCCCGTATCAACATAGAATGAAACCGTGAAGGTGGACCCGACTGTGAAGGTTCCGGTGGCGGGGCCCATGTATAGAGTTGCGCCGCCCACATTTTGTGCATGCACAAAATGTGGAGAAGCTAGAATTGAGAAAACTGAAAACAGAATCAGACCGAAAGCAATTTTCAATTTGCAATTTTCAATTTTCAAACAATGAAGAAATTTCATAAGGAACGCCTAAATGTTTAAAACATTCAAGAATTGAGATATTGGAAATTGGAAATTATAAATTCTCTCTTAGTATACCCCACTTTTTGTTTTTTTAGCTGTTATTATCTTGCTGATGTTTGAGCCAAGTTGCATACATTCTTTTGGCAAGCCAAATTCCTGTGAGTAGAATGAGCGCAAATATTATTTTCCAGATGAATCCCCCCCACTGGTAAATGGTCATTGTGTCCTCGTTGCCAAAGCGATCCACAGCGGTAAGTTCAACTGCCCAGCTTCCCGAAGCGATTGAGTGTGGATTGAAGACGCGCTGATAGTTTCCCATGAATATCCACCGGCGCTCGCGAAGTAAAAAGTGAGAGACGCCGGACTGCTCGTCAATGGCCTCAAAGATAAGGAGTTTGCCGCTCTCAAGCGGATTGGTGGTTATCTGCATTAGCGTTATCAGTGGTGGAGTTGTGTCTTTGAAGTTTGGGTCACTACGCTTTGGTTCTGTGTTGAGCGGTACTGTCCTGTCTTCTATCTTCTGACTTCCAGCTTCTTTTTGTGCTAGCGAATTTATCTGGATAGGTGTTTGGTACGCAGTTGGTACAAGAGGAGTGCCTTGGCCGTTTGCTTCGTGAATAACCGCGGAGACAAATCCCATATTCCCTGCGCCTGTAGCGATTGGTTTAAAGTGTAGTACGGCAATTTCTCCTGATTGACCGTTAAAAGCTTCGGCGCTACCGCCACGAATTGTAATGCGCCCGTCCGGAAGCTGTTCTATCTCGCCCGGCATGACTGTTATTAGGGAGTGGCTTGTGTCTACCCTGGTGAGTTTTAGGATGTTGGTTGGGTATTGAAAGGTGATGTTGTAGGCGTTTACGGCTACTGGAGTATCAAGCAGGATGGTTACTGAAAAATCTTCGGCTTCTACTGCTTGGAAGTAGTTTAGGGTGAGGTATAGCTGAGCGCCCGTATTTTGCGCGAGCGCAAAATACGGAGAAGCTAGAATAGAGAAACTAAAAACTAGGAGAATAGCGAGGAGAATTTTCAATTTGCAATTTTCAATTTTTAAACAATGAATAAATGTCATAATTTATGAATTTTTCAAACTTCTTTCATTTTATATTGTTGGACACTTAACTACGTGGCCGTCCCAGTAGAACATGAATATGGAGATGTCGACGATGTTTATTTTCTCGTCGTTGTTAAGGTCGTAGGGGCGGATAGTTTCTCCTGATTTATCAAAGTAGAAGAGAAGAATTGAGAAGTCCACAAAATCCACCCAGCCAGTTTTGTTGAAGTCTACCTTGGCGCAGATTGCTGCCGGGATTGCGCGCCCCGGTACGCTTCCCCCGCCGCCACTTGGCGTGCTTGGAGTTGATGTCGGTGTTGAGGTGGCGGCGGACTCGGCCGGAAAGTTAAGAAAGCCCGGCTTAAGGATGAAGTTGGTCGTGGACCCGGTGCCAGGGCTTATGAATGGAATAGATCCCCAGAGTTGAAAGTTGCTTGATGTGGCGTACCCACCGAGCTGGCCTATGGTGGGGTTTTCCACGGTGAAATTTGTGGAGCTGGCGGTTTGGGCGTGCGCCGGGGCTATGCCAGAAGTTAGAATAGAGAAGCTAGAAGCTAGAATCATTGCGGCTAATATAAGCCGCATAGGACGGATAGATTCGATTGGCCTTGTCATGCTAATAATTCTACCACAAACAAAAAGGCTCCGACGGGTGCCGGAGCCTTTTTGTGCTTCTGTATTCTAGTCTCTACTGCGTCGCGGCTTGGTTGGCTACGTACTGCTCTATTGCACCGACGAGGTTTGAGTCTTTGCGGAGGTCCTCAATAATCAGGACGTGATCTTTGTTGATGCGCATCTCGTCTGTTGGTCCGTGAAGTTCACCGCCGAGTTTAACCAGGCTGATGTCCGGGTTGTTTGCCGGCGTCTCCCCTTCTTGAATCGGCTGTAAGCGCTGGTTTACCTGCAAGTAGTAGATGTCTTGCAGAGTGATGAAGTCTCCGGAGGTGCTAGTTATCTGACCAAAGTAGACCTGGTTGTTGTCTAAGAAGACGGCTTGGTATTTACTCGTATTTGCGTCGGTGCTTAGGGCTTGCCCGGATTCTTGTTGGTAAGTGAAAAACATGTATCCGGCAACTACAACGACTATAAGTACTATAACTAATAGGATCCAGCTTTTTTTGTCGCTCATACTTTTGAAGTGATATGTGATTATTTTATTCGTACCTTTTGATGTTTTTATTATAGCACAACGCTGGCATGGTTGTGTGGATATATTAGTCACTGCCACACCCCCCCCTGTTCGCACACGTTCGGAAGTCCCACTTCGGAACGTGTGCGGGCGGGTTTCTTATTGGCTCATGTTGTAGAGTTGGAGGACTTCGGTGGCGGAGAGGGCGCGGCTATAGATGCGGAATTCGTCGATGGAGCCGGAGAAATAGTAATTATTCGCACTGTGCTTACCGATTAAAATAGCGCTTGAAGATTCAGTGAACGCACCAATAGTACCTGATGCGCATTGAACACCGTTGATATAAATTTGACCTGTTGTTCCGTCTTGCACGCCCACTACATGAGTCCAAACATCCAAATATTGATCTCCAAACCCACAAGAAAGCTGAGGACTAACAGCACCCCAATAGAGCGCAGTTCCCTGGAGGAAAAGCTGCCAGTTAGTATTTACGGGCGACTTAGAAACAATAAATCCGTTTTGCGAATTTGCCGCTTTTTTCACCCAAGCACTAGCCGTAACCTTCCCGCCGGAAAATTGGCTAAAGGAGCCTGTTGTCGCATACTCACTACTACTGCCTCCGTCAAAATCCAATGCCTTGCCGCGTTTGCCGGTGACCCAGTCGCTGTTTTCCATATTCGTCAGCGTGCCGGTGTTGCCGTTGCCGGAAAAGTCGGTGGCGGTGTTGCCCCTGCCGTCTTCAAATGACCAGCAGCCTACTAATCCTAGGTTATTTGGTGGTTTAGATATCACTGCGGCCTGTGCCGAAGGCGCGACTGGCGATAAAAGCGCGACGTGCGCCTCTGGCTCCCTATCTCTAACGGGGTGGAGCCGGGGAAAAATTATCCATAGAATCTACTATGCAAATCAGATTCAGCAAAAATAGCAATCACCTGTTTTCCAGATAGTGTCCGTAATTTAGGCATCTGTTAAAGCTGGTAGCTCCATATTCACTAAAACAGATGGCTTGGGAGCCAGGCCTAGATCAGCAAGATTTTCATCTTGAAGGTGTAAAGTTACAGCCTCGTGAATATTTTTCAAAAGCTCATCCATAGTCTTGCCTTGAGTCACAATAGGCAAATTCGCGCCTTCAGCAACATATTGCCTGACGCCCTTTGAAATATGAAATTGAATGATACTTTGCATATATTAACATCCTATCACAACCAAACATGAAATTTCAATGTATTTATAAGTCGTATACGGTTATATATGACTTATATTTGTCATTCCCGTTTCTTCTGTCATTCCCGTGACTCGTAGTGAGCCCAGTCGAACCAAAGGGAGAATCACCGGCCCATGTTGTAAAGTTGCAAAACTTCAGAGCTAGAAAAAGCCCTGTTATATATTCTTACGTCGCGGGTGGAGCCGGGTAATTTTTTACTAAACATATAGTCCTTTATGATTGGATGGCATCTTGACAGATTTTGTTAGAGTGCTATACTGTAGCTACATTCGGCATTAGCCGCGGCCCCGCCCACAAGGCGGGGAATTTTTTTAATAGTAGAGCTTCTTAAATG
>PFBD01000004.1 GCA_002773415.1 Candidatus Harrisonbacteria bacterium CG10_big_fil_rev_8_21_14_0_10_49_15 | reverse complement strand
CTTCTTCGACCAGTTTGCTCACAAAGTACCGATCCGAACTCGGTCTCGATTCTGCTCTCAAAAGCATGCAGGACAGCCAGACTTCCTACCTCGAATCGCTCAAAAATCTGCCTAAAAAAGCAGACATTTATGAGCAAGAAAAGGTGAAGCGTGGTGTAGATGTGATGCAGAAAAATCTTTTGAGTTTAGATGATCGCTTGGCATCGATGGAACTTGCGATCGATGATTCAGAGAAAGACATCCGCAATCGGATGATAAAGGGAGGTGGTCTCGTAACCGAGAGTCAAACTCAAAGACTTGTTGCTTCAGAAAAGCAACCGCTCATAGACGAATATCGAAAACTTCTCAACGAAAGAAATCGGCTGGCCGACAAACTCGGCGTAGCGGATTCCTCTGCGAAAGATGCGGCCGGCATGCAATACGAGGATTCAACACTGCCACTTACCGTCGCAGAAAAAACACTCGGATTTCAAAAAGACCAATACAGCGTTCTCGGGGATCTCTTAAAACAAGTATTCGGTGCTTCAGAAAAGGATGTCGCAAATATTGTCGAAGCATCCAAGTACGGCAAAGAGCAAGAAAAGAAAGACGCTCAAGATGTAATCAATCGAGCAATTCAACTCGCAAACCTTGCCAATAGCACCCCTGCCGGAACCGTGCATGACATTGCTGGCACAAAAGTAGTCGGCGCAAAGTCTGGTAGCGGATCAGATGGAGGAGGTTCATCGAGCGACATAGAAGCTTACGCACTCGAACTTCTCAACAACCCGAACTTCACCGCAAGTAATGTGCCTCAAAACATCCGTGCTCAAGTCCTGCAGAAGCGAGATCAGATCATCGCTGAAGCAAACGCTCAACAGCAAGCGGATGCGGCGGCCGCTCAAGCTTTGAAATCAGGTCAACCGAGGATAACCGCTCAAGACTTCGGTGCTGGGGTCAAAGACGTATTCACGCAACAGATACCGAACCTCGCAAAGTCCGGATACAACACCGGTAAGAGCTTCTTGAAGGGTCTCTTCGGTATCGGAAATTAAAACGCTATGGCCTACATCAAAGACCCAAAAACTGGAAAGTACATAAACACCGGTTCTGCACCGGTCTCTCCTCCACTCCCAAAGTCTGCACCTGCTCCCGGTAACGTCGTGCAGTATCAAAAGAATGCCGAGGGGAAATACGTAACGACCGAGGTTGAGAAACCGGCCGGTAAACCAAACGTGACCACTGTCGAGGGGTTGCGAGACTTTGCACTGCAAAATAATCTCGATGTCTCAACTACTCAACCAAAAGAATCGACTCTGCAGAGAATCCTCCACGTGCTCAACACCGGAGGATATGCGGTCGGTGGTCTTATAAGCGGAAAAGGTATCAAAGCTGGAATCCAAGAACGCATACAGCCGTCTGAAGCACTCGGAATCAAAAGCAAAGTAGGTGGTTTTATCGCAGACGTCCTGCTTGATCCGACAACGTATTTAACATTCGGTTATGGGGCCGGTGCAAAACTCGCAACCAAAGCCGGGACGGTCGTGCTCAGTAAATCCGGAACGTCACTCCTCAAAAAGTCGATACAGGAAGTCGGTGAGACGGCCGCCCGGAAAGCTCTGGCAGAAAAGGTTCTTGCGGAAGGGGGCGAAAAGTATCTTGCCAAAGGAGGTCTGAAATTTGCCGGTCAACAGGTGCTTCCACGATCGGCTGTCACCGCACCGTTCAGAGCCGCTGACTGGCTCGTCGAAAAGACACCTGTCGTCGGCAAAATGTATGAAAGTGCAAAAGACCTCGCTGGCAAAGCATTTGTGCCATTTAAAAGTATCAAAGACCTCCCGGGACGTATCGGTGAGGAGTATGTCGACAAGTTTTCTCAATTCACCAAAGCAACCCGGTCCGAAGTCGGTAAGGCCGCTGACGAAGCAATTGATCTCGGCAAGACAGCAAGAAAAGAACTTGGCAAAGATGCTGGCACCAGAGTTGGCCGGCTGATCGAGGGAATGGTCGATCTTCCTGCAAAGGCGGCCGACAGAGTCGAGCAAGTCGCTACCAAAGGAAACAGTGCGATCGACAACATCATTAGTCACATTCAGGGCGAGCATAAACGATTTGCAAATATCGAAAAAGAAAAAGGTCTACTCCATACCGAGCTACCGGATTACTTACGACACTATCTGACACCGGAAGGCCGTGACTTCTTGCAAAAGAATAGTGATGTCGCTGATGAGATAGCAGGAAAGATGCGAGTAAGCACACCGTTTGCAAAGTCTCGAACCCTCGACGACACGATCGTGAATATCAATAACTATTTCCGCAAAACACACGGAGTGAGATTGTTTGAGCAAGATGCATTTAAAGCATTCGGCGCACGCAAAGCCGAGCATATCAGAGCTGTAAACACCTACGACTTTTTAACTGAAGCTGGAAAGCAATTCGGCAAGCAAGGCGAAGTGATCACAAAAGAAATAAGGAATCCTGTAACCGGAAAGATGATGACCAAAGAGACAGTAAAGCCAATCTTTGAGAACGGCATTCGGTACGTTGAAAGCACCGTGCCTCAATTAAAGGGAGTGCTTTTGCCTGAGCAGATCGTGAAGCATGTCGAGGAAACATACAAGGTTCTCACGAACGATGAAGCGACCAAGGGATTCCTCAAGCTCTACGATAAAGCTCTCAATTTCTGGAAGGGGTCAGTAACCGGCTGGTTTCCAGCTTTCCACGTTCGTAACTCAATCGGTGGAATTTTCAACAACTTTATAGCCGGAGTAAAAAATCCGGCACGATACCTCCAAGGCGATCAGATCGCTCGAGGCATGAAAGGTTCAATAACAACAAAACTAGGCACCAAGTACACCTACCAACAAATAAAAGAGATGACTGAAAAACTGGGGGTCGTCGGTCAACCCGGTTACTTGGATGTGATGCGTGAAGTCGAGAAAGACATAGGAAAAAGCCCTGTTGGAAAACTCATGGATCTCCCGAAAGGTGCGATG
>PFBD01000020.1:344-142911 GCA_002773415.1 Candidatus Harrisonbacteria bacterium CG10_big_fil_rev_8_21_14_0_10_49_15 | reverse complement strand
TCAAAGGTGTATACAGAGTCGCCATTGGCGGCATCTGCAGACGCCCAGTTGACACCAGTCAAGAACGCGCGGAAGGTGGTGTTCGTCAAGTCCGGTGTACCGTCGTTAGCGACAGACACCTTCAAGGTGAACGTACCACTCTTACCAGCCTTCAACTCAAAGGCATTGGTGCCCAAGGTTAGGTCCGTGTCTTCCTCGGTCAACGTCGCGCTGATATCGTTAGATCCAGCACTGGTTGAAGCAGAGTTCTGCACAACATAACCAATACCCTCACTGACGCCCGGCGCAGTCGTTGTCACACCCGTAGAAATCACACTACCGGTGTTGGTAGCAGTGTTCGGGATGTACAAGGTCGTGTCGCCGAAGTTGTGAACCGTGAAGTTCATAACCAACTCAACGCGGTCATTGTTCACACCGTCAGTCGCAACAGCGATGGAACCGGTGGTGTTAAATGACGTTATCTCAATGCCATTGTCATAGAAGGCGATAGCGTCACTGGTCTCTTCGCCAGTCTTGTCCGCATCGGCGAGGTTGTCGCCTTTTTCGTCTTCAATGTCAGTCAAGGTGCTGTCGGTCTCAGTTTCACCAAAGGTGAAGTAGACAGTGTCACCATCAACTAACTGACTGGCCTGAGTGTCATTGATGTCACCAACCAGGGTGAAGCTGTAATCTTCGCCAGCCTCTAACCAGGTGTCAATGTCATCAAAGACAACAGTCGTGGCGCCGGCAAAGGAGGAGCTCTCCGAGCCAACCACAACGCCATCCATTTCCAAGACTAGCTTGGAGAAGACGTCGTCCAAAGTGTTAGCAGTACCCGTGTGGGTGGAGCTGAGCATCAGGTCCTTAAGCTGAACGTCAGACGTGCCGTCAATGCGAACCACGAAGGAGAAGACATCAACATTGTCGGTGTCGTTAGTGTCGTCCACGTCAATCACGCGAGAGTCGTTGATGCTGTCTGAACCAGACATAATCTTGAACTCAACGTCTGAAGCCGTAGCAAAGGTCTCAAAGGTGAAAGCCCGCTCAGCATCAGCCGTGACGGCAGTGGTGTCTGCTGTACCGCTGTCGATGTCGCCCTGGTCACTCTCTGTGATCACAGCGCCCTGAGCGTCGCGGAAGCGAACAGCTTCAAAGGCAACGTCCCAAGCCTGAGCGGCATTAGAGGAGTCAAGGTTCTTGACACCGGAAACAGCCACAACCAATTCTCCTGTCTTGTCAGCGCGAATAATCGCACCACTCTTCAGGGAAACTGTTCGGCCATAACCATTGTTGTCGTTGAACTCGCTAGCATCAACACGAGCAACCTCTTCACCATCAAACCACACAGACACTTCGTCAGCGTAGTCGTCGAGGTCGTCGTCGTTACCGGAAGATTGATCCGCAGCCTTATCAAAGTCCAAGGTTACGGCAATAAGCTCGATGTCAGAGTCCTCACCAGCCTCAATTTCAAGACCGGCAACCTGAACATCTTCCTCATTTTCACCAACCTCCTCGTTGTTCAAGGAAGCGATGAAGTCAGCGTCGGTGATAGAACCGGCACCGCCCTGAAGGCTGGTGTCAGAAGAATCATCGTCGTCATCATCGTCACCACCGGCAACCGGCGGGACAACAACGGTAGCGTTTAGCTGGGTGTACTTGGCCATAGAAATAGGACCAAAGTAACCAACAGCCGGGGCTACACCATTAGCGGCCTGCCAAGCGGCAACAGCTGCTGTAGTTCGGGAACCAAAGAAAGTCGTCTCCATACCCGGAGCACCAGCACCAGAAGCGGAAACCGTAAAGCCGGCGCCGTTCAAGTACTGCTGGAGGCACATAACGTCCTGACCAGTTGAACCCACTGTGAGGGAGCGGGTGAAGGTGCAGGCAGCGCTAGAGCTACCACCAGTGTTCAGCTGAGCCTGCAAAGTGGCGATCTGACTCAACAAAAGAGTGATCTGAGCTTGCAAGTCGGCGCTCGTCTGTGCGTGAGCAACAGGAACGATAGCCGCGCTAAGTCCGGAAAGAGACATTACTGTTGTCGCGGTAATAAAACCGGCGGCAACTTTTCGAGTTAATGTACTCATAAATAAATTCGTTTTTTAATTTGTTTGTTTTAGTAATTTGAGACTCATTTTTAGTAGATCCCCGGGTCAAACCCGAGGATGACAATAAAAATGATTCTCGTTGCGTTTTCAGAAAATTTATTCTCAAAAAAACCTCTTAGAATAACTAAGAGCTATTTAAGATCGACCTTAGTTTTGGGAATAAATTTAGTAACATATTTGGGGGAATTTAGGAGTTGGAGTTTGTTTGTCTTATGAGGATTCACCTCCTACGGGAGGAGACACCTCCTAAGCCTTTTTGGATTAAAAACTGAGCGGGTTAGGCTCAGTTAGATCAGAAACACTAAACTATGTATATGGAGATCTTTCTAACTCAGAAAGAAATCCCTCCCCCCTTCGGGGTACTCCCTTTAGAAAAGGGAGAATAGATACAGAGTTTAGTATTTCTGATTGTGCCGAGCCCTCACTACGGCAGTATTCAGAAATGTTCTTGCAGAAATGTTCTTGGTTGCTATCAGTATATCAGCTTTTGAGTTGTCTTATTGTTGATAACTCAAACTTTTTTTGGATTCCCGCCTGCGCGGGAATGACAAAGGATGTTTTGCTGCGGGGGGAACGCTACATAGAGAGTTACTTGGTTACGGTATTTATAACGATACAGCTACGGATTTATTACACCATCCTCTATCACAGAGCTCACAGAGCGGACCGGGGCATCAGCATTGGCAGAACTAAGTATCTGGAAGGAAACCTGCCCTTCTAGGTTTTCCTTTCCGGAAACAAGGCTTCCGGAAAGAGTTTCCAGATCAGTATTCTTCCCGATATCCGCTTGCAAAGAAAAGATTCTAGTAGTGTTCACCGGAACCACATATTCAAGCGGAGCGGTCGCGCTACCAAAGTGACAGGTAATTGAAGCATATAAAAGACTACACTTCCCGCTTCCACTTCCGGAAAGAACTCGGCTAATAGTGCTTCCTATTTGATTACCCGCATCATCTATCAACCGGATATTACTCAAGTCATCAATTACATTCGTATTTATAGACCAGTCAAAGCTTCCCTCTTGAATTAGCATTGCATCTAAAAACTTCACGCGCATCGGCTCTCCGGCAGCATACAAGGAAAACTTCCCGATAGTGACCGCAGAGGCGCCAGCCGGAATAGACTGTGTTGGTGAGCCAGTCGCAAGCTGTAAGCGGGTCGCACCAGAGTCAATGGTTATTAAGGAAGAGTCGCCAACCAGTACCGCCGCGACACCGGAGTTATTGGTAATGTCATATGCGTATACGTCATACGGCTGAGAAAGCTCTACCTGCATGGTTCTGTTCGGACTGCCGGTAATATCCGCAAACACCTGAATCGTATTTTCACCCACAGCTAAGACCGCGCTACCGGAAACAACAAAGCTTATTTTACTAGAGGCCTGCGCCTTACCGGAAACTTCAACACCGTTTAAAAGCAGGCGTAAATTTCTAATATCTGAAGGATTAGCGTCACCACTAAAGGTCAAGGTCAGATTCTTAAGACTGACCGGCCCACCCGCAACCGTGGCTATCCACTGCGCTACCCGCGCGTTATTCGTACCGGCAGCCAGATTAGTGGCCACTTCGTTCGCCGCCACGCTTACAGAGGCAATCGTAGAACTAGAAGCAGTTGAGACGGTTAGCAACTCTGTCGCAAGCGGGAGTCCGGAAACATTCTTTTCAAGTCCGGTATTAACTCTAGTAAGCTCCCAGCCAATAGTTTCGCCGCCAACCACTTGGCCAGCCAAATCAAACCGAAGCTCCAGCGTTCGCACCGCTCCGGCAGTCACATTAAAATTCAAGCTGGAAAAAGTCGCTATACCGCTTGCCAAAGACTGAAACTCAGCCACCACCTCGCCCCTGGCCACATCCACAAGATACATACTCCGAATCTGGCTATCAAAAAGCGTGCCCAGCTTACGAAAAGCCAAACCGCTAAGGCTGACGTTTGTTGACGTTGGTGCTGTAAAAGAAAACTGTCCGGCTGTTATTTGCCCGGCACCTGCCAAGGCAACGCTAGTGCCATCAGGTCTGGCAACTAAACGCACCTCCAGGCCCTGATCAGAAACAGCCTCAATGTCCGTAGCGCCACCCAATGAGCCACGCACCGCCAACAAATGAGCCTGTGTAGAAGAACCAAAAAAGCCCGTACCAACAGATAAGCCGAGCGGGGCTAAAATAGTACCAGCATTATCTGTCTGATACGTCACTAATGCCGCCTTAGTCAGAGGACCAAAGAATGCAGTCTCGTTGCCAAGACTACCCGGACCGAAAGAGGCCAGCAGATAACCCTGCTCATTCAGATAACGCTGTAAACAACGCACATCCTCGCCCACACTTCCAAAGGCCAGGTTGCGATTAAATTCACAGCTCGGCGAAACACTGTCGCTCGTGGCGCTGACTCCAGCCAAGCGAATCTTCAGGGCCGTTATCTCTTCCAAAAGACCATCAATCTGATCATTCAACTCCGGAGCAGACTGAGCGTGGGCCGCAGGGACAAAAACAACCAATGATATTCCCAAAAGGCTAAGCGCAAATATTTTCTTTAGTGATTTCATGAGAGGGCAGGCGCAATTACAATACAATACCAATACAATACAAAGGATAACAGCTATTCTTTTAAAACGATATGTCTATAAGTTTATTACATCACTAGGAGCAGGTGGCGTAGTCGGGTCAGCGGGCGTCGCCGACTTCTTGGTATACATGCTCGCCGGACCACTACCTTCTCGGGTGATAAGATCACGTTCAACCAACTCCCGTAAGTCGTTCCGGATGGTCCTTGGTGTTACGCCCGGAAAATTACGGCTTAACTCGCGCAGACTAAGACTTCCGGTTTCCGGATTTCCCAACATTTCTAAAATACGCGCCTGCCGCTCGCGGGGGTCACTTCCCTTATTTTGCGCATTCTCCATGGGGACAGACACCTTGGTTAAAGTAGGGGGTCTTTCCCCTTTACGGGAAGAGTCTTCCTCTTTTCCGGAAAACATTGTTTCCAGATCTAACTCGCCCTCAATCCCCGCTTTCCTTTGCAGTTCCTCAGCAAGAGTATTAAGCTCCTGATTCAATATCCTAGCGTTAACCGGCTCTATCTCGTAGATATTCTTTGCTAGTTCAATAAAGTTCCGAATAGTCGCAACCGTGGTCAGCGCCAGATCATAGTTCTCATAACTGACATTTTCCAGTAAATGGTAGCCCAGAGTCTCCATTTTCTTCCGGAGCTCAAAACGGCGGATATATGCGGAAACCCTAAGTAAGGCAAAGCTTATTTCTTGAGTTTTCTGAAAAAGGAAATTCTCCATAAAGTACGGAGATAATAGCGCATATCGGGAAATATGTCAAATAGGGTGTGCGAATGACGAATACACACAGGCGAATCAGCGAATCGCAACCAATGTTTTATGGAAATTCGTTGATTCGTTTTCCTATTCGTTATTCGCAAACCAACTATACTTATTCCACCACCGCCTTAATACGCCGAACACCGGTGCCAACAGAACTTTCCTTTTTTATTCGGAACTTCCCTATTTCCCCGGTGTGCGTCACATGCGGACCGCCGCAAAACTCTTTACTAAACGCACTGTCCAAAGAATGACCGGCATAGTAGACCTTCACTGTCTCCGGATATCGATCAATGAAAAAGTGGAGTGCCCCTGTTTGGACAGCTTCCTGTTTTGACATTTCCTGATACTGCATTGGCAAGTCTTGACTGACAACCTCATTAACCAGTCCCTCAACTTTTGCCAGTTCATCGGCTGTTACCTTACGCCCAAACTGAAAATCAAAGCGAGTGCGCTCTGCCGTAATATCCGAGCCGGCCTGCCGGACCTCATCACCCAACACCTTTCGCAGTGCCGCCTGCATCAAGTGCGTGGCCGTATGCAAACGAGTTACTATCTTCAACTCCTCTTCGTCTTTCGCCTTTAGCTCGCCGGTGTCTAGTAGTAGTCCGTGGCCACCAAACTTCTTTTCCATACCCGCGCGCGAGATCTCTTGGTGTTGCTTAAACTCCGCCTCAAACGCCTCTTGGGTAACACCTCTAGTCGCCTCCGGTGCAATCTCCCTCATCAGCTCAAAGTTCAGGCCATAGGTAGAGCTGATCATAAAGGCCTGACTAGCTGATAGCTGGTGACTGGTAGCAGATAGCCGCTTAAGTTCCCCGATCCCGGTTACAACCGCCAGTTCAAACTTTGCAGACTCTTCTTGAAGAACATGCAAAATTTCCGGATCCTTCACTTCCGGGTAGTACATTCCAAACTTTTGGCTAATGATTGGAAATAGCGCGGTAAAGATGTCGCCATGAATGTCATGCGTCACCTTATGCGCCAACATCCTCCGAATTAAGCGCCGGACAATGTAACCGGCTTCTTTATTGGAAGGACGCACTCCATCGGCTATCAGGAAAACACTGGCCCGGAAGTGATCCGCGAATATCCGAGCAACCTGCGGTTTAATGCCTTGAGAGAACTCTTCTATCTTAGCGAAAGTTTCCCGAAAAATATCAGTTTCATACGGGCTTACAACTCCTTGCTTTATAGTCACCAACCGCTCAAATCCGGCGCCAGTGTCTATACCGGGAGTATCAAGAGGCTTAAGCGCTTCCGGCTTTTTTCCGGAAATCAACTCCTCCCGCGATCCCTCAAAAAAGAACTGATTAAAAACAATGTTCCAGATCTCCACATCAACGCCTTCCGCGTTTCTACAATAAATCTCGGTTGTTGGTCCGCATGGGCCGGATGTGCCGGTCGGCCCCCAGAAAACATCCCCAATACCCTCCTCCCGGATATCAGTCACCCCTAGCGACTTCCAGATCTCCTTAGACTCCGTATCTTTAGGCACGCCATGACTGCCTTCAAAAATAGTCACATAAGAAATAGGTAGATCCAGCTCTTTGGTAATAAACTCATGGGCAAAGGCGATCGCCTCTTTTTTGAAGTAGCCCCCAAAAGAAAAGTTACCCAGCATCTCAAAAAATGTCAGGTGCGTACTGTCCCCCACCTCGTCAATATCATCAGTCCGCACACACTTCTGAATACTCGCCGTACTCAAACTACTAAAATCCTTGTCTGGGTCCAGCTCGCCGGTAAAATACGGCTTAAACTGCTGCATACCGGCCGTAGTCAACAAGACCGAAGGGTCAGTCGGCACCAGAGAGGAAGACGGCACAATAGCGTGCCCGCGAGACTTAAAATACTCTAAAAACTTTGAACGAATTTCTTCTGATGTCATACGCCCGAATATACCATTTTTCAGGGTATTTGAAAACAAAAAAACATAACTCCCAATACCGTGCTCTGCTCTGGCACTGAGGCTAGGGAGGAGTTATTTCTTATTGATTATCAATTGCCTGCAACGTTCGAATCAAATCACGCAACTCATTAGCCAGCTCTATCTTCTCTAAACTGGCCGCTTTGTCCTGCACACGTGCCAATATCTCAGCAGTCCGACGCGCGACCGCGGTAGAGCCTGCCATCGCATTCTCTTGAATCTGCGCACGCACTAAAGCCGGGCTACTTATCTCCTCGGCAACAACGACGATGCTCTCAGCCAACTGATCCATGATGTCAATTAAAACAACTTGCTCAGCCGAAGAACGCTGCTGCCCAAGAGCCAAGTTAGAAGCCAAGCCAGAGGTAAGGCGCAAGTGCAAAACAAGCTGATTCACAATCGCCGGCTGAATAAGCTGGCGATCGCCAGTGGTGGCTATTTTTTTCAAAGCCGCCTTGTACCGCACCAAAGACTGCTGATACTGTTCCATGGCCCCTGTCACAACCTTACTATTCCAACCAGCTATCTCATCCGTCTTTTTCAGCTCAGCCGCCTTCTCCGCTAAAATACTCGCCTTGAGCGACAACTCCTTCAAATCACTACTAATAAACCAACGCTGAAAACTCCAGCGCACCTCTTTCAAAAAATACATCGGATTCCCACTCAAAATAGCCGGCTCACTTGCCTGCAACTCCGCAAAACTAATCGGCTTTACCACCGACTCTTGAGCAAAAGCAGGGCTGGCCATAATCAGAATTGTGAGAGTTAAAACAATAATCTTTTGCATAATTTTCAATTTACGAATTTTCAATTTTCAAACAATTAACTAATGAAACAAATGTTTTAAACATTAGAAAATTGAAAGATTGAAAATTGTTTAGAAATTAGAAATTAATAATTGGAAATTAACTAGTACCCTTCCAGCATCCCAGACTTCAAATGCCCGCGAATACGCATCAGGGCCTTGGCCTCTATCTGCCGAATTCGCTCGCGGGTAACGCCAAACTCCTTGCCCACCTCTTCCAAGGTGTGCGTCACTCCATCCGCCAAACCAAAGCGCATCTCCAAAATCTTCCGCTCCCTCTCAGTTAAGTCTACCAGAATCTCCCGAATCTTCTCTCTTAAAAGTGTCTGGCTCGCTATCTGTGCCGGAGTCAAGCTCTTTTCATCCTTAATAAAGTCAGATAACGAAGAGTCGTCCTCAGAATCCCCCACCGGCGCCTCTAAAGAAACCACGTCTTGGCTTATTTTCTGAATGTAATGGATTTTTTCCGCCGGTAAATCCATCTCTGCGGCAATCTCCTCCACAAGCGGGTCCCGCCCTAATTCCTGCGTCAGCCGGCGCTTCACCTGCGTGTATTTAGAAATAGTCTCCACCATATGCACCGGTATCCGAATAGTCCGGCTCTGGTCCGCCAATGCCCGGGTAATCGCCTGGCGAATCCACCAAGTCGCGTATGTTGAAAACTTAAACCCGCGCTTATAATCAAACTTATCAACAGCCCTAGAAAGACCAATATTTCCCTCCTGAATAAGATCTAAAATGCTTAGGTTTGGACTTCGGTTCACGTAACGCTTAGCAATGGAAACCACCAGCCGGAGGTTAGACTGGATAAACTTTTGCCGCGCCTCCTCGTCGCCCACTCCTATTTTTTTTGCCAACTCTTTCTCTTGGGCAGCCGTCAAAAGCGGCGCCTTACCTATTTCTTTTAAATACATCTGCACCGAGTCCGGCATACCCGAGTCAAAACCTTCGGTCGCCTGGCGCAGCTCTCGTTCGGTGACCTCGTCTTTTGTAGCAACTTCAATAAGCTGGTTCGTTTCAATCACCTTAATATTCGTCTCATCAAGCTTCGCGTAGACCTGCTCTAAAAATTCAATATCCTCTTCAATGGAAGGAAAAACAGAGATAACCTCAGAATCAGTCACATAACCCCTCGGCCGCCCACGCTCAATAAGATCGCTCAAGGCGGCCTCGTTCAGCTTACCCTGTTGCTTCGCAGTGTTCTTCTTTGAAGACTTCTTTTTAACAGGCGCCTGCGCCGCAACCGACTTATTCAAAACCGGCTTTCGTTTTGCCGGAATTCTCTTTGTCGCCTTTACTTTGGTAGCGGCTTTTTTAGCCACCTTTTTTGCTTTAATACCCGAAGAAGCCTTCTTGGTAGAAGGGCGAGAACCTTTTGTCGTCTTACGAATGCTTTTAGAAGCTGCTTTTTTTGCCAGCTTTTTCACTGCGGTCTTTTTCTTGGCCATAGCCACCCACACAAGTTACCAGATTTTGCTTAAAATTACAATCCTTACTCGCTCTTAGTAAGCTGTCTATACTTCGCCAAAAGCTCAGCTAGACGAGCCGTGTCTCCTGCGGCCTCGGCTGCCGAGATCTCGGCCCTTAAATGCTTACGCCTACCGGACTGCCGCTCAACATTCAGCTCATACAAAAGCGCCTCAAACTCCGGCGCCAGCCTGTCCTTAACCGCGGTCTCCCCATATCGCTTCGTGGGTTTAACCGCCGCCCCCGAAGGGGCCGAGCCTCGCCCAGACTCATCTGAGTGGGGATCCTCGGTCGCCTGCAAATAAACCAAATTAACCAACCCTCGAATAGCCTCAGGCGGTTCATCTTCTTTTGGACTTAAAATATAAGCCAACACCGGTTTATACCGCTCCGGCATAGACACAGCGGAAAGCTTTTCGCCAAAACGCTCCGGGTCAATCACAACCAGAGCCAGCAACCGCTGTACAATTCGATCCACTCTGCTTAACTTTTTCAAAACACTTTCATAGTTTTCCTCCGGCTTTTTGACAGTAACCGGCCGAACATCGCTTTTCAGCACGTTCATCTCAGCGCTGAGCACCGCCTCGTCTATTCCGGAGCGGTGACCGGCGACCGTTAACCAGTGCGCGCGAACAACCGGGCTCGCGATTGCCTTTATTTTAGCCAACACCTGACGAACATTTTTCTTTCTCACGGCTATATCAGCAGTGGTTATATCATACCGCCGCAGATAATACTCCATAGCCGGGATAGAAACTTTAACCATCTCCGCAAACTGCCCCGGATGCGCTTTGACAATATCCGCCGGGTCCTTCAGCCCCTCGGAAGTAAGAGGGACCACACTTACGTTAAAATCCGCAGCTTCAGCCAACTCAATAGAGCGCTCGGCCGCGGCCTGGCCGGCGCTATCATTATCAAAAGCCAACACCAGATTCTCCGCGATTCGCCGCAACACCAGCAAATGATCACTGGTTAGTGCCGTACCCGAAGTGGCAATAACATTTTTGACCCCATCCTGGGCCGCCATGATAGCGTCCATCTGTCCTTCAACCAAAACAGCCGTGCTCGCGTTTCGGATCTCCGTCTTAGTCTTAAAAAACCCAAACAGTAGTTTTGACTTGTTAAAAAGCGGCGTCTCCGGGCTGTTCACATACTTGCCCACGTCCGCGCTCTCCGCGCCGGGCAAAACCCGTCCGGTAAAGCCAACCACCTTACCAAAGTGATTATGAATGGGAAACATTATCCGGCTGCGAAACCGATCCCAGTACGTCCCCCTCTCTGTTTTGAACGCAAGGCCGGCCGCCGCCACCTGGCTAGACGAAAAACCCATCTTTGTAAGATGGCGCAATAATGCGTCTCTGTCTGGCAACGCCAAGCCGACTTCAAACTCATCAATGGTCTCCTGACGCAAGCCGCGCTCCAGCAGATACTGTAGCGCCGGCCGACCCAGGTCTTCCCGCAGGGACTGAGCAAAAAAATCTTTGGCGATTCGGTTTATCTCGTACAACGCCTCGTACTTCTGGCTGTCACCAGCGCCGGTTCTCTGCAACTGCACCCCGGCCTTGTCCGCCAAAAGCTTGAGCGCCTCAACAAACTCCACATTTTCATACTCCTTCACAAACCCAAAGATATCGCCCCCCTTCCCGCAGTTGGAGACCGCAAAATTACCAGCAATATATGAATGCTCTTTGTCAACAGTTAGATTATGAACGGGTCCTTTATAAGGCTTGCGTATCAATTTTTTGATCGGCAAAAGCCAGTATAACCCTCTTTCATCTTGGTATCTAAAATTATGTTGAGGCATTGCCTCTTCAGACCACACAACGGTATAGGCTTCGCGATGGTGGACGCCTTTACTATCTGTTTTTTCAGCCTGTATTCTAAGCGATGGATGAATATTATTTCGTAACAAAATATCCACAATCTGCTCTGCTAGGACCATGGAAACAGTTGTAATGCTTTTGTGTTGCTTTTTGGATTTATTCGCAATATAAGCATGTCCGTCACCCTTGAAAATCGCCTCAACCAATATTTTCTGTTTTTCCGGCTCAATTTCTTGCAGGATAAAAGGAATATGCTTGCTAGCCGCGCCTTTACCGCATAGATTTTCGATAATGTTTGCCAGGTTTGCGTGGCACGCTGTTATTTCCAAACCGGTCCGCTTCTTATCAGCAGGCCTGCGATGTATTGCGGCCTTCAAGCCAAAAATTTTGTCGATTAATTTAACGATCTCTTGAGCAAATTCTTCTTCGTGATTTCCTAGGCTGAAACGGATGTACGCGCGGTGATTACTGCCTTCAGCAATGTAATAGCCTAAGAGTTTCAAAAATTCATCGCTTAGCGGCTGAACGTATTTTAACGCTGGCGGCCGCGGACCCAACTTTTTCTGCCGATTCCAATAATCCCGCAAATCTATGTTCTTAAGCCGACCAATATTAGTCTGGATTGGGTAAAGGACAAAGTCGTCAAGCCGTAGCTCTCCTGCGCTTACTTCTATAAGAGCTGCCTGTGTTTTTGCGGCTTCACTTAAAGTGATTCCTTTTAGCTTTGCCACATCACGACAACGACGATAAAACTGCTTGGCTTTGTGAGCATGAATAGTTTTCGGTCGTAGGACTTTTAGATTATGGTCGGCAGTCATAGATACTGTGCCACCGAGCTTTCTTACGGCAACATCAATAAGGTCGCCCTCATATAGTCGTTCATGCTTAGCTAAAACTTTCCGAATAGATCCGTTACCCGAGTATACAAAATGGTCTTCGTTTATTGTTTCGATGGAATGATATCCGAATGGTGTTTTAACTTTTTGTCCTGGTGGAAAGCAGCCGAAGCAGTGCCAGATCTGCCTATCCGGACTAACCATAAACGACGGCGACTTTTCCTTGTGAAAAGGACAAAGACCGCGCAAGTTCTTACCGGCGGGCGTCAAAGCGACGTACTCCTTTATAACATCGACAATATCTAGTTTTTCTTTAATAAGTTCAATGTCGGACATGTTGCGAGCTGTTTAACGATTAGCTTCGCTTCCTAGTATACGCTTTTTGCCACGATAGTGGCACCCCATGAGATAGCAGGGCTTATCTCTTTGGGGTTACGATTTCTGCATCCCCTTGCTATTTTTCCCATATCGGATATAATTACATCTATTCTAAAAAGCTAAACAGCTAAGAAGCTAAAAAGCTCTACTTATGAAGACATGTGAACTCTGTAAAAAAGGATCCCGAATGGTTGGCAACCGCATTCTTTTGCGCGGACACTACAACCCAACCAACTGGACCCGAAAATATCCAAACCTGCAAAAGGCTACTTCTCCGGAAGGAAAAAAGGTTCTGGCCTGCACTCAGTGCATCAAAACCTTTACTAAGGCAGACCGCGTAGCCGAGAACAAAGCTAAAAGAACCGAGGCAAAGCGAATGGCCGATGAAAAACGCCAGTCAGCGGTAGAAATAAACCGAGCAAAGCAAAAGAAGGCGGCCGAAGCAAAAAAAGCCCGTTCGGCAAGCTCAGGGCAAGCCAAGGTAACCGGCAAAGAAACGAAATCCAAAAAAGCGACCAAGTAGGCCGCTTTTTTGTTTTACGCCATAATTGCAAAAGAAAAGAAAACAATAAGAGCGAGGGCAATGAGGCTCATATATATAACTCCGACGACCTCCAAAACTTTTTGACGTTTTTTAAAAGCTTGCCAATCGCCATTCCACACACCGGACTGCCAAACCACCCTACGCCCATTACTGACCGCCACCATAGGTAACCACGTACTGTATCCTGGAAACAAATTCGCTATCGCCGCCGCGCTATTTCTATTAGCCAGGTAATATACAAAACCTAAAAACCCGGCCCAACACCACTGCTTACCCAGGAAAACCATTTTTTCCTCATCAAATGCAGGTATCTTGTTGGCAATTTGATATATACCGGAATGATTATCATTAAAATAATAATCATTCAGGACTTCTGACAATCTACTAGCTACCAGCAAATTCCTAGCGCCACCCAAACTTAAAACTTTATTGCCTAAAGCGTCATTTTCCGCTCCAAGATGTTTTGACGGAGCAAAATAGGCCGTTTTTAACTCGGTGCTTAACTCATCCTTAAAAACTATCTTCACCCAATCCGACTTTCTCAATTGAAAAAATACGGTCAGCAATAATAATACAATAGAAAAAACTCTATAAAACCAAGCCCCTTCTATTATGGAGAAAATATCCGGCACAAGAAAAAGAAAAATAAAAATTGGGAGCACAAAGAAAAAACCCCAAAACATAGGCCGAACCCGAACCAGGCTAATTTCTTGTGGCGAAACAATTTTTACCCTATCTTTATCACTAACAAACAACAAATTTCGGCTAAGCTTATCTAGCAACAACATTCCAATTGATTTCCGAAATCTGATTGTATTAGAATTTCCATCCTGCCTTACCGAAGATCCTTCCCTATAGAGCGCCGACGAAATAAGATACATTTCACTATTTTCCATGTTTGCCATAATAAGCTGATGCTAATCAGAGTAATAATACCACCTTACTCTTTACACATAACTTTCTCAGAGTAGCCAACCGGTTGGTCACTGTCAAGCATCACATTCCGCCAAAATTTAAGGCCCGACTACAAAACCAACACCACCCAACCGGTCATAAAAAGAAACGGCCGTTTCTTTTTATGACCGGTTAATATAAGACTGAGGTAATAAGTTTAAATTAAGGTTAGAGAGACGCAACTTATCTTCTCCTCGTTTGTCATTCCGGCCTCCATCTCAAATTATCAAATCACACCTGCTCATCTCTACTGTACTGTGCTAAAATTATTAGGCATCTTAATGCGGCTGGGCGGGCTATTTTTTATGTGGTAATACGCCCAAGCTAAACCCGGCACCAAGGCGAACGCATCCTAACGGGGTATCGTATAGTGGCAGTATGCATGGCTGGGGGTCATGCGGCGGCGGTCCGATTCCGCCTACCCCGACCCTGATACCAGGGATCGCTCCGCAATCACGGTACAGGTTTTTACGCGTGATATAGTATACTGAGCATATGAATAAAACAGATGAAAATTTGCTGTTAAGCGAGATCCAACTCTTGCTTGCCGAAAAAAGAACTTACTACTCCCTTCTTCGAACGGGCTTAGCTGTATTTTCCGTTCCTCTAACCGTCATTGTCTTTTTGGTAGCAACCGGTCCCAAACACCGCATTTTTGACCTCTTCTGGATAGGCGCGCTTGTCATAGCCGCCCTGCTTGTCATAGCCGCTGTTGGTCTTGGCATCTTTATCCAAGCCCAAAGAAAGGTAAAACGGCTAGACCGCATCATCAGTACGATAAAGTCGGAAAGTAAGCGAATAGCAGAGATAGTTGTCTAAAAGCTCCCGCACTCATATTGTAAAGTTTTCCGAGCTGCGCTAGGCTAATCCCAATTAAAACTAACGCTATTTTTTAGTATGAAATTCTTTACGAAACAAAACACAATCGCAACCATTTTGTTCGCCATCTTTGGCCTGCTCGCTTTGCAAGTACCGGTCGCTAAGCTAGTCGCCGGCGAAGGCGCCTCTTTTACCCTTTACGACTTTTTCGCGCCAATCGCGACCGCCTTTATCGGCATAGTCCCCGGACTCATCTCCGTCTTTCTTACTCAGCTGGCCGACTTTATTATTCGCGGCGAGGCTGCTCTATCTGTAATCAGCATCGTTCGCTTTCTCACTCCACTTGCCGGCGCCCTTTACTTTAGCTACCGCGGCCGCGCCAGCCTGCTTATCCCCATCGCCGCCATCATCGCCTTTGTCATTCACCCAATCGGCGGCACAGTCTGGTACTTCTCTATGTTCTGGCTAGTACCAATCATCGCAAAACTCACCGCCCCCAACTCGCTTCTACTCCGCGGCCTTGGCGCAACCTTTACCGCTCACGCGGTTGGCGGCGCTGTCTGGATCTATGCTCTAGCCCTACCAGCCGAGTTCTGGGCCGGCCTGGTTCCGGTAGTCGCTCGCGAGCGCCTACTTTTTGGTGTTGGCATCGCCGTACTCTACCTTGTCTTTAACAACCTGCTCCAGTTCGTAGTCAACCGCGGCTGGGAAAAACTCCGTCCCTTAGTCAACGAACAGTACGTACTCCGCCCACTTCGCTCCTAACAATTACCAAAGCGATTCCCAAAAGTTGCCTGGCCGTTTTTATTATGTTTACCCGATATCACGACGCAGTCCGTTACTTAGAAGGTCTTGCCAATCTTCCCAACTGGTACCCACACGACGGCACCGCGCCCGAACTTTACGAGCGGTATATCAAACGAACCCAATATTTTCTAGGTCTTCTTGGTAATCCAGAGCGCAAGCTTCGCTTTATTCAAGTAGCCGGCACCTCCGGTAAAGGCACGGTCGCGACCATGATCGCCAACACCCTGACCCTTTCCGGCAAAAAAACCGGCTTGTTTACCTCTCCGTTTGTAACGACCACGGCTGAAAAGACATCCATTGATGGCCTGTTTATCGCTCCGGATGAGTTTGCCGATCTGGTAGATCAACTCAAGCCAAATATCGACAAGGCCTATGCCAAAAGCCCATATGGCGGGCCGTCTTATTTTGAAATCTGCTTCGCTCTTTCTCTGCTTTACTTTGCTCAAAAAAAATGCGACTTGGTTGTACTAGAAGTCGGCCTCGGCGGCGCCTACGACGCCACTAACGCCGTTCCGGCAAATACCAAGCTGGCAACCGCGCTTACGAACATCTCCCTGGACCACACCGAAATACTGGGTAAAACGCTCACGAAAATAGCTCACGAAAAAGCCGGCATCATCAGGCCCGGCGTTCCCTTCTTTACCACCGAAACCCGGCCCAACCTAAGAAAACTCTTCCAGGCCCGCTGCCAAGCGGAAAAAACCTTGTGCTACTTTGTTGAACCAAGTCTAGACGCCAACCGCGCCTTGGCCGGCGCAATCTGCCGCTACCTTGGCGTTAAGGAAAGCCTAATCGCCACCGGCACCAGCAAGCTCCAACTTCCGGCCCGGTTTGAAAAAATGCAGGAACTCCCTGTCGTCATTTTAGACGGCGCTCATAACCCGGCTAAAATAGCTTACACCGCTAGCCAACTTGCCGACTTAGACTACAACCGCCTTTTTCTCATCCTTGGCCTTGCCAAAAACAAAAACCTACCCAAAACAATCGCTCCCATCATTCCTTTAGCCGACAAGATCTTTGCAACGCGTTTTTCTAATCCGCTCCGGCCCTGCCGAGAGCCACACGAACTCGCCCAGGCAATTCAGAAAATCAAAAATATTCCCGTTTCCGAATTCTTAGACGCATCGCAAGCCCTAGATGCGGCCCTTAAACAAGCCACGAAAAAAGACCTCATCCTCATAACCGGCTCCTTCTTCTTAGCCGGCGAACTACGCCAGCGCTGGTACTCCGAAGATTGGGTCCTACAAAATCGCAGGTCTCGTTAGTAAAATTGCGGAAGCCATGAGGTTCAGCCTCATAACTTTGTACACAACATTATGACATTATTGCTAATGTCATAATGTTGTGTAGCTTAGGTTTAGGCTTTTTGCTCGACTTCTTGCTTGCGGCGGAAACGATTCACCTGTTTAACAAACAGAAAAACAATCACGGCGATTATTAAAAAATCAAAAACGCTGGTGAAAAAAGCGCCGTAGTTCAGCGTGGTCGCGCCGGCCGCTTTTGCCTCCGCCAAAGTCGCGTACTCGCCACCTGTTAGTACCCAAAAATAATCCTCATAATTCGCCTTTTTTAGCAAAATACTTAGTGGCGAAAGAATAATATCATTAGCAAAAGAGCTAACCACCTTTCCAAATGCCGTACCAATAAGCACACCGACGCCAAGGTCAACGACATTACCCTTAATGGCAAATTCTTTAAACTCCTGAAAGATCTTCATACTCCCACCAATTATACCAAACTTAATCTAAAATGAAGAATGCCGCCGGTTCGCTTTCGCGTCCCGACGGCACTCCGCGGTGCTCACACCTTCCGACCCTACTGGGTCGGCGGAGTGAGCGGGTAGTAGACGGGGCCCATCCCCGTCATGACGTACACCCTGGCGGCGTTGGTATTCGCCGCCTCGGCCGCCGCGTCCTGAGCCCTGTAGGGCTCGGCCGCGTCGGTGTTGTGGCTGACCGCGTCCGGGTGACCGGACATGATCACCGCGCGCGACTCGAACCGGCGGATGCCAGCCCGGACGCGACGCCGGAAGGCCTGCCACGTCGCCTCGGAAATCTGGTCGCTGTTCGCCGCGGGCGGCGGAGGCGGGGGCGCCATCGCTCCCTCCTCCAAATCCGTGACGCGGCGATTGAGTCCGTTGATCCGACCGCCCTGAGCCTTGACGGCCTCGAGCGTGGTGATCAACGTCTCGTCCACGTCGTCCAGGCGCGTGTGCGCCTCCCTGTCGAATCCCCAGACCACGGCGTTGCCGTCGGGCCTGGGACTCGCCGCGGGCGGCCCATCTTTCTGACCGATGACCGGCGGCGACGTGTCCTTGGTGGACTCACCGCTCTTGGCCGAGGCCGCGGGCAGAGCCGGCGGCGCGCTCGGCTTCTTGTCCGAGTAGCCGTCGGTCAGGAACATCACCAGTGCCACCGTGGCGAACGCCACGGCGAACCCGGCGCACAGTCCCCAGACCAAGGGCATCCGCAGCTTGAGCTGCGGCACCGGAGGTGCCGGAGCACCCGCAGCCACAGCGGGAGCCACTCCTGCAACCTGCTTCGGCACCAAGACCGCGGCGGCGGTGATCATGGCCGCGAGAGCGACCACGACCAGGGTGATCGCCCACCACGCGGTGAGCGAGACGCCGAGGAACGCACCGAGCGCTCCGCCGGCGACGATGGCCGCGATACATGCGACCCAGAACTTCCACTTCTTCATGGTCCCCTCCTTGGGACGTGAGCCAGGGGAGTCCCAGCTCAACCAGTCGAAAAGCGGCAGTTACACTACCGAGAACTCTTCGAATAAACACCCCAGGTATCTAAATATGCTTATCCGAAGAGTTCTCTATTTATATAAGTACTGCTGAGTATAATATAGCAAAAGCATCAGTTTGTCAACCCCTTGAAACGAGAAGGACCGCCGAATGTGAATTGAACACATAAGGCGGTCCTCTGCTGCGGCGGCGGGGCGAGCGACTCATCGCCGTCGACTCCGCCGACGCCCACCCCCAATTACCTCCTTGACTGCCTCCCGTGCGTCTCGTGTGATCGGCCCGACAGGGCGGGTGTAGACACGACGAGCGTAGCCGTCGGGATCAGGTCCGCGATCAGAGTTCCCGGCCGCGAAGCGCGCCCGGAATCCACGATCCCAAGCCCCGATGCTGATGTTCCACCAAACATCGGGGTCAGTGGTGCTCCGCCACACGCCGTAGCGGTTGTCGCGGTAGCACGCCCCACCGTGGTGGGTGGCGACCCCCTGCAGAAACCCCTGCTGTGCAGGAGTCTGCTGACTCGCCGGGCCGACACCACTGTCGGCTGGAGCCGGAGCCTTGTTCGTATCGAAGCGCTGGCCCGGAGGCAGACGCTCCTTCTCGAACAGGATCTCCTCGCCGAGGAGGTTGCCCTCGCCGTCGTAATGCAGACGTTGCTGCGTCAGCGTCCGGAGATTCTCATCCACCGGCTGCGGTGCCGCCGGGGTCGCCGCCTGGGGAGACGACGACCGGTGGTCCACCACGTTGACCGTGATGTCCACCTTTTGCGGCCCGGGAGCCACGGGCGGCGGTGCCGGCGGAGCTACCGGCGACGTCGCGCTCGGTGCCGGCATCTGATCGAGAACCAGCGCGTCGGGCGCATCGCACCCGATGGCGTCGCAGACGCCATCGGCACTCGGCACCACCGGCGCCGAGCACTGCTGTCTGTGCTTCGCGCACAGGCGGACACCACCGTTGCCGGTGTTCACCAAGGTGCTCACGCACCCGGTCAACACCAGCGCCACGATCGCGAGCGCGCTCAGAACGAATGCCCTCATGCCATCACCTCCTTGGGAACGGCCTGAAACTCTCATCTGTCTCCGGCTCTGGTCACAGTGACTAGAGCTCGGTTCTACCTTTTATTATAGCATGTTCTTGCCATATCTGTCAAGAACATGTTTTTTATACCAAAAGTACCCTAAAATATACTCATTTCAGGGTTAGGAGACAATGAAGTTAATCAGTCGATCAGCTACAAATACGATCTTCTTAACCTCGCCCTCCTCTAGCCACTTACTCACCGCTGGCTTTGCCATCTCCTCTGCCTGTGCCTGACTAATCCCTTTTTGTGCCGACACTGTCGCCCGCACTTTTCCATTTACCTGAATAACCAGCTCAAACTTCTCTTCAACTAGTAGGGCCTCATCATACTCCGGCCATGGCTGAGAATGAATTGACTGGCCTTTAGAATTTAGTACTTCGTGCTTAGAATTTCCGAGGAGTTGGTACAACTCCTCGGTGATGTGTGGCGCGAACGGAGCCAAGATGCGCAGCAACAACTGCCAATCAGCTTTACTAATTTTGCCCGGCGCCATATTCACAAACTCCATCATCGTGCTCACCGCCGTATTCATACTCAACCCCTCAATATCCTCAGATACTTTCTTAATGGTTTGGTGTAGCTTTCTCTTTACCTCCGGAAGCGTCTCCACGCGCTCTTCTAAGAAATGCACGCGACTGCCTATATTCCAAACCTTCTCTAAAAACCGCCACGGACCTAAAATACCACGCTCCGCCCAGGCAATAGCTTGGTCAAACGGCCCCATAAACATCTCGTACAGTCGGACCGCGTCCGCGCCAAACTCATTCACCAGCTCGTCCGGGTTAACCACATTCCCCAAGGACTTACTCATCTTCTTACCATCTGCCGCCAAGACCATACCTTGCGCGGTTCGTTTTGCAAACGGCTCGGCCACCGGCACTAACCCTTGGTCATGCAAAAACTGCATCCAAAAACGCGCATACAGCAAGTGACGGGTTGAGTGCTCCATGCCACCGTTGTACCAATCTATCGGCAGCCAATACTTGAGCTTGTTTTGGAATTCGGGACTTGTGAATTGTTTGATGCTTGGTGCTTGAGATTTGAGATTTTCAGCTATGCAGTAGCTGATAAAGTACCAGCTAGAACCGGCCCAGTTCGGCATCACATCTGTCTCGCGCGTAGCCGGACCGCCACAACTTGGGCAAGCTGTGTTCACCCACTCCGTAATACCGGCTAACGGCGACTCTCCGGTATCTGTTGGCTGATACTTCTCAACACGTGGCAGCTCCACCGGCAACTGCTCATCCGGCACCGCCACCCATCCATAATTTAAATCCGAATATTTGTTTTCTGTTTGGACTTTGGAATTTTGAATTTGCTTAGAATTTCGTGCTTCGTGCTTAGAATTTTCCCCTGGTTCTTTGGCGCAATTTGCGCAAAAAACCAGCGGGATCGGTTCTCCCCAATACCTCTGACGACTAAATACCCAGTCCCTCAGCTTGTAGCGAACAACTTTTTTGCCCCCGGTTTTCTCCAACACCTCTTCCCACGATGCCAGTGGTTTATCAAGAATAGGCAGATTGTATTTCTCCGCGAACTCTCGATCCCGCTCGTCATGTTGAGGCACAGCCATAATCGCGCCCGTGCCAACATCACCCAACACATAATTAACTACCCAAACAGGAATCTCTTCACCCGTAGCCGGATTAAGAGCAGTTATCCCTTGCAGACAAATCCCCGCTTTATCGGCATTACGCTGGCCTTCGGCTTCCTCTTTTGCTTTTTCAATAAATACTTTTACTTCGGGATAATTTCCAATTTCCAATTTCCAATTTCCAATTGCAGAGTGATTCGGAGCTAGGGCAATAAACGTCGCGCCGTAGATAGTGTCGGGGCGGGTGGTGAAGACTTTGATGGAAGAAATCCCTCCCGCCTGCGGCGTACTCCCTTTAGAAAAGGGAGAAAGCGGAAAGTTGATTTCCGCACCCTCTGAACGGCCTATCCAATTACGCTGTTGTGTTTTTATCTCCGGCAAAAAATCAACGCCATCAAGACCATCCAAAAGCTTATCCGCGTACTCCGTCATCTTCAAAATCCACTGCTCTTTTTCCCGAGCCTCAACCGGCCCCCCACAACGCTCACAAGACCCCTGCTCCACCTCCTCGTTCGCCAGACCAATTTTGCACTTCGGACACCAGTTGATGTTTATTTTGTCTTTATACGCCAACCCTTCTTTAAAAAACTGCAAAAACAACCACTGCGTCCACTTGTAATAGTTCGGGTCTGTTGTATCCACCTCCCGGCTCCAGTCAAAAGAGTAACCAAGCGACTTCAGCTGCCGCCTAAACGTATCGGTATTTTCCTTTGTAACCTCCTGCGGCGGCCGGCCAGTCTTAATAGCAAAATTCTCGGTTGGCAAACCAAACGCATCCCACCCAATCGGGTAGAGCACATTAAAGCCCTGCATCCGCCGCTTCCGACTGACAATATCCAGCGCTGTGTTGCTGCGAATGTGCCCCGTATGCAAGCCGGCACCCGAAGGATACGGAAACTCTATTAGCGAATACCACTTCGGCTTCTCGCCTTGGTCTTCAGCTTTATAGATGCCACTCTGCTCCCAAGCGGCCTGCCATTTAGGTTCTATTTCTTTGGGATTATATCTGGTCATAATTTTCAATTTACGAATTTTCAATTCCTGCCTGCCGGCAGGCAGGTTCAAACAATGGATTAATGAGAGAATTTTTTAAACATTGAAAATTAAAAAATTGGAAATTGTTTGGAAATTGGAAATTGGAAATTATTTCATTTTGAAAATGCGAGTGGCATTTTCAAAGGTTATCTGCGCCATCTCATCATAACTCACCCCCTTAAGCTCTGCCAACTTCCTGACGATCGCCGGAATATACAGCGGCTCGTTTCGCTTACCCCGATACGGCTCTGGCGCAACGTATGGCGCGTCTGTCTCGCTCAAGATCCGGTCTAGCGGTATTAGCGCGATAGACTCATCATAATCGCGGGCAAACGTGATCACGCCGCCAAGAGTGAAGTGATAACCGGCATCCACAAACTTCTTGGTGAGCACCGGACCTCCCACATAAAAGTGGATAACAATCGGCACCGTCGGCTTCATCTCCTCCAAAAGCTCATGCAAATCTTCGTAAGCATTCTCTGTTCCCTTGGTCGGCCGACAGTGCACCATCAGGGCTTTGCCGGCTTCTTGAGCAATCTGAATATGTTTTTTGAAAACCTCAATTTGCCTTATTCGTACTTTCGTATCAAATTCGTAATTCGCGGGTCTGTAGTAGTCCAGCCCACACTCCCCAATCGCCACCACTTTAGGGTCACGTGCCAGCTCTAAGTAATATTCAAAATCAAACTCCTCCCCACGGCTGACAAACGCCTTCGCCGCCTCGCCGCCGCCCAGCTCCTTTTCGTCATGATACGACTCCGTCGTATGCACCGGGTGCAACCCGATAGCCGCGTACACCCCTTCTGTATACTGATTCGCAATCTCCACCGCACTTTTGGATGTGTCGCGTTGCGTACCCACAGTCAGCATCCAAACTCCGGCGTCCAAGGCACGCTGAATAACCTCGGCCGAATCTTCTGCAAAGGCCGCAAAGTGAATGTGTGTATGAGCATCAAAAAACCGCATAGCAATAGAATACGAGTTTCTCGGTATTTCAGCAACCCTTGTAATTCCTGCCAACCTTGACTTACGCCCCAGAGATATGCTAATTTTAGTCCAGACAAACAAATGGAATAAGCCGGGGGTTGCGAGTGCCACACTCCCCTCCCTTCCCATCACTTCCCAGTGCGTCGCTCCCCCGGCTACTCCCCGCTCTCCTCCCGGATGTTGCCCTTGCAGCATCCACGGGCCCCTCGCGCTTGCGCTTGGGGCCCGCAAACATTTCTAGGAACTCTTCTCTTTAGCCTAATCTTGCGAACAAAGGTTTAGAAGACTTACTCGCGCTAGTGATAGCGCCTTTTTTATTTCGTTTTAAGCGCTTCGCTATTCGCCCTGCTGTCTCCGGCAAAAATATTTCTAGTAACTCACCAACACCGGCTAATACATACAAACAATTTGAAAGCACCAAAATCTTCTGCGAGTCCTCGTCTTTCAACTCCCATGGCTTGTGCTCGTTAATATAGCCGTCGCCGTAACTAACCAACCGCCACAGCTCTGCCAGCGCCTCGTGAAACTTCCGCTCCTCTATCTTAGCAAACACCGCCTCACGCGCCGCCGCTATCAGCCGCGCCGGCTCTTCTTCCGGAGCCGGCAACAACCCTGGAAGCTTTTCCGCCAGAGTTAAAACCCGAGAGGTGTAGTTTCCAACTCCATTAGCTAAGTCCGCATTATACCGAAGCTTAAACTTATCCTCACTAAAGTCCCCGTCGCTGTCAGACGGAATCTCCCGCAGTAGATAATAACGAACCGCATCCGTACCATACTCCTCAACTAGTGCCAGCGGATCCACAGTATTACCAACAGACTTACTCATCTTCGCTCCGTCCACCGTAATAAAACCGTGCACAAAAAGCTCCTTTGGTAACGACAACTCGGCGGATAAAAGCATCGCCGGCCAATAAACCGCGTGAAAGCGCAAAATATCCTTACCAATAATATGCAAGTTCGCGGGCCAGCGGTCCGGCGCCGCGCTTCGGTACACATTCAACGCATCAAACCAAACGTACATTATTTGGCTATCATCTCCAGGTACCGGCACGCCCCAACCGCGCGCTCGCTCTTTTGAGCGCGAGATACTAAAATCCTGCAGCCCCTGTTTGATAAACGCCAGTGCCTCGTTCTTCCGACCCTGCGGACGGATAAGATACTTATCGCTCTCAATCAGCTCAACAAGCTCGTCCTGATATTTAGAAAGTCGGAAAAAGTAGTTCTCCTCTGTCACCTCCTCAATCGCTTTTCCCGGGTGATGTGGACACTGCCCAGCTTCATTCAACTCCTTGGAATCATAAAAAGCCTCACAACCCACGCAGTACAGCCCCGTATACTGTTTCTTGTAAATATCACCTCTTGTCTCCGCCCGCCGCCACATATCTTGCGCGACCGCGTAATGCTTTGGATCACTGCTGCGCTGAAACCAGTCAAGCTCAATGTTGTACGCCTTCATCAGCTCTAAAAACTGCTCCGCGTTTTGATCCGCATACTCCGCGACCGGCACACCCGCACTATCCGCCGCCCGCACCACCTTAAGCGAATTTTCATCCGCTCCGGAGATATAAAAAGTATCATCACCCTGACCGCGATGATACCGGGCAATAACGTCTCCTTGTAAAAACTCCAGCGCATGACCAATATGCGGCCTTGCGTTTACGTATGGAATAGCTGCTGTTAGATAAAATTTCATATAGTTAGTGCTTAGTACTTAGTTCGTAGTGCGTAGAGACTAGGCGGCTTCGCTGACGGTTTGTTGCTCACCTTCGCTCCGCCGGGAGTTCGCCCAGTAGCGCATCACCTCCTGAACCGCGACCGCGACCGGTACCGCCAAGATAACTCCCAGAATACCAAAGACTTTCCCACCTATTAAAAGCGCTAAGATAACAATCACCGGATTTAAATCCGTCGTGTATTTATTCACCGCCGGCACTAAGAAGTGCTGTTCCAACTGCTGGATAACCAAGAACAAAATAAACGTATAAAATGCCGTAACGCCAGAGCTAGAAAGTGCGATTAAAATAGCCACAGTTCCGGAGAAAATAGGTCCTACAAACGGCACCAACTCCAGCACCGCCGCCGTAATCGCCAAAATAAACGCGTACTTCACACCCAGCATCGCCAAACCGATATAGACCGCTATTCCAACCATCAAACTAATAAACAGCTGGCCCGCAAACCAAGAGCTTATCTTCTCCCGCACCCGTTCATACACGCTCAAAACAGGTACCTGGTACGCCGGCGGCAGTACGGTGAATAAAAACCTCTCCACTCCATCACGCCCGACTGTCAAGTAAAAAGAAATGACCGCGATCACAATCATGGTCACGATTCCGCCCAAGACCTGGCTCATCAGTGCTACAAAGGTCGTTGTCCCACCGGAAAGATCAGCAATAAACTGGTTGATGGTCGCGGTAAATGTTTCAAAAATAGACAAGTTTACTCCAAGTGACTGACTAAGCGAACCACTAAGATCCACGCTACTGTGAATGAAAGAGTTCAGCTCCACCAAAAACACCGGCAAGATAATGTAAATAAGCAGTGTTAGCGCCAGCAGCGTCAACAAATAAATCATCAACGTTCCCAGCAGTCGCGGGATCCGCCGCCGCTCCAAGTAAGTCACAAACGGGTCAAGTGCCGAAGACAAAATTATTGCCAGTAAAGTCGCAATTAAAATATCCCGCGCGCCAAAAAGAATGGCCACAAAAGCGCCCATGGCCAAAACCTTCCAAAGCACCCCCCAGGTAATATTTATCTGCAACTCTTCTTTAGACGGCATTTGCTTTATTCTATGCGCTACAGAGAATAAAGTAAACGCTTCTCATTCTCGGCTCCCTTAAAAACTCCGTAGTAGCTCCTTAAACTCGCCCTCTTCTTTTTGCGGGCCAATCAGCACCATATTCAGGCTCTCCGACTTAAACAACTCTTTTGCCACCGCCTGAATCTCCTCCGCGGTCACTGCGTTGATACCGATTAAAAGCTCCTCCGGCGAAGTCACCTCCCGCTTCAACACCTCCTGCGTACCGTAAAACACAGCCAGCGAGCTTGAGGTCTCCAGCCCAAGTAATAAATTCCCAGACAAATGACTCTTCGTTCTGACTAGCTCCTCATCAGGGACCAGCTCAGTCTGCAGTCGCTTGAACTCCGTGAGCATCGCACTAATAACCGTCTTTAACTTAGAGTGCTCCACACCGGCGTACGCGGCGACATAACCGTGGTCTGTGTACAAGTCCGCCTCCGCGCCCACATAATAAGCCGCGCCAAGATCTTCCCGCACTTTGTGAAAAAGCCGCGAGCTCATGCCGCCACCAAGCAAATCCGCTAGCACCTCAGCGGCGTAACGCCGCTTATCAAACATGCTAAAAGCCCGAAAACCGATGCGCAGATGCGTCTGGTCCGACTCCTTATGCTTAAGCATCAGCGCCGGCTCGCTCTGACTTTCAGTCACCGCCAACTTCTGCCCCTTCCCCCCAGATGGCATGCTCTTGAAAAGCTCAGTGGCAGAATTCAAAAGCGCCTCTTCATCAAAACCACCGGCAATAATCAGCGTCGTGTGCTCCGGCAAATAATGCTCACCGCGGAACTTCAAAAAGTCTTCCCGCTTCATCTTCTTCAAGATCTCCCGATCACCACCAATGTCCCAACCGGCCGGCTGATCGCCGTAAAGCAAGTGCATGAAGTAGTCGTAGATCTTGCGCTGAGGCATGTCCTCGTACATATTCAACTCTTCAATGACCACGCCCTTTTCCGTCTCAATCTCCTTTTCATCAAAGATAGGGTTTAAATACAAGTCAGCAATCAACTCCAAAGCCTTGCCATTTTTATGATTCTCCACCTTAGCATAGTAGCCGGTATACTCCTGACTGGTAAAAGCATTGTAACTCGCGCCCAATCCATCCAACTCGCTACTAATCACCCGCGCGCTCGGCCGCTTCACAGTACCCTTAAAACACATGTGCTCTAAAAAGTGAGCCACGCCGCTGATGTTTTTGGTTTCATATTTAGACCCGGTCTCCACCAGCACTAATACCGTGGTCGCCAAATTCCCCGGCTGAGGCACAGTGATAATCCGCAAGCCATTTTCCAAAGTCGTTTTTTTGTAAGATTGTTTCATGGGAGTATTAGCGGATAATGCTAATGGGCTGCAAGGTAATAATGCTAATGGCGTCAAAAAAATAACAACGAATGAATAGGGATACAATAGCAGAGTTTTCTCTTTTTGAAAAAGAAAGCGACCCCGATTCGCGTGTGCGAACCGGGGCCACCTTGCGTGTCGCCAGACTGGTCGGGGTTTCCCGACTGTCGGCGATTTCTTCTCGGAAGGGCGTCAGCCCTTGAGGAGCTGGCTCCTCAGGTTCTCGATCTCGCGATCGAGGTCCTGGTCCGACTCCTTGCTGGTCGCTCGGTGGACCAGCAGGTTGTTGAGCATCGCTTGGATGCTCATCACCCACTCGTCCCCCGGCAGAGCCAGGGTGTACCCGCCTGTGTTTGGAACGGGCACGTGTGCGCGGCGGAGGATCTCCTCGCCGCTCTCGGCGTAGGCCGCGACCACGAGGTAGCGCCGGCCGAAGTCGGCGCTGTCCCAGGAGAAGCTGCCGCGGGGCGCGAGCTCCACCGAGAAGCTCTGCACCGGCCGCTTGGCGACCCAGCCATTCCGGTTGACCCGGAAGATCTGGACATCCATCACCTTCCACGCCGTGTCGGCATTGTGGAACGCGATCGTGGCGCGGCGAGGTACTGCCTCGCCCGACCGGCGCAGAATCCGCGCCGCCTCGCGCGCCGCCTGACGCTCTCCGGCGATTCTCACGAGCTCATCGCCCGTGAGCCGGTCGCGGCCCTTTCTGCCGGCGAACGCCGCGTCGTTGGAGAAAACGGAGAACACGATCGCCACCATGGCGATCAACACGACGAAAAACTTGTGGTGTCGGATTGGACACCTCCCTTCCCGAAAAGAACATCGATCCCTACCAAAAACGGCCTCACATTGAAACCGCCTGGTATCTTACCATTATAGCACACTTATACCTATTTTGTCAACCTATCATTTAGATAGGCCTGGAGCTCACCAATCGCCACTCTCTCCTGCTTCATGGTATCCCTGTTTCGCACAGTCACGGTGTCTTTCGCGCCATCCTCCCCTCCCTCCAAAGTATCAAAGTCAATAGTCACACAGAACAGTGTACCTATCTCGTCCTGACGGCGGTAGCGCTTGCCAACATTGCCGTTGTCGTCAAACTCACACATAAACTCCTTTTTTAGTGCCGTGAAAACCTCGTGCGCCTTCTCCACCAGCGCCGGCTTGTTCCGCAACAGCGGAAACACCGCCACCTTGATAGGCGCGAGCTGATACGGCAACTTCAAAACAACCCGCGCCTGCTCATCAGATCCCTCTTCCGTATAACTCTCCGTAAGTACCGCCAGGAATGTCCGGTCCACACCAACCGACGTCTCCACAATATTCGGCATATACTTCTCGTTCGTGTTTGGATCCATGTAACTCAAATCAACACCGCTAGCCTTACTGTGACTCGTTAGATCGTAATCCCCGCGCGCGTGAACCCCCTCTAACTCCTTAAATCCAAACGGGAAGTTATACTCGATGTCGTAAGCTTCTTTCGCGTAAAAAACCAAGTTCTCGTGTTTATGCCAGCGCAGATTCTCTTCTTTAAAACCAAGATCAAGGTAATACTGCCAGCGCTTTTCTTTCCACTCGTCATAGACGCTCATCATCTCTTCCGGCTTAACAAAGTACTGCATCTCCATCTGCTCAAACTCCCGCTTCCGGAAAATAAACTGTCGCGCCGTTATCTCATTTCTAAACGCCTTTCCTATTTGCGCGATTCCAAACGGGATCCGCACCCGGGCGCTATCTAAAACATTTTTAAAATTCACATAAATTCCCTGCGCCGTCTCGCCGCGCAAGTAGGTCGGTTCTTTTGCCCAGTCATCTGTGAAGTTTCCAAGGTTTGACTGAACCAGCTGATTAAACTTCTTCACCTCGGTAAAATTATTCTTTCCGCAGTTCGGACACTTTAGCTTATCCGCGTTCTTCGCGAACAGATCATCAATCTCTTCCGCACTCATCTTCTCATCCGCCGCAACACCCACAGACTCCAATAAATGATCAACGCGCGAACGGGCATGACACTCTTTACACTCGGTTAGCGGATCGGAAAATCCGGAAGTGTGACCAGACGCCTCCCATATCTTCGGGTGCATAAAAATACTGGAATCAAGTCCAACGATATTCTCATTATCCTGTACCATCGCCTTCCACCACGTGTTCCGGATATTCTTTGCCAGCTCCACTCCATACGGGCCGTAATCATAAACGGCCGCGAAGCCGCCATAAAGTTCCGACGAAGGGAACACAAACCCCCGGCGCTTACACAAGGCAACAATTTTCTGCATCTTATCTTGTTCCATAACACCTATTTCTATCACAAAATCCCCTAATTTCCCAATCCTAATTTCCTAATTTCCTAATTTTCCCATTTCCCAACCCCTACTCCGCCACCCTCCCCTCACTACCACTTATCGTTGAATCAGCCGGCAAGCTAATATCAACTTCCTTACCGGTATCACTCAAACTAACACCGGTAAACGAGTCCGTGGCTACGATTGAAGATTCTTGAATAAGCATCGGGGACTTCCCAACCTGACCAACAGACGGTATCAGCTCAACTTGAAACACAGCCTCAACCGGGTCGCTCAACACTCCCCTGGTCGCGGCGATCTTGGCAATCTCCCAGCTCATCTCTTGTGTTCGCTCATTGTAAGTCGGCAGGACTCCGGTCGTGCTTTGCGCGACACCGGTAAACCGCACATTCGGCCCAAGGAAAGCCTTAACCTTTGCGTTTGCTATGTCTGTACTGTAGTTCGCGACCCGCCAGTGAATAGTGTACTGAGTGGCCTGGCCAACTTTCGGCGGCACCGGGCCGGTATTAACGATCTGCGCGGTCGGCTCTTTTTGAAAACCAACAGTCTCTAATGCGACTTGTCCACGAACTTTATTTGTCACCGCGACAAAACCAACTGTCCTCTCCGCGTCCACAAAACGAGGCACGGTTGGCGACTCCATCTCCCCGCGCACCGTGACCAAAAAATTCTTGGAGTTAGTAGTTGTTATCGGGTAATTGTCTTTGGTTCGAATCGTAAAGCTAACCGAACCACTAGCCCCGGGCGCGATATTCGCAAGTTCAGATACGCGACTCGCGTTCCAAACAACCGCGTTGTCACTCCCCCGAAGCACACCATCAGTCTGCAACTGCTTCAAGTCAAACATCTCCCCTTCAAAGCGAGCGCTGATGATAGCGTCTCGGAGTCCAACATCGGTATTATTTCGGTAGCGCAGTGTATACTTCAACCCCTGTCCCGCTTCAACCACGCGATCATTCCCGCCATCCAGGCTTATCTCAAGAGCCAGTGGCGACTCCGCAACCGTAATCGTCGCCACTTTTTCCGCGATAGCATACTCCACATCCCCTATCTTAGCCGAAACAATAGCCCGCAAATCAAAATTAGAACCAGTCGCGCCGCTATAACTACCCCGAGCGGTTATCTCGCCCCGAGCCAGCAGTGGCAACTCAGCAACCTCCCAAGACTTACCACCGGCAATAGAACGGCTCGCTTCCGGCTCGCTACTCTCAAACACATAGTCAGTCGGAGTGATAAACCGGACCACCACATTCTCATACGGCGTCTGCGAACGATTTTCATAAGTGATAATCGCGTTAAAAGCCTCGCCGGCCAGAACCTTGTTCCCGGTCGTAATATCCAGCGCCACAGCGGCAGACCCAAGCACAATGTCTTTTGTAACCGCCTGCTCAAACCGAGAGCTAACCCGGCCCGGAAGATACGAAACTGTCACTCGCAACTGTTTGATAGCGTCTTCAGTGCTAAGCGCGATAAGCTGCCACTGCTCCTTCGCAGTCACCCCACTCGCGATAGACTCCAGCGACCTGTTATCCAAAACCTTGCTCGCACCACTACCCACAAAAGCAATATCACTTGGCAGGGAAACACTCAGCCGCGCGTCGCGCAAGTCTGTGTTAGACCCATTGGAAACCTGCACCTCAGCCGCAAAAGGCACGCCCACCTGCACCCGCTCCGGCAAAATGACCTCAATGGCAATACTATCCGTGCTACTCAAACGCAGCCAGGCAAATACCAAGGCCACAACAATCAACAAACCAACAACCACCGACCCCCACAACAACAATTTTTTAGAACGGGACGGTTTTTTTGGCATATTCTGAATTCCAGGTTGAGACTGAAACTGTGGCGCTGGCTGAGGCTGCGGCGCTGGAGCAGGTGTTTGCTCCTGTCCACCCTGAGCCTGTCCTCCATTTGAAAATTCTTGCATGAGATAATTCTACCACAAGTAAGCCCCTCCCCTTAAGATAAGGGGAGGTTGGGAGGGGTTATGATGGAAAAATGCTCCCCACCTCCCCTTGCTTTTCTAAAGCAACGCGCGCACAAATACTCCGTATCCGCAATATTAAAATGCTTAGCTTGAGCCGAGCCACAGCGACTACAACTCGCATGCAGCGGATCAAAACCAAGTACGCTCAATATCTCCTTCCCAAAAACAGCTCCTCCGGCCAAAAGCGCGAACAAAGCCTTGTCCGGCTGCTCATCCAGCGTCATCTCGTCAACCATCCGAAAGACTGCCAACATTTCACGCAAGCGGCGATGCTGCCTATCCTTAGGCAAGTCACTCTCCAGCAAGTCTTGCTTAAAATTCTTAATACTCAGCGCGTCCACCACCTGGACCGTATTTTTCTGCACCAACCGAACATGGCTCAGCATCAGCGGCTGGACATGCGCCGCCAACTTTGACCCAAGCTTCCGGGCGCTCCGCACCCGCGCCCGCACTTTTCCCACCTCTTCCGTATACAAAGTCACCCGCAAGTCCGCCTCCCCGGCCGGATAACTCCCCAAAACAATCGCCCTTGTTGAAACCTCTTGCATAAACCAAGTATAGCAAACGGCTCCCTCTAGACTCCCTATATTATCTTTTTAATTAGCGGTCGCTAATTAAAAAGATAATAGAGGGCTGACGTAAGTCATTATTTTTTCCTTTGTAATTCTGAGCACCGCGCCCGAGTGAAGAATCTCTTAACTCCTCCCTACACCCCAATCATCTTTCCAACCAGCACACCCAAAAGCACAGCGCCGCCGCCGATAATCAACATCCTCAACCCCTCCCGCACAACACTCTTCTTTGTTATCTTGCCGCTAACAGCACCCAACCCAAAAAGTGCTAACAGCGACACAACAACCGAGACCGCCAGCGCCGCGGACACCGGTAAAACAATGTATGGAAATAGTGGGATAAAGCCGGAAACAAAGTAAGAAACAAACATCACTAAAGCCGGCCAGACAATAGACCGGCGCGCCTTCTCAGGCGCGCCCTCAAAATCTGATGCCGAATGCTCAGACAAAAAGCTACCCACGCCCATAGAAAACGCCTCCACAAAAATAAGCACCATACCCGTCAGAAATATAGTCGCTCTTGGCACATCCGCGATGGCCACACCCGAAAGCAGGCCCACTGTAGAGACCAGGCTATCCTCAACCCCAAAGATAAAATTCCGAAAATAAACCGCCCCCAGTGCTTTTTTCATATTCCTCTATTATACACCAAAACCCGCTCACCCGTCGGCGATACATATACAGTGCATCATCATTGCTTTAATATGCATCACTAGCTATTCTAAGGCATGGGAATCTACTCCATTAAACCAAAGTTCCAGCAGCTCCTTTCGCCGGTGACGAGTTATTTAATTCGTCAACGCGTACACCCAACTGCCCTGAACATCGCCGGCTTACTTTTCTCACTGGTCACGGCCGCTTGTTTATATTACTCCACCCAAACACCGTGGCTGTTAGTAATCGTGCCGATTGCCGTCTTCATCAGAACCGCTCTCAATGCGCTAGACGGGCAGGTGTCCCGAAGTTTAGGGATCGCCTCACCGTTTGGCGAGGTGCTGAACGAATTCCTAGACCGAGTCTCAGACGCCGCAATTTTTTTCGCGATCGCCCTGCTACCGACTGTAGATCTGATCCTGGGTAGCGTGACCGTAATCGCCATACTACTAAACAGCTACTTAAGTATTGCCAGCAAGGCCGCCGGTGCTAGCAGGCAATACGGCGGCATCATGGGAAAAGCAGACCGGATGATCTACCTTGGCTTAGCCGCGCTAGTTGTGTTCGTAACCAGCGCTGGCGAATTCTGGAACTACTTCCTTTGGATCATATTGCTCGGCACACTAATCACTCTACTTACTCGCTTCAACAAAACTAAAAAGGAACTGGAATAAAATGCCTGACGCAAATTTTATAAATCCCCTGCTCAACCCTATTTTAACTCCCGTTTTGATACGGACCGCGATTTTATTGGGGGTCGGCTTTCTGGTGTTGTTCGCGATCGCCCGCTTTAAATTTTCCGCTTTAAGCCAAAGCCATCTTGGCAAGCGCTATCTTGGCTGGCTCATCTTGACCCCAATCTACCTAGCCGGTATTTTTCTTGGCGGTATTCCCGCCCTGATCGTACTCTTTCTCTTCATGGCCGCGGCCATTCTGGAAATTGCCCGGATGGCATCACTGCCTCGCGCCTACACGGTCTTACTGATACTGCTATCCGCCTGGAGCGTTATTGTAGCCGGATTTTTCACGCAGTACTTTTACACTCTACCCCTACTTTATTTCATCGGCGTCACATTGGTTGCGATCCGGATCAATGACGCAAAGCAGGGCCTTAATCAAGCGGCTGTTTCGCTTTTTAGCGCGATCTGGATAATTTTTGGATTAAGCCACGCTGTCTTGCTCGGCCACTTAAATAATACCCTGGATGACTCCAAGTCTTTGCTACTATTAATAATCTTCGCCACCTCTCTCAGCGACATCGGGGCATATATTATCGGAAAATTTTTCCATAAGATCAGCTTTTTAGACAAATACAAGATTGCCTCTAACATCAGCCCAAATAAAACCTACATTGGCATCGTTGGCCACGTTGCCGGCGCACTGCTTGGAGTATGGTTTCTATACTTTATCCTTGGCGGGTATCTGCCGCCCTATCAATGGCTGATCGTATCAGTACTAATCGGGGTCTTCGGACTAGTTGGCGGATTAACTAACTCTTTGTTCAAACGTTTTTATGCGGTCAAAGACAGCAGTCAGCTTATTCCCGGCCACGGCGGCGTGCTGGACCGGATTGACAGCATGTCCCGCGTCATCGTCATTCTCTACTACTACTTCCTGTTAGTCTTGTAGAACAACTACAACTGCATAGGCAAAGCCGCCGTCATGGGAAATGCTACAATCCCACGACATAACACCGACAAGAGAAATATCATTGGAAAATATTATCTTTGGCTTGCCTTCCGGCGTATAGTTCACTTCCAACTTCAACCACGAGTTTGGTGAAAGACCCAGAGCTTTGAAGGCCGACTCTTTAACCGCAAAAATACCAGCCAAATGCTCGGCCGTGAACCTCTCTAGTTCACTTGGATGAAAAATTTTCCCAAGCAACTCCGACTGCTTCAGCATGGCTTCAATGCGGGAAATTTCCACAATGTCACAACCGGTTTTAACGTTCATAGATTCTGGATCGTTTCTTCTAAGGCTTTAGTAATAGAGATGTATGAAGCCTTCGCTTCCAACCGCAGCGCTCCCCCAAATCGAACAGTGACCGAGCCTCTCTTTGGCACAATAGACCCTTTTGGCAAAATACCGAAGTTACCGGAAATTTTTACCGGAATAACCGGCACACCCATTTCCGTCGCGATAACACCAATACCGTTTTTAAATGGCTTGATCGCTCCGGTCTGCGAACGCGTACCCTCTGGATAAATAAGCACAGAGTTACCTTTATCCAACATTCGGCCAATCAAAGTTAAACTTTCCGGCAAGTTACCATCGCGGTCTAGCGGAAACGCATTAAATACCAGCTGACTAAAAAATCGCCTGCCGCCCCCTTTAAAGAAGTAATCTTTTGCAGCCGCCACGGCAACACGCCGGCTACCCGAGGACGACAGCGCTCTAATCACCGTGGGCGTATCCAAGTGACTGGCATGATTGGCAACATAAATAACCGGTCCAACTTTCAGACGCGGTGGCTCGCCGCTAATACTTAGCCGTTGAAATAATCTCAAAAAGATAGATATCAGAATCTGTAACAACGAACGGATCCAGCGCACCACTACCGATCCCTGCCAATACGGAATCAGGATTCGTTTCCGGTTCGCGGCCGTCTTCAAAACAAGCCGGCGTATATCAGACACCGTAGAGGTATGATCAATTTGGGAATCATCCAGTTCCGCTCCCAGATCATCTTCCAACTGAGAAATAAGCTGCAAACGTTTAATGGAATCCATATGCAGATCAGAGACCAAGTTAGAGCTTTCTTGCACCTTGTCTGTCGCTACTGCCGCTACTGCAGCGACAATGGCCAGAACAGGGTCCGCTGACTGGGCTGGCGGAGCATTGACCGGCTCTAGGTCACGATCAGCTTCACTCAAATACTCGCACACATCCTTTCGAATGACTTTTTTAGTGGGCGTACGGGGAAAATCAGAACTTGGCCAGATGACTATTTCTTGCACTTGCTGGTGCGATGCCAGCTGAGTGTTAACGCGAGCCGCTAACTCACCTAGGTCAAGCTTCTGCTCTGCAAGTACTACTGCTGTGATCCGCATGTCTGACGAATTGTCCCCTATGCCGCAGACAACCGCATCTTTAACCAGCTCCTGCCCAAGCAATACTTTTTCAATGTCTTCTGGATAGATCTTCATGCCAGACGGACCAACAATCATGTTTTTCTTGCGACCGCGAATGAATAAAAATCCATCGTCATCAATTTCACCAATATCTCCGGTGGCGAACCAACCGTCCTTAAAAGCCTGAGTGGTTGCTTCCGGATTTTTATAATACCCCGAGCTGATATTTGGTCCTTGAACCAATATCTCTTTGTCCTCAGCAAGACGCACGGAAACCCCGGGCAGTACTTTCCCAACCGATTGCGGACGGTGAAAATTTAGCGAGTTAGTAGAAATAAGCGGAGAAGCTTCAGTAAGACCATATCCCTGATAAACCACCACATTACGGGAAAGCCAAAACTGCTCCAGGGCCGGGTCTAGAGGAGCGCCACCCACGTAAAACTCCTTAAGCCTGCCCAAGTCTTTAGTGGGGCGCAGCAGCTGCAAAAATGCCGGTACACAGACAATGGAAGTAACGCGCTCTTCCAAGGAAGCACGAACAAGCACCCGAGGACGATTACTGTAGTTATAAACAACAGTTGCCCCCAACGCTAACGGCAAGAACAGCCCGCCCGTTTGTTCAAGCATATGACTTAGCGGCACAATTGAAAGAAAACGACGCGGCAACGCGGCAGCTAATTCAACAAGCTCTCGCATGTTTGAATAAACATTTTCATGTGTCAGCACGACCCCCTTAGGCTCACCGGTGCTACCGGAGCTAAAGACAATCTCTAGCTCTTCAGTTAAGCGTGGCGGCTCATCTTCTCCTGCCCGCATTAAAGGTATATCTGCTAACGCTCCCGGAAGATCTTCGATCAATAAAACAGGAGCATGAACTGCCCCAACCGTGGGCACAGCCCTGGAAGAGATAAACCCGCGGGCATTAGTTAGCGAGACGATTCGCTCAATAAAATCCGGCGACGAGTTAACGTCTAGCGGCACTAGGGTGATGCCCCTGCGCATACAGGCCAAAAAAATTACGGCCCACCACACGCTATTAGGCGCGCAGAGAATAACTTTGTCGCCGCGAGTAAAGCCTTGCTGATCAAGAAACTGGCCAAGCTGCCCAACCCGCTCGTGCACCTCCGCATAGGTCCAGATTCGGCGGCGATACTTGCCCCTTTCAATAAACGCTATCCGAGACGGATACCGCTGGCACAGCTCAGTGAAAAAATTGTACAAATTAGATTTCATTCCACTATAAAAAGAAGTGTTAATGAAGCAACGGCATATAAACTTACCAGCGGCACGAAGTGACGCCGCGCTAGCGTCGCGAATCTAGAAAGATAAACTCCCACCATGACCACTACATAGATACGTAGCGCCCGCGATATACACACCAATAAAAAATACCACACTGGTTGAAATCCGACCTCCACTGCTAAGTGCGTCCAGATTTTAAAAGAGATAAAAGAAATAGATTGCATTAAAACACCCAGCAGGCCGTAATCAAGATAAAACTCCCGGACTCTTGCGATCATTTCCGAATTCACAAACGGCGTTTGGTATAAGATCTGCCGCATCGCATCAAAATCAATCAGGTTCGCGATAAAATAGGCACCGCCGCCCACGAGCGAAGCAATCAGAACAGTCCAAAATAATTTACCCTTTTGAGAAGGTAAAAGAACAAGAAACAACAGCAGAATAAAATCAGGCGCAATAAACCAGAAACTAGCTTCTAAAAAACTCCACAGCGCGATCGTGATCATGCCGACGGCTGAAGAAGCGAACACAAGAGCCCCCTGGTACGCCCTCTCATTTAGAGCACGGTACATCCCCATTTCACAAATTTTTAGATTCAATAAATTTAGCCAATTCAATTACAGTGTCTTCCGGGAATCCCGCCTCTTTTTTCACACAACCATTTCCGCCCGCCCGCTCCATTGCTCGCACCGTATCCGGATCTGACGAAAAACCAATAACTGTACCAGTGAAACCCGCCCTGCGAAGCAATGCGGTTACTTCAGATCCCTTTAGCTGCTCCGACAAATGATAATCAACAAGAACAATCTCCGGGTTAGCACTTAGAATTTGCGCGATTAAATCTTCAACTTGTTGTCCGGTGAAATGAATCGGCTCCGCGTTCCCACTAGTCGCTACAATAAGCTCCGGCAACATTCCCTCTAAAACCATTTGAACGTCGTCAACCATGACGATCCTCCTGCCCTCAAGTGGTTTATATTCCGACCGAGCATCAGGCGCTCTAAGCCATTGCATCGTGCTACCCAAACCCGTTAGAGCAGAATTGATCTTCGCTAAAATATCAACCGGCTGCTCTATTTTTGCCGGATCAAATTCTTCATTCATAGTCTAAAAATATCATTTAAGATTCTGAAAATATTTCAACGTATATCTTGAGAGTATCACAAAACTCCGAAAATATACCCACCATCCCCAAACGGCTCAACGGGAAATCCCGTTGAGCCGTTTATTTTTCTGTGCCCGGGAGAGGACTCGAACCTCCAAGCCTTTCAGCACCACCACCTCAAGGTGGCGCGGTTACCAGTTTCGCCACCCGGGCAATAGCCAGATTTTACCTGAACTGAATCCTTTTTTCAACCAAAGCTACAGATACTCATTTAATTAAAAAGTATGCGACCGCATACTTTTTAATTAAATGATCTATTTCGCAATTTCGCGAAATTGCGAAATAGATGGCAGATATTTTCTGCACCCCTTTTTGTCGCGATCGCGATAAAAACAGGTGCAGATGGAAACCGGTCATAAAAAGAAACGGCTGTTTCTTTTTATGACCGGTAACAAAAACCCCGGGTCGTTACGTCCGGGGTTTTTTATTTACTCTGTTTTTGAATCTTCTTGCTTCGGTGCCTCTTCAGTCTCTTCGGTCTCTTCGGTGTTCTGAGTTTCTGCGGTGGCCGTATTTTCATTCACCTCTGCGGATACCTTGGCCTCCTCTGCCTTTTTGGCATCAGCCTCTTCTTTTGCCTTAGCCTCTGCAACCGCCTGCTCCTCGGCAGCTACTTTAACCTCCTCGGCCGCCTTGGCTTCCGCCACCGCCTTGGCCTCTGCTTTCGCTTCTGCCTTTAGCTCAGCGCGCACCTCGCCGGATACGTCCTCCTTAATCGCCGTCTTCTTACGGATCATCTTACGAGAGATGTCGCGAATATAATAAAGCTTAGAGCGACGTACATTCTTTGGAGAGCTTAGCACCTCCACCTTACTGATGGTTTGAGAGTGAACCGGAAAAACTTTTTCCACGCCAACTCCGGCAACCGTAGAACGCACCGTAAAACTCGCGCCCGGCTCGTTACCGTGCTTACGAGCCAAAACCATGCCCTCAAATCGGCGCACGCGCTCTTTACCTCCCTCTTGGATGGTCTCAAAAACACGCACCGTGGCACCCGGTCGAATCTTTGGATTTACTAGATCGTGAATCATAGAATTAGTACTTAGTGCTTAGTACCTAATACGTAGAGGTACATTCGCAACAATAGGACAGAGTATACAGAATGTATGCTGATTCGTCAACTTTAGCTACTTGCTATCAGCTACCTGCGTTATACTGAACCTATGCATATCTTTACGGACATCCGGCTCTTGGCTCGTGGTGGGACCAGCGGGATCTCCGGCTACACCAGAGAACTGCTGACCCACCTCCTACGCACAGACCCAAAAGACGAGTACACCTTCTTCTACAACGGCTTTTTTAAGCAGCCTCTACCGGATGACTGGCGCATGCATCCTCGCATCCACATAATCGACCGGCACGTCCCTAATCGATTGCTGGATTCCTCCTTTCGATTTTTTAATGCCCCAAAGCCGGAACGATTCGCCTCAACCGCGAATCTGATATTCAGTCCGCATTTTAATCTGCTACCAAATTCGCGCCTCCCACGCGTAGTCACTTTCCACGACCTCTCCTTCTTGCGCTTCCCAAAATTCTTTTCACCCAAGCAACAACTCTGGCACTGGCTCCAACGCTATCAACAACAGGCTCAAAACGCGGCGCACATAGTCGCCGTCAGCGAGTTTACAAAATCAGACCTCGTTGAGTTCCTAGGAGTCCCGCCCGAAAAAATATCAGTCGTCTACTCCGGATTAGCTCCGGAATTTACCAATTTCACCACCAACAAAAACGAGCTAGACCTTCTCAAAACCACTTACCAACTGCATCGCCCGTATTTTTTATACCTGGGCGCGCTGGAAAAAAGAAAAAACATCATCACCCTTATTCACGCCTTTACTCTCCTAAAGTCTACTGACAAGAATTTCGCCGACTACCAGCTTGTCCTGGCCGGCCGGCCCGGTTACGGAAGCAAGGAGATCTTCGCGGCGGCCCGCGCCTCCACCAGTTCGGCAGACATTCGCTTTCTCCACAACGTAAGCGACCAGCAGCGCGCACCGCTTTACGCCGCCGCCCGCGCCTTTGTCTACCCATCTTTTTTTGAAGGCTTTGGCTTTCCCCCGCTTGAAGCCCAAGCCTGTGGCACACCCGTAATTGCCGCGGACCGCACCTCTTTGCCGGAGATCCTCGGCGACTCAGCACTTTTAGTAGACCCATGGCGCACTAGCGACCTAGCCGAAGCCCTGCAAACGATTGAAAGCAACAGCCATGTGCGAGATACTATAATCACAGCCGGCACAAAAAACGCGCAAAATTTTCGTTGGGAAAAAACCGCTACTCAGATGCGAACGATATTCAAAAATGTCGCGACTTAAACAACAAACATCATGAGCTTTCACATCCATCAAAAAGTCAAAGATATTTATCACCCGCGCGAGTCGTCCGCGCCAACAACGATCCGCCCAATAGTCGAGTCGTCCGAGCTGACACCACCGGAAAATAAACCGCGGCACCATCATCGCGGCATTTTTTATGGCTCGCTGGCAATAATAATTCTGGCTCTGGGCTTTTACGGATTCCGTGCAGTTTTTCTTGAGCAGTATATCCAGCAGTCCACCGCCCGCATCTACGAACAACTCACTCTCGCCAGCGCCGCATTAAAAGAACTGGACGTTGACTCCGCTCGCTCGTCCCTGCTTGCCATTAGCGGCGAACTTAAAAACGCCGCCTCCACCACAAACCGCTACGGCGTCGGCCAGCTAAGCACTGTTGGCGGCCGCTTTTTCAAACAGTTTGCCGATATTCCGGACGTTTTCAAAGAACTCATTGGCATATCCGACACCGCCATTGATATAAGTGACGACATCTCTTTCCTAAAACAGCACGGCCTACAACTCGTCCTTAGCCAACAGGGAGAAGAACTACTTAACCGCCTTCTTTTGTTTGATGAAAAACTAATCGCCCTCTCCGGCTACGTTCACCAACTAAAAAATCGCAAAGAACAGCTTGGGCCTGTTGCCATCACCGAACTCCTAGCTCTGGAAGACAAACTACAAAGCCTAGACCAAGCCGTTCAGTCGCTCGTCACCTATCTCAGCGCCCCGTATGACCGGGACCTGCTCGTCTTGTTCCAAAACGCCTCCGAGATCCGGCCCGGCGGCGGTTTTATCGGCAGTTACGCCCACATCGTCTTGCGTCAAGCCAGCCTTGCGAACATCACCGTCATAGACATTTACGAACCAGACGGTCAACTTGATGTTCAGCTCATCCCCCCCGAACCCCTACAGCGCATAACAAAAGACTGGGAGGCGCGTGACGCCAACTGGTTTTTTGACTACCCAACCTCTGCTCGCCAAGTTATAGACCTATTAAACAGCTCTAAGATTTACAGCGAACAAAACCTCTCCTTTGACGGCGCCATCGCCATCAACGTGCACGTCATTGAAGACATAATCGACCTCATTGGGCCGGTTGAGCTACAAGAGTACGACCTAACCTTAGACGCGGAAAACTTTTTAGCCGAGGTCCAACGCGAAGTGGAAACCGGCCCAGACAAAGCCCGCAACGAACCAAAACGAATCCTCAAGGTCCTAACTCCTATCTTGCTAGATCGGCTCGTTAATCTTAACGACACCGAGCGCAGTGAACTGCGCGACCGCCTCGCAACCCACATCAACCGACGCAACATCATGACATACATCAATAATCCAACACTTCAAGCGTACATAGAAGAATCCGGACTTGGTGGCGAAGTCGCCTCTCTCAGTGAAACCGCTCCCGCTGACTACTTGGCCGTTGTTAACGCGAATATCGCTGGCCAAAAAACAGACATCTTTATAGACCAATCCATCAATCTTCAAAGTAAAATTAATAGCGACGGCACTCTCAGCAACACCGCAACTATAACCAGAACCCACACCGGCACCGGCCAAACAGAATGGTGGTACAACGCCACTAACAAAAACTACCTCCAACTCTACGCACCAACCGGCGCCAGAGCCATCAGCGCCTCCGGCCAAAACCCCTGGCCAACAACAATCAAGCGCGACTACACCAACTACGAAACCGACGGCGACCTCGCGCAAATAGCGGCCACCATGAGCTTCCTACCGGCGAGTAGACTGGAACAGTTCACCGCCCACAACAAAACCGTCTTTGCCGCCTGGGTAAACACACCTGTAGGCAAAACACGCACTTTCTCCGTTGATTACGACCCGGCCACCCTTGTTCCAATTCAGCAAGCCAACACTCCTTACCAATTCATCTTTGAACGCCAAAGCGGAGTCCTCACCAGCTTTTCCTACAGCATCGAAGCACCCGAAGGTTATGTCTGGCAAGAATCCGGAGAACAAACATTCACATATGAAAACGACGACCCACCCGGCCGCCTTATTCTAGATTTAACACTGGTGAAAGATTCGCAAGAAGATTTTTAAGCTCTATTGGCACCTCCGCAGCAACTACAATCCGTTCACCATTTGCTAGTGGAAACTCCAAGGTAGAGGCGTGAAGAAACTGACGGCCAAGCTCAAAGATATCGCCCTTTTTCCCATACAACTTATCCCCATAGACCGGGTGATTAATGGCGTTTAAGTGCACGCGAATCTGATGCGTCCGCCCCGTTTTTGGACTGGCGTTTAGGAGCGTGAATTCATCTTTGCCTGCCTGAAAATATTTTTGCACTGCATATTCAGTTATAGCCGGGCGCGTCATCCGCCCGTCGTGCACCGTCCGCTTGACCGAGCCGTTACGAATACTAATCGGCTTATCTATAACTCCGGTCAGCTCCTTCACCCGCCCCCAGACCAGCGCAGTGTAGGTCTTCGTTATCTGCGACTCCTCTCCCCGACTGGCGGCGGAAAACAAACCCTTGAGATAGGTAAAGGTTTGTTGGTTACGCGCGAACACGATCACCCCCGAGGTCTCTCGGTCTAAGCGATGCACCACCCCCGGCCGCTCACTCGGCTTGTCACCCACCTCAGCGACTTCCGGATACTGCTCTACCACATAGTCGGCTAAGGTCTTTTCCGTATGCCGCGGCCCGTACTTGTCATAAATACCGTGCACCAAAACGCTCGCTGGTTTATTCACAACAAGCAGGTCAGAGTTTTCAAATACAATATTTAGCTTCATAGACCCATGGACTTCACTAATCGCAAATGAACACAAAACCGCCTAATGCGCTGTAATTATTCGTTTGATTAGTGAATATTAGTGATTAGTGACGTCAACTCCGGAAAATCCTCAATATTAAAATGCCCATACTCCGCAAACTCCACCACCTTCGCCTCTGGCAAAAGTTTTTTATACTCCGCCAAGTGCGCAAACGGCACTACCTTATCATCCCTACTGTGTAGTAGATAAATCTGCTCCACCTGGGACTGAAAATTATCTAGCAAAGGCTGAAGCCGAAAACTCGCCAGTGGCTCACCCTCTAAATCATACGCCGGCGCCGCCAGCAAGATAGCCGAGCGGATCTTCCTCGGCGAAGTTTTTTCCGAAAGATACTTTGCCAAAAACACCCCACCCAGCGAGTGACCGATGACCAACAAATCATCGCGCAGAAGGGGCAAAACCCGGGATATCCAGATATCCCACTCTTCGTACTTTGCGTTTGAAACATTTGGCATCTTTGGCGCGAACACCTCATACCGGTCGCCTAGGTCCTCCTGTAAGCGAAGCTTCCAGCCAACGTACGGCTTCAAGCGCTCCGGGTCAATTGAAAACGTCCTTAAAAACTCGAGATACTGCTCGTAGGTATCAAAGGTATCTCCTCCACCAATAACAAGTATTTGCTGTTTATTCATATCTCGCTGATCTTGCACTGAGCCTGTCGAAGTGTGCGCGTTGGAAGGATTGAACTTCCGACCTTTTCGATGTCAACGAAACGCTCTACCACTGAGCTAAACGCGCGTACACATATACTACGCAAAACTTACTTCAATATCAAGACGCAAGCTTATAAAAGTTCGCCAAAAGCATCGCCACCACAACCGGCCCGGTACCACCGGGAGTGGGAGTAACATAGCTGGCAACGCGCTGAACAGATTTAAGATCAACGTCTCCAGTCAGCTGATCTTCTTCGTCGCGGCCGTAGCCATAGTCAATGACGATTGCTCCCTTTTTAATATGTTCGCCGCGTATAAGCCGAGGCACGCCAGTTCCGGTTACCACCAAATCAGCCGTGCGTACTATCTTGGGATCATAGCCTCCTTTGTTAACCACAGTCAGCTGTTGCACCTGTCCCATCAGCCAGCTGATAATAGGTCGGCCGATAAGCATTCCCGAACCAACCACCACCACCTGTTTATCTCGCACATCAAACTTAATCTCCTTGAGTAGTCTCTGCAGAGAGCCCGCCGCCGGCGCCAGCACCTTGGCTGTTTCTCCGTTTAGAACGTCCACGTCTTTTGCAATTCCAATAGCGTTAAGTACGGCTATTCGGTCAAACTGCGGTGGCAATGGCAACTGAACAATCATGGCACCGATACTTGGATCGGAGGAAAGAGCGCTTACCTTAGCAATCAAATCGTGCTGAGAGAGCGAGTCGGAAAACCTATAAAGCTTGAATTTTATTCCAAGCAAGTCAGCGGCGGCCTTTTTCTGTTTCAAAAAACTCAGCGAAGCCGCGTCGTCACCAACTAAAACAGCCGCCAGCTCTTTAGTCGGAGTTGGTTGCTTGCTCAACTCTGCCAATATTTTGTGCGCAACCGCGCTTCCATCTATGAGCATATGGGTGAATTTCCAATTTACGAATTTTCAATTTCTGCCTGCCGGCAGGCAGGTTCAAACAATAAACTAATTCCCTAATGTTTTAAACATTGAAAAATTGCATCATTGAAAATTGTTTAGACCTGCCTGCCGGCAGGCAGGAATTAGAAATTGAGAATTGAAAATTTTACTTGTACGGCAGGGGAAACTTCTTGCATAACTTCACCACTTCCTTACGGACAAACTCCGCCGGCTCCTTCAGGTCAACCAGGTGATGCATGAACATCGCCACCTCCTTCATCTCCTTTTCCTTCATACCGCGACTGGTAAGAAGCGGTGTGCCAATACGCAATCCGGAAGGGTTAAACGGTTTCTCATCTCCCGGCACCGAATTCTTGTTCGCCACAATCCCCGCTTCTTCCAAAAGCAAAGCGGCGGCCTTCCCGGTAATATTCTTACTCTTCAAATCAATCAGGATAAGGTGGGTCTTGGTCCCACCAGAGACTAGCGCAAAGCCGTAACGTTTCAGCTCCGCCGCGAGCACGGCTGCGTTCTTAACCACCTGCTTGGCGTACCGCTTGAAGGCCACCTTTTGCATCTCCTCAAACATCACAGCAATCGCCGCCGTCACATTGTTATGCGGGCCACCTTGAAGCCCCGGAATAATCGCCTTGTTTATCTTGTACGCCAGCTCCGGACCTTTACTAAAGATAACCGCGCCACGCGGACCACGCATCGTCTTATGCGTCGTCGCCATAACCACATCTGCATATGGAAACGGCGCTTGATGTGCTCCCCCGGCAATCAGCCCGGCAATGTGGCTTACGTCCGCCACGTGATACGCACCAACACTTTTAGCAATCTTACCAAACCGCTTAAAATCAATTATCTGCGGATAGGCCGTTGTTCCGGAGTAGATTATCCGAGGCTTATGACGCTTCGCCAAGCTCTCAACCTGGTCGTAATCAATCAAATCCTTCTTCGGATCCAGGCCATACTGAACCGCGTTATAAAAGCGACTAGAAAAGTTTAAGTTCGCGCCGTGAGTAAGATGCCCGCCATGCGCCAGACTCTGGCCCATTACCGTATCCCCCGGCTCCGCCAACGCGAAATAAATGGCCGCGTTTGCCGGGCTTCCAGAGTGTGCCTGCACATTCAAAAACCAAGAATTTCCAAGCCCTTTCAGCTCAGATACCTTGCTCTCGCTCATAGGCAAGACGCTACTCAGCGCGCCACGCAAGCCAAACGCCTTCAGCCCCTGCTCTTGCGCGTAAAGTTCAATCTCGTCCACAATTTGGTTTCCCTGATAGTAACGTTTACCGGGATAACCTTCCGAATACTTGTTAGTCAGCGGGCTACCCAAGGCCGCGAGCACGGCCGGGCTGGCAATGTTTTCAGACGGAATCAGACCAAGCGTCTCTTGCTGACGCTTAGTCTCGGCCTTTATTAGGTTTGAAAGTTTTTTGCTCATAGTAAAATGCTTAATTTGCTAATTAATGTTTTAGAAATTAAACATTTTTACAACATAGTGGGCGCAGTAGGAATCGGACCTACGACCTCTGTCTTATCAGGACAGCGTTCTACCACTGAACTATGCGCCCAAATTGAAAACCTGAAACAGTGATTGCCATTTTACTGGTTTTACCAGTATTCGTCAATTCTGCGTTGACGATGAAGGCTCTGCCGGCGTGGTAGTTGCAGGGGTGCTTGTCGCTGCCTGGCTCGGCAAGACAGGAGTGTCCGGCTCTATAGACGGCGCCCCATCAGGAAATAACTTTTCCGCGACTTCATAATACCTATCTATAAGAAGCTTCGTTTGATTCACCTCTTGTTGAGGAGTTGTGGTATAAACCGTAGTCGCCTTATCAGCCACAAGATTTACCAACAAGAATACACAAAGACCAAGAATAAAAAGCAACAAAACACTCCCCGTGATAAACAAGATCTCTTTTTTTCGCGCGCTTAAAATTTTTACCTGCATCAGATGTTTAAAACTCTATTAACTACCCCTCATTACTTTCCGCTCGTGTATAAATACTACCGCCCGTTAAAAACGAATACCGCCCGTCATTACCTCTTCTAACTTCTGCTGAATCAATTAAGATAATATAGCGATGCTCTTCCAGCTCTTCCAAAAAATCTGTTATGTCTTCATACGCGCCACTAAGCGTCATCGTAAAACTAATTGAGTTCGGTCGCGACTCAACACCCGCAGACTCAACACCAAAACTAAATCCAATATCCAGCAGATACTTATTCGCCATGCCCTCCAACTCCCGCGGAAAATTAATCAGCTCGTCTTTATTCGGTAGTACCCGCCCCAAAACACTGATCCCATTCTCTACTCTTTCCAAGTCCAGCTGCGAATGTGTCAACAAAGAAACTGCCTCGTCCCGGCTTGCCAAAAGGGCTTTTGACTCTTCAATGGCCACCATGCGCTTGTTAATATCCACATTTAGAAGAATAATAAAAAGAACAAGCAGTATCATACCGCCACCCAAGATCGCTAACCGGATCAATAGCCTCTTCTTAAACGCATTCACAAAATAATTATACCACAACGTGCCCCACTCAGACCTACCCAAACAACGACTCTCTATCCCTCTTATCCTTGCCTCCGATCCACGATTTCCAACCCAAATTAGCGCTGTGCGGAAGCCACCAATTAGTGGCCTGTATTATAAAGGCTGTTTACCAACGCAAGACGAGATCTTAGTCGCAATTGTCGGCACCCGTAAAGCCGGCAAGACGGGCTTAGACTCAGCCTTTAACATCGCCCGCGACCTTGCCCGCGCGGGCGTAGGCATCGTCAGCGGCCTTGCTCTCGGCATTGACGGAGCCGCTCACGCCGGCGCGCTTGAAGGCGGTGGCAAAACATACGCCGTCCTGGCCCGCGGACTAGATAAAGTCTACCCGGCAAGCCACGAACAACTTGCAAATAAAATGCTTGAGTCGGGTGGCGGCCTTATATCCGAATATCCCCCAGGTACAGAGGCGCTACCCAGATTTTTCCTAGCCCGCAACCGGATTATCAGCGCGTTAGCCAAAGCAGTCATCGTTATCGAAGCACCAGATCGCTCTGGCGCCCTTGTCACTGCTCGCTTCGCAAAACAGCAAAACCGCCCCATTTTTGTCGTCCCCGGCGCCATCAATAACCACAACTACGCCGGATCTCATGCCCTGCTCAAATCAGGTGCCACCCTCATAACCTGCGCGCAGGATATACAAAAGCATCTCGGCATTAAAACGCCTTCTCAAGACACTAAAAAACTTCGGTTAGATATTTCTTCACTTGCGCAAAATCAACAAATCATTTTAACTGTGCTTATGTCTTCTTCTGATCCACTGCACATAGACGCTCTTTGTGAGCAAACAAAACTTGACCCAATCGTTATCAATCAAGAATTGACTATGCTATCTTTGGAAGAATACATTGCCGAAGATAACGGGAGATACTCTGCAAGATAATTTCTAATTTTCAATTTCTAATTCCTGCCTGCCGGCAGGCAGGTCTAAGCAATTTTCCCTGCCTGCCGGCAGGCATTAGAAATTACTATCATCATGTCTAAATTACTTATCGTAGAATCGCCAGCCAAAGCAAAAACCATTGGTAAATACGTCGGCAAAGACTTCACCGTGGTCGCATCTGTTGGCCACGTTCGCGACCTGCCAAAGTCTAATAAAAAGGCCATTGATATTGAGGGCGGCTTCATCCCCCACTACGAGATATCCAAAGGCAAGGAAAAAGTAGTGGCCGAAATAAAACGGCTGGCTAAAAGCGCAAGCGAGGTCTTGCTGGCAACAGACCCTGACCGCGAAGGTGAAGCGATCGCTTGGCACGTAAGCGAAGCCGTAGGCGTAAAAAACGCAAAACGAATTGTTTTCAACGAGATAACTAAAGACGCCGTGCTTGAAGCGCTGACTAAGCCGCGCGAGATAGACATGAAACTCAAAGAAGCTCAAGAAGCTCGCCGCGTCTTAGACCGGCTCGTCGGCTACGACCTCTCCGGCCTTATCTGGAAAAAAGTCAGGTACGGCCTTTCTGCCGGCCGGGTACAATCTCCGGCTCTGCGAATAATCATGGAGCGAGAGCGAGAGATCCGAGCCTTTGTGCCCGAGACTTTTTTTGTTTTGTCCGCCGAGCTTGAAACAAAAGACAAAAAAACCTTCACCGCTATCTGCGACGAAGAACCAAAGACAGGCATATCTGCGGATAAAATCGCCCAGGCCGCGCGCGCCGGCGACTGGAGCGTTGCCAAAGTAACGGAGACTGAAACTAAACGCGCTGCGTTGCCACCTTTTTCAACCTCAACCCTACAACAGACCGCCTCCACTCGTCTCGGGTTCTCGCCCAAGCGCACCATGATGACCGCCCAAAAACTTTACGAAGCCGGACACATCACCTACATGCGAACCGACAGCTTTAATATGTCTGCTGTAGCGCTTGCGCAGATAAAAGACGTGGTCACAAAAAAATTTGGTGCGGATATGCACGAAGGCCGTGAATACAAAACAAAAGCTAAGAATGCTCAAGAAGCGCACGAGGCCGTCCGCCCAACCAACTTCACTAAGGAGCTCGCCGGTACAACGGAAGACCAAAAAAAGCTCTACGAACTTATCTGGCGCCGGGCCGTTGCCTCGCAAATGGTGGATGCCTTGCTGATGCGCACCAAAATAAGTACAAGTGTTGGTCAAGAAAACATACCAACATTCAGCGCTAACGGCTCTCGGATCCTTAAAGAGGGCTGGCTAGTGGCCGACCCAGACGCAAAAGGTAAAGAAACTCTCCTGCCCAAAGTCGCCCCGGCCGACCCGCTCAAACTACTAAACCTTGAAACTGAAGAAAAGCAAACCACTCCGCCAAACCGTTACTCCGAAGCGGGCCTGGTCAAAGAGCTGGAAAAGCGCGGTATTGGCCGGCCGTCTACCTACGCCTCTATTATTGACACGATAATTCAGCGGGGCTACGTAGAGAAAGAAGGACGCACTCTTATCCCGACTGACACCGGTGATGTGGTCTCCAGTTTTTTGGAAGAAAACTTTGGCAACTACATCAGCGACACTTTCACCGCGGAGATGGAAAACGAGCTGGACGAAATCGCCGAAGGAAAACGCCAGTACGAACCAACCTTGCGGCAGTTTTATAAGCCGTTTTTGGCTGAAGTAAAGAGCAAAGAAAAGACCGCCAAGCTGACCACGCTTGGTGAAGCAGATAAAGACATCGTCTGCCCAAAATGCGGAGCGCCCATGATCATCAAACTGGGCCGCGGCGGAAAATTTCTAAGTTGCAACCAGTTCCCGGACTGCAAAGGCATGCGCACAATAGACGGCAAAGAAATCGGCGAACCCGAACCAATCGGCACAGACCCGAAGTCTGGCCTGGCAGTCTATGTGCTGGATGGTCGCTTTGGGCCGTATGTTCAGCTGGGAGAAAAACCAGACCCCTCGACCAAGCTCGGGGCAGGTAAGAATAAAAAGCCTCGCCGCGCATCTATCCCCAAAGAAAAAGACCCAAGCGAAGTAACCCTAGCCGAGGCTCTTCACTACCTATCCCTGCCACGCGAGCTGGGCCCGCACCCGGAGACGGGAGAGATGATAAGCGCCAGCATCGGCCGCTTCGGACCCTATATCGTGCATCAAAAAGACTTCCGCTCTCTTAAGGAAGACGACGTCTACACCATCACCCTAGAACGCGCCCTGGAAATACTCAAAGAACCAAAAAAGAAGCGCGGCTGGAAGAAAAAATCAGACTAATTACGAATGTAGTTACGAATTTACGTATGAAAGAAGGCTGTATTCAGATTCGTAAATTAGTAAAGGATTCATAATTCGTTTGATGTCTAAATCGTAAACTCCGGCTCCTCCGATTCTGACTGCGTTGGCAAACCTGCTTGGTCGGTCGGCAGGTCAACCGGGGGCACACCGCCTGAATCATCCGAGTGCTCCGGACCGTAGTGTCTTTCCTCAATTCTTTCGTCAAAGGTATCCGGTTCACTCTGCGCTTCTGCCTCAGCTAAAGTTGTCTCTGAAGGTGGCGCAAACTCGGACTGAGCATCCTGATGGCCCAGGCGGCCCAAAAGAGCCTTAAGATCATCCATGGTTGAGTACTCAATAGTTATCTTGCCGTGATCGCCGGCGCGCTCTACCTTAACGGGCGTACCAAGCGTTTCCTCCAACTGCTTTTTAATACTCTCAGTCTCCGGGTCAAAAAGCGGCCCCATTCGCTGCTGCTCGCCCGGCTCTTTTTTACGGCCAATAGATTTCAAATAATCAATCTTACCCTTCAGCTCGCGCACGCTCAAATTATTTTTCAAAATATCCGCAAACAGCAACTCCTGTTGCTGGATGTCGTCTACAGAAAGCAGCAACCGCGCCTGACTCTCACCCACCTGGCCCATACTGACAGCTTCTTGAATAACCGTTGGGAGGTTTAATAAACGCATGCAGTTCGCCACCGACTCCCGGCTCTTGCCAATGCGCGCCGCGATCTCTCGCTGAGTCAGTTGAAACTCATCTTGCAGACGGCTATACGCGCGCGCGGACTCTATCGGATTAAGATCCGCCCTTTGCACGTTTTCCACAATCGCCATCTCCAACCGCTCGCGATCCAAACCAACATTCTTGATAATGGCCGGTACGCGCTCTAGTCCAACCAACTGACTGGCCCGCCAACGTCGCTCTCCGGCGATAAGCTCATACCGAACATTCGTACCGGTATCTGTCACCTCTTCTACTTTAGTGACTACGAGCGGCTGTAAAATACCATACTCCCGGATAGAGCTGGCTAACTCCTTCAGCTTTTCCTCGTCAAAATATTTTCGAGGCTGGAAAGGGTTAACACCAATTTTATGCGTCTCTATCAGAAAGACCGGCTGTTGAATGGGCGGATTCATGAATTATTCTAATTACTCTAATTATTCTAAATTCGCGCCCACTGTCATTCTGAGCGCCGCGCCCGTCCGTAGCCTCGTGCGAAGGAGGGCCGCGAAGAATCTCGTGGGAAAATTTATATCTTCAAAATTATAACCCGATTCGCTTGAATTCGCCACCGAAAAGGGATAAAATACTCGTATCTCCAAACCCTCGCCCGGGTGTTGGAACTGGTAGACAACCGGGATTCAAAACCCCGTGCCGCAAGGCGTGAGAGTTCGAGTCTCTCCCCGGGCACCACTGTAAGTATTTTCTGGCTCATTCGTTATCTATTGGTAATATGAACACGCAATCGCAAAAAGGTGCTATTTCCACAGTAGCACTCATTATTTTAGCCTTGTTTATAGGTGGCGGAGCCTATTACATCGCCCAAGAAAAAACCGCTACGCCTGTAGCAGAAACAGGATATCTAACCAAGTCTGAATGTGAGTCAGCCACAGACCAAACCTGCGTGGTTTGGCAGTGCGACCTTGTCCCCGAAGACAAAACGTATGAAGAAGTCTGCCCCTACGGAAGCATTTTTTGGCAACCGGAAGGCTGGGAGCCATCAAAGCCACCTGTTGAAAATAGCAACGGCGAAATCACACGCCAGATTGAAACCGGTATTGGCGAATTAACTCTACGCTACGAACCAGAGACCAATCAGTTCGGCACACTCACCCTGACCGGCACCCTAGCCCGCGGTACGCCGTGCGTGGACTGGCAGGTAGCCGGTATGGCGACAATGGACTACCCGACATCAAATATCAACGTTGAGATAAAAAACGCCAATCCGGACGCCATCTGCATCCAAGTTGTTGGCGAGCCGCAAGAGATTCACTTTTCCGCGAGTAACATCGCCCACTCGGCAAACATTAGTATCACCTTTGCAGGCAAGGCTGTTTTTTCCGGCCAAATTAACTCCGGCAAAAATATTCAATATGGCGAGCTTTCCGGCACGGTCAGCATTGGCCCAATCTGCCCTGTGGAATCTGATCCACCACAACAAAACTGCAAACCCACCCCGGAGCTATTTGCGCAGGTCAAAATCACCGCCAAAAGCATAGACGGGAAAATCACCAAAACCATCACCCCCAACCTCGGCGGAACTTACTTCGCCGAGCTACCCGCCGGCAATTATATAGTTTCTGTTGATAGCCCACTGGGCATCGGCGGCACGCACCAAACGCACCCGGTCACCATTCCGGCCTACCGGCAGGCAGGCGCGGGCAATGGTATTACGGAATTAAACATCTCCATTGATACCGGCATCCGCTAGAGATACAACTCCGGATCCTCGGCAAATTTTGCCTTGCAATCCGCGGAACAAAAAAATACGTTTCTCCCATGTGCGATGCAGACGGCGCTCCGCCCTTAGCTATCTCCATGCCACAGACAAGGTCTTTGATCATTATCTCTGCATCATCCATATATACGCATAAACCGATCTTTAAACAGACCGACCTTTCGCAATCCCAACTATACAGATCACGCATGAAGTTCACGTAAAGACGAAAAAAGTCTCAAGATTTCTCCCGCGAATCATTGTTTTTTCACCAATCGTTCTGGTACACTAACATAATTCAACTCACTGAAAACTACCTACCCGCTGATAGGCGGGAGCCCTAAGCGCCATGCCAACAATTATTTCCGTTTCTAATCTCACTAAAAGTTACGGCGAGCTTATCGCCGTGGATAACGCCTCCTTCCACGTGAACGCCGGTGAAATTTTCGCGTTTCTCGGCCCAAACGGCGCCGGCAAGACTACAACCATCAAGATTCTAACCACTCTTCTACACCGCACAGGGGGCGAGGTTCTAGTCGCCGGAGCCGATCCCGCCACTAACTCCAACGATGTTCGCCACAACTTCGGCATTATTTTTCAGGAGCAAAGCCACGACGACGATCTCACCTGCTACGAAAACATGGAGTTCCACGCCGTATTGTACGGAATAGATAAACCGACCCGCACCAAGCGAATAAAAGACATGCTTACCTATGTTGACCTCTGGGAGCGCAAAGACAGCCTAGTTAAAGAATTCAGTGGCGGCATGCGCCGGCGCATGGAGATAGCCCGAGGCCTGCTTCACCACCCCAAAATTCTTTTTTTAGACGAACCAACCCTGGGGCTTGACCCACAAACCCGAAACTACATCTGGGACTACATCCAAAAACTATCTACCACCGAAAACATGACCGTCTTCTTCACGACCCACTACATGGAAGAAGCAGAGCGCTACGCCGACCGCGTCGGCGTAATTGACTATGGCAAGATAATTGCCATTGGCACACCAACTGAACTCAAAGCTCAAACCAAGACCTCCAACCTCCAAGATGCTTTTATTTCTCTAACCGGCCACCAGATCCGCGAAGAAAAACCCGACCCCCATGCCTCCATCAAACGTAGTAAAAAAATGGGCAGATTTTAGAAAAATAGGAAATTCGAAAATTGTTTGAACCTGCCTGCCGGCAGGCAGGAATTGAAAAATGTAAATTGAAAATTCTCCATGTCCGCCTTATACATTCTCTGGCTCCGCCAAATAAAAAAATACTTTCGCAATAAAGCCCGTATCGTGGGCGCTGTTGGGCAGCCACTGCTTTTTCTAATCGCTCTCGGCTATGGTCTAGGCCCGACCGTTGAACAAAGCGGTATTACCGACTACATCTCTTTCCTCGTACCCGGCATCGTGGGCATGACCATCCTCTTCACTTCTACTTTTATCGGCATCGAGCTTATCGGCGACCGCATGTTTGGATTTTTAAAAGAAACCCTGGTCGCGCCCGTCCCTCGTTTTTATATCATGCTCGGCAAAGCACTCGGCGGAGCCACAGTCGCCGTTTTTCAAGGTATCATTGTTTTCTTTTTGGCTATCTTCATCGGCTTTGATATCTCCCAGGTTACTCTTGGCGGCGCGCTCATCGCCCTTACAGCGGCCGCGCTCATCGGCTTACTGTTCGCGGCCATGGGACTGGTTATTGCCAGTCACATGCAAGACACCTCTGCCTTTCCTCTCATCATCAACTTTGTCATGTTCCCTATTTTCTTCCTCTCCGGCGCGCTTTTTCCACTAACCAATATTCCCCCTGCCTTAGAGCTTATCACCAAACTCAACCCGTTCAGCTATGGCGTAGACGCCATCCGCGGCGGCCTGGTCGGCTCAGCCGAGCACCCCATCTGGCTAGACCTAACAGTAGTTGCCGGAGTCACGCTCGTCCTACTCATTATTGGTAGCTGGCTTTTTAAGAAGATTCAGATTTAATGAAAATTTAATACACCTGAGCTAAACTAAAACCATGAAACGTTTATATAAAAGCAACTATAATAAATTCTTCGCTGGAGTCTAGACCCTGAGTTGCGATATTCGCCGGTCGCGATACTGGTAAATTGCTTCAGGAGCAAGGCGCGAGTCCGAAGGTGTATCCTGTTGTGATACTCCGAGGACGAAGCAACGAAGCTCCTGAAGCAATTTGCCGTATCCCGAATGGTTCTGGCCAGCTTCGCCAATCGCGGCGTTATGCCTCAGTCGCGGTAGCACACAGGCTACCGCTCGCTCGGCAAGCCTTGCGCTTGACGAAGCTGGCTAAGAACGCGTCGCGCGAATATCGCAACCCAGGGTCTTAGGTGGCTTAGCCGAATACATGAACGTAGACCCAACGCTACTACGCGTCATCTGGATCTTCATCCTCGTCTTCACCGGAGTCGTTCCCAGTATTATTATCTACATTTTAGCGGCTCTCGTCATGCCCAGCCATCCAGTCAAACACTAAACAACCCCGAAACGAAAGTTACGAGGTTCAGCCTCGTCGCACGCAGCCTCGTCGTAGGTTTCTCAAAGATCGACATATCACTTAAATTCTCATTTAATTAAAAAATGGGCGGCCGCCCATTTTTTTATTAAATGAAAAAAAATTCACTTTGAGCTATTTTTATTGGCTCACACCGAAACGCGCCAAAATAACTAGTGCCACTACGGTCACGTTCAAGCAAACAGCTATCAAAACCGCTCCGGCCGCGGCGTCTTTACTTATTCGAATAGACTCATGCTGTTCCGGATGCAGTTTATCAAGCGCTGCTTCCAGAGCTGTATTAGTCAACTCTGCAACAAGCACCAGCCCGTAAGTAATTAAAATCGCAAAGAGCTCCACCTGACTGACCGGCCAAAGCCAACCCAAAATAAGCACAAGCAAAAAACCACCAAAAATTTCCAAACGAAAACTCAGATCACGCTTAGTAGTAGCCATAATCCCACGCAGTGGATGACTCACTTTTCTCAATAACCTCATTCCTTACAGGATAGCAAAATCAGACCAAAACTGCTATAATCCCGGCATAATTAATAGTAATAAAGCTATAAAAAATATGGACAACAACGAACAACTTTCAAAAAAAGAGCAGTACGACCAACAAAAAGCCAGCAAAGAGCAGTCCCGCGATAGTGCCCGTACCGCACGCAAGAGCAAGAGTGTGCTTATCTGGACTATGGGCATTATTGTTATCATTGGCGCCATCGTCGCCATCGCCATGCTCTCAGGTGGCAATTCCCAAACCCCGAATAACGCGCTCACAGACGCTATTAATGAACAAGATCAGGTCAAAGGTAATCGCGATGCCCAACTACTACTTGTTGAGTACAGCGATTTTCAATGCCCGGCCTGCGCTTTTTACGCGCCCATAGTTGAAGAGCTGGCCGATATATACGGCGACCGCATCGCCTTTGTCTATCGTCACTTCCCACTCATGTCCATTCACCCAAACGCCCGCCCGGCTGCCTGGGCAAGCGAGGCGGCAGGTCAACAAGGAAAGTTTTGGGAAATGCACGACCTGATTTTTGCTAATCAAAACAAATGGGCCACTAACCCAAGAGCTGAGGACCTTTTCACCGAATATGCCGAATCCCTTGGCCTAGACACCACTCAGTTCACCTCTGACTACGAATCAGAAGCAGTACGCAACAAGGTTGCCACTGACATAAACAGCGGCCAGCGCGCCAGAATAACCGGCACACCAACCTTCTTTATCAATGGTCAACAAATAAGCAACCCGCGCAGCCTCGACACCTTCAAACTTCTAATAGACGGCGCCCTGCAGATAATTAAGGAAAATAACAGTGACAACGACAATGCGACTACCACAACTGACCAGAATTCCTAACGGCATCGTCATCGCCTTCCTTGTTTTAAGCTTCATTGGCTTTATTGACGCCGGCTTCCTGACTATAGAACACTTCCGGGGCTCTGTTCCGCCGTGCAATATCGCCAGCGGCTGCGAAGCCGTGACGACTAGCGCCTATTCGCAAATATTCGGCATTCCGGTCGCCCTTGGCGGCGCAATCTACTATCTGGCCGTCTTCATCCTCTCTCTAGCATACCTGGACCGACGCAACCCCCGCCTCTTTAACATCGCCGCGCTACTCACTATTTTTGGCTTCCTTTTCTCCGCTTGGTTTGTATTTGTTCAGCTCGTGCTTCTCAAAGCCATCTGTGAGTGGTGTATGTATTCCGCACTCACCAGCACGACCCTCTTCATTCTGAGCTCATACCTCTGGGTTCAAAACAGAAGTGACCGTGCCATAGTTTAAACAAAGAAAAGAAGGCTAGCTGATTAGCTACTGCCGCGGCTAAACAGGCTGTTTTGGGCCGTGACCCATTTCCCTAAACAGCTAAGAAGCTAATAAGCTAATAAGCTAATACTACTTAACCATCCCCAGCGACTTCAAAAATACCTTCAGTTCTTTACCAATAACCTCCCGATACTCACCCGGCTCCAATCCGGAGAGCTTTAAGTTCATCACCCGCACTCGGCGCAAGTCCTTAACCGCAAAGCCAAGAACAGTACACATACGTCGGATCTGATGCTTCCGCCCCTCAGTCAATATAATAGAAAAGCGCTTGGCGCCAACTTCACCGGCCAGCATCGCCGTCTTTGTAATATAGCCATCCTCTAACTTCACACCCTTACCCATCCGAGTCAAAAAATTCTGCGTAATCGGTTTATCAGTCCGGACAACGTACTCCTTGTCATGCACATATTTTGGATTCAACAATCGATCGGTCACCCTCCCGTCATTAGTTAAAACAAGTAGGCCATGCGACACTTTGTCCAAGCGGCCGACCGGAAATACGTCTTTGGCTTTTTTAGGCAGAGTCGGTACCAACTTTTCTAAAACATCTTCCGTTGCCAAGCCAATCGGCTTATTGAATGCAAAATACACTCTATCAGAAGCGGCTTTTGCCAGATCTTTTGAGCGCACAACCACCTCATCCTCAGCTTGAATCTGCTGACCAATGACCGCCGGCTCGCCACCCACCATCACCCGGCCTTGTGCGATCCAATCATCAGCCTGACGACGAGTACAAATACCCTTATGGGCCAAATACTTATTTATCCTCATCGGGAACTGTTCATTGCTCATATTCATAATACCTGGGAATCATAGCACAAAATCTCCGTACTTACGGAGATTTTGTTACTAGCTACCTGCTAATTACTTTCTTCTAAATCATCACCGTTCTTAGGCAAACCGGGAATGTTCAAAAGCGGTTCTTCCGCGTCTGCCTCGCCTCTACTCAAAAGAACTCTTTCACCGCCGCCCATCTGACCGCGGATCCACCGAACCACATAATAACCAATAACGATCAAGAAGATAATAAACGCAATCGGAATACCAAAGCGACCAATCGTTCCAAGCACCGAAGCGCCATCCCTGTCCGTATCTACCTCGTCAGAGTCAACCGCGGCGGCAACTCCGGCCTCTGGTGTAAACGGAACCAAAATCCGTTCGTCGCTCACAGCCCTATCTATCTGGCTCAAAGCAACAATCCGAAAGTAATAGGTCTGGTTTTGCAGACAGTCAAAAGTTACTCCATGCACCCGACTAAAACTCGGACTGGTTTGAACAGAGAAAGGGTAGCTCATCTCTTCCAAGCTAAGATCCGCCTGCGACTTAGTACCGTAGAGCACCTGGCCGGCAGTCGGCTCATCTGTTCTCCAAGTTACCTGAATCCCACAGATCTCAGTCCCGGCTTCACCGGCCGCTCGAATAGTCGCCAAACTGGCATCTATCTTTATGTCAGATACAACAAACGAAGATTCAGAAATACCAGCCACAGAACCAGAAGACGAGTCACTTTCATCAGCATCCCGGCTAAATGCATCCGCGAAAGCTACGGTCTTTGTCTGACGTACGATAGTCGGCGGGCGTGTGCTCGCAAAGTCCACTACCGGCAAAGGCTGATAATTCGGCCCGTAGTAATAGCTATATCCAGAGCCACTGTAGTAATCATTAAAAGAGCTGTTTCTCTGCGACTGTGCCCTTTCCCGAGCAGCATACGAATCAAAAGAAACTGTGCGCAAAGCCGCCTCTGTAGTCGGGATCTCAATAAAAACCAGTCCTAGAGCCAAAAAACCGGCCCCAAGCACGCGCAAAACTCGATATGTAGCTAGTTTTTTATCGTTCATAAGTTAAATTATAGCATACAAAAAACACTCTGTCAATAGAGCGCGAATTCCTTTTTTCCACTCACAAAAACGCCTACCGAACTAGCTCTGTATACACCACTAGTCTCTGACTGTACCCCCTCTCATTCTCTATCCAATCACCATCACAAGTTATCAAATTCAAGCGCGGTTCATCACTCTCCCCAAACACATCACTCACCGGCTCATTACCTGCCGGATACAAAACCTTTTTACTCACCTTAAAATGCAGCGTCTTACCGTCAGCATCAGAAACAAATATAGAGTCACCGAGCTTCAGACTCTGCAACTCTTTAAACACAGCCGCAAGCCCATAACCATTGTCTAAGTGGCCGGCAATGACTGCGGCTCCCTTCTCGCCCGGTTTAAAGCCATCTTTATACCAGGCTACGTCTTTGTACTTCCGGTCCCCCTTCGGGGTACCCATCTTACCTGAGGCGGTCAAACCAACCGCCTGGATCTTCGTATCAACTCCTAAAGCCGGAATAACAATCTGTACCGGATCAACAAGAACGGCTGAGACAGGAAACCTAGTCGCTGTCCCAGATCGCTCCAGCATCTTTGCAAATGCCACTCTGTTAGAAACAGTCAAAGCGCTAAGGTCTTGAGCCTCGCTCTCTCGCGGCGAAGTTAGTAGCAGTGAAAGATACACTATCGCCAGTGCTACGCCGCCCATGGCTAATACTAAGGTACAGCCGGCAACGAATTTTTGCGGTCCTGTCGTTTGCATAATAAGATTATTAAACTTATCGTACTCGCGAAGCATTCATCCGGCGAAGCAAGAATAGTCCAAGCGCGCTCAAGGCAGCCACAAGGCTAAGCGGCAAAAGCATTCTGTTCATCGCTGAACCACCGGCACCGGTGTTTGGAAAACCAGGTGTGTCGCTGGTACCCAAGACCTGCCCCTGCGGCTGCACAAAGACTGTAAAAGACTGATCCACCGGACTTGTCCGTCTATCTGTCACCTGAACAGTGAACTGGAAACTCCGACCAGCATCAGAAAGTGTCGGCACCCAAGTCACAAAGCCTGTGTTCTGATCTATGGATGCACCAGATGGCGCCCTGGCCAGACTGTAACGAAGAGTATCTCCATCTTGGTCAAACGCGTTCGCGTCATACTGGTAAACCCGATTTACAACCGCGGCTGTCTGCGGACTTGAAATAAAGACCGGTCGGCGATTAAAGTCATCATCGTCGTCAAAGTCATCATCGCCAACTTCAAAGCGCACCGTACGAGTTGCTCTATCGCCGTCTCGCTCCGCTCGGAAGGTGATAAACCAAGTACCCTCTTGGTTGCTACGCGGCCTCCATTCAAAGCGCCCATTATCATCATAATCCGCTCCGGAAGGGAGGTTAGAAGCGTCGTAGTCAACACGGGAGTTATGATCACGCACCCTAAAAGTCCTATCAAAATTCTCCCCAACATCTAACCGCTGAGTGCTAAAGAACGGCCACTCCAGGTCGTCATCATCAAAGTCAAAATCATCGTCGTCATCATCCTCAAACACCCTGATCTGAGCAGAGGTCGTACAGCTCAAGCCCTCCGGGTCCCGTGCCGTAAACTGCAAGAAGTAAGTATTCCCCTCCTGACTGCGACTCGGTGAAAAACTGAAAAATCCGGTACTGCTATTCAGGCTTGAGTTAGACGGCCGGTCGCTGACGCTAAAGGTCAGGTTATCGCCATCCGGGTCAAACGCATTCACAAAGAAACTTACCGTGTCATTCACGTCAACGGTTCGGCTATTCACAAACGTACACAGAGGCGCGTCATTATCATCAAACGGCGGCTGTTGATTTTGATTCACAAACACAGTAAAGCTCATCTGCACCGGCGAGTTCACGCCATCACTAACTCGCAGAGTAACCTGATAGGTGTTGCCAGCCTGGCCACTAGAAGGAGTAAAACTAAATAAACGAGTGGTTGCGTTAAAGCTAGAGTTCGCCGGCAAAGTAACACTGCTGTAAGTCAGCGCGTCGCCGTCCGGATCAAAAGCGGAAACATTGATGTTCAAACCCTGGCCAACATTCACCGTCCGGTTACTGACCTGATTCCAGATAGGCGGATTGTTTTGCACAACCACATTCTGCTCACTGGTATCAGTGCTACTAACGCAGCCCGGGTCATTTAAATCAACCAAACCGTCCCCGTCGTTATCAATACCATCATTACAAGCATAAATAGCCGTACCGGTGCCTGTATTGTAAGTCGTAGTCACAGCCGAACCCGAGCCCGTGTTGTAATTGGTCGTTACCTCCGTTCCAGTACCGGTGTTATAATCGGAGTTAACCGCGCTACCAGCACCGGTGTTATAGGTTGTAGTTACAGCAGAGCCACTGCCAGTGTTATAGGTAGAATCATCCTGAACAGCAGAGCCACTGCCAGTGTTATAGGTAGAATCATCCTGAACAGCAGAGCCACTACCAGTGTTATAACTCGAACTCACAGCAGAACCGGAGCCGACATTATAGCTAGAATCGGTTACCGAAGAACCACTGCCGGTGTTATAGGTAGTGTTCTGAGTACCGGAGCCAGTATTATAACTGGTATCAACCGCAGAACCGGTGCCGGTATTATAAGCCGCCAAAGCCGGCGCATACTGGAAAACCATCGCCAGCGCCAAAGAAAATGCAAAAAGTTTTTTGAATTTCATTTTCATATTTTTCAAGTTAAATTAAGTATAGAATATTTTTTAAAAATTGTCAATGTTTCCGAGGGGGCCGGCAAGCGCGTGAGCAACTTGCCGACCCTCTCATGCTGTCCGCCCGAGCCAAGGCTCAAGCAGACCTCTGGCTACCGCACGTAGATGTGCAGCAGCCACTTCTCTGTGTCTTCCTCCCAGTGGAAGTCCAGGTTGCTCCACCCGTCACCGACATCGGTGCCGAAGGCCTGGAACTCCCAGAGAAGAGGGCTCTCCGGCCGGAAAATCTCCCGGTACGAAGTGGACGACGGGAACGTCGCCCCCATCGCCCCCCGAAGGGATTGTTCGCTGAACAGGACCGGCCATCGACGAGAATCCGTCGAGGTCAGGTCCTCCGGCAGCAACTCCGAGACGGAGGTCAGCCGGAAGGTCCACCGAACACCGGGGTGTCCGGCCTCCGTTATCTGGAAACACCGTGCGGGATTGCTCCCGTCAGGCGTGTTCCAGATGGTGCCGGCGGTCGTCATGTTGTGCAAGACGATGCCGGAACGAGCCGGATTCGGCTCCGGATCGTCCACCGGGCAGCCCTGGTTCGAGGCCGGTCCGGCTTCAGTCGGGCAGGCATCGTCTTCGTCCGCCACGCCGTCGCCGTCGAAATCGGCAAACGGCATCTGCGTAAGCAGAGGGATGTCCATCACGAATCGGATCCTCTCAGATCCGGTTTCGTTGGTAGCGTGGACCGCCGCCTCAGCGACCGGCCACCAGTTCCGCCGACGCATCTCCCCGAGCTCTGCATCCCAGTACTTACCACGGCGCCGCACCGAAACCTTGGCGACAAGCCGAGAATTCTCGGAGTAGTCGCGGCCCCGAAGACGGAGCTCAGTCTCGCCCTCGCCGCGAATGCGAGTCTTGGCCAGCTTTCGCTTGGCATTTCCATCCTCTGCGTTCACGACGACGACCTTGAAGATCAAGTCCGCCCCGTTCGGATTCCGGAGTTCGATCTCCGCCCGAATCCTCTGCCCAGCCACGCTAATCGCAGCCAGAGCCAGAACCGCCATCAAGGCGGCGAGAAAGCGAGTGCTCATCGCACCGCTCCTTCCTCCGCCACCAGGGCGGAAAAACCAAAGAAAAAAATCAGAAACGCCCAGAAAACCAGGCAACAATCAACCTAGCATTGTCTAGTGGTCTTGTCAATGCCTTCTTCATGTGTTCTTAATAAGTCGGCAAACGTGTCAAGAAATCCGTGCCCAGGCTATTGCACATGTGGTCAAATATAGACAATTGCAAAAAATAAAAATGCTGGTATAATTGCCTTCGGTAGCAGGACAGCTACTCTTTGGATAAAACCAAGGGGAGGAAAGTCCGGACTCCATTTCTCCGGCTTTTGCCGGGGTCAAAAACGTAGCGGCTAACAGCCGCCATGGGCAACCAAGAGATGCGAGCAGTGACGTCTGAGGCGAAAGCCAAAGAAGACCTAATCTCAGGCCAAAAGGTCTAATCCAGCTATAGAGATAGAAAAGCTGGGGTGAAACGGCTAAATTCTTACGGGGTGCAAGACCGCGTCCCGATCGCAAGATCGTGGAAGAGTCGCTTGAGTCAGTAAGTAATTACTGACCTAGATAAATCGCTGTCACCCAGCCCCACTTTTTCAATGAATGGTAAAAATTCATTGAAAAAGTGGGGCTGGGTAACAGAATCCGGCTTATCGCTACCAACCAAAAAAGGCCTTCGGGCCTTTTTTGGTTCAATTTCCCAATTTCCTAATTTCCTAATTTCTCATCCAACGCCTTATTCACCATCGCATCCGCTTCTTTGTTTAGCTCGCGACGCACATGTACAAACTCAACCGATTTAAAATCAAACTTCAGGTTCCAGATCTTAAAGAACAGCGGTTGAATCCCCTCGTTCTTTATTCGATACTCTCCATTTAACTGCTTCACAGCCAACTCGCTATCCATCCGCATCTCTACCTCTGTCGCTTTTGCCTTTGTTTTTCCAAGCAGTGCCCTCGCCTTCTCCAGCGCCAGCACAATGGCCGTGTACTCCGCGATGTTATTCGTCTCTGTGCCAAGATATGCTCCATACCCCTTGCCATCAATAACCCAGCCAGCCGCCGCCGGACCGGGATTGCCACGCGACCCCCCGTCCGTGTAAATAATTAACTTATTACTCATAGTGCCATTAACTTCTTAAATATCTCCGCTGTCGCCCTGGCGTCATCTATTGCCCGGTGCTTCTGCCCTTCGTCAACTCCAAAGTGTTTTGCCAACTCTCCAAGCGAGTAACGCTCAAACCCCGTGGAGCTACTGACTCCGCCCAACTTCGCAAACGCCAACGAAAAAGTATCTAAACCCTTATAGTAAAAATTCTCTTTCAGCCCCACCTCTTCAAATGCGCGCCGCAAGACCATCCAGTCCGCCGGTAGGTTATGCGCCACCAGCATGCATTGGTCAGTATAGTTCAAAAATCGCTGCAAGCCTTCAGTTAGCGATACACCATCCCGATCCCACTCTTCCTGCGAATAGCCAATTATTTCCAGCGACTTCGGCGAAGCAGTTTCAATCCTCGTCGGCTTTATTTTAATATCCTCCTCGCCAATAACCTCGTAAGTCTTCGCCTTAAGCTTCACTAAACCAATCTCCACAAGCTCGCTCTTCATAAATTCCAAACTCGTAAACTCAGTATCAACGACAACCAAATCAGCATCCTGAACAAAAAACTGCTTTACGTCCTCTGTACTCATTACATTATCGGTGTCCATATCCAAGAATTTCTAATTATACTAATTGTTCTAATTTACCTAAGATAAAACCTCCAAAACTTATTCATAATATCCAAGGGCCTCCAACCCAGCTAAACGTTTTCCGGCTAGAAACGCCAGCATAGCACCGCCGCCCGTCGAAAGCCAGGTAAAGGCATTACTCATGCCCATCTCTAAGATAAGCTGCGTAGTCTCACCGCCGCCAACAACGGCACAATTACTCGTATCCGCGATCACCTTTGCTATCCGCTCTGAACCCGCCCGGAAGGCCGGATCCTCAAAGTAACCTAACGGACCGTTCCAAATAACCGTCTTGCTGACCGCGACATGCTCACTAAATAATTTTCGGCTCTCTGGGCCAATATCCAATATCTTACCTTCAGCATCTTTTATAAAATCAATCGGCAGAATTATTTTCGCGTCAGATGAAAAACTATTCACCTGCTCTACTATCTCTTCATCAATCACAGAACTACCAACATCCATACCCCGAGCTTTTAAAAACGTGTTGGCTAAAATACCACCAATTAAAAAGGCGTCCGTGCGGTCATACAGATTTTTGATGACCGAGAACTTATCCGCCGCCTTTCCACCGCCTAAAATAACTATTCGCGGCGTTGGCGCGCCATCCATAACATGATTCAAATGCTCCAGCTCCGCCTCCATCAGCAAGCCCGCATATGCCGGTAAAAGCTTTGGCAGCTCCGTGACACTAGCACCCGGATGCCAAGAACCAAAAGCGTCATTAACGTAAATATCTCCCAAGCTCGCCATCTGCTTGGCATACTCAAGGTCACCAGAGTTCTCTCCCGAATGCAGACGGACGTTCTCTAAAACAAACAAAGACCCGGCTGGCACCGCGGCGACAGACTGCTTATGCGCCCCAAAATCAAAATCCGGTAAAAACTTGGGAACTACTTTCAAATGCTCTTCTAAAAAAGGCAGTACAAACCGCAAACTAAATTCTTCCGGGATATTTTCAGGTCGCCTCGGAGAAACCTGGTCCTCAGTAGGCCGGCCACGATGGCTCATCACCACCACCTTCGCCCCCCGTTCCAACAAAAAACGCAGGGTCCCAATAGATTTTTCAATCTTAAAAGAATCCTCCGCAGACTCAGCGTTTAGGTCGGTCCTCAAAAGAACCGTCTTGCCGGCCAGCTCCTCCTGAATATCCTTAAGAAATTGCATACTTTCATTATACCAAAAACGGCTCACATGGTCATTTTTACCGTGTGAGCCATTTTTAATCTAGGTTTCCAGTTCCTCCTTCCTCCTTCCTCCTTCATTCTTCCTTTTTCCATCTTCCGCTTGTTTCTAGTTTCTAGTTTCTAATACCCAATCCCCTCATACTCCCGAACCGTAAGCTGGGAAGATATCTGCCGAGCTATTTCCAGCGCCACAGCAACCACGATCAAAAGCGCGGTGCCGCCAAGAGCAAAAGCCTGAACGCCGGTAAAGAGCTGAACAATGTTCGGCAAAACCGCGACAACACCCAAGAAAATAGCGCCAAAAAGAGTTATCCTGCCGGTCGTACTCTTCAAAAAGTCGGTCGTTGGCTGACCCGGCCGAATACCCGGCACAAATCCGCCACTCTGCTGCAAGCTCTTTGAGATCTCTTCCGGATTGAAAGTGATCGCGGTGTAAAAGTAAGTGAACACAACCACAAGCAAAAAGTAAAAAAGAATGTAAATGATCTGGTTATTGAAAACAATATTTACCCAGTTTTGAAGCGTAAGTGACAAGTCTGGAGAAAACAAAGCAGCTATTTGAGCCACAAACTGCGGGAAGAGCAGTATCGAGATAGCAAAGATAATCGGGATAACACCGGCCTGGTTCACCTTCAGTGGCAGATAGCTGGTCGCACCCCCATAGACTTTGTTACCTCTAACTCGTTTCGCATATGTCACCGGCACTTTACGCTCACCCTCGGAAACAAAGACCACACCGGCAATAATAACCACCGCCAGCAAGGCGAAGACAATGTACGTCTGCAAAAGCTCCGGAGAATAAGTCGCGAACAAATTCCGAACTGTTCCCGGCAAGGCGGCGACAATACCCGCGAAAATGATTATAGAAATACCATTACCTATTTTATATTCACTGATAAGCTCACCAATCCAGGTCAAAACAAGCGAACCGGCGGTAATAATGACGATGTTCTCAATCAGGCCAATGGCGGTCATCTCCGGCAGCACGCCCTGGCTACGCAGTAAGTTCAAAAAACCAAATCCCTGCAAGGCTGCCAAAGGAACGGTTAGGTACCGAGAGATCTGGTTAAACTTAGCCCGGCCAGCCGCGCCAGACTCATAATAAATCTCTTTTATTCGCGGGCTGATCATCGTCAGCAGCTGCATGATAATCGTCGCCGTAATGTACGGACCAACACCAAGCATCATGATGGAAAGATTACTCAAACCACCACCGGAAAATAAGTTCAAAAAGCCCAGTAACTGATTAGAACCAAAAAGCTGTTGCAAGCTGGCAAGGTCAACGCCGGGAATCGGGATAGTCGCCAAAAGCCGAAAACCAATAATCAAGCCAGCGATCGCCAAGATCTTGTTCCGAATCTCCGGTACAGTGAATGCTTTGAAAAAATTTCCAATCATATTGTTTGCGAATATCGAATAGATTAACGAATCATCGAATCCTTATCCATCACTTTATTTTACATTCGCTGATTCGATTTATAATTCGTTATTCGGAGACTGTACCGCCGGCGGCCTCAATCTTCTCCTTGGCTGTCTTTGAAACGACAATACCTGTAACAGTCATCTTTCGGTCGATAACGCCCGAACCCAAGATCTTCACCGGCTTTTTTCCACGAATCAAACTAGCCTCGGCTAAAGTCTTTAAAGAGATCTCTGATCCCGCCAAACGATTCAAATCGCCAACATTAAGAACCTGGAAAGAGGCGGATTTCGGGTTGTTGCTGTATCCACGCAACTTTGGCAAGCGCTGCAACAGATCCCGCACCGCCGGACGAATCCGGTGACCGGAACGAGCCCGCTGTCCCTTCTGACCGCGACCGGAAGTGGTACCACGCTTACCACCACGCCCGATCCTGGTCTGCTTGGCAATCCTTTTATTTTTTGGTTTTAGTTCGTGCAGTTGCATATGTAAAATTATTCACTTTCCACTTCTGGCTTCCATCTATTACTGAACTTAACACGCGCGGTCTTTGGTTTTATTCGCTTCAGTGCCTCAATCGTCGCCCATGCATTTGTTAACTTATTTGTAGTTCCACCAAGACACTTTGCCGTGATATCTTTCACGCCGGCTAAAGTCAAAACTGTTCGCACAGCGCCTCCGGCAACCAAACCATTCCCCTCCTTCGCAGGCTTCAACAAAACCCTCGCTGCCGAAAACTTTGCCTCCACCTCGTGCGGGATAGTGTTCTTTTCTAGCGAAACCTTAATCATGTTCTTCTTTGCGTCATTCTTGGCTTTTCCAATAGACTGAACAACATCTACACCTTTACCGGTACCAACGCCAACCCGACCGCGCTCATCACCAATAATGATCGTAGTTCGGAAACGAAAACGCTTACCACCAGCCATAACTCGAGTCACGCGCCGCAGGTCAATAACTTTTTCTTTAAACTCCTGCTTCGCTCGCACAAATGGCTTTTTGCCACGTGCCCCCCCCGGCCGACGTCCTCGAGGTCCAGTTGGAGCCCCACCGCGAAACGTAGTCTTTACTCCTTCAGCGGTCTTGGTCTTAACCGATCCCTGCCCGCCCTGTTGTTTGTTATTATTTTCCATATTCAGTCATTACCTAGAATTTTAAGCCTCCATCACGCGCGCCATCCGCAAATGACTGCACTCTACCATGATAACGATAGCTACCCCTGTCAAAAACAACTTCAGACACCCCAGCCTTTACAGCCTTATCAGCAATCTGTTTGCCTAATTCAAATGCCCTTGCTCGGCCAGGTGTTAAATCCATACCCTTTGGAGCCGCAGCCGCGTCTCGGACAGAACTTGAAACAACTGTCTTGCCACTAGCATCGTCAATAAGCTGAACATACAATCCTTTATTGCTCCGGAATATAGACAATCGCGGACGAGTTGAAGTGCCCAAAATACGAGCTCGTGTCCGAACGGTCCGCTTTTTGGTAACTACTTGTTGTTTCTTGTGTCTTCGCATACCTTTTATTCGTAAATTCGTAATGGATTCGTAATTCGTCTGATGCTACGCGGAGCCTGCAACCTTCTTGCCTTGTTTACGACGTACATGCTCGCCAACATAGCGGATCCCTTTACCCTGGTATGGCTCCGGCTTCTTAAACTTCCTGATTTCAGCCGCTGTCTGCCCCACCACCGCACTATCAATACCGGTCACAATAATAACGTTCTTTTCAACCGCAATCGTTACTCCCTCCGGAGTCTCGTAGCGAACCGGATGGCTAAAGCCAAGGCCCATCACAAGGGTCTTCCCTTCCATGGAGGCTCGAAAACCAACACCCTGAATCTCTAAATCTTTTTTAAAGCCCTCTGAAACTCCAGTAATGGCATTGCGGAGTAAAGCCGCTGTCGTACCCCAGTTAGCCCGAGTTTGTTTATTATCGTCACTAATCTTGAGTACTATTGTGCCACTTGCCCCGTGATCGCTCTGCGATTTTTCGGGGTCAGACTGCTCCGCGGTTACTCCGGCTAAAATAGGCGTCTCTAAAGTACCCAGCTTACCGGCAACCTTAAACTTACCGTCTTCAATAGAGACGGTTACGCCCTCAAGGATTTCAATTGGTTTTCTTCCGATCTTTGACATGCCAGTTTTATTTACGAACGCTAGTGAGTAATTCTAAAACTGAGCACCCAGCGCCATTTTTGAGTGCAACAGAATAACTCTGCAAGCTTTTAATTCGTAGTTGGATTATTTTAGTTGAAATTTTCATATTTGTCAAAAATGGTGCTGGGTAAGGTTTTGTAAATTCGCTTCGCTCATACAAAGCCCTTACCAGATCTCAAATAAAAGCTGTCCGCCTATTTTTTCCTTGCGAGCCTGGTTCGCGGTCATAACACCATTTGGCGTCGAGACCATCGCCAAGCCATACCCCTGCTTCACTGGCTTCAGTTCACGATAACCGGAATACAAACGACGGGATGGCTTGCTCAAAAAACGAACATCAGTAATAGCGCCGACCTCACCACTTTCATCATACTTCAACTCGATCTCAATAGCTCGCTTTGGCATCCTTCCCTTCTTGTTCGCGGACTTAATAAAGCCGTGGCTCACGAGCTGCTCCGCTATGGTCATATCCATCCGCGAATACGGCATCTTCAAAGAAAGCTTCTTAGCTTGCTGCGCGTTTTTTATTCTTATAAGTAGATCTGTATACATATCAGTGAATGTCTAATTTCCAATTTTCAATTTCTAAACAATTTTTAATGATTTAATTTCTCAATGTTTAAAACATTTATTCATTGATTCATTGTTTGAAAATTGAAAATTCGTAAATTGAAAATTGATTGATCATTACTTTACCAGCTTGATTTTTTAATTCCCGGCAGCTGACCACTGCTCGCCATCTCTCTAAAGCAAATTCGGCAAAGCCCAAATCTTCGCATGTAACCGTGCTTCCGGCCACACTTAAAACAACGATTGATTATCCGCGAAGAAAATTTCGGTGTCTTATTTGCTTTTGCGATGAGTGCTTTTCTAGCCATACGAATGAATGTTTAAATGTTTCAATATTACCTAGTCGCGACTGCTTCTTTCTCAAATGGAATACCTAACTCGCGATAAAAGGCGATCGCCTCCTCGTTCTCCATTGGCTCACGCGGCACAACCGTTATCTGCAAGCCAAAGTTGGCCTTTGATTCTTCCAGGACGATCTCTGGGAACACAATATGTTCTTTGATCCCAAAGGTCAAGTTACCGTCTCTATCTATCCCGCTTAACTTAATCCCTCTGAAGTCTCGGATACGCGGCAACACAATGTTCACAACCCTACTAACAAACTGTCTCGCCTTAGCACCGCGCAGTGTTGCCCGCATACCTACAGCCATACCTTCGCGCAGCTTAAAACCGGCAATTGATTTTCGCGCCGGCCGAACTTGCGGCATCTGCCCGATAATCGCAGCCAACTCAGTACGGATCTCCGGCAGTACCTTAGACTCAAAATCAGACATGGCGGTTGCCTGCTTACCAAAGCTCGTATTCACAACAACTTTTTCAATACTGTTTTTCATACCTAATTTCCCAATTTTTTAATCTCTACTTTACTTTAACGTTAGATACGTGAATTGAACGAGCGACGCTCACGACCTGCCCCTTCTCGCCCTGCTTGGTCGGTCGCTTGTGTTTTTTGAACATGTTCACACCATCGATCAATACTCGATTCTTCTCCGGTACAAGCGCAATAACCTTGCCACTCTTTCCCTTATCTTTACCGGCGATAACGGTAGCCGTAACGCCTTTTTTTAACTGTTTAAAAAGTTTCATATTCTACACAACCTCTTCGGCTAATGAAAATACAGCGTCAAAACCTTTTTCCTTAAGCTCGCGCGGCACCGGACCGAAAACACGAGTCGCGCGCGGCTGCTTTTTGTCATCGATTATAACCACCGCGTTCTCGTCAAAGCGAACAACCGAACCATCCGGTCGACGCAATGGGTGACGCTGACGAACAACCAAACACTTAACTACGTCCTTCTTCTTTATAGCCTTGCCAGCGTGCCGCGGCTCAGCAGTCTGCACAGACGCAACCACAAGATCACCAATCTGCGCATAACGCTTTCGGGTACCACCAAGAACAGTAAACACCCTGACGCTCTTCGCGCCGCTGTTATCGGCAACTTTTACTAATGATCGTAATTGCAACATATTTTTGTTTGCGAATATCGAATAGGATAACGAATCAGCGAATCCTTATCCAATATCTTTTTCTACATTCGTTGATTCGGTTTGTAATTCGTTATTCGGAGACAATTCCGGCTGCGGCGCCCCTTCAACCAAACCGGTGACAACCCACCGCTTATCTTTAGACATTGGTCGAGCTTCTTCAATAACAACAACCTGACCGACTTTATACTGGTCGCCCTCATTATGAGCCTTAAAACGCCGAGTCACCGTGTAGTACTTAAGATACTTCGGGTGCTTTTGCTTAGTTGCCACAGCAACCACCGCTGTTTTATTCATTTTGTCGGAAACAATTGTTCCTTGAAGAGTTCTTTTCATATTTTACTTCGTAAAAGTTTTCACTAATCACTAATCATCACCAATCGCACGAATAGCTCTCAGAATTTTTAACTAGATTAGTTTGATTCGTGATTATTCGTGATTCGTGACATCATTCTTCGTGACCTTTGTATTATTGCTTTCTATCATCATTTTCTTCTCATTCATAACAGTCAGCAAGCGAGCAATATCTTTTCTGGTCTGCCCAATCAAACGCGGATTCTTCAGCTTACCAACAACCAAATCCCGGCGCATCTCACCAGTCTTCACCTTCAAAGAAGCCGCATCTTTCTGCAACTCGCTGACAGACTTTTCTTTGATTTTTTGAACCTCTTTTCGTTTCATATTCGTAAATTCATTTGATTCTTCTAGCGGCTGACAAATCGAGTCTTTACCGGTAATTTATGACTTGCTCGGCGCAAGGCCTCTTTTGCCTTGTCCTCTTTCACTCCATCAACTTCAAAAAGAATCCTACCTGGCTTCACCGGGAAAACATAGTGATCAACGGCACCCTTACCGCCACCCATGGTCACCTCCGGCGGCCGCTTTGTAACCGGCTTATCCGGGAAGATACGGATAAACACTTTTCCTTCACGTTTCAAAAAACCGGTAATCGTTCTTCGCGCAGACTCTATTTGACGAGAGTTAACCCAAGAAGAAGTAGTTGCCTTGATACCGCAACTGCCATAGCTCAAAGTCGTTCCACGAAAACTAAACTTGCGATCGCGGTTACGACCCTTATGCCACTTACGATGTTTTACTTTCTTTGGAGTTAACATTTTACTTTGTAAAATTTTTCACTAATCACGGATAATCACGAATCAGACGAATAGCTTTCAGATTTTTTGTATTAGATTAGTTTGATTAATGCTTATTAGTGATTCGTGACTAGACGGCTTGTTTAAACTTACCAGTCGCTTCGTCCTTAACATCCTTGGAAAAAATATCACCTTTATAAACCCAAACTTTGATCCCGATGGTACCGTAGGTCGTGTAAGCAGTTGCCCGACCGTAATCAATATTCGCGCGCAAGGTCTGTAGCGGCAACTTACCCTTAGACAAAAATTCGCTGCGAGCTATCTCGCCTCCGTCCAAACGGCCGGCTACCTGGATCTTCGCGCCTTTTACATCCCGATTCTGAAGCACTCCTTCCAGAGTTTTCTTTATGGTCCGCCGAAACGGCATACGCTTCTCCAACTCCCAAGCAATGGTCTGCGCGACATAAGTTGACGCTATTTCAGTTCGCTTCAGCTCTTCAATATTCAAATTAATAGCCACGTTCGGATCCGTAACTCCCCGGCTTCGGAGCAAAGCCTGCAACTCTTTAGTCAGTATCTTTGTCAGATCCTCAATACCGGCACCGCCTCGTCCGATGATAATACCGGGTTTAGCCGCCTTAATAAACAAGCGGTACTGATTGTTCGCGTTGCGCTCTATCTCTATTCTAACGATACCCGCCAGTTTAATGCGATCATTAATAACCCGACGGATGAGCACATCCTCTTCAAGCTTGTTTTTATATCCCCTCTTCGGGAACCAGCGGGAGGTCCACCCCTGCGTGATCCCAAGACGGAAAGAATCTGGTCTTATCTTCTGTCCCATGATGAATCGCTATATTTTACTGTATTTTTATCTAATTTGCAATGTTTCGTAATTTCGCTCTTCGTTCGCGGTTCGTTGATGTTACACTGACTTCCGCTGGAACATCTTTTTCAACGTGCCCGGCTTAGCCTCCTTCGCCGCTTTGCTATCATCTTCCCTCTTCACCGCGCTAGCCGGCTTTTTCACAGCCGCCTTTGCCGGCTTATCAGAGTCTTTCTTCTTGTCCTTCTTTGCCTTCGGCACAATCGCAAATCGCTTCCGAGGACCAGCCTCCAGCTCAGTTAAGGTCAAGCTGATGTGAGACGTCCGCTTCAGCAGCAAACTCGCTCGCCCCTGGGCACGCGGCAGATAACGCTTCAACACCGGACCGCCATTGACCAATATCTCAGAAATAACAAGACGGTCAGTATCAAGCTCATTGTTCTTTGCGTTTGCAACAGCGCTACGCAACAACTTTAACAGCGGCATTGAACTTCGCTGACTGCGCAAGAGTAACTGTGCCTCAGCCTCCTGAGTAGACAAGCCTCGCAAAGTCGCCGCGATTAAACGCACCTTTCGGGGAGTGATATTCAAATATCTTAATTGTGCTTTTTGAGTTTTTGTCATATGCCTTATTTACCCGATTTAGCAGGTGCTTGTTTTTGAGCGGCGGAAGCCTCCAACTGCTTCTGCATCTTACCACCGTGGCGCAAGAACTTCTTAGTCGGCGCGAACTCACCAAAACGGTGACCAACCATCTCCTCCTTCACACTCACATCAATAAAATCCTTACCATTGTGGACGGAAAAAATAAAACCAACCATCTCCGGCGCAATCATAGAGTCGCGCGCCCAAGTCTTGATAGGGGCGCCGCCCGGCTTAGTCTTTTCCATTTTTTTCAGCAACCGATCGTAAACGTACGGTCCTTTTTTTAGTGATCTAGACATAGTTTTTATCGTTTCGTTGGTCGACGCTTAACAATAAATTTCTTGGACCATTTCTTCTTGTTTCGAGTACGCACGCCGCCAGTGATATTACCAAAAATATCCTTCGGTCGCTTCGTACCACGCGGCTGCACACCCTCACCACCACCATATTTGTGGTCAACCGGGTTCATCGCGCTACCGCGAACAGTCGGGCGAATACCAAGCCAGCGACTGCGCCCGGCCTTTCCGATATTGGTCAAGTTATACTCCGGATTAGAAACCTTACCAATAGAGGCAAAGCAAGCGGACGGCACTCGGCGCACCTCTTTAGAAGGCATCTTTAAGTCTGTAACTCCTTCGCTTGAACCAAGCACCTCAAGGGCAGAACCGGCCGCTCTGGCCAGCTTTCCACCACCGTTTGGCCTCAACTCAACATTGTGCACAAACTGCCCAATCGGGATGTTCTCAAGCTTCATCCGGTTACCCGGCTTTATTTCGGTCTTTTCCGCGGCAATAACAGTGTCACCAACAGCAACATCCTGAGGCGCAATTATATATCTCTGCTCACCGTCAGCAAACACCACAAGCGCGATAAAAGCAGTCCGATATGGATCGTACTCAATCGTTTTCACAGTTGCCGGAATAGCGTGCTTCAGCTGTTTAAAATCAACCATCCGGTAACGCTTCTTATGACCACCACCCTGGTGTCGGGTTGTGATGCGGCCATGATGGTTTCGCCCCGCGGCCGCGTGTATTGTTTTCAAAAGAGACTTCTTCGGCTTGTTCTTTGTACCACGCGACAAAACCTGCCGGTACTCAACCGAGACCTGCTGACGCTTTCCTGGACTTGTTGGATTATACTTTTTCATATGCTTATTAGCTGTTTAGCTTATTAGCTGTTTAGCTTATTAGGGTTTCGATTTTCTCTGTGCGGCTACTTTCCTAAGAAGCTAATCAGCTAAAAAGCTCGTCACGCTCCCACTATATCAATAGTATCTCCGGCCTTCAAAGTGATCATCGCCTTTTTATAACCCGGCTTAGTGCCAACGGTCCGCCCCAAACGACGCTTCTTCGGCTTGACGTTAATTATGCGCACAGCCTCAACTTTAACTTTATATAGCTGGGCAATCGCCTTACTCACCTCGGACTTATTCGCATGACCTTCTACCAAAAAAGTATAGGTGTTTCCGGCAGTCAAGCTGGTCGCCTTTTCAGTCAGTATAGGTTGTTTTACTAAAAGCTTATTCATGTTTCCTAATCTTCTAATTTCCCAATTTTCTATCGGATCTGTTCAATCGCCTCCTTCTCGATTAATACATTCTGATGGCTCAGTAGGTCCGAAATACCAATAGAGCTACCGTGGATAGTATCTACCTTAGGGACATTGTTGGAGATCCGAACCAAAGAGTTATTACCATCAGCGGACACAAGCAAGGTTGACGGCGGCTGATTAGCTTTGAAAAAATTCTTTAAGGCGCCAACCAAGTCTTTGGTCTTCGTGCTCTCAATTGTTAAAGAGTCAACAAAACGCATTTCACCATCAGCAAGCTTTTTGGAAAGAGCGCAGTACAAAGCCGCTCTGGCCATCTTCTTGTTCAACTTTTTAGAATAATCGCGGTCATTGCGTGGGCCATGCGCGGCACCACCACCAACCCAGATAGGACTTCTGGTAGATCCATGACGAGCTCGGCCGGTACCTTTTTGCTTCCAAGGCTTCTTACCACCACCAGACACCTCATCCCGAGTCTTCGCATGCGCCCAAGGCTTCCGGCGATTGGCGGCCGCGGTAACAACGGCCTGGTGAACCAAGTCTCCGTTCCAAGCGCGACCAAAAATAGCCTCATTGAGCTCAACGTCGCCAACCTTCTCGCCTTTCAGATTTAAAACATCCGTTTTCATACTGGTGGTTTCCATATTCTAATTTCCAGCTTCTACTAACTCCACCGGTAATTCGATCTCGACTTCTCGGCCAGTAATACCCGGTACTGAACCGTTCAGCATCAGGATCTTATTTTCAATATCAACGGAAACAAGCGGAAGATTCTTAATAGTCACTCGCTCATTACCCATACGGCCGGCCATCCGGCGACCCGGCAAAACGCGTTGCGGCGCCGTAGAACCAATAGAGCCCGGGCTACGGTGCTTATCTTTCTGACCGTGTGTTGCCGGGCCCCCTCTAAAATTGTGTCGCTTTACTACGCCTGCAAACCCCTTACCCTTACTAATGCCGCTAATTCGAATAAGAGAGCCTGCTTCCAGAACGGAAAGATCAGCATTGGTATCCAAAGATACCGGAGTAACACCATAGGCGCGTCCGTCTTTGAAAAGACTCGTCATCTTTAGTTTTGTGCCCTTCAGGGTTGTCATAGCTTTTATTCGGAAATCCAGTAATTAAAAAACTGAGCCTAGCTCAGCTTCCAATAAGACGCTGATTACTAGTTTTTGCAGGTCGGCGAAGAACATGCTCCACAAGACCTTTACCTAACTATGCCGGTTAGTATACACAAGCTCTTCATATTTGTAAACCCCCACACCAATCGGCCAGCAGGTGCGGCCCAGCTGGCAAAGCCAGTCCTGGCCGATTGGTGTGGGGGTAAAGCCCCCGACAAGAACGGTTCAAATGCAGCCCTTTGGCCCAAAAAAACTGTTAAAACATTCATGTTTTAACAGTATCAGAAGTGTTACGTAACATGCTACGTAACAATGTCCTTACATATGTTATTACACGCGTAATAACAAAAAACGAGCTCGACTGTAGGGTGTTCCTACTGTCGAGCCCGTCCGCTTCACCCACCTTTGGCGGGCTTCAGCGTGGCTGCTGACCTATTCTCTCCCCGGTCAGCGATGGGGTACTTCGCACTACTCGATCCCGAAATCGATCTCGTAGACCTTGCACTTCTCCCACAGGATCTTCCGGGAGATTCCGAGGAACGCTGCGGCCTCGTCCTTGTGTCCACCGGTCTGCTCCAGTGCCGCACGGATCGCCGCCTTCTCGGCCGCCTCCACAGCGACATTAAGCGTGCCATCGCCGATCTGCGCGGGAGCGCTCGTCACCGTACCCTGGTTCGGATACAGCCCGAGCGCGTCCCAGATCTGCTGGAGCTGCGCTGCGGGGATGGAAACGTACTCGCCGATCTCCGAATCGCACCAGAACTCCACCTTGAGCGTCAGGCCGTAGCGGTTGTCGTTGCCACTGTACCGCTTCGCCACCACGAGCGTAGCCATTGGGCTCTTGTCCCGCTCAGAGACCCTATTCTGGGTACTCTCGAGAAAAGCCGCCAGCTTGGCAAGGGACCCGGGACGGACGTTGGGGACCTTGAGCAGAATCTCTGACATTCCGAGCTCCTTGGGCCTAAGCCCAAATCAAAGAACCGTTCCCGTCTACGCCAGCACAGCTGGACAAGTAGCGAGCTTTCTTTATTATGCATATTTATACTAATTTGTCAATACACCCTCTTCCATACGCAAAAGACCCCTTTCGGGGTCTTTTGCTAGCTTCATCTCAATCTGCTCTTTACAGCATCTTGATCTCGATGTCTACTCCAGCCGGCAAGTTCAAAGAGGAGAGAGATTCAATGATCCCGTGATTCGGGTTCAAGATGTCGATCAATCGCTTATGCACACGCATCTCAAACTGCTCCCGAGAATCTTTGTCAATGAAAGTAGAACGGTTGACAGTGTACTTGTGAAACTCTGTCGGTAGCGGGGTTGGACCAACAACGTCAGCGTCGTGCCGCTTAGCCGTTTCTACTATCTGCTTGCAACTGGTATCAATCAACTTACTGTCGTAAGCCTTGATGCGCAGGCGCAGGCGATCTTGTGTCTCCTTCTTCTTGGTTGCCATAACTATTTCGTGATCTTGATTACCACACCGGCACCAACAGTCTTACCACCTTCACGGATAGCAAAGCGCTGTTTTTCTTCAAGCGCAATCGGCGCGATTAACTTCACATTGATGTTCACCGTGTCGCCCGGAATGACCATTTCAGTTCCATCCGGCAATATAACCTCGCCGGTCACGTCAGTCGTACCAATATAGAACTGCGGCTTGTAACCCTTAAAGAACGGAGTGTGCCGACCGCCTTCCTCCTTACTCAACACGTACACTTCAGCTTCAAACTCCGTGTGCGGAGTAATGGTTCCCGGCTTAGCCAACACCTGCCCTCGCTCAACGTCTTCCTTCTTGAGACCACGTAGCAGCAAACCGACGTTGTCACCGGCCTGCGCCTCGTCCATCAACTTGTTAAACATCTCCACACCGGTGATAGTCGTCTTCTGCGTGTCGCGCAGACCAACGATCTCGATTTCATCGTTAACTTTGATGATACCACGCTCAATCTTACCGGTCACAACCGTACCGCGTCCATCAATGGAGAAGATGTCCTCCACCGGCATCGCAAACGGCTTTTCAATATCACGAACCGGCTCCGGAATAAAGCTATCCATCGCGGCCACCAACTCAATAATAGGCTTCGCTGCATCGTCTTCAGCAGTCGAGGCTTCCAGCGCCTTCAAAGCACTTCCGCGGATAATCGGAGTCTCGTCACCAGGATACTCGTACTTCTTCAGCAACTCACGAACCTCAGCTTCCACTAAGTCAATGAGCTCTGGGTCATCCACCATATCTACCTTGTTTAGGAAAACAATAATCGAAGGCACGCCCACCTGCCTGGCAAGCAAAATGTGCTCGCGAGTCTGCGGCATCGGACCGTCCGCGGCAGAGATAACCAAAACCGCGCCATCCATCTGGGCGGCACCGGAAATCATGTTCTTGATGTAATCAGCGTGACCCGGCGCGTCAATGTGCGCGTAATGCCGATTCTCCGACTCATACTCAGAGTGGTGCAAGGCAATCGTGATACCACGAGCCTTTTCTTCCGGACTCTTGTCCAGGTCGTCAACACTCACCTCTTTCGCCGCCAGCCCCTTCTTATGCAGAACGTGGGTAATGGCAGCGGTCAGCGTACTCTTGCCGTGGTCAACGTGACCAATAGTCCCGACGTTAACGTGCGGCTTAGTCCGCTCAAATTTTTGCTTTTCTGCCATACTTTTAATTTATTAAATTTTGATAATTACTAACTATGATTGATTTATTGTACTTTTTCTGACAACTTTGTCAATGCGCCGGACCTCACTAATCACTAATATCCACTAATCAAACTAATCCAATTCATAATCTCTTAGCACATTCGTGCGATTAGTGATTATTGGTGATTCGCGATGTCCTCATTTTCTGCCGGCTATTATCTCCTCGCCAACACTCCTTGGCACCTCCTCGTAAGCATGAAACTCCATTGTGTAGTTTCCGCGACCTTGCGTCATCGACCGTAACTTGGTTGCGTAACCAAACATCTCCGCAAGCGGCACAAACGCATCAATCACTTTGACCATTGGCCGATCATCAATATTTTCTATCCGGCCACGCTTCGCGCTAATATCTCCGGTCACGTCCCCTAGATACTGATCAGGAATAGTTACCTGCACACTCATAATCGGCTCTAAGATTACCGGGCCAGCCTGCTGAGCGGCAGACTTAAAGGCCATTGAGCCCGCCATCTTAAAGGCGGCTTCCGAAGAGTCCACTTCGTGAAAACTTCCGTCATACAAAGTCGCCTTAACATCAATAACCGGATAGCCGGCCAAGATACCACGCGAGACCGCCTCTTTGATACCTTTTTCCGTCGGGTTGATGTACTCCTGTGGAATAGTTCCTCCCTTAATCTCGTTCACAAACTCAAATCCTTTACCGATTTCCAGTGGCTCAATCCGAATCTTCACGTGACCATACTGACCACGACCACCGGACTGCTTCACGTACTTACCTTCCGCCTGAGCCTCCTTCTTGATAGTCTCCTTGTAACTTACCTGCGGTCGGCCCACGTTGGCCTCCACCTTAAACTCGCGCTTCATGCGCTCCACCAACACCTCCAAGTGCAACTCACCCATACCGGCGATAATAGTTTCACCCGTATCCGGATTACCACTTACGCGGAAGGTCGGGTCTTCATCAGCCAGCTTGCGCAGAGCCACACCCATCTTTTCTTGGTCGGCTTTGGTCTTTGGTTCAATGCGCACACTGATAACCGGCTCCGGGAAGATTATTTTCTCCAATAAAATTGGATCCTCTTGAGTACTAAGCGTGTCTCCGGTAGTTGTGTTCTTCATCCCAACAAGAGCGCCAATGTCCCCAGCGTAAAGCTCGTCCACCTCTTCTCGGTCGTTCGCGTGCATCCGCAAAATACGGCCGGCCCGCTCTGTCTCACCCTTGGTAACGTTATAAATATAGCTACCTTTTTTCAAAGTACCGGAGTAAACCCGGAAAAAGGTCAGCGAACCCACAAATGGGTCGGCCGCCACCTTAAAGGCCAGCGCAGAAAACGGCGCATCGTCTTTCGGCAATCTCTCCACCGGCTCACCAGACTCCGGGTGCGTGCCTTTGGTCGGCGGCAAGTCTAACGGGCTCGGCAGGTAATCAACAACCGCATCTAGCACAAACTGCACGCCCTTGTTCTTCAAAGCGGAGCCAACAAGCACCGGAATAATCTTCACCTCCAAGGTTGCTTTACGCAAAACCCGCTTCAAGTCAGCCAGGCTCGGCTCCTCACCGGCCAAGTACTTTTCCATCAACTGTTCGTCATTTTCCACGATCTTTTCAATAAGCTCGTGTCGCGCCGCCTTGGCCGCCTCAACCATATTCTCCGGAATTGGCATCTCCACTATCTTCTCACCGCGTTCTCCCTCGGAAGTAAAGGCCTGCATGCGCAGTAGATCTATGATACCCGCGAAATCCCCCTCGCTACCAATCGGCAGCTGAATAGCAATCGCGTTCGGGTTCAAGCGCTCCCGAATAGAAGCAAAACTCTTTTCAAAACTGGCTCCGGTTCGGTCTAGTTTGTTAATAAAACAAATTCTCGGCACGCTATACTCGTCCGCATACCGCCAATTGGTTTCAGACTGCGGCTCCACGCCAGCCACGCCGTCAAAGACCACAACCGCGCCGTCTAAAACGCGCAAAGATCGCTTCACCTCAACGGTAAAGTCAATGTGCCCCGGCGTATCAATCAGATTAAAGCGAAATGTATTCTCCTGCTTCTTAGCAACCCTGTCTTCCTCTGAAATATAAGACGGCATCCAAAAACAAGTGGTCGCGGCCGAAGTAATCGTAATACCCCGCTCTCGCTCCTGATCCATCCAGTCCATCACCGCCGCGCCTTCGTGCACCTCGCCTATCTTGTGGCTGATACCGGTATAAAACAAAACACGCTCGGAAGTCGTGGTTTTTCCGGCGTCAATATGGGCGATAATTCCAAAGTCGCGAAGTCTTTCTAAAGGATAAATACGAGGCATATGTAAAAGAATTTCTAATATCTAATTGACCTAATTTCTAAATAAATCCCAAGCACCAAATTCCAAACGTTTCGTATTTTGAAATTGGATCTTGGAATTTATTTGTTATTTGGGATTTACTATTTGGGATTTCAAAATTACCAGCTGAAATGTGCAAACGCTCGGTTGGCTTCCGCCATACGGTGCACATCCTGCTTCTTTTTGATAGCCGCGCCGTCATTATTAGCAGCCGCGATTAGCTCATCCGCCAAGCGCTTGCTCATCGGACTGCCGCTCTTGGCCCTGGCCGCGCCGATTATCCAGCGGGTCGCCAACATGAACTTTCGCTCCGGACGCACTTCGCGCGGCACCTGATAATTCGCTCCTCCAACTCGCTTACTGGCAACTTCCACAGCCGGCATCGCGTTATCAATCGCTTTTTGAAAAACTTCAACAGGCTCCTCTTTTGTCTGCTCATTGATAATCGCAAAAGCATCGTAGATCAACTGCTCAGCCACAGACTTCTTTCCGTCGTGCATCAGTACGTTAATAAACCGGCCAAGGGCCAGGTTACCATGCTTCATGTCCGGCTTGTAATGCCGCTCGTGATTCCTTTTTTTACGCATATTATTCTTTACCGGCTTTCGGGCGCTTTGCGCCATACTTACTACGCTGCTGCTTTCGGCCTTCAACACCAGTGGTGTCCAAAACTCCTCGAACCACGTGGTAACGTACACCCGGCAAATCTTTCACCCGACCGCCGCGAAGCACAACCACAGAGTGTTCTTGCAAGTTGTGTCCCTCCCCCGGAATATAAGCGGTTACCTCCATGCCATTGGTCAAACGTACCCGCGCGATTTTTCGGATAGCAGAGTTAGGCTTCTTCGGAGTCTGAGTCTTCACAGCAACACACACACCGCGCTTAAAAGGAGACGGATACTTTACCGGCTTGTTATGCAAATAGTTAAAACCACGGCGAAGCGCCGGGGCCTTTGCTTTCTTTCCAACGGGCTTTCGACCCTTTTTGATTAACTGACTAACTGTCGGCATAAAATAAATCAAATCCGCACTAAGCGGATAGTTCAACTATTTTAGCAGAAACCCCACATCTGTCAACAATCTAGCCCCTCCCCTTAAGATAAGGGGAGGCTGGGAGGGGTTATGAAAATCAAAACCCCAGAAAACCCGTTATAAAAACTCCAAATGCGCTCCTACCCATGAGCAGCTCCAAGACACTCATCACAAACGGGATCAAAAACGAAAGCACCCCCGTAAAGATAAGAAGTACCAACAAAAGAAAACCATACTGCTCAAGGATCCTTAACCACCGGTCTGAGCCGCGCGGCAGTACCGCAAACAATACTTTTGAGCCGTCCAAAGGCGGCACCGGCAATAAGTTAAAAATAGCCAGTAAAACATTGATATACGCGATCATCCCAAAAATAAACAACAGTGGCATCTGCGCGCTAAAAGGCTCAAAAACAACCAATATCCGGGCGAACAGACCAAAAACAGTCGCCAAGAGCAAGTTTGAGACCGGGCCAGCCGCTCCAATAAGCCCACCCCCCTTTTGCGGATCACGCAAATTATACGGGTTATACGGGACCGGCTTCGCCCAGCCAAAAATTGGTCCGCCAACAAGCGCCAAGATCAAAGGCAAGAATATTGAACCAACCGGGTCAATGTGCTTCAGTGGATTCAGCGTCAACCGCCCAGCATCCTTGGCCGTCGTGTCCCCCAACCACAAAGCCACATATCCATGACTTATTTCATGAACAATGACCGAAAAGATCAAGATAACAATTAATAAAACAATCTCCATGTTCGTACTTTCGTATGTAATTCGTAATTCGCTGGTCTCAAAACTCTACATTTATCTTCCCCATCTTTCCATCGTTAAACGGATGCTTTACTTCTTTCATCTCCGTTACCAAGTCCGCCCGTTCAATAAGCTCCGCCGGCGCGCCTCGACCCGTCAAAACCATCACCTTATTATCCGGAACCAACTCCGCCACCGCCAAAACCTCCTTAATACTCACCAGCTTGAGATCTACAGCCACATTCACCTCATCTAAGATAAACATATCATATTCGTCTTCATTTTTCCTTCTTCCTTCTTCTATCTTCGCCGACACAAATGCCAGAGCATTTTTTGCGGCTTTAACATGCTCTTCACGCGGCAGCTGATCCCCTAAAATACCCACAAACCCCAACCCCATTTTTTTCAAAATAAACGATCCTCCCTTCCCACTTGCTACTTGTGACTTGCTACTTGTGACTTGAACTTCATCCTCGCCACTCGGCCACGGCCCCTTAATAAACTGCACCATCAACACCCGCTGACCCCTGCCAACGGCCCGAACAGCGGCTCCAAGAGCCGCGGTCGTCTTCCCCTTCCCATTTCCAGTAAATATAACTAACATACGCCAAAAATAATCATTAGGTATGGTCCATATATTGTACCACTCCCTTCAACTCTTTGATTATCCCAACCGCGGCCACCGAACCCTCGCCCGCGGACTTTATCGCTTGATTCACGCCACCACGACTAAGCCCGGCCCCCCAGACTCCCGGCACATTCGTGGTCATGTCTGGATTCACTTTTAAAAATCCATTTTTCTCCTCCAAACCCAACTTCTTAGCAAACACCATTGAGCTCGCCACCCCAAGCGCCACAAACACTCCATCTGCCAGAGGTGTTTCTTCCGAAGGAAGTGACTCCTCGGGCAGACGAACCAGCAACTTCACCCCCCTCTCCTCTTTCTCAAATCCTTCCACCTTTCCAATCTGCATTTTTACCCCCTTTTCCTCTAACAACTTCTGATACTGCTCATTAATAGAAAACTTTATTGAGTGACTAATAAGCGTAATATCTTTTGTAAAAGCCGCTAGCTGCAGCGCCTCCTCGGCTGCCAAATTGCCATTACCAAGCACAATCACCGGCTTATCCTTATACACTGCGCCGTCACACAACACGCAATAGTGTACACCTTTACCAACCAACTCAACCTCGCCCGGCAGATCCGTTTTAATATAATTCGCCCCGTGCGCCAGTAACAGCTTTTGCGCAAAATAATCCTCTCTGCTCGCCGTCCGCACCAAAAACCCGCCAGAAATTAGGAGGTCGTTCTTCCTTTGTGCGTGGAAGTGCGCCCTCACAACTTCCGAATTCTCTATTGACTCCAAGTGAACCACGTCCTCTTCCACAAACTCCGCCCCATGCTGTTTCGCCTGCATTAGCATCCTCTCTAGTAGCTCCCGCCCGCCAATACCCTCTGGGATCCCCGGCCAGTTAGCCACCACACTGGCGTCTGCCAACCCGCTAGCCTCTAACCGGCCGATAATCAGCACCCGAATATTTGCCCGCCCCAAAAAAATACCCGCCGTCAAAGCCGCCGGCCCGGCCCCAATAATGACCACTTCATACTGATTCCCTTGATCCTCTAAATCCATATTCCTTCCAGTATACACCACCCAACCTCATTCTCTATTTCTGCAGAAATAGAGAATGAGGTTAGATAAATCTCACAAAGTTTCTACAAACTTCAACACATAGACGCCCAAATCAGTAATCTGGTGCTGCATACTTTTACCATCCGACTTCTTTGAAATCAACCCTGCCAAGGTAAGTTTTCTCAGGTGTTCTCCTATCGTCCGAAAATCGCCACCCACAGCACTGGCAATCTCGGTAAGTGACATATCCGGACTTTCTGTCAACATTATCAAAATCTCTATCCGTCGAGCATTCGCCGCGCCCTTCATAATCTTCTCGTAGCCCTTAAGCGTCCCCCACTTTTTTCTCATTTCTTTATTTTTTCATTCTCTATTTCTGCAGAAATAGAGAATGAAGTTAAAGCTACTCGACAACCTTGCCTTTTTGGAATTTATAAATCTGATCTTTGCGCTCTACCACGATAAACCACCCACGCTCGGACGCGATCTTGTACAGACCCGCCGTCGGGTTAAAGCAAATCGGCTCGCTAACCAGCTCAAACATGCCCACGTCACTCTCCGTATCCCCAACCGCAATAGAGTTTTCAAAAGTTAGACCGTGTTCTCTCACCAAATCTTGCAGCGCCTGCTTTTTGTCGTGCACCGGCGTACTTAAAACCTCGCCCGTGTACTCCTTATTCTCTATTCCATAGACTGTACCGATAAAATGTTCAAACCCCCACTCTTTAGCAAACTCCTCCACCACAATGCTCGGCGAACCAGAGATAGCCAACAAGGTATGCGTACCCCGCAGCTCCTGGATAAAGTCTCGCGTGTAACGGTAAACAATCTTGCTTTGTACTTCCAAAACGCGCGCCGCCGCCTCGCGCACCTCGCGCTCGCCCTTGCCTTTGATATGTTCAATAAAGTTAACGACCACCTCGTCCAAGTAGTCATCATAATTCCCCTGACGCTTTACCCACGCCCAGTAAGCATCATCCAACTTCTTAATGGAAGCCCGCGGGATAAGCCCCCGCCGCACCAACTTCCAATGCAGCTCAATCAGTAATGAGCTCCGAAAAATTGTGCCATCAATGTCGAAAACTGCAATTGGTTTCATATACAAAATGTGTGTTACCGCGCGGCAGCCGCTAGCTGGGAAAGAACTCGAGCGCGATACTTCCCTGGTCACGAAGCTCAAGAAAGGCCGCGTAGGCCAAGTGACGTTCGCGCACGCTACACCCGTCGCGTTTGAGCTCCGCATCCACCTCGAGTATGCACATCGCCCTGCGGCCGAGCATGCTCCGCACCCGTTCCATCCAAGGCACAAGCTCCTCGTGATTTGCCGCCACAAAGGCGGCATGTTCCTCTGCCCCTCTCCGCTCCAGCTCGGCGAGTAAAGCCGCACCTTCCTGCGCGCTCATCATCAAAAATCACCTCCTTATGAATTCCCCGATTCCAAATACTATAGTAGCAAATCTTTGGGGATTTTGCCCGCGCCGGCGCGGATAATCTCAAAAGAGTCGTCGTCAACAAGACGAACAAGCGTAGAGTGCGTACCGGCCTTAGCCAACTTGCCATAGTAAAAATCCACCGCATCGCCAAAATAAGCTTCGGCTTCGGCCAACGTCTCCGCCGGTTTTTTCCCCAACGGATTTGCACTCGGCGCTACTAACGGACCAACGCGCCGTAACACTGTTCGCAAGCCAGCGCTTTTTGGCAAACGAAAGGCCAGCTCTCGCTTACCCTGGTGCAAGTAAAAATATTTTCGAAAGCCGGCCGACGGCGAAACCGGCAAGATAACGCTCACCCTCCCCGGCCAAACACGTTTCAGCGTCTTCTTCAGCTCATCCGTAAGCACCACGCCAAAAAGCTCCACTTCTTCAAGTGAATTTATCAAAATAATAAACGGTTTATCCAAAGGGCGCTCTTTCACGTCTTGAATTCGGCCAACCGTATTTTTATTAATCGCCGTACCAACAACACCGTAGATAGTGTCTGTCGCTAAAACGCCAACACCTCCTTGCTTAAGAATGTGAACAACATTTTCTTGAGTAACTGTTGTCATAGGTCTAAAGTTTATCCAACCCGCTCCCCAGACAAGCTGCTTTTTCTTAATCCACTCGTCGACTACGAAATTTTAACCTCCGGAAAGCTGCTTATTTCGGCCTTCCACAATCATCTCGCGATAAATCTTTAAAAGCTCACCCAACAAGGTGACGATAATTGGTCCAGTAATGAAACCAACCGGACCAAACAACGCTATACCGCCAAGCACAGAAAGCAAGATAATCAACGGATGAATCCTAATACCACGCTCTATAAGCTTTGGCCGTAATATATTGTCAACCAAACCAACAATAACCACTCCCCAAATAAGCATCCCGAGCGCCTCGCTCGTATGTCCAATCACCAACAAGTAGCCGACAGCCGGCAATGTCACTATCGCCGTACCCACAGTCGGGATAAGCGCCGCGAGTACAGCCACCAATCCCCAGATAGCCGGAGTTGGAATACCAAAGATGGCAAAACCAACACCCGCTAAAATACCTTGCAACAAAGCCACAATCAGCGAACCACCAATGGTAGAGCGAATCGCAATCCCAATCCTATCCACGATCTCTTTGTCATATTTATCCGAAAGCGGGCTAAAATGCACAAACAACTCGCTCAACCGTTTTCCGTCTCGCAAGAAATAGTAAAATGCCAACACCCAGATAAACAGCGCCAAACCAAAGGCGGCAATACTCTTGAAAAACTCACCTACATTTTCAAACAAAAACGTCAGCCCCCTTTGCACATAGGATTCAAAATTAACGGCTAAACCCCCAGCAATTTTTTCCTGAATCCCCTGCAAGTATTTATTAGTCGACACGCGCACGTCCGCACCAAGCGGGTTTTCCTCGCTACGCTCCGGGTCAGAAAGACGTTCGTAAAGCAAATTCGCCTCTGTAAAAACCTGCACTCCAAGATACGTCAATGGCGTCAATACAATCAAAGAAACCATAACTACCGTGACTGCGGAAGCAACGCTTGGCAGTTTACCCCGAAAAAGCCAAAGCACTTTTTTATAAAGCGGAAAAGAGATAACTGCGAAAGTCGCCGCCAACACAAGCGCATTCACATACGGCTCAAAAATAAAAAATGCGAGCACTGCCAGCGCAGCAAAAACCAGGAAGAAAAACGAAAGCTGAATTCCTCGGCTTGGAGTAGTCATTAATCTGAATTTTACCCCAACACCCCAAAATAAGCAAGGAATGTACCTATTTTACTCTCAAATCCTTTTTCCGAATCCGAATAGACTCCGGTGTCACCTCCACTAACTCATCATCACTAATATACTCCAGCGCATACTCAAGACTCATCTCTAGCGGCGTGTCTAAAAACTCCATCGCTCCCTCTCCTTTGGAACGCATGTTACTCATCGCCTTTTCTCGGCCAACATGCACAGCCATATCTTGCGCCTTGGCGTTGCGACCAACGACCATCCCGGCGTAAATTGGCACCGCCGGACCAATAAATAACTGCCCGCGATCTTGTGCCTGCATTAAACCATAAGTAGTACTTTTGCCAGTTTGGTGCGCTATCAGTGATCCATGATCCACCTTACTCATCTCACCCTTCATCGGCTCATACGCGTAAAAAAGCGAGTTCATTATTCCCAGTCCTTTAGTTCGAGTGATAAACTCCGTCCGGTAACCAATCAACCCGCGCGTCGGAATCAAAAACTCCAGCCTTGTAGTTGGACCATCTTGCTTCATGTCACGCATCTGTCCAAGCCGACTACCCAAATCTTGAATAACCGCTCCGGCAGACTCGTTTGGTACTTCAATATTCACCATCTCAATCGGCTCCAAAGTTTGTGTCGCTTGCCCTGAGCCTGTCGAACGGGTCTCCTCCTTGAAAATCACCTGCGGCTTAGCCACCTGCAGTTCATAACCTTCGCGTCTCATCTTCTCAATTAAAATAGCCAAGTGCAGCTCACCACGCCCGGCGACAATCCACTGGTCCGGACTCTCCGTGCTTTCAACTCGCAAGGCCACGTCCGTCGCCAACTCTCGCTCCAGGCGCTCCTTCAAATTTCGGCTCGTCACCATATCCCCTTCTTGTCCGGCAAACGGCGACTTGTTCACACCAAACACGCTCTTGATGGTCGGTTCTTCAATGTGAATCGGCGGCAAGGCAATAGGGTTTTCACTATCTGCAATCGTCTCACCAATAGAAATGTCTTCAATGCCGCTAATTGCGACAATATCTCCTGCCACCGCTTCTGTAACGTCAACGCGCGCCAGCCCCTCAAAGCTCATCACATTTCCAATTTGCGCCTTCCCAACCGCGCCGTCTCGCTTAATATGCGCCACCTTTTGCCCGGCTTTTAAAATACCGCCGTACAGTCGGCCAATCGCGATTCGTCCCTTGTAGTTATCATAAGCAAGATTCACAGTCAGCATTTGTAGTGGCGCGGTCCGATCTGCCTGTGCCGGTGCGATCTCCTTCTCAATCAGGGTAAAAAGCGGCTGCACGTCTGTCATCTTAGTCAGATCCGGCTCCAAACCAGCCTTGCCTTGTACGCCCGAAGCGTAGATGACCGGAAAGTGCGCCTGCTCTTCGGAGGCACCCAAGTCAATAAACAAACTAAAGACCTCATCCAGCACCCAGGCAACGCGCGCCGCCGGCTTATCAATCTTATTAATGACCACAATAGCCTTGTGTCCGGCCTCAATCGCCTTCTTCAACACAAACTTAGTCTGCGGCATCGGACCCTCTTGCGCGTCCACCAGCAAGAGCACACCGTCTACCATCCGCATAATTCGCTCCACCTCGCCGCCAAAGTCGGCGTGGCCGGGAGTGTCCACGATGTTTATCTTCCCGCCCTTGTAACGAATAGCCGCGTTTTTGGAAAAAATAGTTATCCCGCGCTCCCGCTCCAAGTCGTTGGAGTCCATAATCAACTCTTGGTTCTCATCCGCCCGAAGCTTAAAATCCTCAGACTGCTTTAATAAAGCATCAACCAATGTGGTCTTGCCGTGGTCCACGTGCGCGATAATTGCAATGTTCCGAATATCCATAATTAAACAAAGACAAAAGCGGCTTACTGCCACCTTTGTCAGCATGTCAGATATTATACCCGATTTCCTATTTAATGTCTACAAGCTCCACTTCAAACAACAAAGTCGCGTTTGGCGGAATACTCGCGCCGGCCCCAGCCGCGCCATACCCAAGCTCCGACGGGATGACCAGTTTTCGCACGCCACCAACCTTCATGCCCGGGATTCCCTGGATCCACCCTTCAATCAAACCACCCGGGTTAAGACCAAAAGTCGCCGGCGTACCCCGCTCGCGCGAGCTGTCAAACACAGTGCCGTCAGTCAACGCACCAACATAATGCACGGTGATATTATCACCAACCTTCACCTCCGCACCCTCACCAACTTTCACATCTTCAATTTGTAATCCGTTATCCATAGTTAAAATATTAGGTTGATCTTCCCCTTCTTGTTCACTTTCCTCAGAAACAACGACTTGCTCATCAGCCTCAAGGCTAATCTCCGGCAAGTCATTATTTTTAACATACCACTGCGCTCCAAGCAAAACCACCAGAGCTACAATAACAAACCCAATTATTTTATTGATATTCATTGAAAAATACTAACAAATTTTTTACGATTTTCAAAATAAGTAAAAAGGGTGCGACCGCATACTTTTTACTTAAATCCTTATTCGGTTATTTCATCGAGCAAACTTCGGACACTATCAAGAGACTCATCGTCATAGATAGAAATCGCTGTTATTCGTTTGTTGAGCTTCATCATCGCCTTCACTGTCTTGGCGACGCTCTCCGGCGACACCGTATCCGTCCGCGTCACAAACAGATACTCCTCTTTCTTCATCAACTCCGGATTATATTTTGTCAGCTCTGCTCGTATCGCCTTGTAATCCGCGACCGGATCCGCGCTATCCGCGGCCACACAATGGAACAATACTTTAGTTCGCTCAATATGCCGCAAAAATTTATGCCCCAAGCCCTTGCCCTCGGCCGCACCCTCAATCAACCCGGGAATGTCAGCTAAAATAACCGGCTTATCGCGCTCCCAATCCGCGCCCGTAACCCAGTACGCGCCTAAGTTCGGCTCTAGCGTCGTAAACTCATAATTAGCCACCTTAGCCGCCGCTTTTGGCGTCAGCTCATTCAGCAAACTAGACTTACCCACATTCGGCAAACCAATCAACCCAATATCCGCAATCAGTCGCAACTCCAAGCGAACCTTAAACGCCTCGCCCGCTAAACCTTTCTGTGCATACTCCGGGCTAGTCTTCCGACTACTGCGAAACTCAGCATTTCCCTTTCCGCCCTTGCCACCGCGCGCCACCAAAATCCGCTGATCAACCTCTGTCACCTCAAACGGAAATCGCCCCTCGGCCTGCTTCCGAGTAAACTCCTCCGGAGCATCTAAAATAGTCTCCAGTTTATACACAATCGTACCGACCGGCACCTTTAAAACAACGTCTTCGCCATCCGCACCATGCCGACGATTCTGCCCGCCCGGCTTTCCCTTTTCCGCGCTAAACTCCTTTTGATTACGATACTGGTTCAGCACGTTCAAATCCGAGACTCCCTCCACATACAAGTCACCGCCCGCACCACCATCGCCGCCGGTCGGGGCATGCATCTTCATCTGTTTGGAAAACGCAACCAAGCCGGCGCCACCATCGCCAGCCCGCGCAATTATTTCAACTTCATCAATAAGCATAGTTTGTCTACCCTACACTATCTGTGTACATTATTCTACTCCCTAACCTCCAGCACCTTCATTTTACTCGTCATCCCCGAGACAAACCGAATCGCACCAAACGGCACGCCCAGGTGCCGCGACATAATCTCTATCAGCCGCAAGTTCGCCTTATTCTCCTTAGCCGGCGCGTCCACCCAGACCTTGTAAGTGTCGTTTCCCAGGCAATCTACTTTCGCTTGCTTAGCATTTGCCCGGACTTGCACGATGATACGCATAATCAATATTAAACTCCAATCACTAAATTCTAAACTCTAAATAAATTCAAAATCTCAAATTCTAATTTTAATAACTTAGAATTTCCTTGCTTGGATATTATTTAGGATTTAGTGCTTAGGATTTAGGATTTTCCAAAATGATCCCGCGCTTCGCCACTGCTGCTTCCACCACCTGGCTTCCCGCAATCGCCACCGCTAAAACCACCAAATACGTTCCAAGAATCTGCGCAAAACCAAATTGCAGGTCGTGCAGCGATCCAAGAATAAGCGCCGTGTACCAAGAAACCATTGAGATAGCTCCCAAAGCAAACGCCAACTTCCGGATGCGATGCAACTCACCTCGCATATGCTCATGCTTTACGCCAAACGAGATATTCACCAACCGCGGCGCAACCAGCAGATTTAATAAAGCTCCATTAACAATTATCACCCCTACCACTAACACCTTCACTAAAAACTTATCTGTTGCCAAAAGTGTGCTCGCCTCTGGCCAAAACAAACCCAAACCAGACAAAGCAACCAACCCCAGTGCCGCCCAGATAATCTGACTTAAGGTGTGTAGCGTCCCGGCTTCTTGCTCTGAAATCCGAAAATCTTTCAAAAACTTAAAGAAAAATATATCCGTGGCCGTAGCCGCGCCCACTCCAACCGCAAACCCAATCGTATGCAAAATAATCAGCAAAGAGTGACTCTCCGCTAAAAATAAGATGAGTCCGCTCTCTAAAGAAAAGATGGTACTCAGGAAAATAATCGTACACAGCCCGGCCGAAGCCAAACACCAACTGCAAAACTCCCGCAAGTTAAACGCCTGGATAAAAGTTAAATAAATTGAAAAAAACATAGCCCCGGTCGTAACCGCGACCAAGAAAAACCTCCCCAGCATAGTTACATCCATCGGATACGCAAGTAGTAATCCATAAGCGATAGCAACCAGTGCGTAGTACAGCATTCCAATAAGCTCCACCGGAATGCCAAGAAACCGGGAGTATTTGCTATGCACCACCGGGTCGCAAGAGTGCCCAATCGGGCAGACCAATGTCTCCCGCTTGTTATGCTTGGTGTGATAAATATACGCCGCTATTAAAAACCCACCAAAAGCGGCAAACAGCGGAATTACTTCATACAACATCTCCATTTCTTTAGTATACCAATGAATAATTTCCAATTCTCAATTTCTTAATGTTTAAAACATTGCTTCATTAGTACATTGTTTGAAAATTGAAAATTCGTAAATTGAAAATTAACCCCTTTTGATATGCGCCATCGCGTACGCCAAATTCCCCCAAACCTTTTTGCCCGGATTAAAGATATTCTTTGGATCAAAGATAAGCTTTGTTTTCTCAAACAAACGAATCACATCCGGACCATACATCTTTTCCAAGTAAGGCGTGCGGATAAGCCCATCATTATGCTCGGCTGTAATAGAACCCTTATATTCCAAAACCAGCGAATATACTTCATCAGATAACTTTGGTATCAACGCCCTCTGCGCCGGATCTTTCACGTCCAAAAGCGGGAAGATATGAAAATTGCCGTCTCCCGGATGCCCCTGAATCGCGTACCGGATCTTCGCTCTTTCCAAGATCACGGTTAATTTCGGCAAAAACTCGGGCAGGACCTCCGGGCGCACGCAAAAGTCGTCAATAAACGGCGCCGCCAGCTTACTTGTAACCTTCGCTCGCAACAAACCAAAACTTTCCCGCCGAATAGTCCAATACTCATTTGCCTCTTCCTGGCTGGTCGTAATATGCACCCGCACCTTAAACTTCTTCATGTGCTCAACAACTTGTGCCAACTTAGCATCCACCTCCGCCTCATTCTCGCCGGTAAACTCTGCCATCACCACCAGCTTCGGCATCCCCCCGAAAATAATATGCAGTATCTCCGGCAAGACCTTCCAAGCCAACACAAGCACATTCTTCGGCTTCAAAATCCGGACAATATCCATGAAAAAACGAATTGCCAGTCGCAATGTCTTGTCGTCATAAGACTCCAAGCTCTCCGGCTCAAGCTTAGAAACATCCAAAATTGCCTCGCCCAAGTGATCCAACTTATGCAAAAACATCACCGCCATTTTAGAGACCGGCTTCACTCGGACCAAACGAAACTTTACCTTTGTAATTATTCCCAGAGTTCCCTGTGATCCAACTATTAACTGTGTAAGATCGAATTTGTCATCAATCCCGCCTTTGGCGGGATCTCCGGCGCCAAAATTGGCGCCTACGACATTCCACAGATAATACCCGGCGGAATTCTTTGATACATTCGGCTTTGCTTTTTTTATCAGATCAGCATTTTCCGTCAACAACTTATACAAATCCCGATACAACTTCCCTTCAAAACTCTCCAGCTTCATCTTCGCGTCCAGCTCCGCCTTTGTAAGCGGCTTTATAACATACTCATTCCCATCTGAAAGAACGACGGAAAGCTCCTCCACAAACTTTTCAACTTTTCCATAAGCCGGCGTCTTTTCCCCACCGGAGTTATTCGCAGTCATCCCACCCACAGTCGCGATATCTCGGCTCGCCGGATACGCCGGCATAAAAACATCTCTCTGCCGCGTCTCTTTATCCAGATCGCGATAATACACCCCCGGCTCCATAATCGCGTACTCATTCGTTACCTCGTGGATCTTGTTTAAATGCGCCGTCACATCAAGCACAAGAGATTCCGAAAGCGGACCGCCGCTCATATCCGTACCGCCGCTCCGCACCGTCAAACTTAAGTCCCTCTCCGCTTCCTTATGCTCACTCACATAACGCACAAGTTCTCCAATATCCGCGCTATCCCGCGGGAAAACAACCGCCTTTGGTTTGATATCAAAAATACTGGCGTCCCGACTATATTTTTTCAGCGTCTCCGGATCATCTTTCACCTCGCCCTTGATAATCTTTTGCAGATCTTCTTTCAACATATGAATATAATATCACAAAAAACAAAAGACCCCGTTACAAGGGTCTTTTGTTTTTTGTTCTTAGAAGCGGTCACCAACCGGGCGGCTTGCAGCCGGGCGGCTCACGTCCACTTTCAGCGGACGACCACCAAGCTCCTTACCATCCAGCATCTCGATGGCCCTTTGGGCTTCCTCTTCTGTCTCAAACTCTACAAAGGCGATGCCCTTCGGGCGGTTGCCTCGGAACTTGTCCAAGACAATGTGCGCGTCTTTCACAGTGCCAGCGACGGCAAAATGACTGCGCAGATCATCCTCAGTAGAAGTAAACGGAAGATTGCCTACAAACAGGCGCTTCTTGTTCTCTCCATCCATAAGAAGGATTTGTAAAATCTACTTGTAATCCTGTTACGAAGAAAGACCCTCCTTATGATGGCGCGTAAAACGCGTTCCTCAAAGGATACCTACGAACAGTAATACAACGATACCACGGGCAATCCAGATGTCAAAAACACAATTTTCCAGATGCCCAATCGCCTAATTTTCCAATTTTCTAAAGTAAGCTCCCCTGTTCCGGCTCTACCAGCGGCTTTTTCGGCAAAGAAACCTCTTTTTTTGAAGCTTGCCCTGCGGAGCCTTGGCGAAGTAGGGGTTGCACCACCTTAATCGCCCAGTTTCTATACAAACAATAATCACACTCCTTATTCGCCGGCGGGATCTCCTCTGCCTCTAACGTCTGCTTGATCTGCATCAGTGTCGGCTCAATCCAGCTGCCATCACCCTCATACGGAATAAGCTTCACGTCAAACTCCAGCTTCCCATCAAAAGCCGCCGCGTCCATCTTCCCATTCACATATACAAAGTAACCCGTCTTTGAGACCGAAAAGTCGTTCTGCTCAAACAACCACTGATACACCTCCATCTGCCGCTTGTATCCTATCTGCCAATCCGCGTCCAAACTCACCTCACCCAGTTTAGCCGTCGCCTTGTAATCCACAATTATTAACTCGCCAGCCGGATTAACCCAAACATCATCCACCGCGCCACCAACATCAAAGTTCGTCGGCGCGTGCATCGCTCGAATGCCGCCGCGACCAAAGTCCGCCTCGCGCCACCTATTCATCTTCTCATGCGGAAAGGGGACGGCATCCAATCCATGAGCGGACATCATCGGATGCGCCGTTCCATTAGCGCGGTGCACATCAAACTCTTTTTTCAACAAACCGTCTACGGCACTATTCAAACTAAAAGGGTACCCCGGCGGCTGCGCCACCCCCAAACGCTGATCCATATAAAAACAGCGTGCACAGTTCATAAACATGTCTATCTTAGACCGACTCAACCGATAAGGAGTTGCACTGCCTGGTTGATACGTAGTTTTCTTCGGTGGGTTGTAGTATTTGGACATGAAAAAAAAGATATGAACTAAGAATTATGAGTTAAGAAGCATAGTTATCCTACCACACCCAGCACTCAATATCGAAATCCCTATTTCGCAATTTCGCGAAATTGCGAAATAGTGTTGACACACGCCAAAAGCCCATGGCATGCTACAGACAGCCCGGGGCTCATTGCCCCGCACAACAAGCCCTGCAAGGGGCGCTGTCCTTTGAAAGGAGGACTCAACATGCAAGACTCGGAAAAGCGGCGCACCGTTGAACAATTCGGAGATCACCTCAGCAAAGGCTGGTCTGACGACTGGCTCACTCGGCGGTCCGTCCTGATCATCGCCGACCACGGCAACAACCAGGATGCTCGCGAAGAGATCATACGGCTTTGCGCGCGAAGCCCCGGCTGGCGCCCAATCCGTCGCGTCATCCGCGCGCTACTGGAGACCGACGGTCACAGCGTCACTCACCTCGATGCCAATATCGAGACCAAGGCCGCGGACGAGTTCAGTAACGAGTTCGCCGGCGGCACCATGCTGGCGCTACTGGACTATCTCGCCCAGTTCAAGCAGGCAAAATCTGAACATGGCCCCCAAGCCAGGACACTGACGCCGCCCGCAGAGTTAAGGGCCGGCCACACGCTCTGGCTCCTGGCCAGGAACGCGAAGTGCCGCTCCGCCCACTTCTACATCCGCGACGACGAGAAGACCTTCCGCGGCGAACTGAGCAATGCTGTCACCGCCTGGCTCCGCCCACCCGCGGAAAACCACCGCGACCACTATGGCAACAACTTCCACCGGGTAGAGTTCGTCGCTCCACCCGAGCGAATCAAGGCCGTGCAGACACACGTCCTCACCCCGGGAGGAGCATGGCTCGCAGAAGATCCCCAGCCCGAACTGCGTGGCCACGGGCTCGGCCAGCTGTTCCTGGAACAGGTCAGCGCCAGCTTCTTCCTCCTGATGACGCTGAGCGAGCAACTGCAGATCCTGCGCGCCGACTAACTGTCGGCCAAGCGCAACCAATCGCACCCCCTACCAGAAGACCCGTCTTCCGGTAGGGGGTTTCGCATTTCAAAAAAGCCCTTGCTGAGCATTTCCTTTTTCCTTTTTCATGCTTCCTTTTTCTTCATTGCCGTGCGCGACAAATTTCTCCACCCTCAATCCAATCAACCGTATCTTCTGCCTCCCCGGATTCTCTCGACTATCCAAAAACGGCATCAATAGCTTTAGCCCTTCAGTCTCCAAGGTTTTCACATCCTTATCCGGCGCCTCTAAAGTATGCGACCGCGTCTGCGTCTTAAAATTTGAAAATCGTACTGTCAGCACAACTGTTCGGTACAGCCGGCCGTCGCGCGCCACATCGGCCCCAATCTCCGCCGCCATATCCTTGAGCTCGCTCATAAGCACCACACTGTCCAGGGTATCTTTTCCAAACGTTCGGTGCAGACCAATAGACTTAGCCGGCCCGCCCGGGGCGACCACGCTATCGCTGATACCGCGCGCCTGGCGATACATCCCCTCACCATGCTTCCCAAATTCAGCCAGCAATTTTTCCTTTGGCATTCCTCGTAACTCCCCAACTCTCTTAACTCCCAAACTCATCAACTGCGCCTCAGCCTTTGGTCCAATCCCCGGGATAACTCGCACCGGTAGAGGATCTAGAAAATCCTGCACAGCTTCTTCCGGCACGACCGTCAACCCGTCCGGTTTTTGGCGATCGCTAGCAATCTTTGCAATCAGCTTATTCGGCCCCACGCCAATAGACGCCGTCAACCCAAACTCATGTTTAATATGCGCCTTAATCTCCCCCGCCTTTTCTGCAGCCCATTGCCACATTTCATCATTGTTTGATAATTGGAAATTGGAAATTGGAAATTCTAAGTAGGCCTCATCCACGCTAGCCTGCTCAAATGCTCCACCTTGCCACTCGCCACTTGTTACTAGCGACTCTAAATATTGCATGATATTCGCAGATACTCTCGCGTATTTGGCCATATCCACGCCCATAAAAACCACCTCCGGTTTCCCGGCTTTTTTGGCTTGCTGTGATAACTGCCAAGCTTTCGTAATCGGCAACGCCGAATGAATTCCATACTTGCGCGCCGCATAGTTTGCTGTAGACACCACACCTCTGCCTTTGCCGGCCTTTGGATCAGAGCCAACTACAATTGGCCGACCACGAAGACGCAGCTTATCCCGCTCCTCCACCGCCGCAAAAAAAGCGTCCATATCCACGTGCAAAACTATCCGCATCCCCCTCAGTATATCACTGCCAAAAAAATCCTTGACCCAAAAAGCGATACCATGTTACCAATAGAGTAGGACCCAACAGGGAGGTCTGTGTCTTGAAGGAAGGAAGGGCTCGTGACCGATACCATTCGCACGACGGAAAAGATCAGGGAGCTCGAAATCACAAGAGAAGGAGAAATTCGGCATAAGGTGGAAAAACGGTGGGCTGTTTCGCCCACTTTCCCTTGCATTCATGCGGCTTTAGCCGTATTTTTTAACTCATATGATTAAAAAAAACAAAAAAATGTCCGAAGCGTGGCTCTTTAAAAACTAAGAAAGATGGTATTGCTCGGAGCATTCAGACATATCGTTGTCACCACTGCAAACAGCAATTCCGAAACTCCAAACGCGCTCATACCAGAGAAAGCAAAAATCTCTGGTATGCGTACGTCTTTGGCGAACAGACAGTCCGTCAATTAGCCACCACCTCCGGGCATGATCCGCAGACCATCAGAGAGCTGATGGCTCAATACCTCATACCGGAGAAAATCCACCACCCCAGACCTGTCCATCTGCTCGTGGACGCCTTATATTTCGGCAAGCGCACCACCGGAGACAGCTGGTGTATTTTAGTGTTTCGAGATGGGCAGACTCACGAAGACCTGTGGTGGACTTGCACGGACACAGAAACCACCTGGGCGTATGCCCAGGGCAAGGGTGCTTTGGAGTCCTTGGGCTACACCATCCTCTCGGTCACCGGAGACGGCTTTAGCGGCATCAGATCAGCGTTTTTCAAGATTCCCTTTCAGATGTGCCTAGTGCACATGGAGCGGTTGATCATCCGCGGCACCACCCGAAACCCCAAGACCGAGGCTGGCGAGGTACTGCTGGCTCTAGGCAAAAGCCTGCACACCACTGACCGAAAAACACTGCAACTTCGCATCTCTTTATACTGGAAAAAGTATGGCTCGTTTCTTTCAGAAACCACTACTCATCCGGACGGCTTCTGGTCGTACACGCACAAGGAGCTCAGAAAAGCCGCGCGCTCGCTCCGCGAGCTCTTTCCCTATCTCTTCACCTACGAATCTAATCCAACCATTCCCAAGAACACCAACTCTTTAGAAGGTCATTTTTCGCATGTGCGTGATCTGATACGAGTACATCGGGGCGCTTCCAAGCAACAACAAGAAAAGATATTACACCTCATTATGCTTAACTCCAGCACGGCGCTTCGAAAATCAAAAAAGGGCTAAAACAGCCCACCGTTTTTCCACCTTATGCCAGAAATTCTCGTCTTCCACAACCCAACCCCAACCTCGGCCTTGATCTCGCCAGGACCGAACACAGCCCTCGGCCACCACAAGGGCTGTGAGGCGAAGGTCTGGGCTCGACGTGGCACCAGGGGATGGGCTCTCATCTGCGTACCCTGCGCCATACGCGTTCCGGTACCCGAGCGCGTCACCACCTTCGGCGGTCTTCAAGAGTTCCTGAAGACCGCAATCACCGGCGCCTAACGCGCCGACCGCAAATCAGGCGCCCGTCGAGAGACCTTCTCTCGGCGGGCGCTGTACATTTTAAAAACCAAATCTTTTTTTAATCTCAACCGCCGCCTCGGCCGCGCTCATATGCTCCGTACTTAGACGCAGGTAGTGCTCCGGAAACGGAAACTCCCCTAGCGCACTATTCAACTGATACACCTTGTGCCACTCTCTAATATTTTTCTCTGTCGCCGCCACGTTCGCCTTATCTTTATGCATCAATCTGTTTGGCGTCGTGTTTCGCTCCAGCCGCACCTCAAGCGGCGCTTCTAACTCCACGAAATACACACTCCCACCATTACTCTCTACCAAACCCTTAATATGCCTCATCTCTTCAGTATCGCTAGACTGGCTGAAATCCCAGGCTACAGAAAAAGCTATACTCACCTTGCTTTTGGCCGCCTCCTCAATCACTCCACGACGAAAAGTACGTGACAGTTTTCGAAACGGCTCACTGCCAAACTCAAAAAACTTGGTCAGCAAGTCGATGGTCATGTGATTATGAAAAACCTTAATATCCGTTATCTTGGCCAGCTCCTGCGCCACCGTCATCTTCCCCACGGCCGGCGGTCCAAATAATACAACTAGTTTCATATTGTTCTATCATGCGTTCCAATTCGAGAAAAATCAAGTTAGCAACGGCTCAAATTTAACGGCTCACGTGGAGAAATATATCCACGTGAGCCGTTAAAAACAACATAAAAAAACCATAACCTATTTCACAATTTGGTTAAATTGTGAAATAGGTTTAACTAGAATAAATTACTAGTGCGACTTTAAAAACAGCTCAACCGCCTTTTTCGTTTCCGGCAGCATACTCGGATTGAGCGAATAAAAAACATGATTCGCCTTCCCCGACTCAAGCAGAATGTCTAAATTCGTAAGTTGCCGTAGATGTCGTGATGTTCCCGACATAGTCACATGGATCTCCGAGGAGATGGTAGTCACGTGCCGCTCGCGACCATCGGCTAGCATCCGAATGATCATCAAACGATTCGGATTCGCCAACGCCTTAAACACTCTCACCCACTCCTTATTGTTCATGATCCCAGTATACCCTATTTCACAATTTAACCAAATTGTGAAATAGGTTAGTACGTTTATTTTCTTGGTACCAGAGGGATCGACAGCCCCTTCTTGGTAACATAAAAATTAAACGTACTCAAAAACCCGTCCGTAAATGCCGCCGGATTCTCGTTCATCTTTTGTGACACCTCTTCCAGAGTCATCGGGATTAACTCCTCCATCTCCCGCATATCAATTTCCAGGGATTCAAACTGAACATTGTCAATCTCAACTTCAAATAAACTCAAAACATGATTCCTTCTGTCAGCACCTGGTACTCGACCAACAAACTGTAAAGACACCTCTAGCCCGATCTCTTCTTGCATCTCCCGTGCTGCCGCCTTTTCATAAAACTCGCCGGCATCCACGTGGCCACCAACCGAGTGATCCAGCAGTCCATCTTTCACCCTTGCCCGCTGTTGCACCAACAGCTTATCTCCGCAAAACACAAACACTGCCGCCACTCGATGATGCAGCAACTTCGCATGGATCTCCTGAGCAGTCGCCCGCCCTATCACCTCGTCTTGTTCGTTTACAATATCTAGCAAATTCTCCATTTTATCTCATAAAGCTCCTTAATTCGCAGTAGCGACAATCCTGAGCGTCGCAGCGGTTGTCCCAAAAGTCCAGATTCAAAATCTCTTTGGCCTTGGCTTGGATAAGGCTTCGCAGCTCTTCCACCTCGGTGTCAGCTATCTCAAACTCCTCGCGAATGTACTTCCCGCGGTCATTTGGTTCTATGAAGTCAATCACGCCGGAGACCATTTCATACTTCTTCTTCCCGGCGCTTGGATAATTATCCAACAATAATTTGTAAAAAACCAACTGCCGGTAGTAGTTTCCGTCCGCACTCTTTGTCTTACCCATAAGCTCGTTCCGGCTCTTGGGCTTGCCGGTTTTGTAATCTATCACGCTTACATCTCGCCCGTTCGCTAACACCTCCACCGCGTCTAGTTTTCCGGTCAAACGCAACTCCTTAACATCCTTTACACCACTAACCGGCACATGCACGCCGGCCACGGCAAATTCTGAAAGCAGGGGAGAGTTCCATGTTTTTTTATACTCCTCATAATATCCGGCTAAAGCCAGCTTACCCTTTTCCAAAGTCTCTGCTAAATCACGCTCCGAAAAGGGGAGTCGCGTTAATGCATTTTCAAAAGCCCCAATCAAAAACTCCTCGGCCTTCCCCTTTTTATTATCTGCCTGACGCCAATCATGAAAATCTTTTAACGCCGCGTGAATCGCCGTGCCATACAACAGATGCTTATTTTGCGCTTCGGGCACACGCAACAGATTTGAATAAAACCACTGCCACGGGCAGGTCAGATAATTATTGAGTGCCGTAACGGCTAGTCCCCGCTCCAAAAATAATTCGCGCACAAATTCTTTTTCCGCCACCCTACCTTGCCCTTCCGTAGCTTTAGCGAAGGAGGGTCCTGTCCAAACGATTTCCTGTCGCTCGCTAAGCTCTCGTTCATAACCGCTCACATCCATTTTTTCCAGCAACCCCTCTGGTATCTCTGCCACAAACTGACTCGGCAACTGCTCTTTACCATCCGCGCGCGCCTGCGCGTACGAAATAACAATCTCCCGCTTGGCCCGCGTCAACGCCACATAAAAAAGATTTCGTTCGTCGGCGTTTTTGTCATCTTTGTCATCCTTGAAAAAATCCTCCGGCCTACGGCCACCTCCTTTAGTAAAGGAGGAATTATTCTCCATTTTGTAAAGGGAGTCCGGCGTAGCCGGGAGGGATCCTCCTAGAGTATAAACACCAACTGGCAGCTTCAACTTCTCTATCCGCCGCTTATTCCCCCAGTGCCCGTCAAAAGCATTGACGATATACACATACTCAAACTCCTGACCTTTAGAGCCGTGCGCGGTCATTAGCCGCACCGCGTGGCTCACTCGTCCGGGCCGGGTGTTTTTCACTAGTAGATCGTGCTCGCGCAGCATATCCAAGTACTCCACAAACTGCGCCAAAGAGTAGCGCGGGTGAGCCTCCAGCAACTTCTTTGCCTCGTCAAACAAAGTATTGATCTTCGCCAGCGCCTCGACCGCATTTGGTAGCGCCAGAATATGTGCCAACAAGCCGCTCTCGCGCACAACTACTTCAAACACCTCGGCCACGTTCGAGTACTCGCTCAACTTTCGCCAGCCTGCCAACTTCGCGTACAGCTCCAAAAACGGTTTTGGATCTCCCACCCCCGCGGCGCTCAGTAGTTTTTCTGACCGCAGCACATCATACAATCCCAACCTCCTTCCTTTTTCCGCATTCTTTTTTCTGGTTACAAAAATAACGAGCTTGTACGCGTCCAGCGGATCAATGTTCAAAAAATCCGTATGCAACAGGGCGGTCAACAACTCCTGATTACCAAGATGGTGAGTCGCGTATAACAAACCAAGCAGTTTTTTTACTTCTTTATCTTCAAACAAATTCTGGTTAGACTCAATCACAAACGGCACCTCCAACCGCTCCAGCATCTTAGCTACCCCCAAAACATCTTTGTTGTCCCGATACAAAACAGCTATTTCCTCTCTAGCTGCTCCAGCGGAAATTCGCTCTTGAATATGTTTTGCGACACAATACAGCTCCGCGTCTGGGCTAGTCAGCTCTGCCAAAAGAATCTGCTTCTTTGGATGCTGAGCCTGAGCTTGAAGCGGCTTTGGACTTGGTAGAACACCATGCGCCGAATCCAAAATAGTCTGAGTACTTCGATAGTTATGCTCCAGCTCAATAAGCTTTGCCTCGGGATACAAATTCTTAAAATACAAAAAGTTTTCCAAACTCGCCCCCTGAAAACGAAAAATAGCCTGCTTCGCATCCCCCACCACAAACAAATTTGGATTATCGTGAAAGCTTAGCAGTAACTCCAACAACTTGTTCTGCGCGTTATTCGTATCCTGATGCTCATCCACCAACACATACTGATACTGCTCCTGCAACTCATATAAAAGATCCTTGTCTTGCTCAAGCGCCCGCACCACCTCCATGATCATGTCCGTGTAGTCATAGCGCTTTTGCTTGCCTAGTTCGTCTTGATATTGAGAATATACAGCACTCAACTCTTTGCTCTTCGCTATCTGCTTTTCTTTTTTTACATACTCCAACTTCTTTTTCCCTTGATGCGCGCCTTTTTGGTGATGCGTCTCGCTCTCATCAAGTCGCTCATAAACTGCCTCTTCCTCGGCCACAATCTTGGCAAACTTCTCCGGGCTGACATTTTCCCTCTTCATCTCGTTTATCGCATTTAAAATATCCTTCAGATAATGGAAAGGGTTGCCAAAAGGCCTTAAGGCCTTTAACTTAAGACTAGTGACTAGTGACTGAAGAACTAGAACTTGATCCACCTCAGTCATCGCCGTACTGCCGATTACTCGCGGAAAGCTCTCCGCGTGCTCCTGGATTATCGAATTACAAAACGCGTGAAACGTCGTGATGCATACACGATACGCCGGCGCTCCGATAATGCTCGCCAAACGCTTGCGCATCGCCGCAACACCGCTCTCCGTAAAGGTGATGGCCAAGATATTCTCCGGCTCAGTGTCCGTCGTAGCCAAAATATTCGCAATTCTCAGCGTCAAGATCTGCGTCTTACCCGTACCTGGCCCGGCAATGACCATCACCGGCCCTTCAATGGTTTCCACCGCCAGCCGCTGAGCCAGATTTAATCTTTTTAGTTCTTGCTCAAATTGCATATATTACCCAGTGTACCACTATCTAAAATGAACTGGCTATTTGACTATTCCTTATGCAAGCGCTATAAAAAGAAAGGTGCCGGCTACATCAGCTGGCAAAAAGAAGAGGAGGGTACCTTGGCCCGAACACAACGCGCCACCGTACGAGAGCCGAGAACACCAAGCGGGATCCTGGACTCGAAGCCCCATCCCAGAACGGACCGCCGCTACTCCGCCCCCACCGGGCGGCCGGCCGGTCGACCCGTAAAGGAGGCCGACCCCCGAGACGAAGAGTCAGGGGGGTCGATGTCCTGGGAGGAACTTGAGGCCGGACTCGAGTTCGCCTAGCCCCAAGGAGAACTAGATGACGACAGAAGAGTCCAGAGACGGCCAGATGTATATGAAGCTGCTCGTCTGGTTCTGGACGATTGTGGTTGTAGTAGGAGGGCTTTGCCTGCTACTACACTCCTCGGACTCACCCGTGCCGAACTCGGGTGAATCGTCTCCGGTCCGGGCCCACTAAAGGCCCGGACAAGGACTACGGACCCGCGCAACGCACAGCGTCGCGCGGGTCCGATTCGCACCTAGCTCTTTTTCAAAAACAAGCTCACCAACTCCTCTACCTCCGCCGCGGTTTCCGCTTCCATTAACTTCACTCGCAACTCTTTCGCGCCATCGAACCCGTTACAATACGCCTTATAGTGCTTTTTCATAAGATCAAACGGCTTAATTCTCCCTTTTGTAAAGGGAGTCCGGCGCAACCGGGAGGGATTTAAATCCTCCGGCCTTCGGCCACCTCCTTTAGAAAAGGAGGAATTCAATCCATACAACTCCTCAAAAAGCTTGGTGTGCTCTACCATCACTTGCAGCCTTTCACTTACTCCAATGTTCTCAAGAACATTGGAGTAAGGATCTTTCGCGAATAACCAGGGGTTACCAAAAATAGCCCTGCCAAGCATCACTCCATCTGCGCCAGTTTCCGCAACTTTCATCCGCGCCTCCTCAACGCTCATCACATCACCATTCCCAAAAAGCAATGGCCGTGTATCACGATTCGTATAACGTGTAACGAGTTCCACCATCGTTCGCATCTGATCCCAGTGCGCCGGAACCTTGCTCATCTCTTTGCGCGTGCGCAAGTGCATGGTTATCACCGCCGGCTCAGCTTTTAAAAGCGCCTGTACCCAAGTTTCCAGCTCATTTTTGTTATAGCCCAGCCGAGTTTTAACCGAGACAGGGATGGCACTACCCACGTCTCTCACGCCGCCCTTAATCGCCAAAATTATCTCTTGCGCACGCGCCGGATCTTTTATTAAAGCCGCGCCGCCGCCGCTTTTCTCTACACCCTTATCCGGGCAACCCATATTGATATCAATCCCATCAAAACCCAACTCCACGCAAAGCTTGGCCACTTCGTAAAACTGCTCCGGTTTCCCACCGAAAATCTGCGCCACAATCGGTTTCTCCTCTTTTGTATGCCAAAAATCTATCAGCAACTTCTCCCGACCTACCGACAACAATCCCTCTACCGAAACAAACTCTGTCCAAAAAACATCCGGTTTACCGTACTTGGCAATAATGCGCCGAAAAGCCGCATCCGTGACATTCGCCATCGGCGCCAGCACCATTATTGGCTTCTTTAATTCACTCCAAAACCCTCTGTTCATATCGCTCTAGCGTAGCGGAAAAGACCTGATTCGTAAATTCGTAACCAATTCGTAATTCGTCTGATGTTACCCGTAGCGTTTCTTGCGAAATTTGCCGATGATAATAAAGATGAACTTCAGGAATATCAACCCCAGCACCGCGTAGAACACAGGCTTGTGTTCAAAAATAAACAATCCAACAGAGACAACTCCGTAATACAAAAATTTAACAATCCTCGCCCCGGACAACTTTGGCAGGCCATCTTCACTGTCAGTCAAACGCACAAACTCCTCTCCGGCCGCCTCATTAAGACGTTGACCGGAAGTATTGCGACTATTTGACTGCTCCTGCCGAGCCAAGGCATCCTCCTCTTTATACGCATCGAGCTCGCCCCGCAGTTCCTGTTTTTTATCTTCTAGCCCCTGTTCGTATCGCTCCCGAAAACCCTCCATTACCCCAAGAACATTCGCAGTTGCCACCTCCGCCGTATCTTTTAAAGTCGGCTTTTCTTCTTTTTGTACTTGTTCCTGTTTTTCCTCTTTTAGATTAAAAACAAGTGGTGCCGGATCTTCCAAGTCGTTAAGACCATCACCATCTGTATCCGCCTTAAAAGGATCTGTGCCGTCTTTTTTTTCTTGAGCATCAGAGATACCATCATTATCATTATCCAGATCTTCCCTATCGCCAATCTTATCACCATCCCGATCGCCATCCACGACCTTAGTCAAAATTGCTGAGCTAGCACCATTTATGCGAGCGGTAATTGCATGCTCGCCCTCTTTCGCCAACCAATCTATCCAAACATCGCGCAACTGCTCTCCTTTTGCCAAAGAAAACTTGGCTTCGCCGAGCTTCTCCGCCTGATCATAAAACTCAACAGTACCGGTAACATCCTCTTCGCTACCATTAAAAACAACTGTGTAGATCCGCACTGTCTCACCGGCAAAAAGCAGCTCCTGTGAAAACCAAATATTCCGCTCCAAAAAACCATACTCCTGCGCATGCGCCAAAGGCGCAGAAACTAGAAAATAAAAACTAGAAAATAGAATCAAAATCGCAGCCCGGGCAGCTATTCCAGTTTCTATATTCGAGTTTCTAGTTTCTTTCTTCTCCATTATTCCATTATACAACGAAATCGGCTCCGACCTACGTCGGAGCCGATTTCTACTAATTGTTACTTACTATTTTTTACAGTTGCTCTAAGTCTGTCTCAACATCAGAAAACTCTGCCTCCAAGTCAGCCTCGCCCAGGCCCTCGAGCTCGGCCGCAATCTCAGCTGCCTCTTGATCTTCAATCTGCTCGGAAAGCGTCTCGTTCTCCTCAACTGCAGGTGCTTCTGCAGGACCTGTACCGGCGAGCCACCAGATCAGTAGCGCCACCACGATAACAATGATTATGACCCAAACAACTCCCGCTGAACCTTTTTGTTTATTCATAGCAAATTAGATTATTGATTATGATTCCGACTCCACTTCTTCTTCGACCTCAACCTCTGCTTCAGCTTCCACCTCTACCTCTACATCGTCTCGAGCATCAACAACCGCGGCCAAAGCAACCAGCGCGTCTCGGACCGTCTTTTGCGCGGCCTGCACAGCTTCTTTCACAGCCACCAACTCTAAGCGCAACTCCTCCTTAACCGCCTGAATATCCGCCCGCAGAGTGTCACTGCTCTCAAAGGTAATCTCGTAGGTCATGCCAACTTGGGCAGTAACAGCTTCCTGGGCGATATCAACCTGCTTATCAATGTTTGCCAAGGCCTCGCGCACCGTCGAAACATCAGCACCATTCTCTTCGGCCGCATCTGCCCGAGCGGCAATCCTAAGGGTTAGATCCTGTAGCTTAGATAGTTTCTCAGAAAAATGAGTCGTCATCCGCTCATTAATTGCAGCCAACCGCTCATCGATCTTCAAAACGCGCTCTGCTCGCTTCTCGTCTTGCAAATCCCCCACACGCGCTCGTAACTCTGTACGGTGCTCGGCCCGCAACTCAGTGCGCTCCATCCGACGAGCCTCACGATTCTCCATAATCATAGCCCGCTCTTCCATCATGTGCTCTCGCATAGCTTCACCGCGAAGCTCGCCCTCGCCCTCCATGCGCACCTGTACGCGCACCTCTTCTCCCGCGTGCATCTGAACCGGACGAACATCTGTACGTGTCTCAGCGCGCATCTCTGCCTGCGCTTCAGTTCGCACCCGGAGTGGCGGCGGCGTCTGCGCACCGACCGGCAAAGCAATCGCAAGCGCGGCAACACTCAAAATAATATTCTTTAACATAATAGTTTTAATTAATGAATTAATAATTACCAAACTTCTACGTACTCTTCTTTATGTAGCGACCATTAGCATTATTACTTGAGTTTATTCGCATTATTAGCGAATACTATCACGGCTGTAAGACTTCATCTGTCTCGCCTTCAACCGATATAACTACTTCGTCTACAGTCTCAAATTGTAGCAAGGTATTTATGATCTGTGAACGGACAGCGACTACTCGGCAACTACCGCCCGCACTTGCGCTTAAGGCGGCACTTAAATCAACCGTAGCAACTCCGTCCTTAATGGTCAAGGATTGAATTTTCACGGCTTTCGTGTCCTGAATACTTGTAAAAAATCCAAGCTCCTGCTCAACTTCAGTCGGTCCGGAGAGCAACTGCTCCAGCGCCTCACGCGCCACCGCGGTCGTCTTCGGCACTATCCGAACGGACGGATAAGTTCGCTCACATGCCTGCACTTCCGGGTCGCTAATTGCATTACCAAAATAGACGGCCACGGCGGTTGACTCAACTTGCGCCAGTTTAACCGGAATGCTCACCAGCTCAATTACTGAACCGTCTTTAGCACTGTGCGCGAAAACCTCCACCGTACCGGCGAGTTCCGCCTGAGCCTCATATGGCACACTCACGACAAACGGACCAAACTGACCAATATCCGGCGCGGACGCAGTCGTGAATCCCTCGGCAATTATTTCGCCGGAATTATTCCTAACACGATAACTAAGCGCGTTCTCAAATACCCGCGCCTCGCCCAAGATGCGTAGCGGGCGCATCACCTCCACTCCCGGCCACGGCCACCACACCTTCATATTCCCATTTGCCGACACGCTCGGCAGAAGCGGTTCTTCGTCAGCCGGGTCTTCAACCGGCACCCGCTCTGAAGCCGGCAACACAAAGCCGACCACAACCAGGATTACTATAATAATGAGCACTACCCAGAGAATCCTTTTATTCATGCTTTTAGTATACACAGCGCTTTAAAATATCCAAATTCCGTTTATCCGGCCCCTTCCCGTCAAATCCCGGCACCTCTAATATCCAGTGCTTGCCCGCCATCCTCTTCTCCCGAGCCAAATGCGCAAACCCCTGCTTACCAATCAAACCCTCGCCGATATTCTCATGCCGATCATTATTAGACCCGGCTGCGGTCTTAGAATCATTGACGTGAAGCACCGGAATTTCTTTCAAACCAACTGCCGCGTCCCACTCGTCTAAAAATACTTTGATCTTGGCCGGCGCGTACTCCATGATAAGCCCCGCCTCAAACGCATGCGCCGTATCAATACAAACCTTAACCCGATCCGAGCCAACGCCATCCCACATATACCGCATCTCTTCCGGCGTCGCCCCCAGCTTTTTATGGCTCGCCGAGTTCTCCATAATCAGCCAACTTTTGCCGGCTTGCCCTGAGCTTGTCGAACGGGTTACTTTTTTCAGCACCTCTTTCATACCCTTAATAGCCCTGTCCATAGCCTGCTGCTTATCGTCTCCGTTTGGGCTGCCCACATGAAAGATCAGTCCATCCGCGCCCAGATGAGTAGCGATCTGATAGTGCGCGATCAGATTCGCTACTGATTTTTGCCACGCCTCCGGATTAGCCGCTCCTAAATTCACCAAATACGCGCCGTGTAAATACAGCGCCTGCAGCGAACTAGTCGCAAACTGTTTTTTAAATGCCTCGACCTTCGTTTCACTCGAAACTTTAACAGCCCACTGCCGCGGGCTCGCGCCAAAGATCTGAATAACTTCCGCGCCCATGGCTTCACCCGCAGTAATGCCGTTTTCATATCCGCCGGCCACAGAAACATGCGCGCCTAGAAGTGGCTTGCCTAACTTTGCCATCTCGCCATTGTACCACACGTCCCACCCTTGATTTTCAAATAAAAAAATGTTATAATATAGATAGAAGTAGCACTGGGTTGCTTCACCTGCGCACACTCCTGTCTTTTGACAGGGGGCAACCAAGTGAGCGCAAGAAGAAAGAAGCCGCCGCCGCTCATCAACGAGCAACGGGTTCAGGACGCTGCTCGCGCAGCACTGGATAAGTACGCCGTCCGTGGTCGTGACCAGAACCCGATGGACACGATCATCACAGAGGTCGTTTCCGAACACTTCGGGCCAAGCGACGACGATACCTTCCACGATTACAAGGCCGCCATCGGGTACCTTGTCCGGCAGCGGGGAGGTCAGCGGAAAAACGACAACTGGGCAAAAAGAGGCTCCTTCCTCTCGCCTCGCCAGCTCGTCGACCAGGCTGCTCGTTTCCTGGCCTGGGTCTGTGAGCAAGACGCCCTCAGAAGCAGCGACGTCTCGCACGACAGCCATGTCATCCAGGCCGTCAATCACACCCTCTCCAACTACAACTGGGATGGCAAGGGCAACGAGGAGCGTCGGGCTCAGATAAGTCACCACCTCTTCTCCGAGCTTGGCAAACGCGGCGCCAAAGCCCGATAAGAAAGGCGGGGTCTCGCCGCTCGTGCCCCTGGCTAAGGCCAAGCACACGCAGAAAGGGCGCTTCCGCCGGACATGGAAGCGCCTTTTGCATTTCTATATAAAAAGCTACAATGAGTAATATGAAACCAGATCAATTTCCCGGCTTAAACAGGCAACGCGAACGCCTCAAGGACGCCGAAGCTGTCACTCAATACGTAAAGAAAGAATATCCGAGACTAGATCCAAGAGATTTTACAGACATCTTTCCCGCGGAAGAGATTGAACGCGACATAGCCGATGCCAATCACCTTGAACATCAATTCAAGGATAGAGAAGTTATCGCAGACAGCGAACAGATAAGCAAAGCGCTGGAAGGAATAGTCATAGATCAAACCCGCAGAAGTGCCTGGCTTGGTCTTACAACAGAGATCGTCCGCACATCCGCACATGACGATATCCGAAATGGCGTTGATGCGGTCGCAGAATTCACAAATGAAGAAATATTCGAACGCATGGCGCTCGCAATTGACGCTACTCGCGCGGCCGATCAAACCATAATCACCAAAAAAATAGAGCGCAACCTCCGCAAAATACTAAACGAGAAACCCGAAACTAGAGTGAAATACTTTGCCTCTTTGGCTGATGATTTCAGAGGATCACTAGATGGTATTGTTCCTGTAGTGATCGGGCTTGATACTCAGCACTGCAAAGAACTTATTGATCTCCTTTCAGAGCTTATCCGTCTCCAAGAAAATAAGAATAGAACACCAGCACTACAAGAAAAATTTTTAGAACGTCGGACCGCGATCGAGAACCACCCGGCCCAGATAGTCTTCCTAAAACAAATTGAGGTCCAACTCGATTTTTATGAAGAAGTATTCAGCAAGCGCACCCTCACAAAAGATCAACAACTTCTCTTAGATCGAGTCAGCACCCTCAAAGCACTCATCCAGGAGATCGTTAAAGATAAATCCCGAAATCAAAACATCCGTATAACCGACGATTATGAACAGGATTCTGTGCTCCGCAATATTCGCGAAGTCACCTATCGCCTCCGCATTCAGCCCTAAATTCTTCATTTCTTTTTCACTCAGGGCAGTGGTATACTACCTTTAAATAAGTAATTAAATACATGTATGGAGAATAAAAATAAAACAGTCTTCTGGATAATCGTTGCCATCGTAGTCGTCGCTCTTTTAATATTTATGTTCACCCGCTCCGGCGCACCAACTGAGGAGGTAGCCACGACTGCCGAAGCCAACAGCCTGACCATCGGCCTGCAAGACCCAAGTAAAGTCGCGGTTGTGGTTGACCAAGTAGAGCTCACCCAGCCAGGATTTGTTGTCATCCACGCCGATAGCAACGGCGCCCCTGACGACATCGTCGCAAGTAGCAAGCTTCTCCAACCGGGCATTCACCAAAACGTCTCTATCGTCATGTCCACCACTGCCGGCGCCTCCTACCACGCCATGCTCCACGTTGACGACGGCAATGGCATCTTCTCCGCCGCCACCGACGCCCCAGCCCAAGACACCAGCGGCGCCGTAGTCACCATGCGCTTCCAAGTCGCGACCAGTCCGCTAGTTGACGGCGAAGTAGACATCAAAGGCTAACGCGCAAAGCGCGTCCGTAGAATTCCGGAACTATCTTTCCAGCTACGCTTTTTTCCTATATCATAAAAACTGGACTCGCGGCTCCCAGAGCCGCACAACCCCCACAGAGTTGGGAGAAAGGAGAAAGCAGTGAATCCGATCAAAGACCACGGCATCGCCCGGGGCGGGATCATGGACGGCGGGAAGATCCAGAGCGGCGGCGTGAACTCCGACCGGAGTGGCTCGTCCAACTCGGGACGCGGCCTCGACACCAACAACCTCCGCCGAGCCGTGACGACGTACAGTCGCGCCTGCACCACCCTGGACGGGTGAGCCCGCGGCTGACGTCACGAACCTAGGCACAGCCGTGGAACTCCCTTTCACGGCGCAACCCCCACGGAGTTGGGAGAAAGGAGAAGCCAGATGACCAACAAAGTCATCTACAGTCGCCGAGCCAACACGTTCAGCCGCGCCGGAGTCGGAAGCGAGTCCGGTCGCGCTGGCGTCGGAAGCGATTCCAAGCGCGTCGTGAGCAACTCCAGCTCGCTGCGTCGCAACGCCAGGTAGCCAAGCCGGGCCGCGCCCCCTACGGAGGCGCAAAGGGCAGCTGCTACTATCCCTGTGATTGCGCTACAGAGCGCATAGACACTGGGAGAGGCCTAGTAGCAACTGGCAGCCCGAGCGCAGGTAACCACTCCTCGCGCTCGGGCTATTTTTTATCCGTGCTCATCCGTTTCCTATCCGTGTTTATCCGTGTTCGTTTTCTATGAAAACTAATCGCAAACCGATGCGCCTCGTTCCGCACTTCTTGAAACAACTTCTTCGAACCGGCCAGCAGTTCTCTACCAACCGGCTTAGCATTAGCAATTACTAGCTTATCCGTCGCATATGCACTTCCGGCGTGCTTGCCGCCTTTTGATAAACCCACAACCGGCACATACACATTTGCCTGTTTCAGCACTGCCACCACCGCCCGCACCTGATTCGCTCCCCCATCCACAAACACAATATCCGGCGCCGGCCACTCGGTATGCTTTAGTCTCCGACTCACCACCTCCTTCAACATCGCGATATCGTCCTGCGTATACCCCCTTCTTACCTCTTTGCTCTTACCTCTTACCTCCTCAATATCGCCCCTTATCTTAAATAGCCGATATTGAGACGTATCCGCCTCCCCATTCTCAAAAACAACCATCGCCCCCACTGCCTCCTTCCCGGCCGAATGGCTAATGTCATAGCCCTCAATCCGCCTTGTGGTAAGCGCAGTCGAACCACGCACAAAAGAATCCGACTCCGCAAGCAGTGCCACATCGTTAATATGCTTCAGCGCGACCACTGCCTCAACATTCTCTTTTTTCAACTTCGCCAGCAACCGTTTCTTATCGCCCCGGAAAAACAGGATTAAGTTTTTTATTGTCTTTTGATACTCTTTTTTATCCGCAGCCCCGATACACACGCCCGGACACAGCCCAATCTGATAATGAAAACACGCCCTACCTACTCCCGGCTTGCACGTCGCGAACGGAAATATCTTCCGCACGATCTCTAACACCTTTCGTAACATCCGATAGCTTTGATACGGACCAAACACCGCCAAAAAATCCTCCGGCCTCCGGCCACCTCCTTTAATAAAGGAGGAATAATTCTCCCTTTTACAAAGGGAGTCCGGCATAGCCGGGAGGGATTTCTCCAGCTCCCGCCCGCGCACAATGACTAGGCGCGGAAATTCTCCCTGTCCTGAGCTTGTCGAAGGATCTTTAGTAATAACGAGATAGATGAAACTCTTATCATCCTTTTCCCGCACATTGTACTTCGGCCAGTGCTTCTTAATAAGATTCGCTTCCAAGATAACAGCCTCCAACAAGGTCTCCGTCTGCTGATAGTCTAACTTCCGCGCCTGCGACACCATCTCCGCAATCCGAGCATCTTTCGCGATAAAATAACTCGCCACCCTCTTTTTCAAACTCCCCGCCCGGCCAATGTACAACGGCTTGCCTTTCGCGTCCCGCCAAAAATAGACCCCTGGCTTATCCGGGAACCCCTTCGCCACCTTTTTTAGTTTTTCCAATACCGTTCTCATTGAAAATTGGAAATTGGAAATTAACTTAGATACTCCTTCAAATACCTTCCCGTGTGCGACTTTGGATGCCGCGCCACCTCCTCTGGTGTACCGGCGACCAGCAACTTTCCGCCGCCATCCCCGGCTTCCGGCCCCATGTCTATTAAGTAATCCGCCGTTTTAATAACGTGCATGTTGTGCTCTATCAGCAAAACAGTATTCCCCTTGTCTATTAATCTTTCCAAAACCGCCAAAAGCATCTTCACGTCCTGATAATGCAAACCCGTTGTCGGCTCGTCTAAAATAAACAAGTCGTTGCGCGCCATCGGCCGCGCCAACTCCTTAGATAGCTTTATTCGCTGCGCCTCTCCGCCCGATAGAGTGGTTGCCGCCTGGCCCAACTTGATGTACTCCAAGCCCACATCCCGCAACACCCGCAGCTTATCCGAAATGGTGTACACATCCTCAAAAAGATCAAACGCCTCCTCTACCGTCATCTCCAATACATCTGCAATACTCTTCCCCTTGTGCTTCACCTCTAACGTCTCTCTATTAAATCGCTTTCCATTGCAAATATCACACTTCACTAGCACATCCGGCAAAAAGTGCATCTCAATCACCTTAAATCCCGCTCCCTGACACTCCTCGCATCGGCCGCCACCCTTAGCCGTTGGCACGTTAAAACTGAACCGGCTTGGTTTATAACCCCGCTCTCGCGCGTCTGCCGTGAGCGCGAACAGATCCCTGATAGGAGTGAACACCCCGGTATACGTCGCCGGGTTTGACCTTGGTGTCCGCCCGATAGGCGACTGATTTATCTCAATAACCTTGCGAACATACTCTGTCCCCATTATCTTGCTCACCCCCTTTATCCGGCTTTCAAAGCCGTGCAATTTTCTCTGCAGATTTTTATAGATCAAATGCACCAGTGTGCTCTTCCCACTACCACTTACCCCGGTCACACAAACAAGTCTGTTCAGCGGAACATTCACATCCAGGTTTTTGACATTGTGTTTGGTTGCGCCAACAATTTTTAACACTCCCTTATCCTTATTCCTTCGCTTCTCCGGCACCTCGATCTCAAGCTCTCCATTTAGATATTTGAGAGTTAGGGATTCTCCCTTTTTTAAAGGGAGTCCGCCGGAGGCGAGAGGGATTTTAGAAGTCCTCCGGCGCTCCGCGCCACCTCCTTTAAGAAAGGAGGAAGTCGCTCCCGCAATCACGATCTCGCCGCCATGCCTCCCCGGGCCGGGGCCTATCTCTACAAAAAAGTCTGACTCTTTAATAACTCGCTCGTCATGCTCCACCACAATAAGCGTATTTCCAAGTGCCCGCAACTCTTTCAAAATAGCGATCAACCGCTCGTTATCCCGCTCGTGCAAACCAATTGTCGGCTCGTCCAGCACATACAGCGTCCCCGACAGCTTTGACCCAATCTGGCTAGCCAACCTTATCCGCTGGCTCTCCCCGCCCGAAAGCGTACCACTCTCTCTATTTAGAGAAAGATAATCAAGTCCGACTTGCATCAAAAACTCCAACCTGTCCACCAGCTCTTTCAAAACATTCCGCGCTATTTTATTCTCATTCTCGGTTAAGTGGTTTTCCAAAGTACCAAAAAACTCATACGCCTTATCAATGGCCATCGCCACTATCTCATCAATATTTTTCCCTTCAATTTTAATAGAAAGCACCTCCGGCTTCAGCCGCTTACCATTACAAGCCGGGCACGGCGTTGAAGTCACCATATCTCGGCCAATACCATGACACTCTTCACACGCTCCATACGGACTGTTAAACGAAAACAGCCTCGGCTCTATCTCTGGAAAAGAAAAGCTATCTCGCGGACAAGTCCAATGAGCTGATAACATCAGCTCATTGTCCCGCATAGCTCCTTTAGGAGCGACGCGGGGCTTCTTCGCATCACCGAAAATAACCGTCAGCAACCCGCCGCCCTTATGAAGAGCTGTCTCCACCGCCTCAGTCAACCGGGTCATATTTTCCTTACTCTTGCCGATATCCCGCAGCAACACCTTATCCACAACCACCTCAATGTCATGCATGCCGTACCGCTTCAACTCCACTTTGTCGCGCAGTGACACAACCTCCCCGTCTATCCGCGCCTCACTAAAGCCCTCTCTAAACAAATCCTGTAAAAGTTGAAAATACTCCCCTTTCCGTCCGCGCACTACCGGTGCCAAGACAGTGACATAGTCATCACCCTTTTTTGACTCTCGACTATTGACTATCGACTCCCTTAATATCGTATCAATCATCTCATCCGGACTCATCTTCTTAATATGCACGCCACACTCCGGGCAGTACGGCTTCCCAACCCTGGCAAAAAGGATCCGCAAAAAATCGTAGATCTCCGTCAGCGTCCCAACAGTTGACCGCGGGTTATGACTGTGCGCCTTTTGATCAATTGCGATCGCCGGACTTAGACCCGTTATTTCATCCACATCCGGCTTATCCATCTGCCCTAAAAACTGCCGCGCGTATGGGCTGAGCGACTCCACATATCGCCGCTGCCCCTCTGCAAAAATAGTATCAAAAGCCAGGCTGCTCTTACCGCTTCCTGAAAGCCCGGTAAAAACTACCAGTTGGTCCCGCGGTATCTCCAGGTCCACGTTCTTCAAGTTGTGCACCCGCGCACCCTTTATGACTATTTTACCTGCCCCGTGATCACGTAATGATTTTACAGGGTTTACAAATTCCGGAGTTTTTTTAACTGCCATATATATAAATCTCCCCCGGTTTTAAATACCTAGGGGGTATATAGCAAATACTTTACCCATCTCAGACTAAAAAAGCAACCACAATCAAAACGGGGCAGGAACGTCAGTTCCTGCCCACGTCTCGCGATGGCGCAATTACGCGCCCATACTCAGGAGGCAGCATCCTTCTCCAGGCTCAGCAACTCCTCATCAGTCAGCCCAAGAAGAAGTACCCCGACTCCAACCTGAACATCTGCAGCAGCGGTGAGCGTACGACGAGCCTGCTCATCCGACACGCGATCATGATAGCTATTCCGTCTCTCGATGATCTTGCGCAGATTCTCTACCACCTCGTCCAGAGTCCGCACCATGCGGCCTCCTTTCTCCAACTCTTCCGAGCTGGCCAGGACGGATATCACCCTGGCCAATTCAGAAACTTAAAAAGCACCCTTGCTGGGTGCTCCTTCATCTCCACTTCTAGGCTTATCTAGAAAGCGACAAGGAAACACCCGCGTGAGCGCTTCTTCATGCTCTTCTTAGTTGCAGCTGATACAAATATCATCTTAAGCTCACTTTACCAAATCCAGGCCTAAGGTCAAGCCTCAGTCAAACTCCTTGATCGTGCTTTTGGTACTTTGCGGGGTGATTTTGTGTTTTTTGTTATACGCCAATTGAATCTTGCGGCGGCGCTCACACTCACTAATCGCCCGTTTTATCGAACCGGTCATCTGGTCCGCATACAAAATAGCTCGCCCGCCCACGTTTCTGGCCGCTCTACCCATAGTTTGAATAAGCGAAACTTCGCTACGCAAAAAACCTTCTCGGTCAGCATCCAAAATAGCTACCAAGGAAACTTCCGGCAGATCCAATCCTTCCCTTAAGAGATTAACACCTACCAGCACGTCAAAATCGCCCCGGCGAAACTCTTCCAAAATCTTGGTCCGCTCAAAAGTCTTTGTATCCGAATGCATAAATTTAGCCTGAAATCCTTTTTCATTTAAAAACCCGGCTAGCTCCTCTGCCATTTTCTTGGTCAATGTAATCACCAGCGACCGCTCCCCCTTCTTAGTGGTCGCAATCGCCTCTTCCATCACGTCATCCACCTGACTTAGATTCTTTTCCCGGTCAAATACCGGCCGTACCTCAATCGGCGGATCTACCAAACCGGTCGGCCGCACGATCTGCTCCAAAACCTTAGTAGAATGCTCACGCTCATATTCCGCCGGCGTCGCCGAGGTGAAAATCACTTGGCCAACTCGCTCCTCAAACTCCTTAAAATTCAGCGGCCGGTTATCCAGCGCGCTCGGCAGTCGCCAACCAAACTCCACCAAAACCTTTTTTCGCGCCTGGTCACCTGCATACATCCCTCGGACCTGTGGCACGGCAATATGGCTCTCGTCTATGATCGTCAGGAAGTCTGGCTCCGTTTCGTTCGGCCCGCCTTCGCTCTGCGAGCCTTGGCGAGGCTTCGCCGCCCCTTTGGGGCGTCTCGGAAAATAGGCCATCAGCGTATCCGGCGGAGAGCCCGGCGGCTTTCCAGACAAATGCCGGCTGTAGTTCTCAATGCCGTGGCAAAAGCCGAGTGTCGCAATCATCTCTATGTCATACTTTGTCCGCCGCTCTAACCGCTCCGCCTCCAGCAACAAACCATTTTTATTTAAATGCACCAACCGCTCCTTAAGCTCTGCCTTGATATCTTTTAGCGCCCGCTCTCGCTCCGGTAATGTAGTTACAAAATGCTTAGGCGGGAAAATAATCAGATCGCGCAACTCTTCAATAACCTTACGACTAACCGCATCTACAACCGCTAAATCAATAACTTTATTACCTTCTAACCCGATCCGATAAGCTATCTGCTCACTTGCTGGGTAAACTTCAAAAACATCTCCCACCACCCGAAAAGTCCCACGCTTTTGTCCGACATTGTTCCGAGTAAAGCCAATCTTCACTAGCCACTTGATAAGGGCAGACCGGCTAATCATCCGACCGATATCCAAACCAATAACCGAATCAAAATAATTCTCGGGCACGCCAAGATTATAAATACAACTAACCGATGCCACCACAATCACATCACTCCGCGTTAGCAGCGAACTTGTCGCCACGTGTCGATACCTGTCTATCTGCTCGTTAATCATCGCCTCTTTTTCAATATAGGTATCCGTCACCGGCAGATACGCCTCTGGCTGGTAGTAGTCGTAATAAGAAACAAAATAACAAACCTTATTATTTGGAAAAAATGCCTTGTACTCCTGATACAGCTGCGCCGCCAAAGTTTTGTTTGGCGCAATCACAAGCGTCGGCTTCTGCACCTGCGCGATAACATTGGCCATGGTAAAAGTCTTACCAGAGCCCGTCACACCCAACAAGGTCTGAAAACGTTCTCCTTTTTTCAAACCATCAACTAGCCCCTTGATCGCTTGAGGCTGGTCACCAGACGGCTTAAATTCAGATTCTAGTTGAAATTTCATGAAAATTTCTAAAATTTTCGCCCCATGAGATGGCTCAAGGCACCTATCTCTTCGGGGTCGCAAACGCTCAAATCCCCCGGGTTTTAAAACCATAGGGGGAACTCTGACGCTATTCAATTACTGACCACTATACCAGCGCTCTAAAAAAATACAACCGGCACCAAAAAACTCCCCGAAGGGAGCTTTTTGATTAGGCTTACATGCCTGCATTTTCTTCAGCCGGAGCAGCCGGAGCAGGGGTCTCCTCTGCAGGAGCAGCCGGAGCCGCTTCAGCTGGAGTAGCTTCCGGAGCCGGAGCCGCAGTGGTCTCCTCGGCCGGAGCCGGAGTTGCCTGCTGGTCATCGCCAGCTGGGTTCATGGTTGTTTCGTCCATAGTAGTAGTGAATTTATCTCAATATTATCTCAAGTGAGACAAATTCTAAATCGATTAATAACAATGGTCGACCTATGGTAGCCCTTGTGGGGCTAAAAATTAAAACGTGGCGGTAAGCCACCTCGGTACCTTACCACACTGACCAGATATGACAACCCCTTCCAATCTTCTAATTTCCTAATTCCTGCCTGCCGGCAGGCAGGTCCCAATTTTCTCTCTTGGATGCTTATGCTGAATGTGCCCGGCGATGGGAAATGCGAGGGCGATTATCAAAACATTCTTGATGATATACTGCCCTTCCAGCGTTGGTACAAACCACGCAGACCAGGTATGCGCCGGCATAAGCAACAGTGGTAGCGACGTCATCACCAAATGCACGCCCAAGACCAAAATAGCCGCGCGCTCCGCGCGCGGGATCAAAAACAATATACCGATAAGCACCTCAAACACTCCAAACCAAACCAAAAAAGTGGCGGACTCCATAAATGGCATCGTGATCGCCAGTAAATCACTCACCATCTGACTGGCCGGACTAAAGGCAAACACTTTCAAGATGCCGAACCAAAAAAAGACCACAAACAAAGCTATACGAGCCATGGGCGCCGAGTTCTCGCCCAAAAAACGTAGTATATGCCTATCAAACCACCTCATGCCTTCCATTATAGCAGGTCCTCGCCTTCCTGTTGTTCTAATTCTTCCACTTTTCCGCCCAACTTTCGCAGACGCTTGTACAAAAAGTAGGCCATTAACGTAATTATCAATATCCCTAAAGAGCTCAACCCAATGAAAAGAAAAGGTTTCTGATCAACCAGCGCCGAACTGATATAAACCGCTAAAATAGCGAATGGGAAGTCGGTGACTATCGTTATCCAAAAATACGACCAAAAAGGATAGCGCAGAACGCCCAAGGTATACGAAGCTATCTCCGCAGGCATAGCAAACCGAAACAAGAAAACCAACCAAAACTCAGTGCGACCCTCAAGCTGATTACGCCAAGCATCAATTCGCCTGAATATCTTGAAATGTCTTATAAATCGCGAAAAATAAAGCCCAACCCAATATGCAAAAATAGCGCCAACAACCCAACTCACCATTACCAATACAAAGGTCGCCGGCCGACCCCAAAGATCATTCGCTATCGGCACAAGTGGCGTACTTGAAAAAAATGAAAGCATCGCCGAAAGCACCGTTAGTAAGACAAACACTAGCACAGCCAAAGGCTCATTCGAGACCACCACTCCTTCAAAAAAAGTCAGCAAAGAATCATACATTCGCTGCCAATCATCGCTAAGGTACCAAACTCCAAAACCAACCAAGGCCGTCAAAAGAAAGACAGTCAAGTTTCGCACTGTCAGCAAACGGTTTAAAAAATGCTTCCCTGATGAATTCATAAACCAAGCTCCTTCTTTAAAGCCTCGCGCCCGCCCGACTTAGCGCACATCTGAAGCATTGAAAGGGCCACGTCCGGATTACGAAAATCATCTTTTAAAATAATCTCCATCATCTCATCAAAAGAAACATATCGCACCGAAAGCTTCTCGCCACCATCGGCCGCCGGCTCCCCCACCGCTTCGCATCCGTGAGCAATAAAAGTATACAGCGCCCAGTCTGTCTTACCTGTAAACTGCCGCACACTCCAAAGAGTGCAATGTGCCGCTTTATAACCGGTCTCTTCCCTCAGCTCACGCTCTGCCGCCGCCAAAGGCTCTTCACCGGAGTCAATGACCCCGCACACAAAACCAACCAAAGAACTCTGCCAACCCGGCTGTAACTGATCAAGCAAGATAATTCGCCCATCCACAGTCACAGGAATAACCACCACTGAGTCTTTCTTTTTCCGCAAGGTTTCAAAAGATTGCGTGCTGCCGTCAAACATCTTTTGCTGCCACTGATAGACATCATAAATAACGCCTTCAAAAACACGCTTCGCCTCCTTTGGTACTTTTTGATGCGGCTCCGGCCGTGAGACATTCATATTAAATACTTCAATTTTTAAATCTTTAAATTCCGGCGCTTGCGTAGCAAAACGCCGATGCCGAGAGCCGTCAACCCAAGCGTTGCCGAAGCCGCGAATGTCCGTGATCTATCCAAGTCACACGCAACCGTCTCACACAGCTCACTCTCTTGAAATGGATACAAATAGAGTACATAACCATTCGGCATGTGTAAAATTGGAAACACCGCCCGCAACACCATCAGCAGCCAGATAACTGCAAACACCGCCTGCTCTCGCGGAGAAAGTGACCGCAACCAACGGCGTAAATCTCTAACTATGTATTTGTAAATTTGTACCATGAAGCTTTCTGAGCGCATTCGCATTATTACCTTGTGCCCATTAGCATTATTCGCGATTACTTTAACAAAAATAGCGCAAAAAGTACTGCTAAGGCAATCCGATACGCGCCAAAGCCGATAAAAGTATGGCTCTGAATAAAGCGTAGCAACCAGCGCACCACCCCAAGCGCCACCACGAATGAAATCAGAAAACCAATACCGAGCAACCCAAACTGACCACTGGAAAAGCCGCCGCCGGTTTCCAGCAGATCAAGCCCCGAGGCGGCCAGCATCGTCGGAACAGCTAACAGAAAAGAAAACTCCACAATCGCTTGCCGGCGCAGACCCATCACCAAACCACCCACAATGGTTGCAGCTGCTCGGCTTACCCCCGGAACCACGGCAAGCGACTGAAACAGTCCAATGGTTACTGCTTGTCGGTACGTCATTTTTTCCACAGCCACCACCGCCTCCTCTGGCTCAGTATGCCAAAGCTCAAATACGATCAAGGCCAAACCACCAAGCGCCAGCGCCCAAAGCACCACTAAATTACTTCCAAGTAAAACTTCTTTAATAAAAGGGTAAAGCAGTAATCCAACCAGCGCCGTTGGCACAAACGCAGCCGCCACCCGCCAGAAAACACGCCGCGAAAACAACAAAGTTCGCCAATACAAAACCACCACGGCCAAAATAGCACCCAACTGAATTACGATCTCAAATGTCTTTAAAAACTCAGTTGTCGGAAGCGCCAGCGCGTGAGCGGTCAACATCAAATGCCCGGTAGAAGAAATAGGCAAAAACTCTGTGACCCCCTCTACAATACCTAAAATAACCGCATCTAATACTCCCATCATCTAAGGATAGCATGGTAAAATAAAATCATGAGTATTCGCCTCTCCACACTGCTTAAAGCCAGCTGGTTCAACTGGAAAAAAGATAACGCCCCGCGCATCGGCGCCGCTTTAGCGTACTACGCCGTCTTTTCAATCGCGCCCATCATCCTTATTTTAATAGGTATCTCTCGACTTATCTTTGAACAAGAGACTGCTCGCACTCAACTATTATTCCAATTGGAAAAAGTCCTTGGGCCAGCCGGTAGCCAAGTCGCCGACATTATTTTAGACAACGCCGCTCAGCTGACTGCCAAAGGTGGCACGATCACCACCATCATCGCCGGCATCATCATTCTTGTCGGTGCCACCGCCATCTTCCGCCAAATGAAAGGCGCCATGGATACGATCTGGAGCAGTCAGGCTAAACAAAAGCACGGCAGTGTCCGCGCCTTTGTTTTTAAAAATGTGCTCGCCCTGCTAATGCTAATCGGCACCGGTCTACTGCTCATCAGCTCCTTCCTCATCACCACAATCATCAATATCATCGTTACAAGCGCACCAGGCAATCTTGGCTCGCCAATGCTCGTTGAAGTTATTAACAATCTTGTCTCACTCATAATTATCGCGTTCGTCTTTATCGTCACCCTGAAACTCCTCGCCAGCATCAAACTTAAGATCCTTCAGATCCTCCCGGGTGCCTTCATCGCCTCTCTACTCTTCCTCCTCGGCCGACTCGCCTTTGGTTTTTATCTAGCCTACTCCAATCTCGGCACCACCTACGGCGCCGTGGGTGCGTTTGTCGTCTTCCTATTCTGGCTCTACTACTCCGCTCAAATATTCCTCTTCGGCGTGGAGTTCACCAAAGTCTTCGCCCTAGCGCGCAAGTAGTGAACTCCTCCTCTTACCGCGCCCGTCCGTAGTCTTGACGAAGGTTCCCGATTTGTCCGCGAGGAACGAGCGGATACAAATCGCAATGCCTGTGGTAAGGGAGATAAAGGGAAACTGGAAGAGGCTATGTCCCACACACGTTCCGAAGTCCCACTTCGGAACATGTGTGGGAGCGATCAAAACCCGCCTCTTTTTCCTGCATTTCCCAAGTCTTGACCCCCACACCATATAGAGCAGCAGGTGTGCACCGTCTGACCAAGACAGTTCTGCTCTATATGGTGTGGGGGTTGACAGAATAGCAAAAAGTATGCAATAATTAAAGGTAGACCCTAATAGTGGGGTTTGGAGGACTAGAGATGAACGGTAAGTGGCACCCTTTGGCGACTCATGGTGCGGCGGTCGCAATGGCGATCCTGGTCGCCCTGAGCATTCAGTATGCCCGCCGGCAGACCACCCAGGACGCGGAGCCGACGACGCTGGTAGAGAACTTCATGGCCTACCAGGCCACGGCACTGGACGTGCAACTGCACGTCGTCACGCTTCCCAAGCAACACCGGCAGACCGGCCTGCATACGTTCCTTGCCGAATACCGCGGCACCGGCGAGAAGCACCAGGTGGTGACCTTCGCTCCCGAAGGAGTGAAGTTCGTCAACCAGGTCGTCACCGTCACGCAGTACATGTACGCGGACGGCGACACGGTCCACTACTTCAAGTGAAGGAGAACGCGATGAGAGCACTGATCCGATTCCTGTGGTGGCTGGTCCGCCCCCTGCCCGGATGTCCCTGCTGCGGGCGCCCCGTGCCCGCGCAAACCCCCATCATCCACATTTGCGAGTGAAGAACACTCGCCAACCCCCAACGCACCGACCCCCGGCAGAAGTTCTGTCCGGGGGTCGTGTACATTCCAACAACAAAACTCATAACTCCCCTAACCCCTCTTAGCTTAAGAGGGGGACTCGCTCTACTTCATCTTCGCCTGCACCTTCTCACTCTCTAGGTACGCCAATACATCCGGCGTCCGGCACGACGTATCGCCATAATCCACCTCGATCTCAAACTCCTTAATGCGACTCGCTACAGCGAGCGCTTTTTTGTATAACGTCTTGTTCCGTGTGCCAATAGCCATCACCGCGTACAACATCCCCTCCTGCACCCAGTTCTTCGCTTTGCGAATCTGTCGTTCAACCCGCTTTAAATAAACTTCAAAATCCTTAGCCGGCAATACGTCTTTTTCTAACTTAGCCACCTGACCTATCAAGATATACGCCGCCCGCTCTATCCATTCGTTACTGCTCTTTAACCACTGCTTCACTTTCCGTCCTACCAACTTTGGCTCCAGCTTCGGCACGAGTAACTGCGCTATCTTGTCCGACAGATCCCAGTAGTCCACCTCGCTCATCCACTGGTCCAACTGCGCCTCCGTCATCTTCTCCGGCTCTTCAATCAGCACCGCTAACAGACGCGCGTCGTGAATCCCGGTCTCCCAAAGCTGGATTGCCAGATTATGCTGACGGCCGATATTACTCGCCAACTGCTTCAACTGAGTCAGATTCACCCCAAAATAGGCTCGGATATCCATACCCAGCCTCTGCCAGACGGCAATCGCCCGCGTATCCCGCCGCGCCTCTAATTCTGCCAAAACTTGTTCCAGTCTCATGACCCCAATCATACCCAGAGATTTCGCCAAACGCAAATTGACCTAAATTGAAAATTTAGTTATTAGTCATTCCTTAGAAATTAGAATAATTAGGTCAATTAGAAATTACGAGTTCCTTAGAATTCGCTCTACTTCTTTCTTGTACATCTCCACTCCCGGCTGGTCAAAAGCATTCACATTCAATAGCTTGCCAAGGTACATTATCTCCACCATCTTCCACATCATAAACTGCCCAAGCGAATACTCGTTTATCCCCGGAAGCACAACATCCACAAACGGCAGGTCACTCTTCTGATACGCTTCTTCCACTCCCTGCAAAATAACCGCCATCAACTCGTCCGCAGTCTTACCCGCTGCTTGCGCGCTGTGCTCTTTAAAAAACTCGTTGGCAACCGGCAAGCCGTGGTTACGCCGATCACTACTCCAAACAAAAGTCGTTAACCGATTCTTCGGCCCGCCAAAGTACTGCTGTCCGGTCGCGTGCAAGTCCACCGAACCAACAGAGACTGTCGGTAGCAGACCAATTCGTACCTCTTTACCATCTAAGTCGTGCTCTTTCCCAAGACACTCTGCAAGCAACTGCCGATTCCACTTCCCCAAGCTCTCCAACTCCGGATGAAACACAAACATATCCGCTACCCGCACACCCGCCTGATAATGCAAAAAATGTCCGATAGCGCTGCGCGCGGCTGAGTTCTTAGTCACTGACTCGCTCAAACAGTGCTCCCTCATCGACTGCGCCCCTTCTAAGAGCGCCCGAATATCAAACCCTGCCGCCGCAAGCGGAAAAAGTCCAGCCGCTGTGAAAATTGAGTAGCGCCCGCCAACCGCTAGCGGAATAGACAACCGCTTAATGTCATGATCGCCGGCCCACTCCCAAAACTTGTTCTCCGGCGCCGTTATCACCACCAACCGCTCCTTAGCGACCGCGCCAAACTGCCGCGTCAAAAGCTTCATCAGAAACTCGCCGTTAAACATAGTCTCTATCGTCGTTCCCGACTTTGTCACCAGCACCACCAACACCTCCTCCGGACTATTTATCCTATGTTCTAAAAAACTGCTAAACCGAGCTAGCCACTCCGGGTCACACGTATCCGCGAACAACATCTTCGGAAAACTTGCCGGCTCCAGCACATCAAAGTGTCCACGCAAGCTATCATAAATAGCTTTACTGCCCAAATTAGAACCGCCAATACCCACGACAACCACATACTTTAATGCATGGTTCACTGTCTTGCTTTTCATATCCAAGACCGCCTTCAAAGCCTCGTGATCAAAAGGTGTCGTAATTGCATACTCCCCCCGGCCGTCTTTTCTTGTACGAGCAGTATGAACCAGCTCATCAATATACGGACGCATCGAAGCGCCCACCTCCTTCATCCTCTGCTCGCTAACGAGCATATGTTCAAATCTTATCTCCATAGCCTAGATAACGTACAACACGTTAATCAAATATCCAGCCAACAAAAATAAAATGCCAAGCACACCAATCGTCTGCTCGCTCCGCATCACCTTAAAAACCTTATCATCTATTTTATGCTCCTTCCAAAAGCGAAAGTGCACCATAATAGCCGTGTAGGCGATCATCACCTCACCCAAAAACTGCAATGTCGTTGCCCAAAATTCATACATCCATTTTATAATACCATATCTAACCGGCGACGCACTCATTAAACTCTCGCACCTCAGCATTGTAACTCTCAACTAACTCCTTAGTAGCATCCGCAAGTTTATTATACTCCTCTACCAGCGCATTATACTCGCCGCGCAGTTGTTCATGCCTCTGTCTGTTGCCACGCTCCTTATCCAACTCCTCCTTTCTGTTTTGCAGCTCTCGTTCAAGCTGATCGATCTTGTTTTTATTACCCTCAAGCAACAATAGCAAGGATTCACTTGGACTCTCGCACACGCTCGCCGGCACACCAAACTCCTGTACCGCCATCCAAACCTCTCCGCCAGAGGCGGATCCGCCTTCGGCGGAAAACTCCCCCTTTTGTACTGCCACGCCTATTTCCATAAAACGATCATGCATAATATTAGCCCTGTGCCCCGGGCTATTCATCCAAGCAGTGACAAGATCCGCATCGTCATCATAGTTCCCCAAGGCCAAATTCTCACCAACCATAAGAAACTGGTAGCCCACTTCTTCGGCCAGCTCTCCCGGTCCCTCGCCTGTAGGCGACTCGTGCTCAAAATACTGACGCGCAAACATATCCGCCGCCTTATTAGAAGCAGCAACAGACAACTGCGCGTTCACCCGCAGTGGCGGCAAGCCCTCTGCCGCGCGCCGCGCGTTAGTCTCCCGAACAACACCCTCCACGGTCAAAACAGTATCACGGGTAACAAAAGAACCCCGAAGCGGTGTGCTCGTTAATACCTTTTCTTTCAAATCCGTAACCGCTAACTGGACAGTGGCAAAACGATCCGACTGTCTAATCTCCGAAAAAATAATCGCTAAATCAGCCCGCCAATAATAAACCGCCCCCGCAACCAGCAATAAAAACAATAAAGTTTTAAATCTCATAGTGGCGAGTTCGCATTACATGTCCCGTGGGAGCGAAGCAACTTTACGGGATTACCTGAAGTCAATTCGCATTATTAGCGCCTGCCTACGGCAGGCAGGCCTGCCTGCCGTAGGCAGGCCTGCCTGCCGTAGGCAGGAATACTACTCAACAATTCCTGCCAGATCAATGGTCTGCACCTTGGTCATCTGACCAAAGCTACCACCAGTCGTAGTCCTCCGAGAGTAGGTCTCAATTAGCTGACCATTCTGGTACACACCAAGTTGCTCTCTGCTACCGGCCCCAACACACTCTGCGAAAGTAATCGGCCGCGCATTCGCTCCGGAGACAAATGAAGCCGCGCCACTCGGTACCGCTATCTCTGAGCAAGTACCACCATACTCACCAAGGCGATACGGCAGTACATCAATAGCAATCTGATTACGAGTAAAACCAACGAACTGGGTTCTGACCATAGTATTGCCCGCGCTTCCAGTGGAGAAAAGCCAGTCAATGTCGCTAAACGCATATACATCGCCACCGGCAGTTACCGGGCTCATGTTCATCGCCCCCTGACCACGCGGCTCGGAAACCTCTTCGCCGTCTTCGTCAGAGTCATCACCCAGAGTATCGCCGTTCAAAGATGTCTCGTCTCCGTTAGTTACATCCGTGCCATCTTCGTCTTGACGGTCACCACCGGAAACCAAGATGATCAAAAGGATTAATATAATGATAACAATAATGCCTGTCCATCCGCGGCTCTTGCGTCCGCCTTCCGGCTGCTTACCCTGACCACCGCCAAAAGACTGAGACGGCTGGTTCATCTGACTACCAGATGACTGACCAGGCTGCTGATTGTTTTGATCGTTCATACCTATTTTTGTAATAAAAATTAAACATTAGTAATTAATAAGTGATGTTCACATTATCACGTCCGGGCAAAGAAATAAAGGTCGTAGAAATATCACTCCCCAATTCGAAAACTCTCCACAATAGCCTCCACACTATCTTCGTGCGCAGCCACACCCTCCTCTAGCATAGTACCGCGAACCACAAACCCGACTCCTGTATCTACCAAAACACCAACCTCTCGAAAATGCAACACGCCGTCAGGAACACGAAGCTGACCGCTGACCGAGTAGCCCTGAATCTCATCACTCACCAGCCGCTCCTCAAACCCGTCAATAGTATAGTCCGAGTTTGCCCGCAACGCCGCCTCCAACTCCTTGATCAGCTGACTGGTCCCACCCGGCTCCGTCAAAGCCTCGTTCTCCACAAACCCAATAGCCACATACGCCATGGCGTCCGGGCTTGTGATTATAGTCGCCACACCTTCAACCGGCGGACTTTCATTCAAGCGCCAAGAACGCGGATACTGAACGGTATACGCATCTGCAGGCGCCGTGTAAGCAACAAAATCCAAGGTCGAAGTGGCGTTTCCATTATGGGTATCATCAGGCAGTTTAGCACCGCGATCCGTAGCAAGGGCAATGATAAGAGCACCAACCGCAAGTAGTATAAGAATCGGTATAACAATTTTTCGCATCATATAGGTTTACTGTAGTTAGGTCTGTGTGAGATTATAATGAGGATGCCCCCAAGGAGCTCTCACAGAGCTATGGTATTCTATTATTTATGACAAGTGCTCAAAAAAATAAGATTCGCGTTGGCCGCTCATCTGCCGGCCTCGGTATTTTCGCTCTCAAAGAACTGCGCAAAAATGAACTGGTCGGCGAGTACACCGGCGAGAAGATAAGTGCCGCCGAAGGCGACCGGCGCGGCGGCAAATATCTATTCACGATAGATAAGCAAACTGTTATCGACGGCAAAAGTCGGCGCAACACTGCCCGCTACTTTAACCACTCCTGCAAACCAAACTGCTACGTCGAGATAAACGAACGCACCAAGCGCATCTTCATCCACGCCAAGCGACGGGTCCTGCCCGGCGAAGAGCTCACCTACAATTACGGCAAAGAGTACTTCAACGAATACATCAAACCCTTTGGCTGCAAATGCACTGCGCACGCGAGCAAAAACTAGAACCTCTTTCGTGGCAGCGAACTCAACACTATCTCCAACGCCTCATCCAGATCATCAGTTATCGTCCAGATGCGTAGATCTTCCGGGTCTACCGCCTGATGACGCTCATAAACAACCCTCTCTAACCAGTGAGCCAGTGGCCTCCAATAATCTTCACCAATCAAGATAACCGGAATATCATCCTGAATCTTCTTGGTCTGAATAAGAGTGATTATTTCAAAAAACTCATCCAGCGTGCCAAAGCCTCCTGGGAAAAACACATACGCCTGAGCCGAAAAAGCCATCATCACCTTCCGCGTGAAAAAGTAATAAAACCCCATCCCCTCGCGCACGTATTTATTAATGCGCTGCTCAGTCGGCAACTGAATATTCAACCCGACCGAACCGGCATTAGCCTCCATCGCTCCTTGATTTCCGGCCGCCATAATTCCGCCGCCTCCGCCCGTGACGACCGTGAAACCTTCTTCTCCAAGCATCTTTGCCAACTCTCTTGCCTGCTCATAATGCTCATCGCCCTCCGGAAAGCGCGCCGATCCCCAAAAAGTAACCGTCTTATCTTGGTCCAAATGATCTACAAAAGAAAAACCTTCCTCAAACTCTTTCCGGATCCTTTCAAGCCTCTGCTCAGAGTCATATTGATGCTCTTCATTGTTATGATTCATGACATTAGTATACCAAAATAAAGCGACCTTGGCTGTTACTCCCCGCCATGGATTACAAAACTAGGCTCGTAATCCAGAACTTACAGACCTTCTTCTGTATCTGCGGCTACGTCTGCATCAGTTGATGTGTCTGCGGCCACTTCCTCAGAACCCAAGAAAATCTCGATCTCCGCAGTTGCGCGCAAGCTTGCCAAGACGGATTCTAAAACCGTGTTCAACTTTTGCTGACCGATCTGACTTGAAAGCTGAGCCTGCACCTCTTCAAAGCTCGGTACATTCTCCTGCCCCTCGGTAAGCTGAACATACAAAGCGTTCACCTCTTCTTCGGTCACCGTCAGATTATTCTCAGCCTGTAGCTCCGCCGCGTACTGTTGCAAAACTAATTGAGTCTTCACATCCGCTCGTACGTCAGCCTCGCTCAAACTGTTTTGTACCAACGCGGCCTGAAAAGCCTCTGGAGACTCAAAGCTACCAACAACAACCTCAAACTGCGCGTCTGCCTGTTCAGCAGTGACGACAATACCGCGCTCCGCGGCGTCCTGTAGAACAAGTTGCTGGTCAACCATCTGATTCAAAATATCAAGCTTCTGAGCATCAGTCTCAACCGCCTGACCCTGCCCAGCCAAAAGCGCTAAGCGTTGATCTAGCCGCGCCTGCGTGATAACTTCCCCATTCACAACTGCCACAGTATCACCTTCAGGCTGCGCTGGCGCGCTGTCGCCGTTGTACCACAAGGCCACGCCGATAAGCACAACAACAATGATAATTCCCAAAATCCATCCCCATGCTTTAGACATAATATATAGTTAAAGATGTTAATTACTTTTTAAGCCTGACTCCATTGTAAACCCTGAAAACAAGATGTCAACCAGATAATAAAATCTAGCCGGATTTCTAACCACCTAGGTACTGCGACGGCAAAAAAAGATTATGCCTCTTCTATATCTTCATCTCTACCAGTTGCAACTATGTGCGCATCTTCCCTGCAATCGCAAGAAACAAGCGGCTCGCCATGCTGAGAGCACTCCATTGCCTGACACATGCCGGGCTCCGGACTTACGCCACCGCAGTCACCGGTACAAACATAATGTTGTTGTTCCATTCCTTTATTGTACTCTTTTTACTAAAAACAAAAAGCCTAAGCCGCGGACGGATAATGTTTATGTTTTTAGTATATCTTCCATGAATCTAAAATGAAAACATAATTAAAATAGCAAGAGTCTTGCCAAGCGCAACTCATCATAGCCGTAACTATTACCAAGCTTCGCTCGCACCGGCGCGAGTAGTCGCCGGCCATCCTCGTCCAACCCACACTTCTCAAACGCGGCCGCTATCTTCTCCAGTCGCCCCGAATCAAACTCCTCATATTCTTTTGAAAGATCCAAAGGCTCACCGCGATTCTTCAGTTTTTCCAAATGGGCCACCACAGTCGCCTCTGTTATCCCCCGCTCTTGCGCTATTTGAGAAACCAAATGTCCATCTTGCACCAGTGCCAACGTTTTTTCATACGTATCCAGCTTCGCCGGCCGCCCAGCCTTAACTCCGGGCCGCGGCAACTCTCCGCCACAGCTCTTAATAAAAGCCTCTTGATGATCCTTCAACTCCGCCGCGTCCATAGTGCTTATCTGCGCGGCCGCATCCTCTGAGTCTCGCCGAAAACGAATGTCTTGCCCAAGCACCTCCGGGTGAACCTGCAGCGCGCGCTCGTTGTAACCGAGCAGATGCACACCGGAAAGCTCTCGCACCCGGGACAGAGCCACATAGCCCTGGCCAAACTCAAACGCCGCCGACAAATCAATAACCGCACCATCCATCGTCATCCCCTGACTCTTATGAATAGTAATCGCCCAGGCCAGCCGCAGCGGCACCTGCTTTATTCGCCCCTTTATCTTCCCGTCTTCTTCAATCATCCACTCCGCTGGCTCAATCACAATCTCCTTCCCATTTCGCGTCTGGATTATCGGATGCCCGCTACCCGGCTCAAACTGCGTCACCGTCCCGAGAGTGCCGTTACTAAAACCAAACTCCATGCTGTTCTTCGTACACATCACTGCCGCCCCAACTCGCAGAGCCAATGCCTCCGGAGACAAACAGCCCCGCTTAAGAGTCTGCACAAAACTATCCGCGCCAGAGCTCTCCATTGTGAAAACTTTTTCATCCGCCTCCAACTTAGACAACTCTCGCGCGTTGATATTATCCACATTCGCGTTGTGCGTGAACAGTCGCGGCAGATCCGGTTGCTGATCATGACTGTCAGCAACTCGAGAGTTAATCAACTCCTCGTGCGAAGCGTCCCAACTATCCGAACGAATTGCCTTTAACACCGCCAAAAACTCCGGATCTTCCTGTCGCCACTGCTCAGTTAAATAGCAAACTGTCGGCGCCAGCTCTGCCCAGGCCTGAGCCGTAAAAGCAAATGGCGCTCCGTCCGCAAGCCCACGGCTAATTGGTGGCAGTTGAAAAAAATCGCCAACCAGCACCACCTGCAACCCGCCAAACGGACGCTCATCCGCTCGCAAAGTTCGGCAAACCGTATCGATCATATCCAGAGTCCCCGCCGCGAGCATTGAGACCTCGTCAATAATCAACACCTCCGCACGCTTCACCCGCGCGCTAACAGCTCGACTACGCCCTATTCGTTCTAAATCCCCACGCTCCAGCGACGAAGCGATTCCGATCCCGCTCCAGGAATGAATGGTCCGACCGCCAATGTGCGTTGCCGCGATACCGGTTGAAGCGGTTATCGCCGGCTCCACGCCGCAAGAACGCAAATAAGCCACATACTCGTTAACAGTATGCGTCTTACCAGAGCCCGGCTCTCCGGTTAAAAAAACCGAGGCCCCTGTCTTCAATAAATCCAGCGCTTGCTCTTGAGTCATCTTCCCATTCTACCGCTCATCAGCTCCACCTCCAAATCTACAGCTTTAAAATGCGCTGTTTTAATCGCGTAAGGCGCGCTATAGCCAAAGCAAACTCCGCCTTTTGCCCGGAATCATACAGCGCCAGCTCCCTCAGCGAACGCTCCAGCTTTAACAAACACTCCGCAAACACATACCGCGTATAGCCATGATCAGCCTCGGCCACCTGATTCCGCGGATCACTGCTCAACCAAGCGTTCGTCTCCAACTGCTGGCCAACCTTATCCAGTAACACCGGCGCGTACCACTCCACCTCGGCCGCCGCCTCTGTATCCAACCACCACGCATCTTCGACAACGCCCGCCATAAACACCTCAAAAAGCTCATCAGCCCACTTGCCAACAGATCGCGACATCGGGTGATTACTATCTTTAAGTGGCGCGTGACACTCCGCGCACTCTCCAATAGCTGTTCGTTTTTGCGAGACCGGCAGCGCTCCTACGCTAACTTCCTCAAGCACAGCCCGCGCATCCGCAATCACATCCCAAGCTTCTTCAACTTCTTGCTTACTACACAAAAAACACGCCTTCTTATTACAAGGGATCCTCTGCCACTGACAGTCCCACCACTCCGGTATCTCCACTCCGGCAATACGCGCCGGCCGTGTCAGGGCAGGCACCAACTTCGTTTCATTCTTAGTCAACTGTTTGCTTTTATATGTATCCATCTTCTTTTCCATTATACCTGATTTTTCCTATTTCATACTAATCATTTCTTCACAAAACCTGTCGGCACAGCTTAACAAACTACCCCACCTACCGCAATCACCCCCAGCTAAGTAACCGATGTCGTTCTTCCTTTGCGCGTGGAAGTGCGGCCTCTGTTCATTGCAGTGGAATAGCATTCACTTGACAAACACAATATTACATGCTATAATTGTATATATAAAGGAGGTGATCACATGGAAACGATCACCCGATACACGAGCGAGCTCGCTTCGCTCGCTGGCGGACTGGCCGCCAGCGCCCTTGTCTTCGCGGTCTTGGGGCTCTGCCTCACGATCGCGACAGACCTACTCCTCGCACCCCTCTACGGAGCGAGGAAGTGGCGGATCACGCGAGCCGCGCCACGGTTCGTCGGCAACGTGATCCGATTCGCTTTCCTGATCCCCTACTGGATCGCGAAAGCGACCTGGCGCGTCGTCACCGCGTGACGACGCGCCGCGCGCCACCCATGCGCGCAGCCCCGAACGGCCCCGACAGAAGATCTGTCCGGGCCGTTTCGCATTTTATACCATCGCCTCTTCAAAAAACCGTTTTGGTTCCTTCTTAAAAACCGGTATCAATTCTCTGAATTTATCTTTACCAACTCTTGCCAAGATCTTTTTCGCAAACTCATTCCCGATTACATAAAAATAACCCATATCTCTAAAGCCATTCTCTTCCGACTCCTCCAACTCCGCAAAATCATCGGCCTGGCGCAGTCCGGCAAAAACCTCAAAAGCCTCTTTTCGATATTCATCATAGTTCCGTCCTTGCGCCTCGTGATGCCGCTCTAATGACTGACCGCTAACCAGCACTGCTATCCCCTCGTCCAAAATCCGAAAACGAATTGAATCCTTCAACTGTTCCACCGTCTCTATATCTTCATCAACCCGTCCCTCCTGCATCCAAGCATGAAACAACTCATGCGCCAACCCTTGTTCAACATCCTGCAACACATCGCTAATCTTCAACTGGTGCGGCAAGCTGACATACACCACCCCCTCGTCAAATCGATAATCCGCCGACTCATCGGTGGTAAATACAACCCGCAACTCCCGCGGACTCCAGTCCGGCAAAAATCTCGCCAATCTCGCCTCAGCCGCGGCTCTCAGCACTTCCACGTTATCCGCCAAAAGATCTCTAATCTTTAACAATCTTTCCCGGGCAGTCTCTTCTTGCGCCGACCGCCAGCGCCAGACCGCCTCCAGCGTCGCCTCCGGTAAAACTCCGGCCACTACCGCTTCCTCTATCTGCACCCGATTCGCGACAAACTCCTCCGCGCGCTCCGCCAACCACTTTTCTTTGTTTCCCAGTTCAGTTCTAATCGCTTCACCATACTGCGCCAACTCCGTATCTGAAGAAAAAGAAAATGAGACCTCCGTCAAGTCAACACTTCCCGTCACCACCTCCTTTCCCAGTATCTGTTCCTGTCGCATAAGGGACTTATTCTACCGTATCCAGATAAAAAGACCACTACCTTCGCATGTGCACCGTTTTGATCTGATGTCCAATCGTCTGCAATATAGCCCCAAAGACCATCGCCATCACCAACACGACCACGGCCCATCCCAAAACAGGAATTATTTTCAGTACAAACAACACCAACACCCCTAAGACCGCACTCTGCCAGCTCAATACCAAAGAGCTGTTTTTATTCAGTCTCTTCAACCACTTCAGCACCAACGCCCCAATAAACAAGGCACTCAGCAGCCCCAACAGTAGTAGCGCCACCATAAACCAAGCCATCACCAGTAACCCAATGTAAAACCCAATCGCACTCAACAAAAGCAGCGCAATCACAATCGGCGTTATCACAAACCCAGCCACGCCTATCCCCAGACTCTTCCACGTCTTGTGGTAAGCCGTATCAACAACATGTTGCGCAGTCGCTCCAAAAAAGCGCAGTACAAGCAACACCGCCAAGAAAACTGCCAACAAGCTAATCAAAAGTCCGGCGGTTAAAGCAGTACGCCGGCTTTGATGCTCAATTTTCTTAAACGAAATCTCCGACACATCCGCACCGGCAGCGACTACCGCCTCTCGGTAGCCACGATAAGATATCTCGCCGGCTACCTGCGCCCCTGCACCAAAGACCAACCTCTCAGCCCGAATATCCACAGCGCCAGTTATAGAACTATTGATCTGGACTGAATCCGCGCTAATCTTCACGTCCCCGGAAATCGGCGCGTTCACAACCACTGTCCCACCAACCGCCCAAAAATCTCCGGCCACCGAGCTCTCCCCGGTCAAAAGCACCGTCCCACCGGCAATAAGCAGATCTTCACTAATAGGGCTAAGAATAGTCACATTCCCACCAGCCAGCCGCGCGTCGCCAATGACCGCGCCAATCAAAACCAAATTTCCCCCAGCCGCGAACAAATCCCCCTCTGTTCGCTCGGAAATAGTCACCGCTCCGCCGGCAACAAACAAATCGCCACTAATGACACTATCCACAGTCACCGACTCCCCAGCTACATACAAATCCTCATAACTACCCGGCCCAATAGTAATACTCGTCTCCTGTTCATTTGGATAAACCACCTGCGCCGCCCCAACCAAGCTAGGCGCAACCAACAGCGCTACCGCCGCCAAAAAAATATTCTTCTTCATACAAAATTTGTTAATTTCCCTTAATTGTACCCCAAAAAGCCACAAAAAGCTCAAGTTCTATACACGAGCCCATCCCCCCCCAACACTAACATTCCCACATTCTGCAGAATGTGGGAATGTTAGTAACTATTCTGGCGACTAGTAAAAATGAGAGTATACTGAAGATATGAAAACAGCGCGCCAACTAGAGCGCCATTTCAAAGGTGCCTCCAATCACCGGCGCATTGAGATTCTCCTTTGGGTAAACGAAAATAAAGGGATAACTGTTAAAAAGCTCGCAAAGGACCTTGAGGCAAATTTTAAAACTATTTCCCAACACACTCTTTCCTTAGTGCGCTCCGGATTATTAAATAAGCATTATGAGGGCCGCGCGGTAATACACAGGCTCTCTCCTTATGGAAAACGATTTGTTAAATTCATCAAAGAATTTCAAAAGGTGAGTTAACTGTGAGTCACAGACATTCCCACATTCTGCAGAATGTGGGAATGTCTGTAATAGGCTATATGCAAAAAGAAAAAGCGAAAAAAGAAAGGGTTGAAAGTCAAAAAGCAAAGGGTCGCGTGTTGCTGGCAGTGGTAAAAGATAAAAGAGATCTGGAGTTAATCCTGAAAAAGAAATGGTACAGAATCCCAATCGCACACGCGCCAAGGTTACGTTTTCAATATTTAGCTTTTTATCAACCAATAAGCTTTGGTAGGTTCGGCAAGCGAATAGAATATTACGCGTATGTTGGACGCCAAAAGATAGTCCAGCGAAAGAAATTATTGCCAAAAGAAGCGGCCCATCCGCGGGCGAATGAGTATTACGTGCGAGTGATGTTACAAAAAGTGCTAAAACTGCCCCGCGCGATCAGAAACACGTCGCCCCGACGTGTTTCTTTTGGATTTACAACTTTAGAGCGGTTGCGTAAAGCCAAAAACATTTTACAACTTTATTCCGTGGCTGAAACCGAGGTTATAATCGCGGAGGCGATGAAAAAAGCGGGCATAAACTTCCTGGAACAGAAGTATGTTATTGGCAAAGATAAGAACGGATATCGCCGATACCGAATAGACTTCGCAATCCCCGCTGGTAGTCGTGGTGGCATAGCAATTGAGTGTGATAACAAAAAAGCGCACAGGGGGAAGAGACAGCTCGCTCGCGACAACCAGAAAGATGCTTGGCTGAAACGCCAGGGCTGGAAAATGGTGCGGCTAAAGGAGAAAGATATTTTGGAAAACTTAGGAAAGTGCGTACAGCGTATTAATAGATCCAAATAAATTTCAAAAGCTAAATCACAAACATTCCTACATTCTGCAGAATGTAGGAATGTTTGTGTCGATGCCCGTTACTTCTCAGACCAAGAGCTTGCGCCAGCCACAAAGCCCGTGGTCCAACACAGCTGCAAGCTGTATCCCCCGGACGGCCGGTCTACGTTTAGCACATCCCCAACAATATACAAATTCGGCACCAGCCGTGAACGCATGGTTTTAAAGTCCACCTCGCCAAGCGCCACCCCGCCCGAACTCACCACCGCCTTATCCTCCCCAAGCAGACCCTGCACTCTCAGCGGCACGGCCTTCAAAAGCGCGACCAGCGCCACCCGCTCCTCTCTTTTCACACTATGGCTAAACTGTTCGCCATCAATACCCGCGATCTCCAGCAAGACTTGCACCAACGCCACCGGCACCAACATCGCCAGACTGTTTTTCAACTTTTTATTACTCTCCTTGTTCAAGATTTCATAAAGCTTCTCCTTAACCCCGCCGTGATCGCTCGCTGGCAAAAGATCTAAAAGTAAGGTCACGTCACCATACGGCAACATCTCACCAATACTCCGGCTCATATTCAGCACCGTCGGCCCAGTCACGCCCACATGCGTAAATAAAAGTTTTCCTTTACGCGACCCCTCCCGCTTACCGTCCAGCACAATTGTTAATTTAATATCAGGCAACGTCAGCCCGGCCAACTTTTTCACCCACTTATCTTTAATCGCGATTGGTACCAGCGCCCGACTTACCGGAATAATCGTGTGTCCAAGTTGCTTCAGCCAAGCCCAAGCATCGCCGGTAGAGCCCGTCTCCGGTCGCGCGCTCCCGCCCGCGGCAACAATAAAACTCCTACCCGCGACCTCAGAACCATCTACTAAACGCGCGCTCGTAATCAAACCTCTTTGGTCGCTAACAAGCTCCTGCACCGCAGAGTTAAGGCGCACAGCTACTCCGGACTTCTCCATCTCTCGCACCAGCACCTCCCAAACCGAACGAGCTGTGTTTGAGGCCGGAAAAACCCGCCCCTCATTCTCCACTTTAGTTGGCATTCCCTGAGAATGAAACCACGCCAACGCACCCTGGTTGTCATACTGACTAAACGCGGAAAACAAAAACTGATCGCTCCCTTTATAACGACCAACCAGCTTGCGCAACTCCGGCTCCGCGTTAGTAACATTACAACGCCCGCCACCGGTTATCAGCAACTTCTTACCCAAGCCAGAATTTTTTTCTAACAAAATCACACTTGCGCCTTTAATCGCCGCTTGAATAGCCGCCATCATCCCGGCCGGCCCACCACCGATAACCACCACATCCCAAATTTTCTCCAGTTTTGCATCGTCTTTCATACCTTCCACCCTACCACAAACCAAGCCCATTTCCCCCTGTCGCAAAACAACATACTTACATACTCCAGTATGTAAGTATGTTGTCAGACTATGCCCGCCGCGGCTAACACAGCGCCCACCAACTCATCAAGCGTCCCGCCAGAGTCAATCACCACAGCGCCCCTCTGCTTTATATCCTCCTCTACCGCCTCCCGCAGCGTAAAGATATGGTCTTGCACCTCCTGAGTCTTCCCAAAATCATTTCCCTCTCTATTTCGTAACCGCTCTCGGATGATATCTTCATCCGCGGTCAGCATTATCACTAAATCAAATAAACCAACTATTTCCGAAAAATTTGTAGCTCCGCCGCAATAAAAGGCGGGTGCTCTGTTCTCAGCATCCAAAATTTTACGCAACTTATCCGGATCACAGTGCCAGTTCATATTCTTTACCATATCTAGGTCCGCGTTATCCCACTCTTGCATGATCTCGCCGGTATCAGAGCGCGAGGCCGTATATAAGCCCTCAATGTCTTCCAGGTCCTGCGCGGCGTAACCAAGCTCTGCTAGCCGTTTGATAAGCGTAGACTTGCCAGTGCCGGAAAACCCGGTTATTAAAATCTCCTCGTGAATCTCCATATTGTTTATAAATAAAACGAGCCTATTATAAGCCCGAACGCGACAAGTATATATATCACACCCACAACTCTAACGCCTCGATGCGATCGCTGCTTAAACGGCTTCATATTCACCAAGCGCCGCAGCCAGTCCGTAAAAGCATTAGCCAGGCCAGGACTAATCAGGGCAAAAAGCCCATAGCCAAGCAAAACCATAATCACGATCTGATATTCGCTCATGCTCTAATTCTACAGCATTTCCAAAAAACACAAATCCCTCGCAAAACAACATACTTACATACTCCAGTATGTAAGTATGTTGTTTCTAGCGTTCAAGCACAGACCGGCTGGATTTTACCACCGCCAAGCCGACGATACTGCCAAAAATCAAGCCGGCCACGCCGTCGCTAAACCAGTGGAAAGTTAGAGAAACTGAAAGCGCCATGTAGACTATGTATGCCAGCGCCAAGTATTTTATAAGCGCCACGTGTTTATAAAAAACCATAAGTACCACCGCCGCCGACACCGCAATGGTAATGTGCGACGATGGCCAGCCCCAGAACACACCGCCCCGCAAAAACCCAAAGCGAAATACCTCACTCAACTCTGCCCCCTCAAGCAGCATCTCTACACCCCGGCCACTCGGCCCGGGCCGGCCGGTCAACGCTTTGTAAAAAAGAGCCAGCAAACCCCCGGTTATCTCCGCCTGCGCGACTAAAAGCCCGGCTTTAACAGCCTGCTTGTTGCGCCACGCCAGCCCAACCGCCACAAATGCAATCGGCAGTATAAACGGCACCCAAAACCCGACGCCACCCGCCCCGGCGGCACGAATTATCTCTCGCAGCCCACTCTCACGCACCGCCACAGTAACCCAACCGTCAAATCCGGAGGTAACTAGAAAATAAGTCACGGCAATCGCAATCCCCTGCCAGATCAAATTCCGCCCCGTAAAAATCCGCTTGATATCCCCAAAAAATTTACCAATTGCACCGTTAAACATTTTAATCATTTTTTTCATCCCCTTCCTCAATCCCTAACTCAACACCAATTCTCCGGAACGAACCCTTACCATAAGTCTTCTCTATCAATCTTGCCATCGGCAACAGACGACCATTTACCGCGGCATCAATAAAAAGATCCTCAATCTCCGAGCTGCTCTTAAAATCTTGCTTATTCTTTTCATAAAGATCACCAACAAGCACAGAAAATTTTTCCCGTACCTCAACCCTAGCTTGCTCTCTTTGACTTTGAGCGGCAATATCCGCCTCCGTAAAAAGACCGCTGTCCGCAAACCGTTCCTGGAATATTCGCTGAGTGAGCAACTCGGTGATAGCCTCGTTCAGATCTTCAAAATAAAGGGTACTCCCGTCACGGCTACCAATAGAAAATCCGCCGCGTCGCACAACTATATGATCACCCTCCATGCTTGACTGCAACGTGTTAAACCCTTTCAAATGAGTAAGTTCATGTAGCGCAATTAAACCAAATTCAACATCAGACTCCTCTCTGTCTACAAGCATAGTCCCGGAAGAGCTAACATACCCACCCCTTTCTATTTGTCCATTGGTAAATTCTTTAACACCACCCGGGCGCATCAAATGAATCTTCTCCATTACAATCCCAGAAAGAGGCTCCCGACCATATCGCCTAAGATAATCATCAATCGCCTGCTCTAAAAAAGTTAATATCTCAATATCCCTCGGCG
>PFBD01000020.1:147-326 GCA_002773415.1 Candidatus Harrisonbacteria bacterium CG10_big_fil_rev_8_21_14_0_10_49_15 | reverse complement strand
CAGATAATAACTCCGCAAAAAATCCTCTAAGCCTTCCTTAGACTCCCCGTAATCATCGCCAATATAATTATCCACGTGTGGGAGATTATATTTTTCTATATCCATGCCTCAATTCTACTATACTTCAAAAAAAATCAAACAAGCCTGGTTCTGACCGTTCTGCAACAAACACTTCAAAA
>PFBD01000020.1:0-127 GCA_002773415.1 Candidatus Harrisonbacteria bacterium CG10_big_fil_rev_8_21_14_0_10_49_15 | reverse complement strand
CGCCGAGGGGGCGGGGTTGGTATGTTGTTTCTAGCAGATGAGAATTGCCCGACCGGTGTAGTCTTTTCAGAGTCACCGTCCCCCGTTTTAATCCCAAAATATCGCTCATAAAATTTAGCAATTCTTC
>PFBD01000001.1:26168-29197 GCA_002773415.1 Candidatus Harrisonbacteria bacterium CG10_big_fil_rev_8_21_14_0_10_49_15 | reverse complement strand
AAGAAAGAAACCTTTATATTATATTCTATATACTATAATGTTATACAATTAGAAAAGATATGTCAAATAATAAAATTGCTGAAAACTTAAAGAAATTGCGTGCTAAAAAGGGGCTATCTCTCGAAAAGATTGCTCGCCTTGCTGATTTGTCGCTTAACACCATTGTTAAGGTTGAAAATGGTGTAAATACAAACCCAACTATTGAAACACTAACTAAGATCGCCAAAGCATTAGATGCCCAAGTCGATGATTTGTTAAAGTAAAAAATATTGCAAAAAGTGTCGGGGGGGGTAAAATATAAGTAAGTCGAAACTAATTTATAAATTTTAATTTTATCTTCTCGAAATTGGTTCACACCATATAAGAGAAAGAAGGAAAAATTATGTCAGGAAAAATTGAAGGTGGTATGCCACCTAAAGAGCAAGAAGCCGAGGAGTTAGTAGAGATTGGTGGGGAAAAAATTCCTTGCCGACGGGTTGATATGCTTAAAGAATACCAAGAGGCTTTTAAAACTGCTGACAGTTTTAGAAAAGTTGGCAAAGTTGAAGCTCGCCAAGCTACTGAGCGTGAAGAAATATCGACAAGCCAAGATGGCATGAAAAACTACGCCGATCAAGGTGATTGGATAATTCAAAATCCTGGAGATAAAGATCCTTATGTTTTTGGAGATAAAAATGATCCTATTGAAGCAAGACAGGCAAAGTTTGCAAAAAAATATGAGGTAATAGACGATGAACCAGGAAAATTTAGACCAAAGGGAATTATTAAAGCTGTTCGCGTAGATGAAAATATAGTGTTCAACACCTCTTGGGGTGAACAAATGGCAGTTAAACAAGGTGGCTGGGTAGCCGACGGGGGATATGCTATCGCCGAGGATTCATTTGCAAATACATACGAAAAAATTGAAAATGAAAAAGAATAAATGACAGTGATTCAATATGTCCACAAAAGATATAGAAAAACCTATGCCATCTCATCATGAAGTTGAAAGCGTTGGTGTAAAAATCGAAGGCGCTAAGGATCAGGTTATAAAAGAGCGCAAACTTTCGATGATGAGCAGACCCAACGAAATCAAGGCCATGATTCCCAATCTCGATTTATCAGACGATGAATTGAGAGCTTTGGGTCTTGAAAAAGAAGATGATGGCTGGCATGTCCCCAACAGGCAGTATTTTCCGAACCCAATTAGCAAAGATTCTGTAATCATAAATTACGGCAGAAAAGAAGATGGAACGGTTGATTTGGGATTTTGTTCTCAGGATGAATTTAGAACAATATATGCCTATTCTGATCAATATAAGCAAGGCAAAATTACATATATTGAACCTACTGAAATCAAAAGCGGAGAAATTGTGGACGCCACCAAATGCGCTACTGGTGAATTTACCTTAATGCCCGAAGGCACACAGATTAAAACAAACGAGGGGGATGTCGCTATCAGACCCGGACAGATTTTAATTGTTAACGAAAATAAAAATTCAGTATTCGCAAGTGATATTAGTGAAATACTCAAAAGATATGTAGCCGACCCAATGAATCCAGCGTCAAAAAAAGCTTTTGAATTATTGCGGTCATTTGAAGAACAAAAAAAGATAGTAAAACCCGAAGAGCTACCAGAATTATTTAATAAGCTTGTATCAGAATATAATGGCATTGAAAGGAAAACCAAAGTTTATAAAGCTTATTTTGCTGAAACCTCTGTAGAAACATTACGTGATGATTTTAAACACGCCACTGAAGTTGTAAAAGAATTGGATCGCGAAATATCGACTCGGATTAACTCATTAGAATTTGGCCAAAGAGTTGATGAAGCTAGAGCCGTTTTGAGAGAGATTATTACAGATTCTAAAAACACTCCCGAACAAGAAAATATTAAAATTTCTTATGTTTTAGCTCGGCTCTTGCCAAAAACCAATAATCACCAACATTTAAAAGGGTCGGTGCCAATGGAAACTCTGTTGGAGCGCGCACAAATTCATAAGTTTAGCGAAGAACAGATTGCGGCTATTAAAAATGCATATACCAATGGCGAAGACGGATTCGAAAATTTAGATGCTTTTAACAAAGCCTACGGAACAATAGGAAGTGCTATCCGAACCCCGGAAGATTATCAAGCCGCAGTCGAGGGCATTATTGACGAGGCAACACGAGCGGGACAATTAACCACAGAAATCCGCTGTTCTGTTATTGGACAGAGAGATGCTTCGGGAAATACTTTGGATCCGCATGTTGCTACAGAAAATATTTTGGGCGCGATGGAAAAAGCTCGTGCTGATATTGGTGAAGAAGCACCTAAAGTTGGCTTCACCTTTCTTGGATATAGAGGTAGAGATTGGAAACCAGAAGAAGTTATTGAACATGCAAAATTAGCAGTAGAATTTGCTCAAAAATATCCAGACAAAAAATTTAGTTTTGATATTGCTGGGCCAGAAGATACTGGCTACAATCCAGTCCATTTTAAAGAAGGATTTGATTTAATCAAAGATTATAATAATAAAATCAAATCAGGAGAAATCAAAGGCGAGCTAATTGGTGTTACCATACATGCGGGTGAAACTCCAACTTACAACGAAGGCAAAAGGGGCAATGAATCCATAGAGGAAGCTTTAGAAATGGGAGCTAACAGGATAGGTCATGGGGTTCAAGCTGTATCCGATCTGGAAACATTAGATCATCTCAAAAAAAATGGCGCTACTGTGGAAATCTGCGGTGTCTGCAATATTTCTTCAATTCCTTTGAATACTAAAGACATGGCAATTCATCCTGTTCAGGAATTTATCAATCAAGGAATTCCAATAACAATTTGCACTGACAATGATGCAATTTGTGGCACAAATATAACAAAAGAATATGCGCAATTTCTACTAACTGGACATAGCGAATTGATGAATTGGAATAATGTAAAAGAAGTTGCAAAAAATGGTATAAAAAGCTCATTTATTTCAGATAGAGATAAAGAGCAAGCGTTGAAAGTGTTCAATGAGAGAATAAGAATCATTGAGAGAATAGTTACGGAAGAAAGAGATAAT
>PFBD01000001.1:11132-26160 GCA_002773415.1 Candidatus Harrisonbacteria bacterium CG10_big_fil_rev_8_21_14_0_10_49_15 | reverse complement strand
GGAAGCGAAAAAGGAAAGGTTCAAAAACCCGCCCGCATTCCTCCCCAGACCCCTCCTGCGGGCGGGACGGAAGCCGAGGCGGGGCAATTCCATCCCCCCAGAAAAATAGTTTGCCCCGCCGAGTCCAAATTAGTTTTCAGGATTTTCGTCAAAAAAAGTTCGAACATCAATCAAAAAACACCGCCTTCGCTTCGCTGAAGCTCGGCTTCGGCGTGACATGGTTCGCTCGCATCGGCGAAGCCAGATAGAGCACCTATAATGAAGTCTCAATTCACAATCGGGGTATTCGGAATGATATTCGATGAAAAAAATCGAGTATTGCTTTGTCATCGGAAAGATCACGACTTATGGAACTTGCCGGGCGGAGCTCTCGAAGCTGGTGAGGCTCCGTGGGATGGGGTCAGACGAGAAGTAAGGGAAGAAACCGGCTTGAATGTCGAAGTCATTAAGCTTACAGGTGTTTACAGCAAGCAGGACAAGAACAATATCGTTTTTTCTTTCGTGTGCAAAATAATGGATGGCCAAATCACGCTAAATGATGAAGCAGACCAAATTGAATACTTTGAGGTGGATAAGCTCCCCGTAAATACAGTTCCTAAACAGGTCGAGCGGATCAATGATTTTCTTGAAGCTCCGACTGAAGTAACCTTGAAAATCCAAAGAGGAAGATCGACCATTGAATTGCTTGAAGAAGGTAAACTAAAATAGTTCACTATTTTCTCTACGATCCAAAAACCACCCTCTGCGAGGAGGGTGGTTTTTGGATGTAAAACCCTTCCGTTCATGGTTAGAACCGGAAGACATCAATACTATACAACACATGTATTAAAAAATCAGGAAGCAGCCAAACAGTGTTATACTGATATTGACAATGGAGAGTCAAAATAATGTTGCTTATATAGATGGTGCCAATTTGCACCAGGGCGTTATTTCTCTTGGCTGGCGTTTAGATTACGAGCGTTTTCGGGTTTGGTTATCGGAGAAGTATCAAGTAAAAACAGCCTATCTTTTTATAGGATTAATACCGAAATACAAAGAGCTATATACATATCTCTCAAAATCGGGATTCACCTTAGTTTTTAAGGAAGTAGTTTACGATAATGACGGCAAAGCAAAAGGGAATTGTGACGCGGATTTAGTTCTACAGGCAACTCGAGATGCTTACGAAGACATCTACGATAAGGCGGTGATTGTATCAAGCGATGGTGATTATGCCGGCCTTGTTCGATTTCTTATTGATAAGAAGAAAATGGAGATCTTGCTATCACCGGCTCCAACTGAAAAGTGCTCTATTCTACTCAAAAGAACCAATGTAGCGATCTCGTACCTGGCCGATCAGCGATCTCTTTTGGAGCTCCAAAATAAAAAAGCCCCCGACAGAGACAGAACTCTGTAGGGGTCCCTTTCGTGGTGATTATCTAAAATATACACTATATACATGAAAAAGCAAGGAAGAGCCCGGGCAGAATGGTGGGTACTTCCTTAAGCGTAGGGTCTTAATTCCAAGGAGCTAAAAGAATTTTCCTCCAAAGAAACCTTAAGGAGCATGTCCGCCAAAGTAACAAAGGGCCATTCTCAACCGTTTACAGTAAGGCGGGGGAGACCCCGATATTTTCGTATTTCATGAAAAGTCTAGAGAATCAAAAAATGGAGCTAAAAAACCCCATCTTATACCTATTCAGCAAGCTGTGGCTGTATTCCAAAGGAAATCGCCGCCAGCTCCTGATCTATATTGGCATGTTTATCCTGGCCAATGCTTTTTTCGTACTTGAACCGCTGGCAATCGGTCGGGTCTTCAACATCATGCAGGAGACCGGCATCTCTGAGCAAAACATTACCAAGATACTCCTGCTGCTTGGATTTTTTGTGCTACTTCGTTTGGCCTTCTGGTCGCTCCACGGCCCCGCGCGAGTCATTGAAAACAAGAACGCATTTTTAGTTCGGGCAAACTACAAAAAGTATCTACTAGATGGTGTGATGGCCCTGCCACCCGCCTGGCATACCGATCACCACTCTGGAGACACAATTGACCGGATTGAAAAGGGTACAACAGCCTTGTTTGATTTTGCGGAAAGCACCTTCGCTCTCATCGGCCAAACAGTTATTCTAGTCGGCAGTTACATTGCTATGTTGTTTTACAACTTCCACGCCAGCTATATCGTCTTACTGCTGATACTGTTTAACATCCTTATCATCGGCGGTTTTGACAAGCGTCTTATTCCGCAGTGGAGTAAGCTCAACCGGGCCGAAAACAAAATATCCGAAAAGATATTCGATGTCGTCTCTAACATTACCACGGTGATTATTTTACGAATAGAAAAATTACTTTCCACAAGCATCATGAAGCGCGTCATGCACCCCTTGGACCTGCATGTGCGCAACAGCAAGGTCAACGAAACAAAGTGGTTTTTAGTCTCAATGCTCAACGTGCTCGGTGTATTCGGCGTCCTTGCCAGCTACGTCTTCTTTTCACTACGCACTGAAACAGTTATTCTCGCCGGGACGCTCTTCATTCTTTACGGCTATGTAGACCGGGTGAATAATGTGTTTTTTGAATTCGCCTATCTCTACGGTAATGTAGTTCGCCGTAAGACTAGGGTAAAGAACGCGGAATTTTTAGCTGAGCAGTTTGAGCCGAAATCCAAGCGCAAACAGATTGATCTAAAGAAAGGCTGGCAAAAACTAGAAGTAAAAGACCTTTCATTCTCGTACCACAGTGGCGCCGGCGCCGAACTCCATCTTGATGAAATCAACCTGGAAATAAAAAAAGGCCAAAAAATAGCTCTGGTAGGGGAGAGCGGCTCTGGAAAAACCACCACCCTGAAAATTCTGCGCGAGTTATACACTCCTAAGAGCGAGAGCATACTTTTAGACGGCACAGAGCTCCCAAACGGCCTACGCTCTATCAGCTCGCACATCTCCCTCATCCCTCAAGACCCGGAGATATTTAACAGCACCATCCTGGAGAACATAACCTTTTCCATTCCATATCCGGCCGAGGTGGTAGCAAAGTACATTCAGCTGGCGGAGTTCAGCGAGGTTGTCGGCCGACTGCCAAACGGCCTGCAGTCCCTCATTGTAGAAAAAGGAGTTAATCTTTCCGGTGGTGAAAAACAACGCCTGGCACTGGCCCGCGGCCTTTTGGCCTCTAAAGACAAAGAAATAGTCTTGCTAGACGAGCCGACAAGTAGCGTTGACTCCGGCAACGAGCTTAAAATCTTTGAAAACATCTTCCGCGAGTTTAAGGACAAAGCGATTATCGCCTCAGTTCACCGCCTGCACCTGCTTCCTCTATTTGATAAAGTTTATCTGTTCAGTAATGGCCGAATCTTCGCTTCGGGTTCATTCACGGAGCTCCTTAAGAGTTCTCCTGAATTTATGAATATCTGGAATAAGTACCAAGTTACCTTAAACCCATCGGAGAATCCTCCCGCCTCCGCAACTGGCATGATATAATTCATCCAATGAGACTGCTTGGAGAACTAAACTGTCGCGCCAAGGTTATACTCACCACCCTTTTAATTTTAGGGCTGGGGACATCTTTTGTAGCGCTACTGATTACCGCAAGAACCAATAGTAATATCCACCAGTCTTCAGAAGATTTGTCTGCGTTGGTAACGACATACTACAAAGGTGTGCTACAAAATCGAAGCGGAGAAACTGCCAACGACATATCCTTAGATCCTTTCTTCGTGAGCGATGCCCTTATTGCGCATTTTAGAAAACTTGAGGACGATTCAGACGGTATAAGCTATGATCCGTTTATCTGCGCCCAAGATGTGCCAAAGAACAGCGCCGACCTGTCTGTTGACTTAATCGCAAGCACAGATTCTTCAGCGGAAATCAGCGTTGTCTTAGCGCGAGGTTGGGGAACTATAATCGTCTCTCTTGTCCATGAAAAAGACTGGAAGATAAACAGCATTACCTGCCCTCTGTAAAAAATTATTAGAACTAGATTAGTGATATACTAAAAGCAGTATGTCCGACCCACTTCACCATCTCCACAAACGCAAAGCCGTTTATCAGCACCTCGAGCCGTACCCGCACCCGGCCAAATTTAAGGCGTTCTACGATCGCTTCATTATGATCATCGGCCCGCTCGGCCCGTTTATCGCCCTTCCTCAGCTATACAAAGTCTGGATAGAGCACGACGTCGCCGGCATCTCCGTCTGGACCTGGGGAGGCCTGGCCGTGGTCGCAGCCATTTGGGTTGCCTATGGCGTGTTGCACAAGGCAAAGCCAATCATCATTACCTACTGCCTCTGGATTGTGATGAACGGTAGCGTCGCAATCGGCGTTATGCTGTATAATTAACCCATCCTGTCGCATCTAAGCACTAACTTTATGTTCGACCTCTCCGTATCACCTGAAAAAGCCTCGCGATGGATAGATATCGGGATGCCAATCGCTCTAGGGCTCGCGCTCGTCGTGTTCCTGGTGCTGGGGATTATTCTAGCCTACCACTGGAAGCGCTACTCAGCCGCGCCACTGATGAGTTGGAAGTTTATCGCCCTGTACTACATTATCGGCGGCGCGCTTCTACTAATGATGCTCGGCGCCTATCTAACCTTCACGCTCTAAAAATAATCTCGAATGGCCAGAATCTAAGTAATAACTCGAATAAAGAATACTCAAAAAACTAAGATGCTCGACCTAAAAAGCTAAACAGCTAATCACCTAACCCCATGCATTTAGAACTCCACCCCGATGAAAAAATAATCATGCGCCAGCGCAAGCACTGGTTTGTCTTTGCCCTGGAAGCTGTCGGGTTTGGAATCGGCGCCCTTGTGCCTATCGTCCTTGTTCCTTCAGCGAGCTGGCTTTTTCCGGGACTATATGAATTTTTTGGTACAGCAGACACCTTCGCCTTACTGGTCTTTGCTTCCGGGGCCTGGTTCCTTTTGCTTTGGATCCTGCTTTCGGTCGCGTTTACAAACTACTACCTTGATGTTTTAATAGTCACCACCAAACGGATGCTAGACCTGGATCAGCGCGGTCTTTTTTCCAGAGACGTTGCCACCATCCCATCTCAAAACATCCAAGACATTAAAATAGATACTCAGGGGATCTTCGCCACCTTCTTCAACTTCGGCGACCTGCACGTTCAAACTGCCGGCGGTCACAAAGAGCTGGTTATCCGCGGCATCAAAGACCCGGAGCACGTTAAAGACGAAATAATGGGCGTCTATCACAACATCAGCGTCAGTACATCAGACTAAGTATGCGTTTATTTGAATTCGAAGGCGCTGCCTTATTTGAGGAAGCCGGCATTCCGGTCCCGGTTCGGCAACTCATCAACTCATCAACTGTTAAGCTGACCATGGGCGGCCCGCTGGTGGTCAAGGCCCAGGTTCTTTCCGGCGATCGCAAACGCGCCGGCGGTATTCTTTTTGCCAAAAATAAAACTGAAGCAAAAAAACACATCGCCAAGCTGTTAAGAAGTGAGATAGAGTTCGAGCCGGTTGAGCACGTGCTTATTGCCGAGCGGCTAAGTCCTGTTGCCGAGTATTACATATCCTTTAGTTACGACACCGAGACTCGCGGCCCGGTCTTAGCGCTCTCCGCTAAAGGCGGCTCCGGAATCAAGCGAGCCAAGGTCTTCCCAGTAGACATCATTCTTGGGTTGCAGCCGTTTATGATCCGCGAATATCTAGCCGAGGCCGGTTGGATTTCTGAAGATATCCTTAAAACAGCCAGTATAGTCCAAAAGCTCTGGCGACTGTTCCTAGACAAAGACCTGGTTCTGGCAGAGATAAACCCGCTCATGAAACTAGATGATGGCCAGTTTGTTGCCGCCGACGCCAAGGTCATCACCAAGACCCGCCGCCAAGTAGAGTACATGGGCGGCGACATCGCCATCTTAGCCTCTGGCGGCGGCGCCTCCGTGCTAAACATCGACGCGCTACTCCTAGCCGGTGGCAAGCCCGCCAACTACACAGAGTACTCCGGCAACCCGCCAGCCGAAGTGGTTACTTCGCTCACCAAAGAAGTCTTAAGTCAGCCAGGCATCAAGGGCTGCTGGGTCGTGGGTGGAACGGCCAACTTTACGGACATCTTTGAAACCCTGCGCGGCTTTGTGGAAGGCTTGCGCCAAGTAATCCCAAAGCCAACCTATCCAATCGTTATTCGCCGCGACGGTCCGCGCCAAGAAGAAGCCGTGGCCATGCTGAAAAAAGTGGCTGCTGAAGAGGGCTTTGATTTCCACATGTATGGCTCGGAAACTCCCATGGTCTCCACCGCAGAGATTATTGTCCGTCTAGCGTACAATAAAAATCCTAAACCCGAAGCACTAAATCCTAAATAATATCCAAATGACAAGCACCAATAAATACCAAAATAAGATTCTTCGCTCTGCTCAGAATGACAAAAGAGGCGGATTAGAATCTGGGATTTGTAATTTATTTAGAGCTTAGAATTTAGATATTAGAGTTTGAAAAAACATGAGTATTCTAGTAAACGAAAAAACCAAAGTTCTCATTCAAGGTATCACCGGCCACGAAGGCAGCCGCGCCGCTAAAGAGATGCTCGCGTATGGCACGCAGGTAGTTGCCGGCGTCACCCCGGGCAAGGGTGGGCAGCGCGTTGAAGGAGTGCCGGTATACAACACCGTTGCGCAGGCCGTGGATAAGCATCCTGAGATAAACACCTCGCTCATCGTCGTACCCGCCTTCGCTGTTTTAGACGCGGCTTTAGAAGCAATGTTAAACGGCATCCAGCTCGTGAATATTTTGACCGAGTTAGTACCCCCGCGCGAATGCGCCGAGATCTATGCCTGGAGCCGGCGAACCGGCAGCCGTGTTATCGGCCCGGCCTCAGTCGGTATCATCAGCCCGGGCAAGGGCAAAATAGGCTCTATTGGTTCGGGCGGCGTTTCCAGCATATTTAAGCCCGGGCCGATAGGCGTCGTAAGTAAAAGCGGCGGCATGACCTCTGAAATAGCCGTTATCCTAAGCCGCGCCGGCTTAGGGCAGTCTACCGCACTAGGCATAGGAGGAGAACAGATAATCGGCTCAGACTTTGTGGATATCATGGAATTGTTTGAGGCAGACAAACAAACCAAAGCCATTGTCATGTTTGGCGAGGTCGGCGGCAGCTATGAAGAGCGGGTGGCCGAGTATGTGCTAGCCGGCAAGCTTACTAAACCCATCGTGGCCGTTATCGGCGGCAAGTTTACAAACAAGCTACCGCAAGGTACTGTCTTAGGGCACGCCGGCGCCATTGTCGGCAAAGGTAAGGGCAGTTACGAGTCTAAGACCAAAGCCATGAAACGCGCCGGCATCCGTCTGGCCAACACCTTAGAAGAAATCCCGGAGATCATCAAACGAATTACGAATTAAATAACGAATTTACGAATATGCGGTGGAAGACATCCATTAGTCAAAATAAAGACGGGGGATTGCAGATCCGCGGTCAGCAGCTGCTAACTCTTATTAAAGACCACTCCTTCACCGAGGCGATTTTTTTACTTCTCAAGGGCAAGCTTCCGACCAAGGCGGAAGACGCCATGGTCAATGCTCTGCTAGTTGCCTGTGTGGAGCATGGCGTGGCCGCTCCGTCTGCCTTTGTACCGCGCGTTGTGGCCAGCACTGGTAACGACATGAACGCCTCCTTGGCTGCCGGAGTTCTCACCATCAGCAAGTATCACGGCGGCGCAATTGAGGCTTGCATGAATACGCTCCAGCAAGACGCCGAACCCGCCGAGATCGTGAAAAGCTCGCTTGAAAAAGGTGAGCGCCTCTCCGGCTTCGGCCATAAAGTATACACAGACGCCGACCCGCGCGCCCAAGCGTTATTTACCAAGGCCAGCGAACTGGGGCTCGGCGTGACCTACATTACCAAGGTCCAAGGCATTGAAGCTGAGCTGGCTAGTCAAAAAGGCAAAAAGCTGCCAATAAATATTGATGGCGCCATCGCCGCCATCTTGTGTGAACTCGGCTTTGATGCTCGCCTGGGCAAGGCCTTCTTCATCCTTGGACGTTTGCCCGGCATGATGGCCCACGCCCTGGAAGAGATGACCAACGAAAAGCCCTACCGCCGCTTGGACGACGAAGACATAGAGTACACCGGATAATATGCGGATAGAAACTCTTAACGAAGTTAACGAAGATGTGATAATTCAGCTTAACGCGCTCCTGGCGCAGTTGAGTGAATCTAGGCCAACTATAGACACAGCCAGGCTAAGAGAGCTTGTCTCTGATAAAAATCTGAAAATAATCGTTGCCATTGAGTCCGGAAAAATAGTTGGCACCGGTTCGCTTGTCTTAGTAGATCAGTTGACCACGAAAAAGGGGAGCATTGAAGACGTAGTTGTTGATGAAGCGTACAGAGGCCAAGGGCTGGGAAAGGCGATAATGAACGAGTTGATCGCCATAGCCAAGGAAAGCGGAGCAAAAAAGATCTCACTTACCAGCCGCCCCACCCGCACCGCCGCCAACGCCCTTTACCCAAAGCTAGGCTTCAAGCTCAAAGAAACCAACTTCTACGAACTCGAGCTTTTGTAAAATCAGCTACCCTGGATCGCCAGCTCCTCCTAGGCGAACTATTTTATACTCTACTGATTTCTGTTTCGATGCTAAACTAAAAATAGATCCTTTCTTCAAAAAATTCCAAGTGATCACCGGCTAGACCGGAGAATCAGGAGTGCGAGCGATGAATTCGGAAACAACAGCGCTTCCCAGTTCGAAGCTCGACTGGGTCAACATCAGCTTTCTAGCAATAGTACACCTTGCTACCTTCGTCGGTGTTCTGGTATATCTCGCTACGAACGGGCTTACATTGGCTAGCGTTGCGATATTTCTTGTGCTCTTGGTAGCTGGTGGAATAAGTATCACCGTAGGCTATCACCGTCTCTACGCTCACAGGAGTCTGCAAGCGCACCCGGTCGTACAGATACCTCTTCTTTTTATTGGCGCCGGCCAGTTCCAAAACTCGGCGCTTAAGTGGGCCTCAGATCATCGGCGACATCACTCAAAGGTGGATACAGACGAAGACCCCTACAGTATCAAAAAGGGTTTTTGGTGGGCTCACATGGGCTGGCTGTTCTATGTTGATAAGCTAGGAGATGAAGACGTCTTTTCTGGTAAGCACAAGGACTTGACGACTAACCGCCTGGTGATGCTCCAGCACAGGCTCTACAGGCCGTCAGCTGTGCTCGCAGGGCTTGTTCTGCCGGCGATGCTTGGACTAGCACTGGGTGATCTGTTCGGTGGCTTCGTCATCGGGGGACTACTTCGCCTTACAGTCATGTACCACATGACGTTTTGTATCAACTCGCTTGCACATACGATTGGTAGTCAGCCTTTTTCAAAGAGAGACTCAGCAAGGGACAGCTGGATCACAGCTCTATTCACCTGGGGCGAGGGTTACCACAACTTTCATCATCGTTTTAGCGCAGACTACCGAAACGGAATACGATGGTGGCAGTACGATCCTGGAAAGTGGGCCATCTGGTTGCTGGCGAGGGCCAGGCTTACAGGGGGCCTGAAGAAGACACCAGAAGAGAAGATTCAAAAAGCGATGCGTGAAACAAGTTCCGAAATGGACGCGTAGCACGAGAATCGTTGAGTGAAAAGGGGCTGTCTTCATCTCGGATGAATTCAGCCCCTAATAATACCCAGGGAGATTATCCATCGAAGGAATGTTGTCTTAGATACTGATTGACCATTATTTTAGAAATGATAGAATAGGGAAATCAGAAACGGGCCATTAGCTCATTTGGTAGAGCGTTCCCATGGCATGGGAAAGGCGACCGGTTCGAATCCGGTATGGTCCACCGCTTCGCTCGTTGAAGTACAACGAGCTTCGCCGTGCTAAGCACTAAACCATGACTCCCTACTACTTCGCCTACAAGCAAAAACTAGACTGGCTCGTTTATAAAGACTTAGCCAGCCGGGAAAAAGATAAAGACCTAAAAGCCGTCTTGGAAAAACTCATTGACCACGAGCTGGCAGACTATAAGTTTTGGCAAAAAATGGTCGCGCGAGAGATCCAGATTCCGCACTGGAAAATAGTCTTTTTCCGGGGACTGCGCACAGTATTCGGCCTGACCTTCACGGCCCGCTTCCTTGAGGGGCGCGAGCGAGGCATGATTGAGAAGTACACTCGTTATTTGGTGACCATTGAAGATGCCGGACAACGCGCCGAGCTAAAGAAGATAATCGAGCACGAGCGCTTCCACGAAGAACAGTTCCTAAGCCTTATCAAAGAAGAAAAGGTAGACTTTGTCTCTAGCATCGTCCTCGGCATGAACGACGGGCTGATAGAGCTCACGGGCGCGCTCGCCGGTTTTTCGTTCGCCCTTCAAAATCACCTAGTTGTGGCCCTAGCCGGTACTATTACCGGAATCAGCGCCAGTCTATCCATGGCCGCCTCTGCCTACATGCAGGCCAAGCACGAGAAAACAAAAAACCCGAAAAAAGCAGCGACCTATACCAGTGTTTCCTACTTCCTGGTCGTTATCATCTTAGTCGCGCCGTACTTCTTAATTAGTCAGACTATGCTCGCCCTAGCCGTGATGATCGGCCTAGTTCTTCTGATAATCGCTGGCATGACCTTTTATACCTCAACTGTCTTCCAGGAGAACTTTGGGAAAAACTTTGGTGAGATGGCCCTCTTCAGTCTTGGGGTGGCCGTTATCGCCTTTGGCATCGGCGTACTTTTCCGCACCCTTACTGGAATAGAGCTCTGATCGCATAAAAGGGGGGTCCCAGCCTATAAAATTGACAAGTATTCAGTTTTATGATATACTTAAATACCAAATATCAGTAAAATGGTATATCGTTAAGCTATATGTCGGGTAGTGAAAACTCGGCTGAGGAAGGTTGGGGCAGTGTATCTTGGAGAAAAAACGCTAGTATATAAATAATCAAATTAGTTCTAAAGAAATTCTGCAAAAAATGCCGAGTTTCTACTACCCAATATGAAATTTGAAGCACAATTCAACATTGGTACCCCTGAAGAAGAAACAAAGACAGTTGCCAAACCCGGCACACCTGAAAAACCGGTCTCAGAAGAGCAGGAATATACAATCGTCGATCACCTTGAGAAGCAAAATGAGCCGGCAGATGAAAAATCCGCTGAACAGGAGTACACCATAGTGGACCATCTCGAAAAGCAGAACGAGGAATCTTCCATAAAAGAAAAGGCACCGGAAAGCCCGGAAAAAGCTGATGCTTCTCCAGACGTGGAAACCGTAGCGCCGTCTGATACACCGGAAGCAGTTGCCCAAGAGCAAAACAACGCCGCCATAGACGAACTTAACCGCGAGCAAGAAAAGGCACAGCTAGAAAAGCTTATTGAGGCCGCTATTATTCAGAACAAGCGCCTAAGTCGTCTTGAGCAAAAGCTAGAATTAGCCAAGAATGACCAAGAAAGAGCCACATGGCAGGAAAGAATAGCTGATACCGAAGTACGCTACCAGATGTTGCAAAAGCACGCCCAAGAGCTACGCGCAGAGCTGTATCCAGCACGCGAACGAACCGAAGAAGAAGCCGCTGAGGCGCAAAAGGAAGCCGACCTCCTAAACATGGAGCAGATTTTTGAAGATCCAGACTTCTTGGATGTACTTAGCAAACAAGAACGGCAACTAGATCCAACTATTCCCAAAGACCAAGATAAGATTCGTGACCTATACCTTGAGTTTTCTCAAGACAGGCGTGAAGGCCGTGTTGAGCGGCTCGGGGAGCGCCGTGCAGACCTACTTAAAGCAGTGAACCTACTACGCAAAACAACTGGAGTAGGCGGTTTCTTTAGGCGGGCAAAGGCTCTCTTTTCCAAGGAAAGAAAATTCAGCGGCCTAGATAAGCCGGTCCAGCAGCAGGTTGATCAAATCGCCCAAAAGCATAAAGTTAAACCAAATTACGAAAGCATGCTAAAAGCCCTACAAGACACCTCAGCTCAGCTTGGGCTTGCGCGAAACGAAGTAATTAAAGGATTCCGCCCGGCAGATCTCCGAGTACTGCAAGGAGGTGAGGAGCAAAACGAAAACGACCAAGAAGAACTCTCCGAAGCCGCCTAGGCAACAAAAAGAATCAAAAGCCGGCCGAAGGAGCCGGCTTTTTGTTTACCTCATCTAGTTGCTCAAACTTCTTTAGAATTTCACCCTCAACAATCGTTCGGTCGCGGCCATAAGTAAGCTTGGAATACTCCTTGGCGGCGTCGCGCACATCCGCTCGGCTTTCTTTGCCCAAAACAGTCTTCATATTAAACGGCGCGCTAGTCTGGCCGTCTATCAACATCCGCACGTAACAGTTGTAATTATCAATATTTATAAGATCGCGAGCCGAGAACACCGGCGCAAACTGCTTTTCCATAAACTCCGCATCATCCGGGCCAATTCGGAAGCTAGCCATGGAGCCGACGTTACCAAACACTGCGTCTCGGATCTCATCATCTAACTGAGCGATAAACTGGTGCGCGATAATCAGCCCCAGGCGATATTTACGCGCCTCAGAAAGAATCGTCTCAATAGAGTTTGTAGAAACATTTTGAAACTCATCCGCATACAAATAAAACGGCTTGCGCTCGCTTTCAGCCATGTCTCCGCGACTAAAGGCCGCCATCAATATCTTACCAACCATAATCAGTCCAATAAGACTGGAGTTCAACTCACCCAGCCGCCCCTTGCTTAAGTTAATAAGCAATATTTTCCGTTCATCCATCACGTCCCTTAGCTTAAATGCAGATTTTTCTTGCGCTACAATCGGACGCATAATTTCGTTGCTTAAGAACGAGTCAAACTTAGAGCTAATGTAGGGAACGATGTTCTGCAGGCTGGCCTCACCGCCGGCCTTTTCCGCCACCTCGCGCCAGAAGGTCTTCACCAAGGGGTTACGCGTCTTAGACAGCTTGTAATCGCGAAAAGGTTTATCCACAAACACGCGGTTTATCTCTAGCAAAGTATTCCCGCTCTCCGGGTCATCCATCACCAGCGCGGTCGCGTTACGGAAGTACTGCTCAAACATCGGGCCACCGGCCGTCTTCATATCAAAGAGCTTGTTAAATATCTCCAGCAGTTCATTGATAACAAAGGTCTTCTGCTCCGGGAATCTAGGATCGTACTCCAGCATGTTCAGCCCCATCGGCCGGCTTACCTCGCCCGGGTTGAAGTAAATAACGTCCTTGATGCGCGCCGGTGGAATACAGCCAAGGATGTCCTCCACCATATCGCCATGCGGATCTATAAAGCAGACCCCATGCCCATCCTCAATATCCTGGATGATCATATTCCGCATAAAGTATGTTTTACCCGTACCTGTCTGCCCAATGATATACAAGTGTCGCGCTCTGTCCGCCTCGGTCATCCGCACCTCCAACTCCTGACCGCGGTATGAATTTATACCAAGCAGCAGGCCCTGGCGGGGCATGTTTGGCGGTGGCGCGGCTGCGGCCGACTTCAGAGCCGCAACGTTAGTCGCGCCGTGCAACGTGTTTGGGAAGTGGGCGATACTGGACAACTCCTCCGCGGACAAAATTATCTGGTTCGTACTTTCCGGGATCCGGAAGCTGTAGTGGTAGATAAGCCGTTGCCGCGCTCGCGCGTCCGCCTGTGTCTTGAAAACAAAAGAGTTTACTTCCTCGTTAGAAAACTGAGCAAACGGCATCGCCAGCTCGGTCAACAAGGCTTCTGCCCGCGCCTTGTCCGGTGCCGAAGCAATCAGGCGGATATTCGTCGCAAACAATGCCCGCGTCGCCTTGTTCTCAAAACGCTCGGCAACCTTCTCCTGCGCCGGACTTGCTTCTTTCTCTAGGCCCTGCTCTCGCTTCTTCTTTTTGTCCTGAGCGCGCTGATTCTCTTTAAAGATTTTTACAACGCCTCTTTCGCCAGCCTCCCGAACGGCCTTTTTTAAGTCCTTGCCTTGTCGCAACCCTTTAACCACCTTGGTCAGACGCTGATTCCAGCTACCGTCTGCTCGCTGACACACAATTTGCAAAGCCAACCCCTCACCCTCATGGGACACTTTTGAAAATGCATTCAAAACGTTGCCAAGAGGGTCAGACTCAATAGCCTGGTAAGTCTTAAAGGGCAAGAATCTACTTTTTCCCTTGGCCACCGCCGCTGCAACTGCACCGTTTGGGTGGAAAATAGTGTAGTCCGTAACCGGCTCTATGTGCGCGTCCGGGTAAACACCATGGACAACCTTCTCCGCGCTGGCTAAGTAACGCCGCGGCACGGCCAAGTAAAAAAACACCTCCTGGCCCACGTGCGGGACAGTCAGCTCTAGCGCAAAAAAGGGTTTTCCGTAAACCCAAGTATGCCAAGCGCCCTCTTTAATACCACCAAGCTGAGTAAAGACCTGCTCCATGGCGGCGATTTTTTCTCGCAACTCATTCACCCCGCCCTTGTTGTCCTCCGGCACCGCCTTTGGCATCTGGATCTTTAGTAGTCCCAGGCCAAGCGAGTGACTGACGCTACCCTTCGCCCTCAACCGCCGCCGAACCACAATGGCCACGACAAAGCCAATAAAAAGCAAGCCCAGTGCGAAAGAAGCGGTAGCAATTATTGAAGATGGTATAAGATCCATGGGGAACAGTTTATAGTCAGTAGTCGTTAGTCAATAGGTCCAAACCCCAATTTCCACTAATTTCCCAATTTCCTAGCGGCAATCAACCGCTCGTAATACTCGTCCGCCAGCCGATCATGTAGCTGATCCACAAAAAAAGCATCGCCTGTTCTTTGCGCCTCCTTGATAGCGGCCTGAATGCCTTTGGTAAAAGAAACAGTTATCAGGTCGTTTATCTTCTGAGTCTCGGCCGGCGTAACGGCTCGCGGCCCTGTCTGACCACCTGCGTTAGTATTCGCAGCCGGGGCAGTGAAGCTAACACCAACCTGCTCCGCAGAGCCGGCATGCTCCTTAAAAACTTCGTCAAAATGCTCCTTTGTCGGCAGGGCCTCCGAATTCTGCCCACCCGCCTCAGCCCGCTTTGCCGCGAGCTTCGCCTCTAAGGCGCTAATCTCACTCTCTAATGTATCTGCATTTTCCATATGAATAAATTATAGCATGAAGCAGAAGCGCAAGTTAACAAAATC
>PFBD01000001.1:0-11084 GCA_002773415.1 Candidatus Harrisonbacteria bacterium CG10_big_fil_rev_8_21_14_0_10_49_15 | reverse complement strand
CAGCTAAACAGCTAGCATATGAAAACACAAAATACCCCACGCGACTTTTTCTTGTATCTCTTTAGCACCGCGGCTATCTACTACATCGCCATCAGCACCATCACGCTTCTGTGGCAGTATATTAACTACTGGTTTCCAGACCAAAACCTCAACTATTACCGAAGTTTTGACATCACCGCCGGCCCCATGCGCTGGGCCGTCGCCAGCCTCATCATCGTTTTCCCGGTCTACGTCTATGTGATGCGCTGGCTTGGTAAAGATTTAGACAAGCACCCGGAAAAGCGCGAATGGAGCGTACGCCGCTGGCTCATCTACATCACCCTGTTTATAACCGGCGCTACTGTGCTGGGGGATCTGGTGACCGTGGTCTACCAGTACCTAGGCGGCGACTTTACTACTACCTTCGCCCTCAAAGCCCTGGCCGTGCTTATCGTGGCCAGCGCTGTATTCAAGTACTACTACTTCAACCTGCGTCGCGAGCCGGGCACAGCCGAGGGGATGCGCAAAGCCATCATCTGGGCTAGCTCCGTCTTTATCGCCATCATCGTCATCGGCGCCTTCTTTGTCTTTGGTTCGCCGGCCACGGCCCGACTACGTCTTCAAGACCAGGACCGGGTTAATCATCTAGAGGTCATTCAGTCCCAACTGCTATATCGCTGGCAGGTTAGTGATGAGCTGCCTCAAACTCTATCCGAGCTTGAAGATCCGCTCGTGGGCTTTCGCGCACCCGCAGATCCGGTTACAGGCGAGCCGTACGAATACACCAAAACAGGGGGGCTAAGTTTTGAACTCTGCGCCACCTTTGCCCTACCTGCGTCCGAACAGTCCCAAAGCTATCCAAAGCCCATCATGCGCGACATGGCAGTTAGCGAAATGGGCGACTTTTGGACCCACGACGCCGGCCGCCAGTGCTTCACCCGCACCATCGACCCGGAATTGTACCCCAAGCGCTAATAACTCGGTCATTCTGAGCGCAGCGAAGGATCCCCAAAAATCTCAACCCTGAGCTTGTCGAATGGGCTGGATTTTTGGTTCAAATCTCGGTATCATACAGCCACTGGAAAGGATGAGTGGTTTAATGAGAAGTATGGTATAATAAAAACGAAAGATACATGAAGGAAGGGTATTGTAAAAGATGCAAGAAAAATTTTCGCGCTCGCCCAAAAGCCCAGATTTTTTGCTCACTAATTTGCTCTAACCGGTTTAATCTAAACCACAAAAGATACGCTAAATTACCAAAAAGGTACTCGGTAGAATTAGCTGAATTATTCGGCATCTTGCTTGGTGACGGCTCGGTAACTAAATATTTCACGAAAATACATCTAAATCTGAAAGTAGAAAAAGAATACGCACGATTTGTAAACAATCTTGTTTCGACGCTTTTTCAGGAAGTCTCAATAAGCGTTACAGAGCGTCCAGAGCGAGGGATGATTGAGGTCCAGATATCATCTAAAGATGTTTCCGACTACCTAAACGAAATAGGGTTTGATCCAAGGGAGCGATCAATTCCAGATTGGATAAAGAACTCAAATCAATTTGCTCTTGCGACTGTTCGGGGACTGTTCGACACAGAGGGGACCATCGGCTTCAAATTTTATAAGGGCAAAAACGGTAACTATTTCTATAAACAATTAACAGTAACAAATATAAATCCAAATATTTTAAGCTTTGTAGAGAGTGTTCTGTTGGCAAATGGATTTCAACCAACCAGAAAATCAAAAAAGAACATTTACATTAGCAATAAAGAAGATATAGATAAGTACATAAAAGAAATTGGAAGCAGCAATTCAAAATTGACAAAAAAGCTAAAAATTCAGAAAATAAAGCAATTCGCGTATGGTAGTGGCTTTAAAAGAATGAGCCGCCAACAAAGGCGAAAATAGGAGGGGTGCGCGGAATTGGTAACGCAGCGGTCTTGAAAACCGCCGCCCGCAAGGGCTTGTGGGTTCGAGTCCCACCCCCTCCGCCTAGGATTTGATAAAGCCACCCGCTCGGGAAAGTCCAACTTCCCCGTTATTAAGTAGCTAGAAGGGGCAAAAATATTGGAAACGAGAAGGCCCCCCTAAAGGCCTCATTTTATTGGGTTTAGAAGATATTGACAGAAGAAGGAAATAAAAGTATTCTACACATTAAGTCGCATAAGCGACCTTGGCTATGTCGGTGCCAGAAACCGATAACTCCCGAATCCAGCCCGATCAAGGGCTACGGAGTTGTGTCTCACATGCGTAAGAGTAGAAAGAAGGCAGCGTACCTGAACGACTTGACTTCTCGCGATGCGAAAATCGAGGAGCTGGGCTTCGGCGAGAGGCGCTCGGAGGCGGAAACGGCTCGACAGATGATCCGCCCCGCCGTCTACGCGAACATGCACGACGATCTGTCTCCCGAGCACTCCGGCTGGGGCTGGGTGAAGCTGATAGAGCTCGCCATCGTTCTCGGGACGACGACTCAAGACCTCATTCGTCGATACGGCCAGCTTGCGGACAGCATCAACGCAAGCAGAACTCCGGCGCCTCGCAACGCCATCGCCATCCAGTATGGTATTCCATACGAGACGGACCGTGGAGATCTGTCAATTGGACACATTCACGAGCCCGATGAGCTCTCGGGCTACACCCGCGAGAGGAACGATTCGAACGCCAGCCTCGACGAGGTCTACGTTCCTGCGGGATTCTCGCAGAGGGTGCTCGCGGCCAACGAGGCTGACATCTTCGCGGTGGACGCCGAAGAGAACGATCACCGCGAGGGCTGTATCCTCGGCACTGTTAGGTGTCACAGGCTCTGCGGCGACAGAGACATGGAAATGCATGGCTATCACGTGCCCTGCGACATCGTCGGCAGCACGGCAACCGGTGACCTCTACCGGGGCAAACCGCTATGGCGTACGGAGTCTCGCAAGGGTGGCTCGATGGCCGTCCGCCGCGCTCACTCGTCGGACACGTGGATGAACCACTAGACCGACCCCCCCCATCGCTGATCCGGGGTAGGAGAGATCAGCAGCACACCGCAAGGTGGACGGACTCGCTTACAGGAAGACCTGTATTCGAGTCCGTTTTTTCATTAAAGAAAAGGATTTCGAAAACTGTTATACTACAAAAATGCATAATCTACCCCCCGACTTTCAAAAAGCCCTAACCGCCGCACCAAAGGCAAAAGCCGCCTGGAAAGATATCACCCCACTCGCCAGGAACGAATGGACATGCTGGATAACCTCTCCGAAAAAGCCCGCAACTTGCCTGGCGCACCTAAAGCGGGCGATAGAGGAGTTAGCTACCGGCAAACGCCGCCCTTGCTGCTGGAGCGGCTGCACCCATCGCAAAGATAAGCCCCTGAGCGCTTCCCAGAAATTCATCCTCCGCAAACAACCAAGTAAAAAAACTAAATCAAAATAACCAAAAAACAATGTTACATTTTTGTGGCGACAGCCACAAAAATGTAACAAATTAAAAACATGTTCAAGCAATACCTAGAATACCTAAAAGACAATCCCCAAGGCTACTGGTTCAAGCGGCTGGGCCTGCCTGCCGGTAGGCAGGGCTGGCTTGTGATCGGTATCGGCCTCGCCCTGGCCGCGGCCGGCTTTTACGTAGGCGAGACTGACGACGCTCCTGGCGCCGCCCTCCTTGGCATCTTACTCATGCTCGCCCTGGTCTTCACCTTCGGCTACTGGAAAGGCGAAAAACCCCGCTGGCAGTGGGGGATCCCGAAAAAAGATGATTCCAAATAGCTGTTCCCGCTAGCGCAAAAACTGCATACACTTTTACATGCACGTGCATGTAAAAGTGTATGCAGATTACCCTAGGGTTTCCCCTAGGGAAAATTCTAAGGATTGGTATATACTAAAAGCACCTGCCGGGTAGTGAAAATGCGACTACTGCCTGGCAGTATCACTCACAAGTGGTCGCATTTCTACTACCCGGTGAACACAATTTTTATCATCATCTTCGCAGTTCTGCTTTTAGACAGCCTCGCGGCAAATCTCATCGCCTACGGCAGCGGACAAAAGTGGTACAGCAAAAACTTCCGCACCCTTTCGCGCGCCTTCCCCATCACCAAAGGCTGGACCACCTACTACCTCATCCTGGTCCTCTGGCTAGGTTTTGTCATGTATTCAACCGACATCCTGTAGTCACTCTCAGCTCTTACATCGCTAACAAATCAGCAGCTTGTTGGGTAGCCCTTACAATAGCAACTCTGCAATGACTAAAAAAATCACCATCTCGGTCATCTTGATTGCGAGCATCGCCGCCGTTCTTATTTTTACCGTGAAGCCGGAAAAGCCAACAGGCGTGAACTCCGAGGTAGCTGAGGCGCTAACTGTCATCGCTCAAGACCTGGAAATTCCCTGGGACTTTGCATTTCTACCAACCGGCGAAATTCTGCTAACCGAACGCCCCGGCCGCGTTTTACTAATTACTGACAACAACCAGCAAGAGATCCAGGTTACTGATACAATCGTAACTCAGCACGGCGAAAGCGGCCTGCTTGGCATCACCCTGCACCCCGACTTCAGCAACAATCAGTTTGTGTATCTGTATCACACCCAAGAAACTGAGGACGGACTTCGCAACCGAGTTGTTCGCTACACTTTTACCGGCACCGCGCTCACCCGCCCGCTTGAGATAATCGGCAAAATTCCAGGCGCTCGATACCATGATGGTGGCCGCATTGAGTTTGGTCCGGATCGATATTTGTATATTACGACTGGCGACGCAACCACCGAAGACCTAGCTCAAGACAGAAGCTCGCTCGCCGGCAAAGTTTTACGTCTACGCGATGACGGCTCTATCCCCGCAGACAATCCGTTTGGCACGGCCATCTACTCATATGGACACCGAAACTCACAGGGCCTCGCCTGGGACGCCTACGGACGGCTGTGGTCTACAGAGCACGGTCGCTCCGGTCTCTCTTCCGGCCTAGACGAGATAAATTTGATTCACTCTGGAGAAAACTATGGCTGGCCACAGATCCAGGGAGATAAGGCGCGGCGAGGAATGGTCAAGCCCGCCACCCACTCCGGCCCGGACATCACTTGGGCACCGGCCAGCGCCGCTTACTATGACGCCAGCCTCTTCTTCGGCGGCCTACGTGGCGAGGCGCTGTACGAGGCTGTGTTAGAAGGAGAGACAGTAGTTGAAGTACGCGAACATTTCAAAGGCCAACTCGGCCGCATCCGCACCATTCGCATCGGTCCAGATGGCTACCTGTATCTTACCACCAGCAACCGCGACGGCCGCGGCAACCCCGCCCCCGGCGACGACAAGCTCATCCGGATAGACCCGGGCATCCTGTAACCCAAACAACTAAAAATTTGCAATTCCCCATCTTTTATTGCAGAATTGAGCCAGCACAATTTCGTGCGTAATAGGAGGTGAGATAGTGCATACGCAACGCAACTTCCGCGAGCTCTTGGAGGCTCGCTGGGCACAGGGCAAGTACCTGTGCGTGGGCTTTGACCCGGTGTGGTCCAAGCTGCCGCCGGAGATCACCAAGGGCGTGGACAAGGACAATCAACAGCAGAAGGCTTGTCGGGTGTACGACTTCTGTCGGAGCCTGGTGGACCGTCTGCACGAGCAGCTCGCCTGCATCAAGCCGAACTCGGCCTTCTGGGAGGCCTTCGGCTCGGATGGGATGGTGGCGCTGGAGAAGTTCTGCGCCTACGTCCGTACGTACTATCCTGAGCTGCCGATCATCGGCGACGTCAAGCGCGGGGATATCGGCGCGACCAACGAGGCCTACCGCCAGAGCTGGCTGCATGCCGGCTTCGATGCCGTGACTGTTCACCCGTACCTGGGCGAGGAAGCCCTGCGGCCCATCCTGGACTCGGAGGGGCTCGGCGTGTTCGTCCTTTGTCGGACGTCCAACCCGGGCGCCGGCGAGTTCCAGGACTTCGCAATGCATCATCCCGATCCCAATTCGTCGGTCAAGATTCCCTTGTACCAACACGTGGCCAGGCGCGTTGCCAGCTGGCAAGAACGAGCCAAGGCCAGCCTCGGGTTGGTCACGGGCGCGACCTCGCCGGCCGAGCTGGCGCAGGTGCGCGAGCTGGTCGGACCAGAGATGCCACTGCTCATCCCGGGCATCGGCACGCAGGGCGGTGACTTGGATGCGTCCGTGGCTGCGGCCGGGGGCAACTTCTTCATCATCAACTGTAGTTCTAGCGTGCTGTACGCCTACAAGAAGCGTGGCGGACACTACCTGGACGCGGCCGAGGCGGAGGTCGTCTCGGTCAACGAAGGTATCACCACGGCGCGAGCCTCCCTCGCGGCGGAGGAAGGAGGAGAACGCAGATGAACCCAGCAGGGGAGATTCTCGCCGGCATTGGCGCGGTGCTGAGTGATCAGCACTTTGTCTACAAGGCCGGCGGTCATGGACCAGGCTACGTTGCCAAGGACGTGGCCTACACCTGGCCAGGTAGCTATGCTCTCCTGGCCGACGACATGGCGGCGCTCGCAGCCGAAAGTGGCATCGAAGTCGTCTGCGGCATCGAGGCGGGTGCAATCGCGCTCGGGCAACTCGTTGCTCAGGCGATGCTTCGCAACAATCCGGCCATCCGAGCCGTATTCGCGGAGAAGGAGAGGGTCGCCATTCCGGATCCACTCGGTCAGGGCCGCAAGGCCTTCGTCGAGACCGGCAAGACGGTTCTCAGCCGTGGCTACGGCGACATCGTCCGTGGCAGGCGCGTGCTCGTCGTGGAAGACATCACTACCACCGGCAGCACAGCCAAGGAGGTCGTGGACGCAATCCGCGATGCTGGCGGCATCGTCGTCTGCGTCGCGCTGATCTGCAACCGTGGCAACGTGTCCGCCGAGGCGGTGGGCGTTCCGAGCCTGCTGTCGCTCATCGAAGTCAACATGGCGAACTACTCGGCAGACGACTGCCCACTGTGCCTCCGAGGCGTGCCGATCAACACACAGTTCGGCCACGGCAGGGCGTACGTGGAGCAGTACGGCCAGCCGAAACAGGCCTGACCTTCCGGTCAATGCCTGTCGCAAGAAGCAACCAACCCCGCGATGGAGGCGCGGGAAGCAATCCGAGGGGCGGCGTACGAGAACAACTCGTGCGACCGCCCCTTCGCTTTTCCTGCCCTTCCGTAGCTAGAGCGAAGGAGGGTTAAATTTCTTATTCCAATGTTCTTGAGAACATTGGAATAAGGTTCTCTATTTCTGCAGAAGTAGAGAATAAAGACATACCAACCCCGCCGCGGCGGGGTTGGTATGTCTTTAGGTATTCAAAAGAGCAAAGAGGTCATGAATGGTGAGTTCACTAAAAGAGCCGGCAAGCCTGTCAGCGTCAGTCAGGCGATCGGTTTGCGTGGAAAAGCGGGTGTAGCCGATGGCTTTCATGCCCGCAGCCTTAGCCGCGGCAATGCCCCCGGCAGTGTCTTCAAAAACAATGCACCGCTCCGGCTTCACTTTTATCATCTCGGCCGCGGCTAGAAAAAGATCCGGGTGTGGCTTTGGCAGAGCGGCATCTTCTACGCCAAGGACGGCTTTAAAGTAAGGATCAAGTCTAAGAAACTCCACGATCTTGCGGACGCGATGCCGCAGCGAGTTTGAGGCCACGGCCAGGCCGGCCTGGTTGCCTTGTAGTTCGCTTAGGAGTCTAACAAGCGCCGGATCAGCAACAACATTTGTCATCGCAACGATGTCCATGAAAACCGCATTTGCTTTTGCAGAAACCTCTTCGATATTCAGCGAAAGTCCGTGGCTCTGATAAGCGAGATCTAAGATCTCTCGGAGTGAATGGCCGGAGAAGATATCGCCATGGTGTTGGTTCAGCTCGGCGACAGAGACGCCATGCTCCTGGAAGACATGGTTAAAAGATTTTTCAAAATGAGGGATGGAGTCAATCAAGACCCCGTCCATGTCAAAAATGATGCCGATGTCTGCTGCGTGCATAATTGAATGAGCACTACAACGTTTCCATGTCCAAAGTCTGGGTGATCTTTATCTGCGAAACAAAGTCGGGGACGTGACTGACTAGCACCATCGCGCCTTCAAAGCGATCCAAAGCCGCCGCTATGACCGGAATGTGGCGGAAGTTTATGTGGTTTGTCGGCTCGTCCAGGATAAGCAGGCCCGGTCGCTGTAACACTATCTGTGCAAAGGCGACCAGCCCTTTTTGGCCTTCGGAAAGCGAACCTATTTTTGTTTTCAAAATTTGATCGTCCAGTAAAAAACCGGCGGCGTGAGAGCGCAGCTCCTGCTCGGAGCCACTCATTATTACATTCGCTAAGGCCTTATAAACAGTCTGGTCAAAGTCCAGTGTAGAAAAATCTTGGCGATAGTAACCAATTCGAACATTCGCCGGCACGTGTTCACCTTTGGCGTGCCCACTCGCCAGCCTCTCCAACAATGTGGTCTTGCCAATACCATTCGGGCCCTTAAGTAGCAGTCGATCTTTTTTCTTTAAAATGATATTTACCTTTTTATTGACCGGCTTACTGCCCTTAAGGATGCTGACACTCTTCAGCTCTAAAATATCACCACTAATCTCTTCCTGAGTCGGGATGTGGAACTTGCGAATAGTCTTGTCTTCACGGCGGGTGTCTACAATATCTTCTTCCAGCTCTTCTATTTTTTCACGCATCTTCCGAGCAACATCACGCATGTGTCCACCTTTCTGGGCAAAGAAACCGGCCTGCTCCTTGCGGTGGGCGATGTCCTTAGCCAACCGAGCATTCTCGCGGCGTTCGCGCTCTACCCGCTTCGTAATCTCGGCGACCACGTCAAAGTAGTTACCGGTGTACTGCTCAATGGTCTGGGTAAAGATATCCAGGTACAGCACACCCTCGGTGAAAGAGTTTAAAAATTCGGCATCGTGGCTAATGACGATGCAAGTCTTTTCGTAGTCTTGGAGAAACTTAGTCAAGTGAGCAATACCCGCCTTATCTAAGTTGTTGGTCGGCTCGTCTAATAGCAAGATGTCCGAGTCCTGGATAAGAGCCTGAGCCAGCAGCAGGCGAGCTTGTTGCCCGCCGGAAAAAGTTTTCAGCACGCGCTCGTGGTCAGCCGTTAGGTTAACCACGTCTAAGACCTTATCAATACGCGGGTCTATGTCATAGACCTTTTCTGTAAAAACAGATTCAAAAAACTCACGCACTGTAAGCTCCAACTGATCCCGATCTATTACCTGCCGAGCGGTGGCCACAGTCATCCCATCCACAACCGTTATCCGTCCTTCTTCTGGAATTAACTCACCAGTGATCAACTGAAAAAGAGTGCTTTTGCCGGCGCCGTTCTGGCCCATCAAAGTGATCTTGGCGCCGCGGCGCACGGAAAAATCAGCCTCCTCCAAGATGGGCTTGTTGTGGCCGAAATCAAACGAAACCTTATTAAAGCGAACTATTACATCTCCTTTTGACATTCGGCTAGTATAACCGCTTTTAGTCAATATTAACAGAGGGAATCAAGAGCCAAGAGCTTATAGAAACTCTAACAGTCTTCTCAATGAAAGTGCGTGCGGGGTGCCTATCTTGCGACAGACACCCCGCGGTGCGATCAGTTCAGCCTGCTGAGTAGGCCGACCTTCTCCAACCCCCAGAGCAGGTAGTAGGCCAGGTCAATCTCCCACCAGCGCTCGCCCTGCCGAGTGCGTGCCTGCCGGTTGTGATGGTTGTTGTGCCACTGTTCGCCGACGGCAATCGGAAGCAAGACCCAACAGTTCCGGCTCTGGTCGCCGGTCTGGTATCGTTGTGGCCCGATCAGGTGCGCCACCGAGTTGATGGTGAAGGTGGCGTGGAGCAGAGCGACCGACGACACAAAGTAACCAACCAGTAGCCCGCTCAGCCCGCCGTACCAGAGGCAGACAGCTGCCAATAGAAGTCCGGGCAGCCAGTGAAGGCGCTCTAGCCAGACTAGTTCTGGTGCACGCCGTAGGTGGATTGCTTTTGAGACGGGCTCTTTCTGCGTACCAACCAACCAGCCGACGTGTGACCACCAGAAGCCGCTAGTAACAGGGGAGTGATGATCTCCCTCTTGGTCGGAAAAGCGGTGGTGGTCCATGTGTGTCTCTGTCCACCAGATGACGCCACCCTGGTTCGCGGTGTTTGAGGCCACCGCCAGTAAGAAGCGCGCCGCTCGGCGACACCAGAGCTGAAACTCGAATGTACGGTGCGCAAAATACCGGTGATACCCAATGGCCACGAAGAAGGCGCGGCCGTAGAACAAGGTGCCGGCCAAGAGCCAGTCACCTGCCGTAACATCCAGCGCGCCAGTTACCGCCAGCACCAAGCCAGCAAGGGCGATGATGTGAAGAAGCGCGAACCCCCACATCGTTGACGAGCGCCAGTCTACCAGGCGTCGGGCGATGATTGTGTTCACGAGATTCTCCTTTTCTCTGGGTTATCGTAGGTCAGTCTTTAGTATACCGCATCTGAAGTTTTCCGGTTACCATCCCAAAGAATCACAAATAATCCATTTCGAAATTCGCGAAATTGCGAAATGGGGGGGGGTGTCACACAAGCTCACGCCCGTAAGCTTGTGTGACAACGTGGTATAGCATGGCATACCACTTAACAATTTAACTAAATTGTTAAGTGGAGTTTTTGGTAGTTGTAGCGGGCAAGGGCTGATCCATATGTTGCTCATATTAACATACCAACATACTCCAGTATGTTGGTATGTTTCGGTCTTTTATTAGCCTCTCTCAATGCGCCAATTGATATATTGATACCAGAAAAATAATAGCAACGCTAACAAAAAGAAGTCAGCTATATCTCTAATATCGCTATCATATATCACTCCAAAAACAGCAAGAGCAGCAATCAAAAGCAGGCTGTTCTTGTTTATCCTAACGCCTAATATTTCAATGCTTTTGTTTTTTGAGATATCTATCTGATTTCCAATAAGGTTGTAGATTAAAAATATACTCGTAAGCGTTACGGCGTATGGCACCAGTTGATCATCTTTTCCTAGGAAAAGCATTATAGCTGGATATCCAAGCCATAGAATAAGCAACAGCCACGGCCTTCTAATTTTTTTGTGCAGAAAATCTGCCATGAATATTTTACTGCCAGGGTTGGAAGATGAGGATAATGAGCAGGAGAATGGCAACCAGCCAGGCCAGGGTGTAGGTGAAGAAGC
>PFBD01000005.1 GCA_002773415.1 Candidatus Harrisonbacteria bacterium CG10_big_fil_rev_8_21_14_0_10_49_15 | reverse complement strand
TGAGGGGATCGCGACTGGCCGGGCTGGCCGCGATCCCCTTGAGCTTAAGCGGAGCGAGTGCTCAGAGTCGACACCAACAGGGGCTTTCGCCACAAGTCGGCGGAACTCACTCAACGCTTATCTTCACTATAACACTATCGCAACAACCGGTTGAGTGTATAACTTCTTGCTACGCACTTTGGTACAGGTGGCCTAGGCCCAAAATATCCGCATCTTTCCACTTCGGCCCCATCAGCTGAAAACCAATCGGTAGCAGCGAGTCATTCTCGCGCGACGGGATGGAGATAGCGGGAATACCGGCAAGGTTGGCCGGGATTGTAAAAATATCAGACAGATACATCTGCATCGGATCATCAACCTTCTCTCCAAGTTTAAAAGCAGGCGTAGGCGCGGTTGGCGCTAAAATGGCATCTACGGTTTGAAACGCCTTGGTAAAATCTTCAGTTATGTATTCCTTGGCTTCAACCGCCTTTTTGTAATATGCATCGTAGTAGCCGGAAGAAAGCACAAATGTACCCAAGAGAATACGCCGCTTTGCCTCCGCACCAAACCCGGCTGACTTCGTGCCAACATAAATATCCCGCAAACTCTGCCCATCCTCCACAAAGCGCCCATAGCGAACGCCATCAAAGCGAGCCAAGTTAGAACTAGCTTCGGCCGGCTGAATAATGTAATAAGTTGAAAGTGCGTACTTAGTGTGTGGCAAGCTCACTCTCTTAAACTGCACCCCAAGAGATTCATACGACTTTATGACCGCCTGAATATTCTTAGCCACCACCTCCTCAGTTCCCGGAATAAAATACTCATCCGGCAACCCAATAGTCATCCCGCGATACTTTTCCATATCCTGAAGCGTCTGCGGATCATAGCTGTATTCACGCGAGGTGTTGTCATATGGATCGCGACCGCTAATACCGGCAAATAACCAGGCCGCATCCTCAACAGTATTTGCAAACGGACCAATCTGATCCAAGCTAGAGGCCAAGGCAATCAGCCCGGACCGGCTAACAGCGCCGTAAGTCGGCTTAAAGCCAACGACGCCACAGAAGTGAGCCGGCTGACGAATTGAACCGCCCGTGTCAGAACCAAGTGAGAGCGGCGCCATGTGCGCGGCAACAGCCGCCGCCGATCCCCCCGAGCTACCCCCAGGAACACGAGTCAGGTCATGCGGATTCCTTACTAACCCAAATGCCGAATTCTCGTTTGAACTGCCCATGGCAAACTCATCCATATTTGTCTTGCCAAGAAATACCGCCCCCTGCTGCTTTAACTTTTTAACAACCCCGGCATCATAAGTAGCAGTATAGTTTTCCAGCATCTTTGATCCGGCAGTCGCTTTCTCACCGTCTATTAAAATATTGTCTTTGGTAGCGACGGGCACGCCGGTCATCGGCTGGACCTCACCTCCGGCGGCAATTTTCTCGTCCACTTTTTGCGCTGCCTCAGTCGCAGATTCTTCATACACGTCTAAAAATACATTCAGCTCGCCGTTGTGCCGCGCTATTTGATCCAAATAAGCCCGAGTGACCTCGGTCGCGGAAAAGGCTTTTTCTTTAAGCCCTTCATGAATTTTTTTTGCGCTTAAATCACGCGTATCCATAGTTTTAAAAATTCCAAATGGCAAATCCCAAATTCCAAATAAATTTCAATTTCAATTTCAAAATTCGAATTTCGTATTTGAGCATTATTTGGTATTTGATGCTTGGAGCTTGGTGTTTATTCGAATACCGGTGGTATTCGATTATATCTTCCCTCCGTTTCTGGAAACTGAGCAATAATTTTTTCCGGCTCATTAAAATGATCCGGCAGGTCATTTGCATCATCACGCAGCTGTACCTTTTTGCTTCCTGGGTCATTCTGAGGGAAGCGAAGAATCTCTGCGCGTGGCGGCAACTCCTGAAGCTCCACAAAGTGCTCCAATATCTTACCAAAATCAGCCAGCATCTTCTCTTCGCTAGCGGGATCTAACTCCAACCGCGCCAGACTCGCCAAATGCTCCAGTTGTTCTTTATCTATGCTCGCCATGCCTGCTAGTATAGCTGGTTTTAGACTGCTTTTAAAGAGAGTGTACGAGGCCACCCACCCTTACACTCCAAGATAATACCTGTAACGACGACACACCTATGTACATAATAACATGCACGTGCATGTTATTATGTACATAGGTGTAAAGATACCTGACCGCTGAATATCGGCATTTTTATATCTGGTTAAAGAGTGCAATATGTATGTGGCCTTATGCAGAGAGTATGTCCACCTCTCGATACCCCCTGAGGCGAGCAGCGCTTTTGCACACCTGATTAGTCCCACCGGAGCGATTAGGTGTTCGCTTGAAAGATAGCTCTATAGGGTCATACCCTTTATCTATCAGAGCGGAATGCGTCCCCACCGAGCAAGGAGCTCCGTGTTCACCCCCTGTGGTGGCCGGAGCTCTTTTGATTTTGCGACCCATTTTTGCACCAATCATTCTCTAGTTCTGCAGAACTAGAGAATGAAAGTTTTTAAACCATTTAACCAACAAAAACGAAACAACCAGAATACAAATAGCGTGATTAGCGCCACCCAAATAAGCTTTTACTATTTCAACATTTTTCCGAACTCAGACTCGGTTAAAATTTCTACCCCCAGCTTTTCAGCATCAGCAAACTTTGACCCAGGCTTTTCACCGGCGACTACATAATCTGTATTCCTAGATACCGAACTACTAACATCCCCGCCTAATGCGCGGATTTTTTGCTTGGCCTCATCGCGGGTCAGGGAACTTAATGTTCCAGTCAATACAAAGACCTTACCGGAAAGCGATCCGACATTCTTAATTCTTACATCTTCCTTCTTAATTCGTACCCCCGCGGCATCTAGGTCTTCCAAGAGCCTCTGGTGTGACTTTTCAGCGAACCAGTCGTGAATGCTTTGGGCGACCACTTCGCCAATATCGGGAATTTCTTGAAGTTGCTCTACGGACATTTTTTCAAACACCATCAATATGTCCGTAGGTTTGAAAATTGAAAATTGAAAATTGAAAATTTCCCTAGCCAAAGCTAGGGCTGTTTCCTCGCCCACGTGTAGGATGCCGAGCGCGTACAAAAAGCGCGACAGCGAAACCTCCTTTTTACTTTGGATCTCTTCTACCAAATTTTGAGCGGACTTTTCACCAAATCTCTCCAAACCGCTCACATCACCCTCCTTCAACTCAAACAAGTCAGCCGCGTCTGCAATTAATCCCTCTTCCAACAGGCGATCAATTATTTTCGGTCCCAGACCATCTATATTAAAAGCATTACGACTAACAAAATGATACATTTGTTCGCGCACTCGCGCACCGCAGCGCGAGTTTGAGCAACGGTACGCCACGCCGTCACGAACAACCGGTGAGCCATCAATGGGGCAGATCTTGGGAAAATGAAATACTCTTTCCTTGCCGGTGCGCAACTCCGGAAGCACTTTGACGACCTTAGGGATAACATCGCCGGCGCGATTGATAATAACCGTATCCCCAATCCTCAAGCCCAGGCGCTCGATCTCGTCCGCGTTATGCAAAGTAGAATGCCGAACAGTAACGCCACCAACAACAACGGGGCTTAAAATAGCGACCGGCGTCAGCGCGCCCGTCCGGCCAACCTGAATTTTAATATCTTCAACAATCGTCGTAGCCTCCTCAGCCGGAAACTTATAGGCCATCGCCCCGCGCGGGGCCTTGCCGACAACTCCGGCGGCACGATACGCCTCTAGGTCATTCACTGTGATAACTAAACCGTCAATTTCATATGGTAGCTTCTCGCGTTTCTTAAAAATATCTTCATAAAACCTCTCTACCTCTTCAAGACTTTTACAGACTCGCCCCTCCGGATTCGGATGGGCTCCAAGCGCGCGCAAAAGCTCATATTCTTCTTGTTTGGTCTTGGTCTCCTCACTTAGCAGACCATAAGCAAAAAAGTTTAGCTTCCGTTCTGCGGTAATACCTGGATCTAACTGCCGGATAGAGCCGGCCGCCAAGTTACGAGGATTAGCAAAGGTTTTTTCTCCCCTCCCCTCCAACTCCCTATTTATCCTGATAAACTCCTTTTTAGTTAAAAAAACCTCTCCACGAACAACGATTCTAGTGCTTAGTACGTAGTGCTTAGTACGTAGACGAAGCGGGATTGCCTCAATGGTGCGAATATTTTGAGTAACGTCTTCGCCGATTTCGCCATCACCACGAGTAGACGCCTGCACCAGTACGCCATCTTCGTACACCAGCTCTATCGCCAGGCCGTCCATCTTTAGGTCACAGTAGAAACCGGAGTGCTTAGTACTCCCGCCTGCGCCGAGGCTTCGGTGGGCAGGTAGTTCGTAGTCCGTAGATGAGAGGTGATTTTGTAAACGCCTGTACCAATCCTCGAGGTCCGGTCGGTTAAAGGCGTCGTTTAGCGAATTCATCCGCTCGGCGTGGCGCACCTTTTTAAACTCCTTCAGCGGCTCGCCGCCTACGCGCTGAGTCGGACTGTCCGGCGCAACCAAGTCCGGATAAGCTTGCTCAAGATCAAACAACTCTTTTTTTAGAGAGTCCAAAGCACCCTCGGAGATACTGGCCTTGTCCAAGACGTGGTACTCATACCTATATTTGTTAATGGCCTCGCGCAAATGATCTATGCGCTTACTGGCTTCAGGTTTAGTCACTGCTCTATTTTAGCTCATTTTAAGACCAAATTAAACGGCTCAACGCGTTGAGCCGTTTCCGGTAAAAGGGGTCATGTGCCCTTTATTTTTCCTATATTAGAGAGAAATACCATTGCGATATTTGCACGCCATAAAAAATAGCAATATAAACCCCGATGATCATGAACGGTCCAAACGGAATCCCATCTGACATTTTTTTAACCTTGTGCAGTAACAGCGGAATGGCACAAAGGGAGCCAACTATAAAAGCCGAGGCGAAAGCTAAAATAACATCCGGCCAACCGAGTAGCAAAGCAATCGGAATGGCCAGCTTAAGGTCCCCCAACCCCATGCCCCTTCCCTTTGTGAAAAGAACGATGCCTCCAAAAAGAACAACTCCTAAAAGCACTGCAAGAAGCGCGTTCACAAACGGACCTCCCTGCCCACCAAAAATAGTCGCATAACTTTTAAAGAACGAGCCGTTGTATGCAAACAAAGCCGAAAAATTACTTTTCAAAACCAATAAACCCAAACCTAAGATCGCCAAAAGCCCACTCGCCTGATCCGGAATTATCCTGTATCGCAAATCGATAACCGCGATGACCACGAAAATATATGTTGCCAACAACCAAATACCAACAACCCCATAAAACCAAAAGATGCTTTCGCCGCGAGCAAGCAGCTGCGCCACATTAAAAAACCCATAAAGGGTTGCCGGCAAGGCCGCTGTTAACAAACCAGCCACAAACTCAACAATCGGATACTGCCAACTAAGCGCATGACTGCAGTGCCGACACTTTGTTCCCTGAACAAAAAAACTAAAAAGCGGGACCAGCTCATACCAACGCAACTGAGTAGAGCAGGTGCGACACGCAGAACGCCCCCCGAGCACGTGATGCTGTAATAAGCGTCCACCCGGGCGATACCGTAACGCAATAACATTCAAAAAACTGCCAATAAAAATACCTATAAAAAATAATATGAGTAGTGTACTTAGTTCCATGCAATTAAAGATACTAATCTACTTACAATTTATTAAGCATTAACCGCAGCTCATGAGGATTCGTTGAATGCAACTCGGCATTTTCAAGGCTTACCGTGCCCTGCTTCACTAGCATTGCCAAACTCCGATTCAAAGTCATCATGCCCTCTTGAAGATTGGTCTCAATAACCACGTCAATCTGGAAACTCTTTCGCTCTCGGATAAGATTTCGAATAGCTGAGTTAACCAGCATTATTTCAGTCGCCACAGCCCGACCTCCATTAATCTTTGGCACTAGTCGCTGACTAACAATGGCCACTAAAGTAGTCGCCAACTGGCTAATAGCCTGCCCCTGCTGCTCCGCCGGGAACGTATCAATGATTCGGTCAATGGTTTGCGCGGCGGAGTTTGTGTGCAAAGTAGCAAATACCAAGTGCCCGGTCTCGGCCGCAGTCATTGCCGTGGAAATTGATTCCGAATCGCGCATCTCACCGATCATGATAACATCCGGATCCTGACGAAGAACGGAACGAAGTGAATTATGGAATGAGTGCGTATCACTGCCAACCTCTCGCTGAGAAATAATAGACCGGTCTTGGGCAAACAAATACTCAATCGGGTCCTCAACAGTTATAATATGCTCCGCACGGGTGCGGTTAATATCATCTAAAATAGCGGCCAAAGTAGTTGATTTTCCATGCCCGGCCGGCCCCACCATTAGCACAAAACCTTGATTCAATTTTGGAAACTCGTGGATAAGGTCCGGTAATCCAAGCTCGGCTAAGGACCGAATTTTTCCGGGAATAAGTCGCAGTGCCGCCGCCATGTTTCCCTTTTGAAAAAAAACATTCGCCCGAAAACGAAAACTATCTTTATGCGAAAAAGAAAAATCAAGCTCCTTCTCCTCAACAAAACGCTTCTGCTGATCCTCTCTCAAAATAGCCAAGACTAGTCCCTCAGCTATTTCCGGTGTGATTATTTCTTCCTGCTCAATAGGGATTAAAACAGAATCTAACCGAATAGTAGGCTTCCGCCCAACAGCAATGTGCAAATCAGAAGCACCCTGACTGGCAGTCATCGTCAAGAGCTTTTCCATTTTCTGCTTATAATTCACCATATCATATTTTGTATAGTTTAGAATCCTACTGCCGGCTATAAGCTATTGACTAGAAAAAACCTTTCAGCGCTACGCCAATCGCCGTTGGCAGTGTCGTTCCAAGCTCGGCCACAAACGGTTCCAGCTCAGAAGGATAATGCAAAGATTGCAATGCATTAGAGGTCTGCACCGGAAGCCCCATTTTTTTAGTAAGATAGTCCGCAAACCCAGGCATATTCGCTCCACTACCGGCAAGGAGCACACCGGCAACAGATTCACCAAAAGCAGCTTCAAAACCTTTCCGTATCCTATCTGCTTCTGTAATTATAACATCAATGATAGGAATCAATATGGTGGATAACTCGTGCTCACCCGCGCCACCGATTATCTGAGTCCGCCGCTTAAGCATATCCGCTCGCGCCAAACTGATATTCAGACCTGTTGCCAGCGCCTGTGTCAGCGAACCACTGCTAAAATCCGTTTGTCCGGAAAAAAGAGCCAACCCTTTTTTAGTAACCACAAAACTGGAAGACCGGCCGCCAATATCCATTACTAAAACCGGCTTCTCCTCGTTACGTCCAAGCGCCCGAGCCAACGAAATAGTCTCTATCTCGTATCCGGCAAGCCTCAAACCAGCCGCTTCAAAGATCTTCACGTAAGACTCGATCTTCTCAGTCGGAATACTGACAAGCAATATCTCTTGAACAACTTGATCACCTATCTTCTTCGTGCCTAAAACTATCCAATCCAGCGTTACCGAATTCAGCGGCACCGGCACATACACTCCCGCCTTTTCACTTATCACAGCACCCATCTGCCGCTTATCCATAACCGGAACTTCCAGCAAAGTTGTATAAGCGGTAAACGACGGCAACGAAGCAAAGGCCGGCGTATGAGCCGATAATTTTAACTTCTGACTAAGAAACTTTAAGTATGAAACAAGGTCACTATCCAAAGCCCGGGAAGAGCTAGACTGAATAGCATTATTAAAATGCTCCATCGATCCAACGGACTCAATCAGCCCATAATTCACCAGCTTAAACGACCCCCCTAATGTTCGCTGCAATACGGCGGCCTTTACCGAGGTCGTGCCAATATCAATTCCTATACTAGTATCCGACCGGTGATGAGAGAATAAAGACATGGGATAGGAAATTAAGTGAATTCTCCGAGAAGAGCTAGTTTCTAAATTGGGTAAGACTAGGCCTAGCGACCCGGAGCGCCCAATTTATAATCTAGCTCTTCAACCTGGATGTTATATAATTCTAGCATATGTTTAATGCTCGACATGTCTGGGAAACATTCCTCAACATCTTATTTCCAGCAATCTGCCTAGCGTGCAACCAAACACTGCCTGGCGCGACGCGTGGCCGACACTTATGCTCACTCTGCGTCGCCGGCATAACAATAGCAACGGCCGCCTGCTGTCTACAGTGCGACAGCCGACTACCAGCCAACAAAAAACACTGCCACCCGAAAATACCGCTTATACTCTCCGCGGCAACCCGATACGAAGACGCCGGCATTCAAAAACTTATCTGGCGCCTAAAGTACCAAAAAACACGCATCGCCGCCATACCGCTCGCTGGACTGATGATTGCCCACCTAGAGGCGACCGCCCTTCCGGTAAAGCAGTACGTTATTATTCCTGTTCCGCTTCACCCAAGTCGACGACGCGAGCGAGGTTTTAACCAAGCAGAGCTCATTGCCAAAATAATATCCGCCTATTACAATCGCCCGCTCATCAGCACTGGCCTTATCCGCACGCGACCAACAGACTACCAAGCCCACCTACACGGGCAATATGCCCGCCTAAAAAATGTCGCGGACGCCTTTGCAGCCCGAGACAGGCATCTTATTCGCGGAAAAAATATCATCCTAGTAGATGACGTCGCCACAACCGGCGCAACCCTACACGCGGCCGCGCGAAAACTTAAAGACGCCGGCGCTCACAAAATAATCGGCCTAGTCGCCGCCAAAGCCTAGTTTCGTCGCTGAGGAATGGCTTTGACGGCTCGGCCTCCGACACTCTCCGCACAAGCCATTCCTCAACTCCTTCAATCATTTAATTATCTTCGCGGTAAAGCATTTTTCCAAGCTCAATAAGCAGAATGTTAAACACACCAAAAGCAAGAACTCCCAAAAGCCAAGGCGCTGAAAGATCAACCGTATCAAAAAGTTTTTGGAAAAATGGAGCGTAGATGGCGATGGTCATCAAAAACAAACCAATACCGATACTGCCAATCAAGAAACGATTTGAGAAAGGGTTGTACTTAAAAATACTACTCGTCAACGAACGAACGGACAGAATAAGGAATAAGCTATAAGTACCAAAGGCTGCAAAAATAAATGTCCGAACAACCTCCTCGGCGTAGCCCTGCTTAGTCAACCAGTAATACAAAGCAAACAAAGTAGCACTACTAACAATACCAGCAACAAAAACTAAAAACTTCATCTCCGCGGTAAAGATACCATGGCGTACATTCAAAGGGCGCCTCGTCTCCGAATCCACCTGGTCCTCAAAAGCCAAGGCAATCCCCGGTAAACTATCTGTAAATAAATTCACCCACAAAATCTGCAAAGCATTAAAGGGCAAAGGCAGACCGATAACCAGCGACCCACCAATAAGAAAAACAAGGTCTAGCGTGTTAGAGCCGAGGTAAACAATCGCCTTGCGCATATTCCGCAGAATTCGCCTTCCCTCAGAAACCGCCTCCACAATCGTCTCAAAGTTATCATCTAGTAAAACAAGATCAGCCACGTCTTTGGTCACGTCCGTACCACTGCCCATTGCCACGCCAATATTCGCAACCTTCAGTGCCGGCGCATCGTTAATTCCATCACCATTCATCGCGATTATCTCGCCCATCTCCTGAAACGCCATCGCCACCTTCAGCTTTCCTTCAGGGCTTACCCGAGAAACCAACTTCAACAGCGGCAAGCGCGCTCTTATCTGTTCAGCGCTCATCGCCTCCAACTCACCCCCATGGAGAACATGCTCCGGCGCGATGTGAATCCCAAGCTCATTGGCAACCGCAATCGCCGTCCCCTCATGATCCCCCGTCATAATGACCACCCGAATCCCCGCCCTCTGCACCTCACGAATAGCATGAGCAACACTCGGCCGAACCGGATCTCGAAATGAAATTGTTCCCAAAAAACGCATCTTTTGGTACTGATCGTGATTATTTAAATCAATATCTTTAATTGTAGATACCTTTTTAATCGCGACCGCCACCAGTCGGTCTCCAGACTCCGCCATCGCTCGAATCTCTTCCAAAATTACCGCCTTCTTCTCCTCCGACAAATCAGAAAACTGAAGCAAAATCTCCGGCGCGCCAACCATACTTACAACATGCGGCGCATTACCCGAAAAATGATTCGCGATCCACGGCGTAACCGCACTATCAAACTGATACACACTCGCCGAAAATTTGTTCAAAGAGTTAAATGGCAAAATCCGCACCGGCTCATAGTTCGCCCTCGCCTCTCTAAACAAAACACCGGCCTTTGCAGCACCTCGAACCAATGCCACCTCAAGGGGCTTACCCAAGATCTCCCAATCCTCACTTTGCGCGTCCGGATTCATGACCACCGCCTCCATGTTCAGCAAAGCCGCATGGAACAAAAAGTCCTCCGCCTCACTTACGCCCCCGTGTCTTTCATGACCTTCATCAAAAATTCGTACTCGCGACAAACTCATCTTCGCCTGAGTTAAAGTCCCTGTCTTGTCAGTTAAAATCATTGAAGTACTGCCCAGCGTCTCAGCCGCCGACAACCGCCGCACCACTCCTTTTTTCGCCGCCAAGCGTTGCACGCCAGTAGCCAAAATAACCGTCATCACAATTGGTAGTCCTTCCGGGACCGCCGAGACAAGTACCGCGACACTTATTAAAAAAGCATCCAAAACACTAATCCCGCTCTGGGTAGCAATAAAAAAGACTCCAATAGCCATCAAGAAAATAAAGCCCGACGCCTTCAGTGAAAAACGCTGAAGCGCCTGTTGAAGCGGCGTCTGCTCTTCTTTTGCGCCCGCGACCAACTCCGCTATCTTACCCAGCTCCGTCGCCGCCCCGGTCGCCACAACCACCGCTCGACCAACACCCTGAGTTATCAGTGTCCCGCTCCAAATCATTGAACTGCGGTCTCCCAGGTCTGCTTCTGGGGCAACCGGTAACACACTTTTTGACTCCGGCAAAGACTCACCCGTCAAAACCGCCTCATCCGCCTGTAAATCGCTTGCGTAAACCACCCGTGCGTCCGCAGGAATACGATCTCCCTGCGACACGTAAAAAACATCCCCGGGCACCAGCACCTCCGTCGCCACCTCCTGCTCGTGACCATCGCGCATCACTCGCACTCGCTGAGTAACATAGCTTCTCAACTTTTCCAACGCCGCCTCCGCTTTATTCTCCTGGTAATAACCCAGACCCGCGTTCACAAAAGCCGACAAAAATATAAAAATCGCGTCTTTATAATCTCCCAATGCCGCCGACATCACTCCAGCCAGTACAAGTATAAAAATAAGTGGGCTTTGAAACTGCCGCAGTAAGATCTTCAAACCCGACAAACGATGCCGCCGCTCTAACACGTTAGCGCCGTACACTGTTCGCCGCTCTTCGATCTCATCGCTGCCCAACCCGCCCTCGTTCGTACCAAGCTCTTCAAAGATCTGCTCCGGCTCTAGAGACCAAACACTTTTCTCCGCATATATACCCATTCACCTATTGTACCCTGAAAACACAAAGCCTTATACACAGGCACCCCATAGGTAATTTAATCTAAATGGCGTATGCTTAGGGTAATGAGCTCAAAAGAGCTATCTATTATTAACTTTTTATTAATCTCTGGGCAATTATCAAAATGAAAAAAACAGATCAAAGTTCTAAAAAAGATTCAGCCGCCGACCAGATAATGAGTGACTTGAAAAAAGATTTTCGGGTTGTTGGCCGCGGCCGCGTCCACGCCTGGTATGCCTTTTTATCAATCGGCGTACTCGCCGGCATCACCCTTGGCGTCATGCTTGTCGCCAACCGATCCGGCCAGCTGGAAGGAGCTGAGGCTGCCCGGCAAACCCGAATGGGAGTAGTTCTCTCCGGCTCTGCCCAAAACATAAACGCCATTAAGGCCATTTACACGATTGATGTTAAAAATACCAATCCAAACTCCTGGCTTGGCGGCGAACAGGTCTCCCAACCCTATACCGTCAACAAGGCCGGCTTAACCAAAACCAACTCCGGCCTCTTCACCGGTCAGGTCATCAAAAAGGGTAAAATGAGTCCCAACTTGGTCGCGGTCATGAACGACAACAGCCTGATCTTTGGCCAGAAGACTAAGGTAGAATCCAATGGTTTTTTTAGCTCCGGCGACAAAAATCGGATCTTAATAGACGTAGATGGGCCACGCATCGACTCAACACAGCGAGCCTTGTTCAAACTAACCGCTGTTTACGTAGACGACTCCGGCAAAGAGGTCAAGCGCTCGGACGTACCGGTTCTCGGCAACCTTACTTGTGGAGCTGACATCCCGGAAACCGGTTGCACTCCTTACAACCGATCCTTTGCGATTGGTAGCGACGGAAGAGTCCTTTCACCAGGCGCAGTCTCCATGTACAGCGATGGCCTTACCTTCCGCCTGCCAAACGGCTGGAGGCGTACCGCCCAAACCGGCTTTATCCTGCCAAGCACCGGCGGGTCATTCCACTTCATCATCCGCCAAGATGGCGATCCAAAGAGCAAAACCTATCGCGACTTCTATATCTCTAAAATAGTCAACCGCGGCCCGGTAATCACAGCGCCAAACGCGCCAATCCCACCGGCGCTAGACCTAGACACCGATGCACCAATAAACTCCAATGACTCCGATCTTTCCCCTGTGGAAGATGGAAATGATGCCGGCATTTTAGACAACGCCAGCACCCTTAAAATAACGACGCAAAGTAGTCGCACCCATGCGGTGAACAGAGGCACCAACCAAACGATCTTCTACCTGAAGGCCGAAGGCGGCGACGCTGAGGTTAAAAATTTGACCCTCACCTTTGGTGGCAGCGCTCTGAGCGATGCAGACCCTTTCACTGTTGCTCTGCTTGATTTCCGAAATCGAAACAAGACTTGGGGAGACTCTACGACCGCAACCTGCACTCCGGTAAACAGTCGCTGCTCCGTTTCCTTTGATCCAAACGCCAATCTTTCAGCCGATTCTACAAAAGTCATTGGCCTCCGATTCGACAGCAGTAACTTCTCCGATCAATCCGGCCAAAAAGATTCTCTCGCCGTAATAATTCAAGAAGAGACTGATGCCGCTTGGCTACCCGAAACAGCCACCTCAACCCGCAACCTAACTAGCAGCGAGGTGCCGATCACCCTCTTCGAAGCCCTTTACAACTAAAGGAGAATCTACCATCTCTCACAAAAAAGAGCCGCGTCGCGGCTCTTTTTTGCTTATAACCCCCGCTTATCCAGCTCTTCTTGGACTATTTTGCGGACCATGTCTTCCATCATAGTCTTTTGATTCTTGGCAGTCTCCATGAGTTCCATTATTTCTTTCGGAGACATATTCTTCATCATATTTTGAGCCACTTTCAAATTATCAAACATTCCCATAGATTTTAAAAAACTTTTAATTTCGTCTAGTATATCACATCTACATTCTGGGAGGGGCCGGCGACATAGTCGCGCGGCCCCGCCCTACGTGAATAGAGCAAGAAGAGTCAACCAAAACTCCCTCACTCTATTCGCCTCGCGACGCGTCCTGCGCACCGAGCGCAATCGGTAGTACTTCAACCACCGGAAGGCCTTATCCATCTGCGGAGTCACAAACTCCCGGTACATCCAGAGGAACAGGCAGGCAAACGCGAAGTACAACGACGCGTAAGGCTTTTTCTCCACCTCGCGTATCAAGGCGAAGAGCGGCGCGTTGACCAGGCAAATGCACAGCAGCTCAATCAGACGCTCCAATCGCGGCGACCCATCAAAGCGGGTACCAACGATCAGTTTATTCGCCCAAGTCGCGCTGTAGCGCACTGAGACCCAGTTCATGACCGCGTTCAGAAACTGAACAACGATCAACCACTGCCAACTAACGCCGGCCAGCACCTGCCACGCACCGCTGAACAGCGCCGAGACGACCACCGCGATGGTGGTCGCGGTCTTGGGAAACTGCATCTCCCTCAACATAAACCACCTCCAGATAGTCACCAGCCAAAACAAAAAGAAGCCACCACGGCTCCTTTATCAATTATAATAGCACGTTTCTTATTGTTTGGGAAGCACGTAGCCTTATTTGCTTGAGCTACGGACAGCGACCGGGTACGAAACTGAAACAACCGTACCACGATCCGTGCTAACTTTAGTAACCTCAGCATTCAGCTGACCCGCAAGAGACCCAACGATACTAGTACCCAGCCCCTCTCCTCGCTCCTCAGTCGCCGAAAGCCCGACGCCATCATCACCAATGCTTAAATTCCACTTTTCCGGCCCAGATTCATACGTCACCGTAATCTGACCCTCCCCCTTAGGAAAAGCATGCCTCAGAGCGTTTATAACTAACTCTGTAGTAATCAACCCCAAACTAATAGCTTCATCAGGTGTAACTGAACCACCACCACCCGTAACTTTTATCGTAATAGGCTTCCTCCCGCCAATCATTGACTTAGCAATACTCTCGCAAAGAGTCCTTAAGTACTCCAGCACAGGCACAAGAGAGCCCTCGCTCGTCGGCTCAAGGTTACGCTGAACAGTCGCAATTGAGATAATCCGATCATGTGCGTCTTCCAAATGCACCCGACTCTCTTCAGACTTTACAGTACTCGCCTTAAGAAGAATCACGCTCGCAATAAGCTGAAGACTATTGGCAATCCGATGACGCATCTCCTTAAGAAGTATGTCCTTCTGAAGCATCAAGTTCTCCTTATCACGCTCCGTCTTCCGCCTATCCGTAATATCAGTAATAGAAACAAAGATGTCTTGTTGATTATTCTTAGACTCAATCAAGCGTGCATCCAAAAGCATCACCCGCAACCCAAGATTCTCAAATGTATGCACGACCTCATACCCCTCAACCTTAGTCTTCTCGGGAAGAACCTGAGCAAGCAACGTCGAAAGAGCGGGGATGTCCCACTCACCACTCCCTAGCTCTGAGAACTTTTTTCCATAAACCTCTTGATAGTCAACAGAAAATTTATCATAAAAAGCCCGATTACCAACAACAACACACAAATTACGATCCAATATAACTATCGGTTCCTGTAGAGCTTCTACGATAGCCTCAGTCAACTCTAACCCTAATCCTTTTTTAGTCGGCTTGTTCACATTCCTATTATACTACTGTTTTATGAACACTAGATGAAGTTTTTATGAAACGTCTGTGGACCCTACCGGGATCGAACCGGTCACCTTCCGTCAGCCGACGGACGCACTTCCTTTTAAAATTATCGATCTAATCCACGCTCGACCTCTACTTGATTTTAACGCCTTTTCTCTTCGCATTGCCGTTGAACGATCTTCGTATTCTTCGGAATGAGCGATTTTCCAAAGACCTTTGCCGCTAGTTGAAATTGTATGATTTCGATTATGTTCGTTCAGACGTCTTACTACATCATTCGTTTGACCAATATAAATCTTTTGATATTTGTTAACTAATACGTAAACAGTGATCATATTGTTTTAATAATGCCGGACTTAGGTGGACCTAGGGAGAATCGAACTCCCCCCTCCTCGTTGCAAACGAGGCGTTCTACCACTGAACTATAGGCCCACCAAAGTCCATCATCTAGGTTTTGAATGAATCTCTCCCCGCCTTCCGTCAGCCGACGGACGTTCTAC
>PFBD01000007.1:6694-22804 GCA_002773415.1 Candidatus Harrisonbacteria bacterium CG10_big_fil_rev_8_21_14_0_10_49_15 | reverse complement strand
TCGGGCTGGAGGTGGAGACGGTGATGCGGTTAGAAGTGCCGATGATGGAGGTGGTGCTGTTGGTGAGGTCGTTGATGGCGGTGATGCCAGTGGTACTGGTCACATACCCTGCATCGTTGTTCCACTGAGAAATTGAAGTTGTCGCAAACTCGGAGGTGGTGAGGCCGCTGATTGAACTTGTCGAGACACTGGTGAGTCGACCATCTTCGTCTACAGTAATGGTTGCGATAACGTTGCTTGAGCCGTAACTACCGGCGGTTACACCGGAGCTGGCCAGCTCACTGCTTCCGATTGAACCGGCGGGAAGAGATATTGTTCCGGAGACAGAAAAGTTGGTGGAGCTGGCACTACCGAGAGTTGTTTGGCCGGTGACGGTTAATGTACTGGAGGCATTGATAGCGCCGGTCGTATTAAGCGTTGCTGTCTGCAGGTTGCCGGTGGCGGTGGCGTTACTAAAGGTTAGGTCTGTGAGAGTAGAACTTCCGGTTGCTTGTAAAGTACCGATTACGTGCAATGTAGAGCTTGGTGAGGCGGTGCCAACACCGACGCTTGTGGCGGTGCTCGTTGTATATAGAGTAGATCCACCCAGTATCCAGTAGCTGGCGGCACCGGCACCGGTTTGGTCAAGTGCCCAGGAAAGCGTTCCGTTGCCGTCTGTGCTGAGGACGTAGCCGCTAGCGCCATCTGCGCCCGGCCAAGTATAGGCGACGCCACCAAAGGTTGTAGATGCAGACGCCGTTAGATCTCCGCCGATAGTTAGGTCGCCGCTAGAAGTAATTTTAGTTGACGAAGAAAAGAACAGAATATCACCGGTACCGGTGCCGCCCTGCAAGGTAAGAGTATTTGTGCTGGTCGCGTTTAACTGCGGGTTGGTACCGGCGAGCAATAAATTACCAGAGTTCAAAACGGGAATGTTACTAGCGCTTGGAGATTGACTTGGAGTGAAGCCGAGCAAGGTGCCGGCGTTGATGGCGAAGCCGGCGGAGGTCACTCGCTGGCGCGGAGAAAGAGTTTCAAAAGTGGCGTCGTCGCTTGATACTTCAACTTGCAGGTAGACGTCTTTGTTCGTTTGGAAGTCGTAGTCTAGCGCGTCCGGGTAGCCGGCGGCGGTGTCGCCAATGTTTACATTGAACACGCCGCTGGTCACTGTGGATGAGGCGGAGCTCGGACTTCCACTCGGCCAGAGTTTGGTACCACTGCCGACACTTGAGTTATCCCAAATGGAAAACTTGAAGTAGTAGGTTGTCCCGGAGGCGCCACCTAACAAGTCCCCGTCGCTGTCGGTTAGCCTTCCCTGGTATGACAAAATTGTTGGGATACCGGTCGCGGCTTCTGCTCTTGGGAGTTCGGAAACCAGACCGAAAAATCCAGACCCAAATGCAAGCTGCAAGGAAAGCAGGACGACCAGTGGTCTTGCAAATAATTTGTGACTCCCCAGGCTACTCATCACGAATTTGTTTTAGTTTTGTTTGGTTACTACGCACCCCAATTTGTTAATGAAATTATATCATGCTGTTTTTTCAAAATTAGCCTAGCAGTAGGCTTAGCTGGGGATAAGAATTTGGCTTGCTTTTTTTAGTCGTATGGCTGTTGTTGCGAAGACCCCTTTTCTGTCATTCCCGCGCAGGCGGGAATCCAGGTGTTCCAGGATATGATATGGATTCCCGCGCAGGCGGGAATGACAAAAAATAAGACATGAGAGTAATAAAAAGCGTTAATTTGTGGAAGTTTCGCTTTTGCCTCCGTAAAACACATTTTTTGTTTTACGCGCTATTTAGCTTTGATTAGTTAACCAATGATTCTTTTAGGTTAACTATTGTTAATAACTTTAGTTAACGAACGTTTCCTTTTGTGTTAAGATGCTCATATGACTGAAAGATTTTTTTCTACCCCTGAGGTAGCCAAGATACTTGGCATTAGTCGGATAGCTGTTTTTAAACAGATTAAAAACGGTACACTCCCCGCTAGTCGTGCCGGTCGAAGTTATCTAGTTACCAAAAAAGACCTCCTTGCTCTTTACAAAAAGCGTCACGAAAAGGCCGCGCGCCGAGCACCTAGGCATGTTGCCAAAAAGTCGCTTGACCCCCTTGACAGGTTTTGAAACTAATCTAAATTTCATACTAAAATTAACCCCTACATCATGAAGCCGATGATTACATACGATGATTTTGAGAAACTGGATGTCCGGATGGCAAAAATAGTTGCCGCGGAAAAGATTGAAGGCGCAGACAAGCTACTAAAGCTGACCCTTGATTTAGGTGATAAAACACAGACGGTCGCCGCCGGTATCGCCCTGCACTATCAACCCGAAGAAGTTGTTGGTTTGACGGTCCCCGTTCTCGTCAATCTCGCGCCGCGACTAATGCGCGGCGTAATGAGTTGTGGCATGGTGCTGATGCCATCGTCTGCTGACGGCAAGCCCGTTCCCCTGTTGCCCATGACCGACGTTCCGCCGGGAGTGCAAGTGAAGTAGCAGCAGCTTATTAACTTGTAGCTGTTTAGCTTCTTAGAATTCGCACGAATTTTTGCCGCGCCCTACTTCCCTAAGAAGCTAATCAGCTAAGCAGCTTTTTCATCTGATATTCAAGGCGATCTCTGTCTAACTTTTCTTTTGTCTCATGTGCGGCTTTCTTGATGCCTCGGATCTGATTAACAGCGTACTCCAGCGACTGCTCATACGCCTCACTTATTTTCAACATCACGCTCAGATACACGAGCGCCATCGTGGCCTGCAGTTCTGGATCATCATCGTGCGACTCTTGATTATCCAAAAATGATTCTAGCATTTGCCGCGCCATATCCCACTGGCCGGCTGCTATCAGATGCTCTAGTTTTTCTCTATCAAACTTTATCATGAAGATAATTCTTGGAAGATAACTCTTGGATGATTTCTTCAAGCGCCGTTTTCTTCCAGCTTAACACCTCGCGCTCTCCTGCCTCGGCATGAATCATTCGTTCTTCAAGCTCCTCGGCTTTGGCAGTGAAAACTTTTTTAAAGAAACTCCTAATCTCCTCTGGCGACTTTGAGCCAAGTTGTCTTCTCTTAAAAAACGGCGTTAGTGTATTCTTTAACTTGCTTTGATAGTTTTTTTCATCCAGATGAACCTCTTCTATCAAGGCATCCATTTTAGTGTTGATGGTTGCCGCCACTACGTAGTCTAACTCCAGCTGAGTCTCTGCCTCTGTCAGAGGTCTTTTGCTTGTTCGTGGCAAGAACTGCTTAAAAATGCCCGGGTGCTTCATGATCTCCGCTTCATAATACACCTGAGCATCTCGCAGGCGCGACAGGCGCTCCCGGCTCATCAGCATCTTTAGTCGCTTGTGCGCCGCTTCTTGTTGTTGTTTAGTCCAGGCCGCCTCGCTGGCCACCCGTTCCTCTTCTTTAGCGGCCACTAGATCAATAGCTTTTCGCTTCTCCTCGATGTCAGCCGGAGAGTCTCCGGATAGGGCCACGGCCACGTGTCTTACTGCTTGAACTTGTTCTGCCTCTGGCTCTGCCTGGTGTCGGCGACGCCTAAGCGCGGTAAAGGGCTGGCGCAGACGGTTTAAGGCGCCGGCAGTGCCGCGTTTGGTCCGCGACTTAATTCCTTCCAGCATGCTGCCAAAGAACATGCCCGCGCTACTGGTCAGCCGGCGCGGCGCAGACGCTATCCGCTCCCGTAGCTGTAACTGCTCTTCTAGCTTCCTCGCCCGCTCTTTGCTTGCCCGCAACCGCTCGCCAAGCCAGACCGCCTGGCGTTGGATGACTTCTGAGCCCTTGCCAAGCGCGTTTAGTAGCTCCGGGGGCATGTCATTCACAAGGCTGCCGAGTGCTTCATTAGCCCGGCGCGCGTCTGGCGCAGAATGCCGCGCTCCCCGATCCCGCTTCAAGAGCTCCTGATACCGCGTATAACGTTCGGCTAGTTGCGACGGCGTTAGGCGATCAACCGCTTCGTTGTGTTCGTGTAGGCTTTGCAAAAAAGCCTTATCCTTAAGCGCCGCAGTGGCATGCTCAAACACCGAGCGCCGCAAAAACTCGGCCGGATGCACCTCGCCCAAATCTCTAGCGCGTTCCTCGCGTGCCCGGCGATTTAACTCTCCTAATTCGGCGTTTTTATAGCGTAACCCTGCATGGGCAGGATAACTACCAGGACCCCCTGAGGCGGCGGCCTTCTGTAACTGCTTGATCTCGCGACGTTTTTCCTTGGCCGCTCTAGCTAAGCGCACCGCCTCCTCCCCTAGGATAGCCTCTGAATTCGGATCAATATCCGCATCAATCTCCTGCGCCTTATCTGGCTCTACAAAAACAGGTCTCTCCTCCGGCTCCGGTTGCAGTGTGGGGATGTGCTCAGCAGGTTCTTCTGCCTCCGGCCGCGGCAAACCAGCCATCTTATAGGCTTCATCAATTGCCGGACCAAGGTCAGACTGAGTCTCTTCTGGATTAAAACGTTCAGCGGTAGACATACTCTTTTTCTCAGTATACCACGAAAAAAAGCCACACCTTATGGCCTTTTTCGGAAAGACGCGCAAGACTACCTGTTTTTAGCTTAAAGATTGATTTGTGCGTTCACTGCGCCTTGGACTTGCCCGGAAACCCCGGAACCGGTGTCAGCATCTGGCGGACTGGGCTGAACTCTGCGGCCGTCAACTGTTGGCATATCCGGAAGGCGCCCAGCCTCTGGTAGATTAATGTCAATTTTTGTTTCGTTTTGGATGACCAGGATTATTTTGGCTTCCTGCGCCACGCGATGCGCTTCCTGGGCAAGAGTAAAAGCTTCACCGTACACATCAGCGGCAAACTGTGCCCGGGCTTCAGTGTGTAGCTCTTTGGCGACCTTGAGCCGGTTCTCAACTGAGAATTTTAGTTCAGCGCTCAGCTTTTCATTTTTACGGTCCAGAAGTTTTTCTACCTCTTCTATTTTGTTGCCGGCGGCTTTTATCTTTCCTTCGGCGGCTGATATAACATGACCAGCCGGGCTGACCCCGGATGTGGTGCTCTCTTGTTCGACCATCATTGTACTGGCGTCGTCCATGGCTACCTCTGACGGCAACGCCGCTGTACCGGCTATCTGATTGCTGACTCGCGCCGCTAGTGAATGATTGCCTTGATTTTGCCCTAGATGAGCAAGTACTTGTTCGTGCGCAGCTAATTCCGCTTCAAAATTAGCGGTGATGGCAGTGGCGGCGTCAACCTTTCCGTTAGCCGTAAGCCTTGCCATGGCGGATCGTGCGGCTTCAATTTTCTGCGCGAAGCGCTGCTCAAGCTTTGCCTGTGTTTTACTGTCTAGCTTGCCCTCCGTGGCTAGAATCTCGGCCTCCTCCAGACGGCTCAGGGCCAGGTCGGTCATTAGCTCAGCTTTAGCTTCGTCAGAGAAGGTGAACCAACCCCGAACCTGCTCGTTAACACTGACCTTGACCGGATAGAGTGCGTCTCCGGGCTCTGTCCCTTGCGCGGCTAGCGAAGCACCACCGGAAAGCGCGATTATTAGGAGCACTGCAATTGGCATGGTTTTTGCTAGATATTGATTTATAAACAATCTTTGCAGTATCCAAAGACGCCCGGAGGTATTTTCTCTTACCGGGTTAGCGCGCATGTGTGCAGCCAACACGGCTTTGCCGGCCTCTTTTTCCTGTCGGGTGAGGTTAATTTGCCGGCTTTTTTTGAGGATTTTTTTAAGCTGTTTGTTCATTTGGGTCTTGTTCTTTTTTCTCCAGGTGCTGTCTGACCTTTGCGATACCTCGATGAATACGCACTGAAACCAGATTTGGAGACTGATCTAGCAACTTGGCTATTTGGCGCGGCTTTAAGCCATCAATGTAGCGGAGTGTTACAACTTCGCGATACTCCTCTTCTAAAACATCGAGAACTTCTTTAAGGACTTCCAGATCAAATGACTCTCCTATATGTTTGTGGTCATTGCTAGCCGGATCAAAACCCTTCTCTTCTTGCAGCTTCTCAAGAGAGGCTTCCGGTTTGCGACGGCGATATTCATCAATGACTAAGTTGCGGGCGGTTTGGTATAAAAAGGCGCGGAGATTTTCCACATCGTTCCCCTTAATGAGGTAGTCCCAGGTTTTGGTAAAGGTGTCTTGCATTAGCTCTTGGGCGCGCTCGCGATCAGAGATACGAAAATAACAGTGCCTAAAAATAGCATCGCTGTGCTGCTCGTAAGCTCGCATGAATAATTTTTGCATACGATCCTGTCCAGGCATAGGTAAAGACGGCCAAGCCGCCTGTTTCTTACAATAATCTAATTAGCAGTAGCCTGCAACTAGGTCCCTAAAAAACGGCTCATATGGACATTTTCTCCATGTGAGCCGTTTTTTTGGTGCTTGTGACGTCGCTCTTGGCGATTACCTATCGATCGATGCCAACCTTCTGCTCAACGCGATCAAGTCGCGTTTGGTCTTGACGCAAGGCGCTCTCGATTGATTCTGTGCGATCCGCTATACCTCTTACAACCTCGATCATAGCATCGAATTTCTCGCTCATGGCATCGAATTTCTCGTTCATTGCAGTGAATCCGCGACTCATCATGCCGGCGAGGCCTTCGAGTTCTTTGTTGAGTTCAGCCTTGGTGACGAACTCCGATTGCTCTTGTTGTCGTTGTTGCTCCATTACTCTTAGGATACCACGAGCCTAAGTTAGAGTGCCAAGTGGACGAAAGGCCTTTCAAAATCCAGCCTGTCATTCCCGCCTGCGCGGGAATGACGATAAAGAAAAGTTTTCCGAGTTTCGTAATTCACCGTCTGCTTGCACCGCGTAGCTCGTTGTCTTTCAATGAGCGAAGCAGTGGACCTATCGAGAATCGAACTCGAGACTCGCCCATGCGAAGGGCGCGTAATACCACTTTACTATAGGCCCTAAACCGACATAGTCGGTCGGGCGATCACGAATTCTATTCGTGATTTAGCCCATCTTCCTCCGTCTCCCCTACCTCAACCTCCTCTGTTGGCTCGGTTTTGGGTTTAGGTTTGTCGGTGGACGGTAGGAACAACTGTACCAAAACCGGTATTAAAAATCCAATCAGGGCGCCGACGATGATGTCTAGTGGGTAGTGTACACCGACAAAGACCCGAGCGGCGCCTATGAGCGTCGCCAGTATGTATAACCAGGCGCCCCATTTGCGGCTCATCGCCAGAAAGACCACAGTGGCGAGCGTGAAAAGGAAAACAGCGTGCCAGGATGGGAAAGACGGATTGGCCGAATCCATTGGGATAAGCGGCACGAGTTCATAGGTGACAAACGGTCGGGGGCGCGGAAAAAGGAAGTTTATTAGCGGCTCTATAACTCCACTGGTAAGCAGTGTTGAAAATAGCCAGAAGAAGAAAACGTAGGCGCGGTAGCGCCGGTTTTTTTGCGTTAGTAGAACGATCAGAAAAACCAGGCCAATGATAATTGGCACGTAGGTGGCAAAAAAGACACCTAAAAAATCCAACAGGGCCCAGCGCCCTGCGAATTGGGTTATAAGCTGTACATCCCCATCCATATCCCCAGAAGATTGAAATTACTAGCGGACGCTATTTGTAAACGGCAGTAGTGCGAGAAAACGGGCGCGCTTTATTGCTAGCGCTAAACGGCGCTGGTGCTTGGCGCAGACGTTTGTAAACTTTGGTCGAATTATCTTTGACTGACCGGAGACAAACCGCTTAAGGGTTTCAGTGTCTTTGTAGTCGGGGTGAGCGATATTCTGAGAGCAGAAGTGGCACTGCTTTTGAATGAATTTTGCTTGAGGTTTCATAAATGTTAGCTTTTTAGCTGTTTAGCTTCTTAGCTGTTTAGCGTCGCGGCTCCTAATGAGCTACTGCGCTAATCAGCTAAAATGGTAGATCTTCTTCTTTAATGTCTTCGTCTATGTTGATGGTTGGGATATCTTCCAGGCTGCTGTCGTTTTTTTCATCGTTGGCGGAGGCTGACTGCCAGTTGGCCTCTGGCCGAGAATTACCACTGCCGCCGCTAGAGCTGCCAGCCGCTTTTGGCCCAAACTGGACTCGCTCGGCAACTATTTCGGTTGCGTACCTCTTCTGACCTTGCTTGTCTTCGTAGCTGCGAGTTTGGATGCGACCTTCGATGAGAGCCATCTGTCCTTTGAGCAGGAACTTGCTGACAATCTCTGCCTGCTTGCCCCAGACCACGATGTTGTGATACTCCACTTCCTCCTGTTTTTGATTGTTCTTGTCGTTCCAAACCCGGTTAGAGGCCAAGGAGAAAGCAGCGACACTCTGTCCGCTTTTGGTGCTTCGCAGTTGTGGATCTGCCGTTAGCCGGCCGATTATGAAAGCTTTGTTTAGATTCATGTTTTAGCTGTTTAGCTTATTAGCTTATTAGCTGTTTAGCTGTTTAGGATTTAAATGGTGTGACCTACTTGCCTAAAAAGCTAATCAGCTAATAAGCTATTTAAGTATTTCCTCTAGAGTTTCCTCTAGCTTTTCGTTGCTCAAGTTGTCCATTCTGTCCACTTTTGGGATCATCTCTTCTTTTTCGTCTTTGCGACGTAGCTTAGACTCTGCCTTGCGCTCTTTTTGCTTTGGTGCTTTTGGTGGTTTTACAACCAGGGTGCGAAGAACGTTCTCTGAGAGCTCCGTTTCTCTTGCGATATCCTGCAAGGGATCTTGCATCGGGTCCTCGCCGCTGGCTTGGTCAAGGGTGATACCGAAGTAACCAAACTGAGCAGTTCCCTGCTTGGCTATCGGGTAGGCCAGCTGAAGGTCTACAATCGGCCCTTCGGAGACTATTTGTGCGCCATGCTTAGTTAGGATCGCCTTTAGGTCGGCGACGTCTGTGCCTATTTTGAGCAGAAAGGCGTACTCGTAGGCGATTGTTTTTGTTGTGGTTTCTTCCATAATTAGTGTTTAGAGAATAACAGAATAGGGTCGGCGCGTCAATCTTGCATAACCCCTAACCCTAGGCGGCGCCAGCGGCCAGCTCTTCATCGGCGGCCTCTTCTTCGGCGGCAACATCTACAAAGCCGCCTTGACCAAGGTAGTTAGATCCGACCGGAATGGCGCGTCCAATGATAACGTTTTCCTTTAAACCGCGCAGTAGGTCTTCCTTGCCTTCAACAGCGGCATTGATAAGCACTCGGGCGGTCTCTTGGAAGCTGGCGGCGGAGAGGAAACTTTGAGTTGAAAGAGCCACCTTGGTGATACCAAGCAGAAGCTGTTTGGCCTTGGCTGGCTGCTTGCCTTCTTTCTTAAGCTGGCGGTTTATCTCCAGGAAGCGAGACTTTTCAATTATTTCGCCGACGATCATCTCGGAGTCGCCTTGGTCTTTTATTTTGACGCGACTGAACATCTGGCGGGCGATTATCTCGACGTGCTTGTTGTTGATGGCGGCACCTTCAGACATATACACCTGTTGCACACCACGGACAATTTCGCGCTCCACCTCATTACGACCCTTGAGCTCCATCAGCTCGCGCAGGTCGACGTGGCCCTCACACAAGCGCTCGCCCTTCTTGACTTCGTCCCCTACCTTCACGGTAAGGCTGGAGCTTTTTGGAATTAGGTACTCGGTCACCAGCGGCTTCGAGCCTCCCAGCGTGGTTACCTTCACAATGCGGAGTAGGTCACGAGATTCTATGTCGGTGACAGTTCCGTCTTCGTGGGCCAGATACGAGCGACCCTTTGGAGGGCGAACTTCAAAGATCTCCACCACACGAGGCAGACCGTTGGTGATGTCAGCACCAGCTACACCTCCGATGTGGAAGGTACGCATGGTCAGCTGGGTTCCCGGCTCACCAATTGACTGAGCGGCGATAACACCGACCGCTTCACCCTTGGCAATCGGTCGGTTGCGGCCAAGGTCAAATCCGTAACAGCTGGCGCAGACTCCGTAAAGCGTTTTACAGGTTATCGGAGAACGAACGCGAACAGTGTTTATCTCTCCAGTGGCCTCGATAAGCTGGGCAGTGACGCGGTCTATTATATCCCCTGCCTTGACGATGGTTTTGCGGCCATCTTTGACGTCATCAGCGACGGCGCGGCTGAAGAGTCGGTCGCTAAACTTGTGATCGTATTCTTTGCCATCATCGCGGTTCATGTCTATACCTTCTTTGGTGCGGCAGTTCTCTTCGCGAACAACTATGTCTTGGCTAACATCTACGAGCCGGCGAGTTAGGTATCCGGCGGCGGCTGTTTTTAAGGCGGTGTCTGTCGTACCTTTACGGGCGCCGTGAGTGGCGATGAAGAACTCCAACACATTTAATCCTTCTCTAAAGGAAGAAGTTATTGGCAACTCGATGGTCTCACCGCGAGCGTTTTGCACCAAGCCTTTCATACCGGTCACCTGCACAACTTGAGTCCAGGAACCACGACTGCCGGAGTCAATGATGGAGAAGATGGATCCTTTCGGGTCTAGCGCGGCCGGAACAAGCGCGGAGATCTGCTTACGAACATCTGTCCAGATAGTGATGACGCGGGCGCGGCGCTCGCTGGCGGTTAAAAAGCCTTCCTGGTACTTGGAGTGAACGGCTTTGACCGCCTCCTGTGCTTCCTGAATGAGCACTCCTTTTTCAGCCGGAATTATCAGGTCGTCAATTCCCCAGGTGATACCGGATTCGGTCACGTACTTGAAACCAAGGTTCTTCATAGCGTCCAAATACTCCGCGGCTTCGCTGGCTTCGAACTTTTCAATTATTCTGGCAGCTAACTTAATAAGCGACCGCTTATTCATGGCTTCGTTGATGAAGTTAAACGCGCTTGGCATGGCTTCGTTAAAGATGATACGACCAAGACTGGTCTCTACCTTTTGAGCATTTTTGCCGTGACGGCTGGTCGGGTCTAGCATCACGATTATCGGCGAGTTGATGTCAATAAGCTCTGCGTGATAAGCGTAGTAGGCTTCTTCTTCCGAAGAAAACGCTCGGCCGGCGCCCTTACCCTGTTCTTCGATGCGGGTTAGGTAGTAGATACCAAGGATCATATCCTGAGTTGGGTAGACAATCGGATCACCGGTTGCCGGCTTAAGCAAGTTGACGCCACTGAGCATGATAGTGCGGGCTTCTTCCTGCGCTTCGTCTGAGAGCGGTAGATGCACAGCCATCTGGTCACCATCAAAGTCGGCGTTAAACGCGGTACAGACCATTGGGTGGAGCTGAATGGCCAGGTTTTCAATTAACAACGGTTCAAAAGCCTGAATACCCAAGCGGTGCAATGTTGGCGCGCGGTTAAGCAGGACGCGGCGGTTTTGAATGACCTCTTCAAGAATTTCCCAGATCTCCGAACCGGCAGCCTCGATAAGACGGTTGGAGTTTTTAACGTTGTGAGCCAGGCCGCGCTCGATTATTTTGGCGATGACAAACGGCCGGAACAGCTCCAGCGCCATCTTTTTTGGTAGTCCGCACTGCGTAAGCTTTAGCTGAGGACCAACCACAATAACAGAGCGGCCGGAGTAGTCGACGCGCTTACCAAGCAAGTTTTGACGGAACCGGCCCTGCTTCCCCTTGAGCATATCGGCCAAAGAGCGGAGCGGACGGCGCTGAGCGTTCATCTGTTGGTTGCCGGAGCGGGCAGAGTTATCAATCAGCGCGTCCACAGCCTCTTGGAGCATGCGCTTTTCGTTTATTAAGATAACCTCCGGCGCTTTTAGGTCCATCAGTTTTTTCAGTCGGTTGTTGCGGTTGATGACGCGGCGGTAAAGATCGTTCAAGTCGCTGGTTGCATAGCGACCTCCGTCAAGCGCGACCATTGGGCGAATATCCGGCGGAACAACCGGCAAGGCGGTCAGGATCATCCACTCCGGACGCATGTTGTGCTTAAGCATGGAGGTGGCTATCTTCAAACGCTTCATCTGACGAGCCTCCTTAGCAACGCCACCAACACCTTTTTCTATTTCTTTTTTAAGCTCGCTAACAAACTTCTTAAGGTCTATCTGAGCAAGGATACGGCGGATAGCGTCGGCGCCCATGTGAGCTTCAAAGACATTACCAAAGCGAGTGGCCAGACTGTGATACTCGTTCTCGGTGAGTACCTGACCAACATGCAGGCCCTCTACCTGCTTTTTAACGTCGCTCATCGCGGTCTTCAGGTCGTCGACAGTGATGCCCTCGTCCTTAGCACCCTTTTTACGAGACTTGAACTCGGCCTCTATTTGCTCCAGTGTCTGGGCGCGCGCCTCTTCATCAATATTTGTGACCATAAAGGCGGCGTAGTAAACCACCTTTTCCAGTTTAGGCAGAGAGACGCCAAGTAACAGACTTAGCTTGCTGGGTGCGTTGCGAAGATACCAGATGTGCGCCACAGAGGTAGCCAGGGCGATGTGACCCATGCGCTCGCGGCGAACAATGGCGCGGGTGACCTCTACGCCACACTTGTCGCAGACCACACCCTTGTAACGAATCCGACGATACTTACCACAGTAGCACTCCCAGTCTTTGGTTGGACCAAAGATGCGCTCACTAAAGAGGCCGTCTTTTTCCGGGCGTTGTGTCCGGTAGTTAATGGTCTCGGACTTGGTCACTTCTCCGTAGCTCCAGCGAAGGACGTCTTCCGGGGAGGCAACTTTTAGGCGGATTGATTTAAACTCCATGCTCAAGATAAAATTTTTCTTAACCTTATATTCCTCGTGAAAACTATATTCCGTATGAATCTAATCTCGTTTTCCGCTTCTCACGAATTACGAATGATCACGAATCTACGAATCTAATTCTTTTGTCTGTAGTCTATTCGTCTGATTAGTGATTATTCGTCTATTCGTGGCCAGTCTTACGGGTTCGTTTTTCACGACTCATTGGATTGCCATCTTCATCCAGCAGCTCCACGTTAATACCGAGTGCCTTTAGCTCGTTGACGAGCACGTTAAAGGCGGCCGGAGTGGACGGATTCTTTATTTTCTCCTGACGGATGATAGATTCATACGCCGATGCTCGACCCATCACATCGTCGGACTTTATGGTCAACATTTCTTGCAACGTAAACGGTACCGCGTACCCTTCCAGGGCCCAGACTTCCATTTCTCCGAAGCGTTGGCCACCGTGCTGCGCCTTACCACCAAGCGGCTGCTGAGTGATCAGTGAGTATGGGCCGATAGAGCGCATGTGGATCTTGTCTTCAACCAAGTGGTTCAGTTTGAGCATGTAGATCTGTCCGGTGGTCACGGGCTGACTGAATTTCTTACCGGTGCGGCCGTCATGCAACCAGGCCTTGCCGGTATTTGGCAAACCGGCCTCGGTGAGCTGTTCTTGAATCTGCTCCCAGGTGGCACCGTCAAGCGCCGGGGTTTGAGCCCGGTAGCCAAGACTCTTGGCGGCTTGGCCAAGGATGGTCTCCAGAACCTGACCAATATTCATACGGCTGGCCACACCAAGCGGGTTTAGAACAATGTCCACGGTGGTTCCGTCCTCAAAGTACGGCATGTCTTCTTCGTGGGCGATGCGGGAGATAATACCTTTGTTTCCGTGGCGGCCGGCGAGCTTGTCACCAACGCGCAGCTTACGAAGCTGGGCAACTTCCACTTGGATCTTTTTAATGATGCCCGGCTCAAGCTTGTCGCCGCGTTCGCGAGAAAAGATCTTCACGCCCACGACTCGGCCACGCTTGCCGTGTGGCATGTTAAGACTGGTGTCTTTGACGTCGCGGGCTTTTTCACCAAAGATGGCGCGGAGCAAGCGCTCTTCCGCGGTCAGCTCGCTCTCGCCTTTTGGACTGATTTTGCCGACTAAAATATCGCCGGGGTTTACTTCGGCGCCAATACGAACAATCCCTTCTTCGTCCAGGTTCTTAAGTTTGTCTTCGGAGACGTTCGGGATATCCGGAGTGGTTATTTCCGGACCAAGCTTGGTGTCGCGGACATCTATCTCGTGGTCATCAATGTGAATGGAGGTGAAGCGGTCATCGCGAACAACGCGCTCGCTGATGATAATAGCGTCTTCAAAGTTGTTACCGCTCCAAGGCACAAAGGCCACAGTCAGGTTTTGACCAAGTGCAAGGACGCCACCGTCTGTTGACGGTCCATCTGCGAGCACATCGCCCTTCTTCACTTTCTGGCCCTTGGCTACCAGTGGTTTTTGGCTAATGCAGGTGAACTGGTTACTTCTCTTAAACTTGTTCAGCTTGTAAGTCTTGAGAGCTTCTTTGCCTTTACCGCTAGAAGCCTTAAAGGTGATGTGGCCGGCATCCACTTCTGTTATCTCGCCGTCGCCTTCGGCGACGATTAAATAGCCGGAGTCGCGAGCGGCTTTTTCTTCCATGCCAGTACCAACATACGGCGCGTCGGCGCGAACGGCAACAACAGCTTGGCGTTGCATGTTTGAACCCATCAAGGCTCGGTTGGCGTCGTCGTGCTCCAAAAATGGGATAAGGGAGGTGGCGACACTGATAGACTGACGCGGAGCGATGTCAATAAGATCTATTTCTTCGCGAGCCACAAGCGCGGGCTCACCTTTGACCCGGGCGCTAATAAGCTTCTCACTGATGGCGCCGTTCTTTTCTAGTTTGATACCAGCGTGAGCAATTTTCTTGGTCTCTTCGGCGATAGCGTCTAGCCAGACTATTTCACTGCTGACCTTCCCGTTTTTGACAACCGCGTACGGAGTTTCCAAAAAACCGAGACTGTTGAGTCTGGCGTAGTTGGCCAAGTGATTTACCAAACCAATGTTCGCACCTTCCGGTGTTTGAATCGGGCAGAGGCGACCATAGTGACTGCGGTGGACATCACGCACGTCAAAACCGGCGCGCTCTCTAGTTAGTCCGCCCGGACCCATGGCACTGATGCGGCGCTTGTGCTCAACCTCGGCGAGCGGATTTATTTGGTCCATGAACTGACTTAGCTGACTGGAAGAGAAGAAGTCGCGAACCACGGAAACAAGCGGCCGAGCGTTAACGAGCTGGACCGGTGTGAGCAGGGCGATGTCGTAGGTGCTCATTCTGTCTTGGACAATGCGGCGCATTCGGGCCAGACCAACACGGATCTTGTTTTGCAAAAGCTCGCCGGCGGTGCGGATGCGGCGGTTGCCAAGGTGGTCAATGTCGTCCGGCTCGGCTGTTTGTTCGTTGTTCAGGCGAATGACCTCGGCGATGATGGCCACTAGGTCTTCTTGATCCAGCAACTGCGTGTCTTTATTCTCGTCCAGCTTAAGGCGCTGATTCATCTTATAGCGGCCGACGGCAGAGAGGTCGTAGCGATCGTTGCGCTGGAACATGGCGTCGATAAGAGAAAGGGCGTTGTCAACGGTCGCCAGGTCGCCCGGACGAATGCGGCGGTAAATCTCAATATAGGACTGGTCAACATTTTCAGCCGTGTCTTTTTTCAGGGTGGCGTCGATGTGTTTAGTCTCCCCGGAGTCGGCCTTACTAAAGGTGCGGAGGATCTCTTCGTTGTCTGCCAGGCCAAAGATACGCAGCAGAGTGGTGATCGGCGCTTTGCGACGACGGTCTATTTTCACGGTGATGGCGCCGTCCAGTTCAGTCTCAATCTCCAGCCATGCACCGCGGTTTGGAATAACTTTAGCACCAAAGAACTTGCGGCCGCGAGTAACGCTGGCTGTAAAGTACACGCCCGGACTTCGGATAAGTTGACTGACCACAACACGCTCCACGCCGTTGATGATAAAAGTTCCACGGTCGGTCATTAGCGGGAAGTCGCCCATGTAGACCTCTTGCTCCTTTTCACTGACCACGGAGCCGGTGCCGGTACCGGGCAAACCTCCCTTGCGGTTGATGAGCTTGACCTTGACGCGCAAGGCGGCTTCAAAAGTAATTTGCTTAAGCTTAGCAAACTCTTCGTCGTACTTAGGCTCGTCAAAGTAGTAGTCTAAAAAGTGGAGCTCTAAGTCTTTGCCGGTGTAGTCTTTAATAGGAGAGACTTCGTCAAACAATTCGCGAAGGCCGTCTTCTAAGATCCATTGATATGAGCTTGTTTGAATCTCGGCAAGGTTTGGCTGTTCAATACTGACGAAGTCGGCGATGGTAGACGCGGAAAACTTTTTCGCTGGTAATCGGAGCATAAGGAGGATGAATTTTTAGTGAATTTTAATAAATAACAACGAAAAGCTCTTCACCAAACCCAAAAAAAAGAAAATAGAGGCATTCAGGTAAAGGCCTCTTTCTAGTTTCTTAATTTGTGTTACCGACGGGTGAAGTGTGAGGTCATGGGGCCTCCGGCAGCCCAGTAGATGGGAGGGAACTGCCTTA
>PFBD01000007.1:6146-6623 GCA_002773415.1 Candidatus Harrisonbacteria bacterium CG10_big_fil_rev_8_21_14_0_10_49_15 | reverse complement strand
TAAGTACCCTTCGCCTGTAGCGACTCCTCCCCTTAAGCCGTGAATTACGAAACTCCTATTTTTGTCATTCCCGCGTAGGCGGGAATCCAGCTCCTTCCCCTGGATTGTGAGCACTAAATCCCTTTGTCATCCTCGCTAAACCTTTCTGTCATCCTCCGGCTTGATCGTAGGATCCAACCGCCATCCTTTTGAAAGATCGCGCCACTCAGGATTCTGCTCTTCAATCTTTCTAATTTTCCAAGCGCGATTCCACTTCTTGAGCTGCTTTTCTCGACGAATGGCAGCCTCAACACTGCCTGTCTCCTCATAATATACCAAAAGTGTTGCATTATATTTCTGCGTGAATCCAGGTATTAGATGTTGCTGATGCTGATATACACGTTTTTCCAAGTCGTTGGTCACGCCAATGTACAAAGTCCCATTGCGCTTACTTGCTAATATATAAACATAGTAACTTCTCTGCATATTGCAACATTA
>PFBD01000007.1:0-6114 GCA_002773415.1 Candidatus Harrisonbacteria bacterium CG10_big_fil_rev_8_21_14_0_10_49_15 | reverse complement strand
AAATCTCGGGCGAAGATGGTGGCGTCAGTCTCCGGATCGGATAGGTAATAAAGGTATGGAGAGATGCGCGGATTAAGGGCTGCCTCGATAGCGTCAGTGCCCGGGTTGGAAATAGGGCCTGGCGGTAGGCCCGGATTTTCGTAAGTATCAAATTCGGTGCCGTTTTCTTTGGCGTAGTCCACAGTCGCGTCTATCTGAAGAGGCATGCCAAGTTGCAGGCGTTTGTAAATAACATCGGCAACTATACGGCGCTCTTCGGAGTCCGGAACTTCGCGCTCGATCATGGACGCGACGCTGATAATATCGTTGATAGTAAAGATGCCGCGCCGGAGCACCGGTATCTCGTTCCAGTTTATTGGTCGTTCGCTTGGGATAAGTGGCGCGACTTTTTTCTCGAAATGTGACAGCAACACCTCGGCAACATCAACCGGCTCTGAATCAAAGAAAAATCGGTAGGTGTCCGGGAACAGGAATCCTTCTAAAGACTCGGCTCGCGAGAGGAATGGGTACCGCTCTTTTAGCGAGGCGGGTGTTGTACTCGTACTAGTACTTGAGCCGCTACGAATCTCCGTAATTGGATCGGTTAGAGAGAGCTTGCTTAGCGCGCCCGCATCTAAAACGCCAAAGTCTGCCAGGCGCTCTTCTATCTGGCTAAGTGTGTCCCCTTCTCTTATTAAGACGCTCACCTCTTGGCCCGGACCAACAACAAGCTCCCGCAGGATCTCTAGGCTGCTTGAGGCCGGGCTTAGAGTGTATAGGCCCGGCTTTAGTTTTTCCGCGGAGCCGGCTACAAAGGCGTATAACTTAAAGAAGTGGGCAGAGCGAATAAGCGCTTGTTTTTCCAGGCCTTCGGCTATCGCGGTGAAGCTGTCGCCGCGACGAATGGTAAAGGGCGGGATCAAGTCGTTTGGGTTCATGTCTTGGACTGGAATGATGGTTACGTTTGGGTCAAGGCTGAGCTGGAGACCCTCGCCCGAGGTGGCGACGGGGCTAAGCATGAACATAAAGTAAGCAAGCCAGAGAACAAAAAGAACAGCGACAATAGAAAGGCCGACAACTGCCTTAGCAAAGCGAGAAGTTACTGTTGGATGGTCTTGGATCATAGGCTAGATAATGTGAATACTTTCTAGGACAGCGCCTTGTGGACCGTGGCGCTCTGAATAATACCGATTATAATACCATTAATTAATAGACTTGACCCCCCGTAACTTAGGAAGGGGAAGGTAATGCCGATAACAGGTAGTAGACCGACTGCTGAGCCGGTGTTGATGGTAAACTGGAGCACGAACATACTGGCCGCCCCAAGACAGAAAAATTTGTAAAAGTTGCTCTCGGCATAAAGTCCGATGATGATTATGCGCCAAAGCATAACGGCGAAGGCGGCCAGCACCAAGATGCCGGCAAGAAGCCCCCACTCCTCCATGACCGAGGAGAAGATGTAGTCGGTGCCGGACTCCGGCAGAAAGCCGAGCTGAACCTGAGTCCCCTGACCAAAGCCTTTACCGATAAGACCGGCGGAGCCGACTGCTATTTTAGACTGAATAGTGCTGTAGTTCACTCCGAGCGGGTCGTAGCCGGGTTGGAACAGGCCGATGATGCGCTCTTTTTGGTAGTCGGCAAGCACGCTGGTCCAACCGATGCCGGCAACGATAGCAAGGATGACTAGGCCGATGGCGATGTGTTTAAGGCGAAGACCGGAGACAAGTAGGAATGCTACCCAGATTCCGAACAAGACTATAACTGTTCCCAAGTCGGGCTGAAGAAAAACAAGTAGGGCCGGGATGGCGAAGTAGATAAACGGCCGGATGATATTAGAGAGGCGAGCAATGGAGATGTGCCGCCGGACAAAGTAGTATGAGAAAAAGATTATCAGGGCAAGTTTTGCAAACTCGGAGACTTGAAAGCGAAGCGGGCCGACAACCAGCCAACTCCGAATACCTCTGATTGATGGGGCGAAAAAGTAAGTAAGAATAAGTAGGGCAATGGCGAGTAGGTAGATGGAGACAATTATCCAGCGATAACTAATAAGTGCCCGCCAGTCTGTGTATAAAAAAACGAAGATCAGAAGGATGCTAAGGCCGGCCCAGAGAAGTTGTTGCGGGAACAAGCCACCTGCACTAATGCTGTATATCTGAAGCAGGCCCAAGCCGATGAGAAAAAAAACCGCTCCGTTTAAAAGCCAATCTTGGCGCCGGAAGTAGCTGAGCATATCCGGATTATACCTTGAATCAATTTCTATGGCTAAAGTCTACGGATCGCGGTTGAGATTATTGGCGAGGCTAAGTCTTCTGGCGCGATGGTGACGGCAAGAGGAAGAACTATTTGGAAGGCGCGCTCTTCGTCCGGCGCAAGGTCGCGAATAAGAGTCTTACCAACGCCGGCCAGGCTGCCGCCGGTGTCGCGGATGAGCGCGTGCAGCTCAACCTCTCTGACGGAAAAGGTGTTTGTGTTCTTGTAAATACCGGTGACAGTCAGCGTCCTTTGGTCCGGACTATATTCCTCGCGCTGGCTTCGAATTTGGGAGTTTGGTCGGGCCAGTTTTTCTACCTCCAGCCACTGAGTGGCGGTTGTGGTTGCAAGGACAGTAACGCCAGTTGCACCGGTGATACTGACTGGTTGGATCTCGTAGCGAACCTCGCTTGCGTAAAGGATGGTTGTCCTGGTGATAACATCAATAAGCTCGCCGCCTTGTGTAAAGATACCAAGCTCATATGTAATGGGACCTGCACTGAAGTTGTTGTTTGGGTTGCGCAGTTCAACGACGGTGAGCAGTTGGCTGGCACTGCCAGAGCCGGCTGAAATTATAACAGTTTCCGGAGTTCCAAGTTGAATTGGTCTGACTGTTTTCAAAGCACACGACGCGCAGACGCCGCCACAGTCAACTTCTTCTTCATTCTGGTTTAGTTTACCATCAAAGCAACTGAGAACCGGCTCGTGCACAATCGCGAATACGCTGGCGAAGATGATGAGGATGACGGACAGATAACTTCCTCCGTAAATAAATTGTTTGGTGCGGCGCTTCATGTTCTTAGTATATACGAGTTATAAGTCTTGTACGACTAAATGAATCTATCCAAAAAGAAGATAACCAGGCCAAGGGTGACGGAGATTATGGAGACGATCCAAAAGCGCATGGTTACTTTTGTTTCGTGCCAACCAAGCGCTTCAAAGTGATGATGGATGGGCGTTGATAAAAAGATCTTCTTTTTTCTGGTCGCTTTACTGGTGAGCTGTAGCAGTACAGACCCGGACTCTAAAACAAAAATGGGCGCGAAGAGTGGTAAAAGCAAGGGGGTGTTGGTCAGCATTGCTATAACGCCGATGGTGATACCAAGCGACATGCTGCCGGTGTCGCCCATGAAAAATCGGGCCGGGTAAATGTTGAACCAAAGAAATGCCAAAAGGGCGCCGATGATAACGCCGCCAAACGCGGCCAGATGGAATCTGCCCAAGACAAAGGCGACGATAGTTAGTGCCACAAAAGAGAAAAGCATAACCCCGCCGGCCAGGCCGTCCAGGCCGTCGGTCTCATTGGCGGAAAAGGCACTGGCGACGATGATGAAAATAAAGAAGAGGATGTACCACCAACCCAGGGACAGGCCTTCGGTCACAAGCGGTATCCGGACAACGTCCCAGTCTAGACGAAAGTAAAACCAAGAGGCGCCAAGGGCGGCCAGAGCAAGGTATAACATTAGCCGGTGTCTCATCTTTAGTCCTCCACCCCGCGGGCCAACGCCGCGAACGCCGAGCCAGTCGTCGACAAAACCAACAGCGGCGGCAATCATCAGCGCGAAGAGCGGCACAAATGTTTCCGCTCGATCAACAAAGTTCAAGTAGTTCCAAAATCCGCCCGGGACCAGACCGTCCAGCAGCCAGAAAAGGACCGCTAAAATAAGGACTGTGGCCCAGATGATGATGCCGCCCATAGTTGGCGTACCCTCCTTGCTTTTGTGCAACCTTGCAAACACCGGCACTTCAGAGGCCGGCTTTATTCTTTTCTTTAGTCGAAGACGCTCTATGAACGAAACCACAAGCGGGGTTATGGAAAAGGCGACCAAAAACGCGAGGATGGCCAGTCCAAGGACCCGAACTACTTGAAGTAAAATAACGCTGATCATGGCAAGATTAATTTCCAATTCTCAATTTCTAATTTCTAAACAATTTTCAATTGTGCAATTTTTCAATGTTTAAAACATTAGAGAATTAATTCATTGTTTGAACCTGCCTGCCGGCAGGCAGGAATTGAAAATTCGTAAATTGGAAATTAAGTGTTACTGGGCCTTTGTCCACGAAAGTAATTTCAAAGTTTCGCCAAACCGGTCTTGCGATCCAAAGACTACAATCAGATAGGTCTTTTCGCCGTGCTTAAAAAGACTGAGAAGATTCTCTCCGGCGTGGTCGGTGTAACCGGTCTTGCCGCCAAGGAAGTCGCTGCGCCCGGCAAATCGGTTAATGCTGCGGATGGTGCGCTTAGCTCCGGTTAGCTGGTTAGTAATAGTGACCTCTGACTGACGCGAAAGGTTGAATATATCCGGCTGAGTCTTTAAAATGGCCCGGGCAAGCCTCTCTACGTCTAGGACCGTGGACTGATTAACCGCGGAAAGGCCGGAGGGGTCGTCAAAAAACGTATCGTTCATCCCAAGGACGTTTGCCTTCGCGCGCATGGAGAGGATAAAGGGAGAAGTGCCGGTTGCGGGCGCGCTGTTCAAAGACCGGGCTTGCTTGGCGTCGTACGCCTCCTGCAGGGCCACAGCCGCGTCATTGCTACTGGAGGTCATCATGGCCGCGACCAGATCTTTGACTAGATACTCCTGGCCAACTGAAAAACTTCCAGCCACGCCTTCGGTGGCAACGGCGCTTGCAGAGATGACTACGGATGCGTCCCCTCCTAGTTCTTCAAGGGCAACCAAAGCGGTCATCAGCTTTGTAAGCGAGGCAAGCGGCCAGCTGGCCGAACCCGCGTGTAGAAAAGCGGAGTTTTGCGCGTCCAGGTCGCGGACTAAGGCGGCAGCCGGGTTGATGACAAGCGGCGCGTCCGCGTCTACAACAGGATCGGTGGTTATTGTTGGTGCGGCTTGGATGGTTGGGTCGGCCAGAGCGTCAGACCCCTGCCCCTCAACAATGCTTTTGACTGCTGGCTCGATCTCTAGTCCTTCCTCCGCTTCTTCGCCACTCTCGCTTAAAATAGCAGATGGCTGGAAAGCAGTGGCCTCGGCATTAACAATGATGCGCGCGGTGGCGCCGGCATCTTCCGGCGCTTGTCGGATGCCGGCAAAAATAGCCACTGCCAAAACTCCAACTACGATAAGCACGTGGCCAAAGTAAGATCGGTCCCCGGTGGGAAATGTGGAAAATCCCTTTTGACTTAGGTCACGTACCTGTTCTGAGAATTTTTTAAACAAATTTCGGTCCATATATCTATATAGTAGCAGACAATGACTACTTAAAGGTTAGATCAAGCCGCCGGGCTCCGCTTTTTCACTGTCATTCTGAGGCGCAGCCGAAGAATCTTCGCCGCCTGCATTCGTTGGTTCGTTTTCCGATTCGTTATTCGCAGACCCAATGCTTCTCGCGGCCGCCCTAAACCTCTCGTACTCCGGCAACTCTTCTATCTGCATAAGTCCGAGGTGCTTCAAAAACTCCATACTCGGCTGATAAACATAGGCATTGGCTCTCTTGCTGTCTGCGCTTCGCTCGACAAGGCCGCGCAAAATGAGCTGACGCAAAATAAAGCTGGAGTTCACACCGCGGATGTAGTCTATTTCGGCTCTGGTCACGGGCGCGGCATAACTGACTATCCCAAGCGTCTCCACGGCCGCGGGTGTTAGAGACTCAGCCAGGTCTGCCTTGATAAGCGTTTGCAGTAGGTGCGCTAGGTCTGGCCTGGTCACAAGTTGCAGCTTATTATCGTGACGCACAAGCACCAGGCCGCGCCTTGAGTCAGTTAAAAACTTTGCCAGGGCATCAGTCGCCTCTTCCAATGCCTTTTCTTTAACGCCAAGGATTGAGGCCGCCTTTTTTAGTTCAATGGGGTCGCCGTACAAAAACAACAGCGCCTCCAAGGAACCGGGCAGAGCGTCTATGGTTAAGTGCACTTCGTGCTCTTTGTTTTTA
>PFBD01000028.1:78473-132877 GCA_002773415.1 Candidatus Harrisonbacteria bacterium CG10_big_fil_rev_8_21_14_0_10_49_15 | reverse complement strand
GCCGCCTTCGCAAGCTACCCGCTTACGAGGGCAAGTGAGGAGAAATGTTCAAATGCGAAGCATTTGTATATTTTCCGAATGCCGCCTTCGCAAGCTCTGCTTACGAGGGCATTCGCTTGTTACTATAACCTCACTCTCCATTTTTGCCAAATAAAAAACCCCCGCGCCAAGGAGGGCGCGGGGTGTTTTTTTGCCCGGCAGTGGGCCGGAGACTAAATCATCGGATGGTTAGAGGAGAGAGATTTTTTAGAATCTATCGCCATCCGTTGAATTTATCCCCAGCCCGCTAACGGGCAAATATTTTTGAGCGAGCGGGAGATAGTCGAAACCATCCCCCGCCCACACGCTACCCTTTCCGTCGACTCTCTCGAGCCAGCGAAACCCGCAGGATGACAGGGTGTGTTTTGTCATCCGGCCCGAAGTGCCACTTTGGGAATGTCTACGCCGGTGGCTAGTCCAGCTGGGAACCTATCGTGATACAATCTCCTTTCTTGACAGCCATCGCTACGACGGCTTGTCTTTGTCTAGCTTCGCCTTGAGGGCTGCAAGCTGTTGTTGCCACGGATCGAGCGCAGCAGGCATCTCTTGGTGGCGCGGAACATCCGGCTCTTCCCAAGCGGCTGCCCGGCCTTGTTGTGGCGCAGGTGCGGCAATCACCGCGGGCCTCCTTGACGGAAGACCACGAATGCGCCTCAGGGCCTTGGCATAATCTTGGTCGCCGTCGACCAGAAGATTACCCACCTCCCTGAATTCTCGGGAATCTCGGTCGATGTTGTCGCCCAAGCCCCGATACTCCTGCAGAGCCAGAAGCCGATCCGGCTCGCCGCCACGAAGGCGTTCTGCCAAACCTGTCCTGCCTGCTGCCAGATTTTCTACGACGTTCTGAAGTCCAACTGGCAATTGGACTCGCTCTCCTCTGACCTGCGCTGCCGCGTAGTAGTCAGAGAAGTTCTGCTTGTGGCCCCCGCTGAGCCACGCCACCATCTCCACCATTCCGTCACCACTTGCATGGGGCAGGAACTGGAGAATCTGGAGTGCAGCCGGAGAGAGCTTGGATCCGTAGACTGCGTCATCGCAGAAGTAGTACCAGCCATAGCCGGTCCACCGCTGGACGAAGTCATCCCGTCTCCAACTGTCCCCGATGTGGTCGAGAGTGGCCTTGAGAATCGCCACACCCAACTCACCTTCAAGGGCACTGCCTGCGCCGAGTAGCTTCGCGGCCTCTACTGAAAGCTCCAGCTTGCGCTTCGGAGTCAGCGAGGCCACAATCCACTGCTCGGTTTCGCGATACGGTCGGCAAGTCGCACACCAAGAAGTTTCCTCCTTGTTGTAACGAACCGTGCCGCACGAACCGCATGTCGGGTACTGGTTGAGGAGTTGCGCCTGAACCCATTTCGGCAGCTTGCCGTACGAAGTGTTTTCCCGAGTGTACTCGGTATTCACTGCGAAGTAGCAGTCCGCCGTCAGAGTCCATGCGTCGCTCCACACGAGTTCGAGCTTGTGTCCTCCGAAGTCGCCGTATCCCACCTTCACTTGCAAGACGGGAAGCTGCTCCGGTGCACCCTGCTCTTCTCGTGTCCCAGTATTAACCCAGACCATCTGTCCGGCAGTAACCTTTTCGGCCTGCTGGGTGTAGATCTTGGTCGCAACCCTCTCAACGAAGGACGAAACCTGATCAACTCCCCAGACGACCTTGAGATCGTGCCGAACCGACGGCGGGTCCCATTCGCGGGTTGCGAGTGGCCGAGTTTCCAGCACTCCCTCCTCGCTCTCTTGCAAGAGCCAGTTGGTCGAGATGGTCACCCGGCTCGCCGTGCCGTCACCGTTGTCGCGCCACTTTTCGGCGTACGCGACCGGCGCCGGCGATCCGCGATACATCATGTGCCCTGCGCTGTCAGGTTTGATCTCGCGTAGGGTCAGACGGACCTGCTGACCCGGCTCCACACCGTCAGGCATGAAAACCAGGTGGAACGGGCTCCGTCGGCCCGATCCGGCGGGACGATACGTACCGATCGCCCCGCGCTTTTTCTCGGCGTCCCACTTCTGGCCATGTTCGGCCGTCAGCGTAACGACGAGAGGCGCGGCTTGGTCAGACATCTCACCCCTCCTAGAAGTGGCTGAACACCTTGCTCTCCGCCTCCTCAGCCGTGAAGGACGAAGCTGTTTCAATAATGTCGGCGAACTTCGCAACGGTCGCCTCGGCGTTGTGGCCAGCGTCGCAGAGAACTGCGATGATGTTGACCTCCAACTCCTTCTTGATCGCTGCCAGTTCACCGAGGAACTTCTCCGAGACGGCGCAGTCGCCGTCCGTGATGAACACGATGTCGGCCTTCTTCAGGCCTTGCTCGCGAATCATCTCGAACGCTTTCCGAAGCGGCGCCTCGAAGTCTGTTCCTCCGCCTGCTCGAGATTCTGCAATCTCGAGCAGCCGCTCGGCAGACAGCCGCCCTTGTGGATACGTCCGACTCAGCCTGACGCCATAGTCGAACAATATCCACCCGAACGACCGCTTCTGGAGCTTGGCGTAGTGTGCGAGGGCGAGTGAAAGCGCCTTAGCCCACTGCAGCTTTGCTCCATCCATGGAGCCGGAACCGTCTTCGCAGACGACGACCGGACCATGGCCGAGTTTCTGCTTGGCCTGCTGGCCGCGCAGAGCGAGCTCTCCCTTGGCCCAGCGCATCAGCGCTTTCGCGCGTAGTGCCGGAACCGAGTGAGAGAGCGCGACGAGTTCGCTCGGCAAGGCACGCCGTAGATCACGGCCGGTTTCCACCGTCGTGATCCGTGCGCCCTCACCGCTCACCTTGGATCGTGCCTTGCGAGCCGCGATCTTGCGGATGCGTCCGAGCAGGGCAGCGAACTTCTGGAACGAGGTGTTGCGCCGCATACGCTCCAGCAACCCGAGTGACTCGGGAATGCCAGTGCGCATCAGCTCCGCCTCATCCAGTCCCCAGGAGTCGATAGTCTGCGAGGCCTTCTCGACTTTTTCCTGGGCGTTGCGGACGGCCTGGAGGCCGATCCGCGTCAGCTCACGCAGTTTTTCTTGCGCCTTGTCGCTACCGGGCTTGCCCAGCAACTCCTCGGCCAGAATCTCTGCGTCAAGCTCGGCCTCGTCGGCCAGCTCGCGCGCCGCCTGCGCATCTGCCTTGGCCTTCGCCGCGGCATTCGCCAGTTCGTTCGCGCGGGTCTGGGCCTGCGCCGGAGTCATGCCGCCCGAGCTTGCGCCCTGCGACTTGCCACTAGGTTGGCCCTGCCCAGCTTGAGAAACTGCAGCCCCCGCCAACATCTGCGCCGCTTGCGCGGCCGATTCAGCGTCTGCTGCCTCGTCCGCCTTAGCTTCAGCGTCGGCGGAGGCCTTGTCCAACTCCTGGAGCTTCTCACCGTCCTCTTCCGGCACCAGGGCAAGTACTGACTCGCCCATGGCCACCGTACCGAGAACCGACTTTAGCTCCGAGAGCTGCGTACCGGCGTGGAGCTCTTGGTAAGCGCTGGACTTCAGCGTCTCGCCAAGCATCTCCTTCCAGTACCTTCTCGACGGGGGCACCTCGTCCCGCACCGTCGGCTCTGGCGACCAGAGTCCGTGGTACAGATCGAGGAGCGCCCCCTCAGCTCCCGGGAACTTCTTCTCGGACTTCTGTGCCAGCTCCGGGATAGCCGGCACAGCTTCGCGGTGACGGAGGTACCGCAGACACCCGAAGGCATCCACGTCCGTCACCGCGAGCTCCATGAGCTCTGCCCATGTGACGGGCTTGGGCTTGTCGCCCATGTTGCACCTCCCTTACGCAGTCCGTTTGGCGCCCGTGACCACCGCGATCACGTCCGCTTTCTTCGCGTTCACCTGCGCGGTGAGCGCGTCGATCGCCGCCTGCATGGCGGCGTCACTTGCGTCGGAGCGCAGGCGCACCAACTCCTCCAGAGCGCTTTCGCACTGCTGGATGGCCGGAACGCCCTTGCCTCGATCGCCGCCGCAAACCGTCTGCACGGTTCCGGTCGGCGACAGGAGGGTATCGACTACCTCCTGCGCGTCGTTGAGTGGTGTCCGACAATACGGGGCGAGTTTCGCCTTGACCACCGGAATCTGCTCGGGGGTGTCCCAGAGCAGCCACTCCAGGACCGCGAGGTCCTGCTTGCCGACCGTCTGCCGACCTTCCAGCAGCGCTTTCGCCTGCAGGATGTCGAACAAACGGCCGAACCGCCGGTCGTCGGCCCATGCCCACGCGAAGTCGGCGGACTTGTCGTCGAGTAGTTCCTGGAGGATGTCCAGGACCACCGTGACGATGTCGTCCGGGATCTTCACGAAAGGTCGAGCCTGACGCAGGAGCGTCACCTCGTTCAGCGTGAGCTGGGCCGAGGTTGCCGTCTGCGCCGACTGTCGGTCGCGACCGAGCCGGGCCTTGACCAGCCCGATCTTGCCACTACGGTCGAGAGGCTGCACGACGACGCGAATCGTCATGCGACTCCAGACCGCTCCGAGGTTGCCCTCGGACTCCGGCAACTCGTTGGACGCCGACAAGAACGCCAGAAGCGGTGTCTTGACCAGCATCCCGTCGTGCCGCACGCCATCGCCCTTCGACAGGTCGATGAGCGTGTTGAGTACGCGGGGCTCGGCCTTCCAGATCTCGTCTGCGAAGACGATGTGGGCAGCCGCAGCCCGACCAAGCTGATCCCGAGTGCGGATCTGCTTGGCGCCGCCCGCATCGGTCGTCTCCTCGATGGAGGTGCTCTCCACGAGAAGCTGATCGGCCGAGGCGACCGTCGGCATGAGCGCGTCGTAGAACGACGCACCCGTGATCCGACCGGCGAGCGCTTGGACTGTGCCGGTCTTGTCCACCCCGGGAGATCCGAGGAAGAACGCCGGCCGGCCCGATACGAGCGACAGCAGTGTGGCGCGGATGACGTCTTCGCGTCCGATGTGCCGCGCCAGCACGTCGGAAACGATGCTCTGGATCTTGGCCGCCAAAGCTACGGCCTGTTGGAGCTTTTCCACTTCAGACTCCCTTTCCCTGCTTGTCGCAGGGGTTGTGGTTGAGGCGACGGTCGAGATCATCGAGCGCCGCCACGATCAGCGGGTACCCCTCTGGGTCCATCGACCGCCAAATCGGTAACGCCGCTCGCTGCAGACGCAGCACCTTGCGCTGGAACTTCTCCGGCGCAGCGTGCAAACAGCCGAAGTTGTCTAAGCGGTCGCAACGCTTGATGACAACTGCCAGCTGTCCGCCTGCAGCCACCCGGGCGTAGTAGATCGCCTCGGGTTCTTCCTCTTCGACGTGCGAAAGCGCGCGAACGACTCGCGCGACCTCACCGCCGAAAAAGTTCACGAGCTCCGTGTCGGTTGTCGGCGTGTCCTCGAGAACATCGTGGAGCACGCCGCACAGCGCGAGGGTCTCGAGCTGTTCCGGCAAATTTGCCAAAGCGTACTCGGCCCCCGCGATTCCAACGCGGAGAACATGGTTGACCTCTGGCTCGCCTCCGAGCCGGGTCCGATCGCCGTGGCGCTCGAGCACGAGCTCAATCGCCTTCGAAATCGGACGCCCTGGTACAAGCGTCCTAAGACGCTCCGCCAGCTCTTGTGTTGTGGGCATTGCAGCCCCTCCTTCCCGCCCGTGTTACCACGGGCAACGTTTGGTTTCCGTGCCCGCAATACTCGGCTCATACCCCCACACAAGGGCGTGAGTATTCCAGAAGGCGACTGCTCGCGCGAGTTCATCGCGCGTGCGAATCGTATTTCGGTCCCATGGTTCCGGCGGTGCCGGTGGCCCCAGGAAGGCGGTCAAGAGAACAAAATAGCCGCCAGCATCGTCTCTCTTCAGGACAACTCTGACGGCTGAAGTCGGAAGCGGTGCGCGGTTTTTGACAAACCGCGTGAGCCCCCGACGTCCGGACCGAACTGCATATACGATTTCGTCCCTCGGTCCGGTGGGAACGCAGATCGTCTCGCCAATTGGCCGACCGAAGTCGACCGATTCAACGAGAAAGTCCCTGCCCTGTGAACTAATTCGGGCGAGTGCCGCAGGCAGGTGCGGCATTACCGTGGGGTGGATGTGTGACCGATGCCGGTCTACCACCATCTCCCCTGATTTGAGCCGCCACATCGTGGCACCCTCCTTTTTATTTTCTCCTCTTGAGCCCCACGCGGGACGACTTTTAAGAAGAGATTTATGCGATGGATCGCGCTCCCCAGTGCGAAATGTTAATAAAATCCATCGCATGAATCTCAACTCAAAATGTAAATTTTGCTGAAGGGAGCTGGGCGAACCATGCTCCCTTCAGGCGCTGACCTAACCATTTCGACATGAGCCGGTCGTGCTCGTGTCCTAGCGGTTCTGCTTCCGCGTGGCTCTCCATTATGATTTCAGTTCACGACGGGGACAAAAACTGTTTACCTTTATTTACACTGCCGGATTTTGCAGCAACTCTGATTGCTCAGAGGTTTTCCTGACCGAACTAGTCGATCAGGTCGCCCACGGCGTACTGTCCGCCGTGGGCGATGGCGACCACGTACTTCCCCATCTTGGGGTCGAAGCACGCGACCCCCGTGAACCGGTGAGCGAGGTGGTGCGCGAGCACCATCGCCACCGGCAGGGATGCGGGCCCGTTCACGCGGGCCACGCCACCACCGGACAGCTCGCCGGCGGCCTCGAGCTCCTCGAGACGGGTGGCCGTCTCGAGGACGATCTGGTCATTCTGTGCGGGTGAGCCGAAGCTCACCCGAATCAGGAGGCCACCCTCCTGCTTCTCGATGTCCACGTTGTACAAGGACATGCTTCCTCCTTTAAGAGACAAAACCTCTCTTGCTGTTCCAGCCATGCCGCTGGAAAGAGGCGACCTTTTTTAGGGTCTTTGTAGAACAGAAAATGACGCACCAGCAAGGATCGCGTCATTTGGCTTCACACTACTTGGCGAGCGTCACCAGCCAGCTCGCCAGTGCCGCCACCATCGGCCGGTCGGCCACCGGTTCACCTCTTTCAAGGTGGTGCACGGCGCCGCGCAGGACCTGGTCGGGGCCAACGCCCTCGATCATGTCCTGCGTGCCGTGATAGTCGGAGTGAATCTCCGCCACCACGACAAGCCCGACCTTCCGGGCGAACTCGCGCCACTCGGCAACCTTGCTCATGTCTCCGGCAAGGATCACCACGTGAGTGGCCCCCGAACAGATCTGCTCGTTTTCAACGGAGGGGATGCCTCCGATGTCGACGAGCGTCAGCTCGAGCGAGCACCTCTCGACCGAAGTCTTGATGCGCTCGACGAATTCCGGCGTGAACTTGGCCTTGTAGGCCGCCTTGCACGCCGCCGCCAACGCCGGATCCGCGTTGACGGTTTCCTGGAACCACGACCCCTCCCCGTCGGGGCAGGCCGTGATTACGTACGGGTACGGCGCCCCAGGGATGCGCCGTATCGCCTGCTTGAGGCCCTCCCTCAAGCAGGACTTCCCGGACCGAGGCGGCCCGGCCAAGACGAACTTGCTCGCCATGACTAGCCTCCTTTGTCCACGCCGTTTATACTGTTGGCGCCACAGTTGAGTCCACAACGGACTCACCACCCCCGAGCTCTTTATGAGCTCGGGGTTTCGTGAATCAATTGTATTGTGTGTAGCAATCCAACATATCCATACCGCATCCACGCACTACGGCCAACAGGCACTCCGGTATATAATCCCCGAGTATCGCCTGTGTTTAGTACGCTTCTATTCAGTTGTTAAGGTACAACTCTCTATCTCTAGAGAGATTTCTGGACACAAGGCGGGTTTAGGTCCTTCTGTCCAGCGGATCTCCCTAGGAACTTTTACCCTGCGTAGCTTTATGCGAAGCGGGGCTCTCCTCAAAAGAAAAGTTCCTGAACCGTTTTGTCGTGGTTTTACCCGTTCCGGTCTCGCTCTCCAGCCAGACGTTCCCGAGCCGCTCCCACAACTGCCAGACCAACGATTGGTCAAGGCGAGAAATACCATCAGATGTCTAATTTTGCTCCCACTCCCTCCTCTTTACTGCCTTGCCGGCGCAGTTACCGCCCCGCTAGATGCTCTGAGTAAAGCTATCTAGTCAGGGTCAGGGGTGAAAAGCACGCATCCACTGACATTTCTTCAACTTTTCCTGTTAAGCGATTGCTCCAGCAACTTGTTTGTGGACCAACCCTCTTCTCAGGTTCTACAACCACTATAGCACCATTTACAAGATTTGTCAAGCCCTCGTGGCAATAGCAAAGGCCAAAATGCCAAAAACCCTAGATTTCAAGAGGTTTTAAGCACTTCTAGAAAAGCTCTAAAAATGTCATATTTCTGTGAAAGTTATCCACTTTCCACCCCTGCATTCAAATGATATCCTTGAGATAAGGCAGGCAAAATATGTACGAAAACACTCTTACCAAAGCCGGGCTGGCCCCGGATCAAGCCAGGGTTTACGAAATATTGCTTAAAAATGGCGCCCTGTCGGCCAGTGATATTAGTAAAAAATCCGGCCTCAAGCGCGGGCTGACCTACAAGGTTTTGGACGAGTTGGTAGCTATTGGCTTAGTTAAAAAGAGTAGCAAGCAAAAGGTGTTGCTTTTTGAGCCGGCCCACCCCCTGCGCCTGAAGGAGCTAGCCGAGCAGAAAGAGCAGTCTGCCAAAGTCGCCCAAGAGGCGCTGGGCGGAATAATCAACAACTTAACCTCAGACTTTAATCTCATCTCCGGCAAGCCGGGTGTGCAGTACTTTGAAGGCGCCAAGGCGGTTCGCATTCTGGCAGATGATACCCTAAAGTCCGGCGACGAGGTGCTCACCTATCTTGACCACGAGGTGATGGACAAGTACCTACCAGCGGAAAACGCTCGCTATATAAACGAGCGAGTCAGGCGCGGTATTCATAAACGTATTCTCGGGCCAGACACGAACTATGTTCGGTGCCTTGAAGACAAGCTGAAAAACCAGCTTGTCACCATCAGGTTAATTCCCCTTACCCAGAAACGTTTTAGTAGCATCGTGCAGATTTATAATCAAAAAGTAAGTTTTCTTAGCTATAACGAAAAAGCTCGCATCGGCGTGATCGTCGACGACCCATTCATCAGCCAAATGCACCGCACTTTATTCGAGTCGCTCTGGGAGACGGCGACACCATTTGTACAAGCAGATTTTTCTAAGCAGCCAGGCTCTTAGTCGCACCCTGCGGTCGACGAATCATCTTAAAGTAAGTGGCATCGCCAATTTTTAGGGTTTTGTCGCGTAGAATTTCATGTCCAAGTACTTTCGTGTGATACTCCATTAGTCTTGGGTTACCGGAAAATACGACTGCCTCCAGCGTTCTATCTGCATTCTCCCGCATAAACGCTTCTTCAATCAAGGCCGAGCCAATAGTGGATCCGCGAACATCCTGACTGGCCGTAAATGAACCGGCATAGACATTTCCATTTGGCAGGTCTTCAAAGCGCACAAAGGCAAGCACGGTGCCGTTGTACTTCGCAACATAAAAGCGGCCGATATTTTTCTCCAGCGCTTCTCTGAAGCCCTGTTCTAGAGCGGCAAGGTGCTCCGGACTGTACTTGTCATTCTCGCGAATCTGCTTGAATAGCGCAATCATCGCTTCACGATCCGCAGGAGGTATTTCCTTTGTCTGAAGGCTGGCAATCTCAGTTCCCTTAACATCCTCAAACTTGATTTGTTCGTGTTCGCCCGCCGTCTTTAAGGCCGCTCCAAATAACAAAATATCTGCCTTGATATTATCCAGTTCTTCTGGAATTTTCTCCGGAACATCCCCTTTTTCGTAGCGCGCCAACAACTCTTTACCCTTACTTAGTAGCTGTCGTGTAATCTTTTCTTCTGAGATTATGCTAGCAGCACCAGCTGGAAAATTATCCACCAGATACGCCGCGCTAGACTGAGCCGCATCAACAATCTCTGCATACTTCGCAAATAAAGCCCTCACAGAATCCTCAGGCATCCGCTCGGAAACATCAAGAATATCCTCACCAAAGCTAAGGTCATCACCCGTAGACAAAAAAGTTCTCAGTCCATCTTGCCCAAATTTTTCAGCAAACGGCTTGAGGCGCTCTGTCACCTCACGCTGAGATTTAGTCATTAAAAATCTAATCAGGTAAAACAGTTCCTGTGTTGATAACTCATGAATTTTTAAGTAGCTCTTACTACGACTTTCTACGCGTTGCTGATTAAAAGTATCATTAAAGCGGTCGTCACTAGATAAATGAGCGAAATCCGCCTCTATTCCACGCAAGATATACGGCTGCAAAAATATATCTTGGAATAATACGACCTGCTTCTCGATGTCTGTATCGCTTAACGCCTGGTCTGAATCAGTCAGTAAGTCGCGTATAGCTACAGAGCGTAGTGACGAAATTTCTCTTAGTTCCCGCTCGCGCTCCACATCCGATTCATCACCATTAATAACTGCGTTAACTCTAACACCGTCATCCTCGGCACATTCAAAAAGCCTATCCCCAAACTTAAATAGTCTCTTCCCTCCACGAATTGGAAGTGTATGATCTAGGGCTTCATCTTCCAGGAAAAGGCTTTCCTGGCGTATCGTTTCTTTTGCCTGTATAGATAGTAAATAGTTTGCCCGCGGGCTCTCTATAAACCTTTGGAGTGGTTCTTTGACAGCGTGAGCCGCCCTAGAGCCATCCTCACCCACACGACCCTGCAAGATATACAAAAGGTCAATCGTAGCTGATACTAAGTTCAGGTCCGGATTCTCAGGGCTAACAATTTCTTCAAAGGCCCACTGATATGCTTCTGTTTCGCCCTGCCTGAAACCTTCATCAAATTCGTCTTTTCCAACGTCTTCGCAGAGTCGGTCAAAAGCTTCTCTTCCTTCGGGGGTGTCTAGTGATCCTCGAATAGACCAAACATTCTTCACAAAATCACGCACCTTAACAGTTTGCAAAGACTCCGGCGCATGTTCCTGGTCAGTCCATTCAAATCTCATTCCCTCATTTTGCGGCATTTCACGCGCTGGTGTCAATTTTTGTCGGGCTGCTGGGAATTGAACCCAGTCCACCTGTTCCCAAAACAGGCATACTACCGGTATACGACAGCCCGAAAGTCTTGCTACTCTTAGATGGTGTTCACATTATCACGTCCTGATAAAATCCCAAAATCTCGAGCCTGCAGGCAAGCAAAGTGTGAGCACTATCTACTTCACGTACCGACTATCAAAATCATCCAGCAGTCCGTTGAAACTGGTGCTTAGACGATTTATAGCCTCCGCGTCCGCATTTATCTCCGCCAAAACAGCCGACACATTAACCTCGCTAGGAGCGCCGGTCAGCCTTGCTTGAATACCGGTAAACAGCTGATTCAGCGAATCGTTGTAATTGATCATCGTGCTGACCATCGCTACTCCGGTAGTTACGGCTTCAACCGCCAATCGCTCGGCAGCCGCCGGGTCCATCTCCGCTGTGGTTCTGGCCATCTGCTCCAACTGATTCGCAAGCAGCGACGCTGCCTCCTGTCGATCGGTCGCCGTATTTATCTCAAATTGAAGCAAGTCCAAGGCGCTGCTGACAGCCCCCTGGCGCTGGTACTCATCTATTTTCTTAAGATTTTGCAGAGAGTCATTAATAAGCCTGGCCATGTTCCTAGAGTCGTCTGCCGCGCGCAGGCGAGCCGCGAAAAACTGCCGCGGGATGACCGCATCTCCACTGGCTGAGCTAAAGAATAGCCCTAAAGTAACGATCAAGATCGCACTCGCCAAAACAGTGAAAATCAGATTCTTAACAGCTTTCATGGTGAAACCAGTATAGCGGAATAGCGGTTAAAATCAAGAGAATCACATTGATTCTAAAGCTAAAAAATTGTAGTATAGATAAATCGTGCGGGCCTGCCCGCCGAAGCTTTAGCGAAGGCGGGTATCGTATAGTGGTAATACTACAGGTTTCCAACCTGTCGACAGGGGTTCGATTCCCCTTACCCGCTCCATTCTCCGCCTTGGCGGAGAATGGCCCTGCGTAGCCTCGGCGAAGCACGGGCTTTTCTTAGCTAGTGGTAGTATATAATTTGGCTTCGCATGGCAGGCCTATGCGCTACGCAGTGCAAGCCATTCCAAGGCGAAGAAGTGCCCTGCGTAGCTTCAGCGAAGAAGGATTGAGCGAAGCATGGGCTTTTCTTAGCTAGTGGTAGTATATAATTTGGCTTCGCATGGCAGGCCAGAACACCAGGGTAACCAAACGCTAAGTCATTCGTTATATATGTTAGAAGATGAACAAGAGTTGATCCAGGCTGCTCAGCATGGCGATGATCAGGCTTTTGGCAGGCTCTACGACCACTATATCAAGGCTATCTATCGTTTTATAGCCGTAAAAGTGGGTAGTAAAGAGCAGGCTGAAGATCTGACCCATGAAGTCTTTTTAAGAGCCTGGCAAAAGCTGCCTTCATTTAAATCCCGGGGTTTCCCCTTCTCCAGCTGGTTGTATCGAATCGCTCGTAACCGAGTCATCGATCACTACCGGACCCAAAAGAGTCACCTGAACGTAGACGACTTGGTTGGGCAGATGGAGGAAGAGTTCCTTAAGGTCAGTTCGGATCAGCGCCAGCAACTTGATCTCAAGCTTGATCTGGAGAAAGTGATGAGCGCGCTTGAGCAGTTAACCCCTGACCAGCGCGAGGTAATGGAGCTCCGCTTTATCGAAGATCTGAGTCCAAAAGAAATAGCTGAAGTTATCGGCAAGCGCGAGGGTACGGTCCGGATCCTCCAACATCGCGCCACCAAAAAATTACAAGAACTACTCGCTGAAGATGATGAATAAAAAATTCACAACCGTCACCAACCTCCTCCGCTCGCTTGAACCTAGCCGCGAATTTATGGTTCGCTCCAAGCAGATGATCTTGTCTACCGCTCAAGAACCACTTCGCCGCCTACCGTTCCGCCTGCCAGTTCGTTTACCCGAGGGAGTGACTATCCAGACGGCCTTTGCTTTTGCTAGTGTCATCCTTGTGGTACTAGCGGGCGGCGTCACCTACTTTAATACAAGTTCAGGTCAGCTCGCGCAGTCTTTTAACGACGACACGCTCATGCAAGAGGTGCGCACCGCGAGCTTTGAGATCCAAATAGCCGAAGCGCAGTACTATGATCAGTCTGCCACCGCCGTCGCGTTAGCATTAGAAAAGATCTCTGGGGAGCAAGACAATGAAAAAACTATTGAATAGCTCAGTCGCCCGTACTTATAGCCTCGCTCTATTCGCCGCCATCTTGATCGGCTTTTTAGTCGTACCAAGTGGCGCCCAAGCTCAATCTGAGAAACTAAAAGAAGCCTTGGATCAAGTCAGCGAAAGCGTAGGAGCACTACCCGAAGAGTCTGCTGAAGCATCCAAAGAATTAAATTCCGAAGCAACTTCAACTGAGCCGGCCCCGCAAACAGTGCAGATCCAACAGGCGGCCCAACCTATAGACCAGGCCGAAGAGCTTGCCAGTCACCAAGAGGCTCTGGGTAGCATTGTTGATTTTTCTATTCTGGAAGTGGACGAGGTGCTAGTGAAGCTTCAGGCGGCTCTAAAGTCTCCGTCCATGAAGGACAGCGCCGCTTCTTACAAGCCGCTAGTCAATATGCTTAAGGAGCGCCGTCAGTACTTGGTTGATCTAAAGAAGACCGTCGCGTCAGACACTGTAGACTTGGAGTACATCAAGGCTACCGCCGCCGACTTAAAGTTTTGGCGCGAGCAGTTTTATAATCCGGAGGTGAAGTTGGCTATTGATGTTCCGCTACTTAGCCAGGCGGCAGAAGTGCTTGCTACCGCGCTAAACCGTTTTACCAAAATTAGCAACGACGTTTCTAAAATAGAGGCTCGGCTAAACACGCAGGTCCTTACCCCGATGCTCAAAGAGGCGCGCGCCTCGTTAGACAAAGCGCATTGGTATCGGCGCGGGAGCCAAGAGTTATTGATAAGCGAGATAAAGCAACGAGAAGCTTTGCTTGCTCAACTAAAAAAGAGCGAAGCTGATAGCGCTACAACAACCATAAGCATACTTCAGGACTTAATAATGCCGGCGACGACCTCTACCATGGTTGAATCAACGGAGCCCGTCTCTCTGCTCGCTCCCCTTGAGGAGCTGATCACCCAGGTAAACGAAATTGATATCGCCCACAAGACAGTTCAGCTCTACACCCAGCAGGTCTCTGACAACGTCAAAACAACGTATCAGGTATTTCTAAGCATGAGCGCCAAGGCCAAGCAGCTGCTCAACCGCTAAACAAATACTTCATTTAGATTTTGTTTAAATCGTGTTAACATCATACGGTTACTTTGCATATAAATAAAAAGAAAACTCCAAAAAATATATGAGTAATTTTGTTAAAAACTTTGTAGTCGCCGTTTTCGCCTTAGTGCTCGTCGCGCTCCTCTTCTCTTTCTTTTTTACACCCGTAGAAGAGCCGACCCAGCTTACCTTAGGCGAGGTGGCTCAGAAGATAAACTCACAACAGGTTGAGAAAATAGTCGTCAATGGGAACAATCTGGAGATAGGGCTCAAAGACGGCACTCAGGCAGAGGCCAAAAAAGAGTTTGAGGTTGGCATCACCGAAACTCTGCGCAACTACGGCGTGGATCAAATGGCCCTGCAACAGGTCAGTCTGGAAATTCAAGAAGAGTCTGGCAGCCGTTTCTGGCTCGGACTGATTCTGCCTTCGCTACTGCCGCTCTTACTGCTTATTGGTTTTTTCTGGTTCCTGTTCCGCGGCGCCAAAGGCGGCCAAAACCAAGTAATGAACTTCGGCAAGTCTAATCTAAAGATGTCTGCTACTGGTGGTAAAGAAAAGACTACCTTCAAAGATGTAGCCGGCATGGCCGAAATAAAACAGGAGCTGGTTGAGGTAGTGGACTTTCTTAAAAACCCCAAGAAGTTCACAGACATCGGCGCCAAGATCCCGCGCGGCGTACTGCTGATGGGCGCGCCCGGCTCCGGTAAGACTCTGCTTGCTCGCGCTATTGCCGGCGAGAGTGGCGTCCCCTTCTTTTATATGTCCGCTTCGGAGTTTGTGGAAATGTTTGTTGGTGTTGGCGCCAGCCGCATCCGCGACGCGTTTAATACCGCCAAAAAGCACTCCCCTTCAATTTTGTTCATAGACGAGATAGACGCGGTTGGACGTCAGCGCGGCGCCGGTGTTGGTGGCGGCCACGACGAACGCGAACAGACCCTGAACCAGATCTTGGTAGAGATGGACGGCTTTGACCGCGAGAACCGCGTTATCGTGCTTGCCGCCACAAACCGCCCTGACATTTTAGACTCCGCCCTTCTTCGCCCGGGCCGTTTTGACCGGCGCGTCTTTATAGACCTGCCGGACATTGACGAGCGTGAAGCAATCTTAGAGATCCACGCCCGCAACAAGCCGCTGGAAAAAGGCGTTGAACTGCGCCGCGTCGCTGTTCGCACTCCGGGCTTCTCCGGCGCCGACTTAGAGAATCTGCTCAACGAGGCTGCTATCTTCGCCGCCCGTCATAACCGCAAGACCGTCAGCCAAACAGACGTTTTCCAGTCTATTGAAAAAGTTCTGCTTGGCCCGGAACGAAAGACCAGAATAATTTCTGAAAAAGAAAAGAAAATAACCGCCTATCACGAAGCCGGCCACGCGCTCGTCGCCGCCAGTCTTAAGGACGCCGACCCGGTCCATAAGATCTCCATTATCAGTCGCGGTCGTGCCGGCGGTTACACCATGAAGCTGCCAATTGAAGAAAACCGGCTCAAGACCAAGAATCAGTTCCTGGCCGAGCTGGCCACTATGATGGGTGGCTACGCCGCGGAGCAGATAATCTTTAACGAGCTGACCACCGGCGCTTCTAACGACATTAAAGAAGCGACTAATCTTTCCCGAAGCATGGTCACTAAGTACGGCATGAGCGAAAAGCTCGGCCCGGTCACTTACGCCGACGGCGAAAATGTTTTCTTGGGAAGAGAAATGAACCACGACCGCCACTACTCAGAAACCATCGCCGCCGATATAGACCATGAAGTTTCTAACTTCTTGCACAAGTCTTATCAACTCGCCAAGAAAGTCATCACCTCCCGCAAAAAAGCTCTAGACGCCATCGCCAACAAGCTAATAGAAGAAGAGACTCTGGAGCAAGAAGAGTTCAACGCCGTCATCAAACCCTTCGACCTCAAACCCCTGCCCGTCTCCTAGCGACACAACACCCCAACATTCTACCTCCTACGCCAAGGCTAAGGGCGGACAAAGCAAGCATGTTGGGGTGTTGTATGCGTGGATTGAAACAAGCCGCTCACTGTGCTAATTTATACTTGCTTACCCTTCCGTAGCTTTACGCGAAGGAGGGCGCCTATAGTTTAACGGTAAAACTCGGATCTTATACATCCGTATCCATGGTTCAACTCCATGTGGGCGCACCACATTGTATTTTCTAGTTATTTTTAGTAGTATCTGTTTACAGGCGCGCTTAGCTTCTCACGTCGCTCTCGCATCTGCTCGAGCTTTGCGGGACAAGCAGTGATGATTCACAATTCAATTGCTTGCCCTTCGAAGCTCTGGTGTATACCAGGGCGAAGTAGGGCGCGCTTAGCTCAGTTGGTTAGAGCGGCTCGTTTACACCGAGTAGGTCGGGGGTTCGAATCCCTCAGCGCGCACAACAAAATTATCCACACGTATCCGTTGACAGATACATAGCCCTTCGCTAATCTATTATCTATACATATGAGTACCGCAGTTCGCCAACCAAATAGTTCAGCCACGGCCTTGATTCTTAGCCTCGTCCTTATTCTTCCCCCTGGGAGGCTTGTTCGCTTATTCTAAGAATCTAACCATAGAAAAAGCAACGCCTCCCTCTCGGGAGGCGTTTTTGTTTTGGTGGTCAGTGAGCGCAGATATAAGTAACAAATATATCTTCGCCCACTGCCTTCCAAGGAGGAAGGTAGAACTAGGTAGTGGTCATAGTGGAGGTGTTCCATGGCCAAGAAGCAACAGCATCCCAAGTTTGTCAGGCTGGCGAGCGTTGACTACGGCGCACGCCTGCGAGCCACGCGAACGCATGACGTTCGCAAGCTCAAGGGCACTCAGCCCGACGGTGGCCGGGGGAAGGAGGCCGACCGCGACCCCAGTCATTCAGGTTGGGGCCGCGAAAAGGGCGTCTGCAAGGGAGCCCTGTGAAAACACTGCCGCCTGAGCGGCAGTAGCCTGAACGGGCGCCCCGGCTTTTGTCGCGGGCGCCCGATCTCCATCCACTTTACAAGCTACTCCTTTCTAAGATACAATTTTCATACATGCAGATAGCGAAGATAAACAACTTCTTTTTTAGCTTTTTCTTTAGCCCAGCGGCCGCCGGGAGTTTTTCTGCATAGACTATCATCTAAGAAATCAGAAAAAAGCCCCGGCCGCCGGGGCTTTTTTCGTTGAAGCGCAGAGTAGTGAGCAGTCTGACCACTCCCCTGTGCTTCAGTAGGTAGCGCAGGTAAGTCGGACTCCAACAACGGGAGAAGCATCAATGGGACTGGATAACGACTGCGACGACATTGACGACCGACCAGAGCCCGATGAAGCCCTGGGCTGGGCACTTGTCGTCGGCCACGGCATCTAGCCGAGGCCAATCGCGCGCCCCGCCAAGCTCTTCGGAGCAAGGCGGGGCCACTTTTTCAGATCTTAAATTCAGAGACACCCACTTTCTCTTGTACCTGGATGATCGTCCCGTTAGGAATAAGCCTCCACTCAATGCCCTGCATTTCTCTTAGTGGCTCGGAACATAGAATATGAAATCCTTTCCCGCTATCTCCATGGTACAAAGTATAGTACCGGTGACACTCCTGCTCCGCCTCCAGCGAGCGCGTATTCACAATCCGACTACCCAAAAGCAGGCCATCTTTTGCAATAAGCGTATTCAGGGCCGTGTAGCGCAAGCCATCACCGGCGATATTCAGTGCCGCTACTCTCAGCGCTTTAGCCGGCGTCAGTTTATGCCCCGCCTGCAACAAGCGAATATGAGCAAACAACTTTTCACTATCAGTATTCCCGGCTAGCTGCGGCCAAGTACCCTCCGGCAAAGGAATCCGGGTATGATCAATAATAGAACCGTTATGCGCGAACAAAGCTCCGTCAAATTTAAAAGGCTGGCAATTTTCCGTGGCAACCTCGCCAATAAATGCCTTGCGCAAATGCGCCAACACAATTTTTGGTTTAGTAATAGCGACCTCTTCAATTAGCGTCAGGTAACTTGGGTCTGTCGCCGCACTCTGAACGGAGCGATGCCAGCGAGGGTTTGCTTCACCAAGTGTCGCCACCCCCCAACCATCACCATGACCGGGCGGAAAACCTTTTGGTATACAGCCGTTAGCCGCCAGTTTTTTAAAAGCCAAAAGAATCTCCCGCAACGGAGTTTTGTGTTCTTCTGAAGTTGTGATTATTCCAATTTGTCTACACATGTTAGTAAAAAAGTATTTGGCCACTGGCAGCGCGCAAGCGCGCTGCCAGTGGCTAGTGCTTTGGCCTAGTCGCCGATGACGACCGGCCCGACGATTGCGTCGCTGGCCCCGTGCAGGAGTAGTTGCGGGTATGGCCTGGCGAACCAGGTCCCGCCCAAGCACACCCACTGCCGCGTTGCCAGACAGAACGCGTAGCTGATCCGGTACAGGAGGTTGTGCTTGCCTCTGTCTGCCAGCTCTGCGATCACTGGTGCGATGAACGGCTGGCAGAAGAGCTTGCCGTGCCGACGCAGATGCGCCTCAGCCTGGTTCCGGCTGTACCCGGAGACCTTGGTGCCATCCGCCCGCCGCTTCTTGTTTCCACTTGCTCCCGGCCCGCACTCCGGATGCACGATGAGGATGTTCTGGCACTTGCTACCCTGGGTGGGCTTCAGGCAGAAGCCCTGGCCCAGGCCCGGCAGATCCTCTGGCCTGGTGACCGTACGCCACCAGCCCAACCTCTCGCCGTAGCTCTTGTCGCCCTCGGTACGGACAGGCGCAATCGCCCGTCCTGCCAAAGGCCAGAACTCTGTCTGAGTTGGCTCACAGCGAGTGACTACCAGTGTCTTCGAGTCAGCCGGCAACTCCGCCAGCCGGCACTCGTCGGTCCACAGATAGTCGTCGCCACCCCGGCGATGCGGACACGAGACCACGGTCACCCGTGGCCAAGAAGCCCGCACCTCCGCGAAGCGCTCCCTGAACCGGTAGTTGATCTCACCCCCAACCCCAAAGCCCTGTGGCCGGTCGTCGATTTCGCAGATCTGGAGCTCGTTTCGCTCCCAGTCCGGCACGCAGTCCAGCCGGACAATCAGCGACGGCAGACCCGCCTCTCTCTGGACCCAGGTCTCCTCCAACGGGAAGACATTGGCCCACTCCTCGATCAGCCTCCGGCCATGTTCAACCATCGCCGGCGTGATCGGCCTTAGCTCATCCAGCACGGTAACCTGCCAGTGATCTCGCCCCGGCTGACCGATCAGACACGTTCTCAGCGCAGTCGCCTCCACGATCCCTCCTTGGTTCGTGACCTCAGAAAATAAAAGAAAACCCGCTCACAATCCGTGAGCGGGCGCTATACTCATTGTTTTAAAAATAAGGACAGGGCTCGTTCACGGATATCGCATGCGTACGACAAAATATACGCAGATGCTAATTTGCATCGCAAGCATCATAAACAAACCCCAGAGCAACTGTGGCTGCGCGGAGATAAGGGACAGATTTAAACTATGACTAGTATCAACAGACATAAATTCAGATATACCCTTGATAACGCCCGCCAACAAATTTTGTTACACGGTCTAGAAATTTAGAAGGGCCCGCATGGTGTACATGCGGGCCCATGAGATCTCCTAGAAGACCTCTTGCGTTGCGCTAGCGACTAGGTCGCCAGCAAGACCGTCTTGCCGTCGGCCTCGAGGGTCAGATCCTCGATGTCGAACTCATCTCCGACTCGGATGGGCGGGTCCTGGATGCCGATTGCGACCAAGCCGTCGTCGACTTCGGAGAAGAAGCCGTGGACCGTGCCAGGCGAGACGTAGATGAATGTGCCCGGCGGGTTGCGGTGGGGGGTGATCTCGACTGAGCCCTCCCCTACTCGAGGAGTCCCCATCAGCGTCACTCCGGTCGGCTCCGGGAAGCCCTGCTCGGGTCCGAGCACCAGCAGCATGGAGTCGCCCCGGTGATGCCGGTGAATGGCCGGCGGTCCAGCCATGCCACGCATCATCATGATCTCGACTGCATTCGGATCTGGACCGAAGTAGAACCCCGTGTTGCAGACCCGCCTCTTGACCTCCGGGTCGAGCCAGGAGATCCGAGCACCCACACCGCCGAGCTGGCGCGAGTCCACGGTGAACGGACCATTGGTGCCGTCGCGGATCATCCGAGCCAAGTGTGACAGGATCATCTTCTTGACGAACTGCACGGGGTCGGACGGATCGGATCCCCGGTGAGCGCATCCCCAAGGAGGCATAGCCTCCTCCTTTCCGAGTCATAAAGACTCAAACCAGAAAACAAAAACGCCGCCTCCAAGGGCGGGTTTTACATTCACACGGCTAGTTAATCAGTGTACTAGTACATTGATACGCCAGCCGGATAGATAAACACAAAGCACGCCCTTGGAAGTTTTTGGGCGCGCCACCAAGAAAGGGGCAAAATAGTAATTTTTTTCTCAGAAATAAAATTCATACTTTTTACAATGAACCACCGCTAACTTTGTCACAGTGTACTAGCCGCGCCCCGTGGCGAATGCTATTCGGGGTACACTGATACCAACTACGCATTGCCGTTTCGTCCTCTGCTCTATAGCCGGACTCATCAGTGAGGGTCCTACCCTCAGACGGTGGGGATTTTGCAAGCCTTGGCTTGCTGGGACCCCGGCCCGATTGCTACGAAGTTCGCTCTAGGACGACCTCGCTTTCGCTGACACTGCTGACCCTATACCTCAGCCAGAAGTACAGGGGCGCGCTCACCATCACCTCATCTCCGACTGCCGCACGTGGCAGTTCAGAACGATTCACGGTCACCGGCTGTCCGCCGGGCGGAGCGCTCTCCAGCCTGACAATCGTCTGAAGACTCAGCCGACCAGATCCAAACAGATTGTGCATCGCGACCCCCAGGCAAAGTTAAAGGAACAGTTCTTGTATCAGCGTACTAGTACACTGTAACAGAGGAGAAATTCTTGTCAACCCCCACACCAATGGAGCAGCAGGAGCGCACCGTCTGGCAAAGACAGTCCTGCTCCATTCGTGTGGGGGTTGACCCCTCCCGAGTGCTAACGATCCAAGAGTTTACGAAACCCGCCGCGAGAGCGAAGTAAGGCGCGGGCGCCACGGACAACTGTGGCCAGGCCCACGTGCAGTTCGCCGGCGATTTCCCTCTGGTTCATCCCCTGCTCTAAGCGCTTAACTATTTGCCAACGATTCGCCATCTCACGATACTCGGCCGGCGTGAGCAGGTCCTGCAAAAGATCATCCAACAATCTCTTGTCCTTCGCGGCGGTTGCGATCAACTGTAAAAGCTCTTTCCTGTATTCCGGCTTTGGGGAGCCGCTCCCAGTTCGTTGTGTCATATGTGAAAGAAGTTAATTAAATTCAGTATAGCACTTTTGCATCAGCGTACTAGCACGCTACCTAGCCGCTATTTTGCCTTGTGAAACATGCCGTTAAGTGTTTCACGGGAACACGAATGCACCGGTAAAAGACCTGCTGTGCTATCCGGAAACGGAAATCCGGAAAAATAAGACTTCCGGATTTCCGCATTATTACTCGCCTAATCAAGTTATCCCTAAGATATACACAAAATCACCTAGTGTGAAACATTTTTGTGAAACATCAGACCGTGAAACAAAGCTAAATGTTTTAGGGGTGTTGGTCGTGAAACTTTTTTCAGGGGAAAAGAGGCAATAAATAATAGCACTAGCGGTTTTTAACCCGGCTTAGTGTTCGCTGTTTTACAAGTGTAAGGCTTTATGGAGCACCAAGGTAAGTTTCACGGTTCACACCATACAAGGATGGGTAACCCGGCCCGAGTCTGTAGCGAACTCGGACCGGGCCGATTTAAATGTGCCAACGGAACCATAAGTCGTGTTGGTCGTGAAACTTCTTTCAGCATCAGCAGGGTAAGCGTGATTAGTTTCACGTTTCAGAGGACATAGGGTTTAACTCTCAAAAACCATGCAATGTTCCACAAACCACACTGCAATAGCTTTTGTGCCTGAAGGCTTGATCGTGTTTCACGAACCACGCGCAACCAGGTTCTAGGCACAAAACCATGAAACGTGTTTCATATATTACCTCAACTGAGGTTGTTTGATAGTAAAACAAGAGTACAATAAAAGTAATGGCGAAAAACACAACCGCGAAAGGGGACTTTGGCGAAGCAATTGCCGCCATGTATCTCCGAGACAATGGGTACAAGATTCTGGAGGCTAAATTCAAAGTACCCGGCGGAGAACTGGATCTCGTTTGTCGCGAAACTTCTACCGGTGTTTTAGTGTTTGCCGAAGTAAAAACCATGACCGGAGCCAGCGATTCGTTTCGTGCGGAACACCTTTACGGATTTGCGAAGCAGAAAAAGACTCACCGCTCTGCTCAGTGGTATTCCGGAAAGTATCCGGAAAGAGTAGGGGAAGCCGGCTGGCGGTGCGACCTCGTCGCCATTACCGTTTTAAACCCGATATTGACAGATTATAAAAAAGATTGCATTATAAATCACTATCAAAATGTGTGAAAGGGAGGGTTGACCCCCACACCAATGGAGCAGGGCTGTCTTCGCCAGACGGTTCGCTTCTGCTGCTCCATTGGTGTGGGGGTTGACAAAACGCAAAATCGGAGTATTCTGCAATTATCTTGAAAGGTCGCCTCGCGGGGCGGCCTTTCGTCATCTACAACTAAATAACAATTAAATAATGTTGCGATTCTGCGCTAGTCTGCGGGTTTGCAAAGCAAAACAAATATGTTGATGGATCTAAAAACAATTAAACGAGCTATTGAGCAGGTGTCTGAAGAAAAAGGCATTGACGCTGCAAAAGTATTAGAGGCAATTGAGTCTAGTATCGCCGCCGCCTACAAAAAAGAATACGAAAAAAAAGGCGAAGTGATTCAGGCAAAGTTCGACCTAAAGACAGGCGAGCTGAAGTTCTGGCAGGTTAAGACTGTTGTTGACGAGACAACGGTTCGTTTTCGTGAAGAAAAAAGTGAGGACGAAGAAGGGGAGGAGCCAGAAGCCGCCCTGGAAGAAGAGTCTGAAGAAGGCGAAGAGGTTTTGCCGCGCTACAACTCTGACAGGCATATCACTCTTGAAGAAGCCAAGAAAATAAAAAAGGGTGCTGAGCTTAGCGAAGAGATGCTCTTCCCGCTGGAAACCCATGAAGAGTTTGGCCGCATCGCCGCCCAGTCCGCCAAGCAGGTTATCTTACAACGGCTGCGCGAAGCCGAGCGCGACTCTATTATTAAGGAGTTCAAGGGCCGTGAAGGCGAGATCGTCTCTGGAACTGTGCAACGCATGGAGCGCGGCACAGTGTTTATTGATGTCGGCCGCGCCACCGCAATAATGCCGTACAACGAGCAGATCCCGGCCGAGCACTATCGCATTGGCGAGCGCCTTAAATTCTTTATTGTTGAAGTTAAAGAAGACGCGCGCATCCCAAGCATCATCTTGTCTCGTGCCCACCCCGACTTTGTCCGCCACTTGTTTGAATTGGAAATTCCGGAAATAACAGACAACACAATTGAGCTAAAGGCTATTGCTCGAGAGCCGGGTAGCCGCACTAAAGTGGCGGTCGCCAGCAATGTTGAAGGCGTGGATCCGGTTGGCTCCTGTGTCGGTCAGCGCGGTACTCGCGTCATGGCCGTGTCTAACGAGCTTGGCCAAGAGAAAATAGACATCATTGAGTGGTCTGAAGACCCGGCTCACTTTATCGCCAGCTCGCTCTCACCGGCCAGAGTCAACGAAGTGGAGATCCTGCCAAACCAAGAGGCACGCGTGTTTGTACCAAACGACCAACTCTCACTAGCTATTGGTCGCGGTGGTCAGAATGTTCGCCTAGCCGCAAAGCTGACCGGCTGGAAGATAGATGTTCGTTCCATCACTGCCCCGGAAGAAGTGCACGAAGAAGGCGTGGCTGACTTTGGCGAAGGGGAAGATGCGACCACTGAGTCTGAAGTAAAGGCTGAAACCGAAACCGAAACAGAAACTCCCGTAAAGGAAGAGGAGGCGACCGAGGAGAAGGAAGAAAAAGCAAAAGAAGATTAAAAGTAATAAGCTAATAATCTAAACTTATGGAAATGCACCAAGGCTACTCACATTTTCATCGCATTAAGCAAGATGATGCGCCGCAGATCTTGAATCTTTTTGTGGAGATCCAGAAGGGGAGCGTGAACAAGTACGAATATAATAAAGAGGTCGGCATCCTAGAGCTTGACCGAGTACTTGAAGGGCCAACTGTCTATCCGACAAACTACTGCGATGTTCCAAGCACCTGGAATAGCGGCGATAACGATCCGCTTGACGCGGTTTTGTTTAGTAGCGGCGAGCCACTGATGCCAGGGATATTAGCTAAGGGCCGGGTCATAGGTATGATGGAAATGTTAGACGGTGGCGAAGTGGACCACAAGATAATCTGTGTAAACGCCAAAGACGCACGCTACGATCACGTTACCCATGTTGATCAACTAGCGCCGTATGAAAGAAAGGATCTCGCAACTTTCATGGAGATTTATAAGTTTGCTATCAAGGGTCCGGGCGCAGTGAAGATTGGCGAGTTTTTAGGTCCGGAAAAAGCCTACGAGCTTATTAAGGAGTCTATGGCAGAGTATGAGAAGAAATTCGGAACATCAACGAAAAACTAAGACATCACGAATCACTAATCAAACTAATCTAATTCAAAATCTTGAGAGCTATTCGTACGATTGGTGATTATTAGTGACTAGTGAAAGCTTCACAAAGTGAAAAAATGAAGAATAAAATCAAAAAATTAGAAAATTCCAAGATAGAGGTTGAGATAACTCTGGATAAAGCCGAGTTCCAGCAGTACTACCAGCCTATTTATGAAGACGCCTTGGCCGGCGTTGAGTTGAAGGGTTACAGGAAGGGGACTGCTCCAAAAGAGATGGCTGACCAAGCCATCAACAAAACCAAGGTATTTGAGGCGGCCCTTGAAGATGCTATCCGCCACAGCCTTGACGAGGTTAAGATAGAGAACGACTGGACCTTCATAGACCAGCCGCAAATAGAAGTAACTGAAAGCGTCAGCGGCGGCCTAACTTATAAAGCAACTCTGACTTTGTTCCCAGAAGTGAAACTGCCGGATTATAAAGCTATCGCCAAAGAGATATTTAGCCAGGAGCGAAAGACAGACGTCAGCGAAGAAGAGATGACCAAGACCACGCAGTGGATCTTAGAGTCGCGCGCCAAAGAGACCAGTGCCAACCGGCCGGCGAAGATGGGCGACCTGCTAGAGATAGACCTGGAGGCGTTCACGGGTGGTAAATCCATCCCAAACACCGCTTTTCAAAAAGAGCGTTTCATTTTAGGCGACAGCAAGTTCATCACCGGCTTTGACGAAGCGCTCGTCGGCAAGAGCGATGGCGATGACTTAGACTTCACTCTAACTGCGCCGAAAGACTACTGGCAAAAAGAGTTGCAAGGAAAAGATTTACAGTTTAAGGGTAAGGTAATCGGCGTGTATGAGCGCGATATACCAAAGCTCACCGACGAGTTTGCCGCCAGCCTTGCTCCGACATTCAAGACAGTCGCCGACCTGCACAAAAGCATGCGTGAAGGCCTAGGCATGGAGAAAGATCAAAAAGAGCTAGAGCGCCAACGCCTGGAGGTGCTAGCGAAGATAAACGACAAGACCAAGGTGGAGATCCCGGACATTTTGTTAGAGCGCACTTTGGATGGCATGGTTGAGCAGATGAAGCAGTCCATGCCCGCGCCGGACGACAAAACAGGGGAGACATTAGACAAAGAGCTTCGCGAAAAACTCCGTGACAAGGCCGCCAAGAATGTCACTAGTCATTTAGTGCTGTACAAAATCGCCCAAACAGAAAAGCTGGAGCCAACCCAAGAAGAGGTTGCCGCTCAGGCGCAAAAGCATGGCGTTGACCCAGAGACTCACGGCGGGTATATTTATGACACGGTCCAGACGCAAAAAGTTTTTGAGTTTTTGCAGTCCCAGGCACCTAAGAAAGAAAGCTAAATTATTCTAAGTACTCTAATTGTTCTAATTATTCTAAATAAGCACCAAGGTACGAATTCCGCACCCCCTCTCTTAAGGTAAGAGAGGGTTGGGGTGAGTTATGAGATTTGGAACAATTAGAAATTAGGTCAATTGAGGCAGGTAAAATAATTACATTATGAACAAAAACGAAATAACCCAATATCTAGTCCCAACCGTCTTAGAAAAGACCCAGTACGGCGAGCGCGCCTACGACATCTACTCGCGTCTACTTAAAGACAGGATTATCTTTTTAAGCGGACCAATAAACGACACCGTCGCTAACTTAGTCGTGGCCCAGCTTATTTTCTTAGAGCACGAAGACCCGAAGAAAGACATCAAGCTGTACATCAACAGCCCGGGCGGCTCTGTTCTTTCAGGCATGGCTATCTACGACACCATGCAGTACATCAGCTCGGACGTCTCTACTATCTGTGTGGGTATGGCCGCCAGTATGGCCGCTGTTATTCTTGCCGCCGGGCAAAAAAACAAGCGTTTTGCCCTGCCAAACTCCCAAGTGATGATTCACCAAGTGATGGGTGGCGCCGAAGGCCAGGCAAGCGACATTGAGATAACGGCCAAGCAGATAATCAAGATGAAGGAAAACCTAAACCAGATCTTGTCCAAGCACACCGGCCAGGCCGTTACCAAGGTGGAAAAAGACACCGACCGCGACTACTACCTTGACCCGACTGAAGCCAAAAAATACGGCATCATCGACGAAATCGTCAAAACCAGCAAGAAGGTGAAATAAGCTTTAGCTTATTTCATCCCGCCACCGCCGGGATCCACCCTCCCAAAAATCCCTCCTCGCCGGAGGGATTTTTGTTTACAGCTCCTCCCAAATGAAATAGAAAAGCGTCTTAAAAGTCTGCGAGATTGATTCGCTGGTAATTATAGTCCCAAAAACCGGCTTCTCCAGAGTTATCAAGGCGACGTTATCACCCCATATCAATATATCAGTCGGCGCATCCTTACATCTGGGAGGCAGAAATTTTATCGCATGTAGTGCACCACGCAACTCCTTAACCCGTTCAGCGCTCTTGCCCTGTGAAGATGCCGTAAAAATATCATCAAAAATAATCTTCCGCCTATGAAGCTCTTTAATGTACCAGTCGCCAAATTTTCCCAAGGTTGAGAAAAACTTTTCGCCATCCACAATAGCAATTAGTTTTTCTGCAGTCAGCGTCTGCCGATAGATTTCATGCACCTCTTCCAGGCCGTTATAAAAACGTATCTTCGGCTTATTCTTCTGGGTGGTATAGAGTTCTCGTAGTTCTGGCAAAGCACGCTGCGCGGCCTCGCGTTTTTTATCTATCGAAGTAACTAAAGACTCCGGATCACGGGCTAAATAAGTCTTCCTCTTTCGGACCAATTGTGACTGGACTAACTGCTTTTCCTCAAGCTCTCGCAGTACATGATAGCAGTTGGTTCTCGCTATCCCTGTGCCCCTCGCTATCTGCGGAGGAGTGGATACCCCATTTTCCAGCAGGTATAAATAGATTCTGGATTCCGAGGAGTGGAGACCAAGCTCTTTTAAAGTTTGTTTTATGTCCATATGTGCCTGCATGGTAGTGTAAATCGACCTTGGCGCCCGAGGATGTACAGTCGAGTTTCTACTACCCTGTCAATATAAAGTATACCGTATTTATCTAATTTTTAAAAGGGAAAATGGCAATAGTATAAATATATGATATATGATATATTGACTTTTGTCAAGTTTTTAGCCTAAGATTAAGCTAGGTCATTGAAAAGAGAATCTGTTCAACTGAAGGAGCATCATGCGGTTTTTCTTTCATTTCGCCCTCGCGCTCTTTCTGCTCACCAGCTGTGGGCCGTCCGTAGAGGATCTAAAGGATCGCATCGCCTACATCGAGAAGCATGGCTTTCGGAATTACGAAGCCGTGCTCGCAAGCGAGCCAAGAAACGCCCAGGGGCTCGGAAAGGAAGCAGTCTGGTTTCAGTTTCGGCGAATCAACTCCGGCAAGCCGGGTGCCATCAACAAGTGGCCGGCGGTCGCGCCGGCTGGCAAGTTCAACCGCGGTGATCGCGTCATGGTCGCCGCCTTCGTTGGGCAGGGGGGGGTCATCGTGACAGAACGCATCAACACAGAAGGAGAGTAGAGATGAGCAATGTGGATACTAATGAGGCGGCCGTTCTCTTCGTGCGGCTACAGCTCCTGTCTGTTCTAGTAGACATGTCCCACAGTGGGCTCGTGCTCTTCTTGAGGAAGAACGCAGTTCCGCTTCCTACAAGGGATACGATCATGAAGTTCTGGTGGCGGTGCTATCGGCTCCGGGCGCTCCTGCCGCGCCGGCTCACCCATCGCCAGAGCTTGACCCTCGCTCGTCAGATGGTTGGCGCGCACGGCCAGATGATGTGGCAGGATCTCGATCAGACACTCCTGCATTTCGCAAGAATCTGTCTAGTGGCCGCTTCCCATGGACCTGTAGTCAACCCCCCCCCGTTCACAGGAGAGAATCATGACGAAGTCTGACAAAGAGAGTTCCGAGCAGAAGTTGCTGAAGGCGATCTTCGGCAATGTCGAGCCAAGCGAACCGCCCGCCAGCAAGGAGGCGAAGGCAGAACTCCGGGCGAGAGTCCAGCAGATCCTCGCCAACATGACCCCCGAAGAGCGCGAGCTCATCAAGGAGCGCTACGGAATCGGAGGGGACTACCCGCAGGCGCTCGAGGAGACCGGCCGCATCTTCAGGGTCACCCGCGCGCGCGTACGTGAGATCGAGGCCAAGGCTCTGCGCAAGCTCCAGCACCCGGTTCGCGCCAGGAAGCTGGATGGCTTTCTGGACAGCTTCGACGACGACGACAGCTCGGAGTAGTAGCCCCGGCGCCCCACCGGCGCCGGGCAACACACACAAAGCGGTCTTGATCCGAACCGCAACAACAAAGGAAGGAGGGAATAGGATCCGCACAACAAGGGGCGCACTGGAAAACCAGTCGCCCCTTTTGCATTTTCATAAAAATTGCTACTACGAGCAGCATAACTCACCCCAACCCTCTCTTAACTTAAGAGAGGGAGTGCGCGACCCGCCTTCGTCAAGACTACAGATGGGCGCGATAGAAAAGGGAGAATCGCGTAAATTTTACTGGATTTTTCATAAATTTTGTGGTATACTTATAAAATGGAATTCAGACAAGAGCTATTCTGGGATGTGGATCCCAAAACAATTGATCCAAAGAAGCACGCCCGCTACATCATTGAACGGATTTTAGATTTTGGTAACGATAAGGAAGTGCGCTGGATGCGTAGAACCTATAAAATGGAACTAATTCGAGATGTTGTTGAGCGCTCCCGCGCCCTTCATCCACAAACCAAATCTTTATGGCGTCTTCTGACTCAGGCCAAATAAATCTAAAGCTATCAATCATGCCGCCTGCGACAGCAGCTGCTTTTGGCCACTTAGAACAGGCAGAATGGCTTAAAAAAACAAACTGGTATCTCGCTGGCGGTACTGCAATGGCGCTTCAGGTGGGCCATCGTATATCAGTTGATTTAGATTTTTTCACAACGGATAGTGATTTTTCACCCGGAATACTTGTTGAGCACTTCTCTAAGTCGGATTGGGAAACTGATATTATCCGCGAGGGAACAGTCTACGGGCGTTTATCCGGAGCAAAGATTAGCTTTATCGCATATCCATTCTTTCTTCCTAGTGAACCTTTCATTGAGCGAGGCAGCTTGCGCATTCTTACAATCAAAGATATTGCTGTTATGAAGATGTTGGCCGTAAGCCAACGTGGGAAACGCCGCGATTTTGTTGATCTATACTGGCTTTGCCAAAACGGATTTTCTCTTCTAGATATTCTGAAAAAATTACCCAGACAATATCCGGGCGTCGCTCACGACTATCATCACATTATCAAAGCCTTAACTTATTTTGACGACGCAGAAAATGATCCCATGCCACAAGCCTTTTTTGAATACCACTGGCCGGATGTAAAAACGTTTTTCCAGGAGCAAGCCGTCCAAGTCGCGAACCAGGTTTTATAAAAGCCTCCCTAATCGCGCAACCGAGCAGGGTCCTTTTCGTTTTTACCCACTTAACAATTTAACTAAATTGTTAAGTGGGGTTATGGCTGTCCCGAGTGGAGTCCTTTCAATCTCTGAATCACTAAGAGGTCAGCCTGAAACTTATCGTTGCCTAGAAGTCGGAATGCCCTTGCGGGCTTCCTCAGACGACTGGTCAAAAAGCGCCCAAAACCAAACGCGATAGCTTTCAGCCAGAGCCGGGCTTTTGATTACAAAAAAGCTTGCGTTGTCGCCGGTAATGCCAAAATCAATACCCGTATACGAGATAACATAATCCCCGAAAATATGCAGAGACGCCTGGCTAGAGAATTTTTTAGGCAAAATACGATTCTCATATAGCTGGGCGGGGTAGCTGGTTAAAACATCATAAATTAACTTGTGCTGTTTCACGCCCTGGTCGAAAAGCTGGTGGAACTTAATCTTTTTCCGATTTGCCTCCTTAAAAAACGCCACCCGGCTTGACTGGAGCCTCGGGTCTATCCACGACCCCTTGCCGCCTATGAAGTAAGTTTCTTGACCAACCCTCAGTACATCCCGCCAGATGTTTTTCTGCCCCTCAAGCCCCCGGTAGATAAACGCCTCCTCATCAGCCACCCGGTGCGCGAATTTTTTGTTCAAATCGGGCAGAATTGCCTCTATGGAGAGTCGCTTTTCCTCGGCCAGCTCAAGCAACTTTCCCGGATCTACGGCGTTATACAAATTCTCCTTTTGCGAAAGAATCTCAAAACAAAGCCCCTTGTCCACCAGCCGGCGAATGGCGTCATAAGCATTCCGCCGGTGAATCTGCGCTCGCGTGGCGATCGCACTTACGCCAAGCTCGCCGTGCTCCACCAGCGTTTCGTATATCTTAGCCTCGTTAGGGGAGAGGCCAAGCCCCTCCAGCGTAGTTTGGTACATATCCCCAGGCTACCATATCGTGGTGGCGAAGGCAACCATAGGGTGGTGTTGGCCACTCAATCAACATGTTCTAAGCTACTCACGGTTCTTACTAGAAGGGAGAAGTCATGAAGTATCCGTTTGCAGACCTTCTTCGCGACCGAAGGAGGGATCTTCGCCTGTCTCAGCGCAAAGTCGCCGAAGCGACTAAGGGAGTTGTTCCCCAGCCTATCATTTCCGGTTGGGAAACTGCTTCTGCCATGCCGAAACTTGATGATCCGAGGCTGGAGGCGATGGCAGAAGTTCTCCGCGTTTCAGTAGAGGAGATGCGCGACGCTTTGGCTTGCCAACTACGAGGCAATGCAATGATTAGCCCCGTTTCTGCCAAGGAGATCAGCCTAGGGGATCTGGATTTCATTCGCCAGGTGGCCGAAGGTCTCGGCGGCTCAATTCCATGCTCCTTCATGATGCAGCTGCTCTACCAGCGCTTTATGAGAGGCACTTCTGCCGACATAACTTAGAAAGGAAGAACGCGATGAGTAAGTTTCTGGTCATTTTCGCGGTGCTGGGGCTTCTCGGGCTTTCGAGCTGTGCGTCCGACAAGTTCAAGGGAAGCGCCTCAACAGCAATCCACTCTCGGTACATCGGCGCGCTCGGCCACCAGCTGAGCGAGGACCCCGTTGTTCAGGGGATGGTCACAGGAAGCCACGGCCCATGGGAGGCCAAAGTCGTCGGTTTCGAAGGTGTCAGCCGCAAAGACACGACCGCCGACGAAGTGGACCTCTGGCTCGCGTACAAGGGATCGGGGTGGAGCGCAGGCGTGGCGTACTTCGCCTTTGATCCGGTGCTCGACCAAGACGGCGACGTGGTCATGCCTTACCTCGAGGCGAGCGCGGACATCTGGAGGGGTGAGGGTCAATCCCTCGACGGAGCGCTACGCTCGAAGACCGAATCGGGAAGCTCCCAGAGCACGATCACCGCTTCGGTCCGTCGGTCAGCCTGCGACACAGATGGGAGCTTGCTCCCGGTGTGCGCCTTGCAAACCAGGTGAGCTGTCTGTACGATCGCGGCATCGACGAGTTCACTCGGGGCTGGCTCCCACAGTACCGACTTTCGCTTGCGGTTGACCTGAGCGAGAGTGTGACTGCCGAGGGCTATCTGCGCGTGGTGCGACCAGCAGACTTCCACGACCAGGTGCGCGAGTACGGCCACGACGAGGTTGTGGGCATCAGCCTGACAATCAAGTTCTAGGAGGAATCAAACCTCCAACCCTGGACCCCACCCCCGACGTAAAGTCGGAGGCGGGGTCCTTTCTATTTCACAATTTAACCAAATTGTGAAATAGGTTGGCGTAGGTTAAAACGCAATTTGCCAATCAAGCTTGCTAGGGTACAATAGAAAAAAGTATGTCTGCTGAATCATTTGAAAAAGAGACGCCACAGCCGGTAGAGGGCTCTGCCCTGGAACAGGCTGAAGAATTAGGGGAAATACTCCCCGCCGCCATAGACCAGCAGACCCGCTGGCGGCGGCTTTTTGCAGATGAGCGTATTCGCGCCGGCGCGGCCGCGGCCTTGCGAACTATGATAAACACTGGTATCAGCGCCATAGACATGTTCCCGGGCATTGGCGCTGTTCCGTCGTGGATTGCAGATGGCTTAAAGTGGGTCAGTCGCTTTAGTCGCAAGACAGACTTTTTAGACCTAACCCCGGCTGTTTCTAAAAGAGTCGCCATCGGCTCCGAAGCCCTTGAATTTATAACCCTGGACGCTTTTCCCTCACACGCCATTGAGTCCACCTTACAGCTCAAGCGCGAAGATGTGCCTAAGATGATAGCGGCCATAAAAGCCATGATCGAGATCTTGCGAGGCGAGCAAGCCGACTACCAGCAGAACCAGGCTCAAATAGATGGCGCTATTGCTACCTTTCTAGATGAATCCCCGCAACCAAGCGAAGCATAAAAATATGGATAAGCACAGCGCCCTGAAAATATTAATACAGCACACCTATCTGTTTAGTCCAGAGGTCAAAAGTCAGCTGTTAAATAAGCTTCCCGAACTTACGACTGAAGAAGTGCAATCATTAGGGAATCTGCTTGCCAATGAAAAGAAGACGGCACTTACTAAAGCTCCTCAGCGCCTGGCAAGCTTGGAAGAACTTCAGTCTCAACTTAAAAAGAAGATAGCTTTAGATTAAGAAATAGTGTAGGCGTTTGGCGGTCAACCGCCGTTTCACGATACCTGGTTGACACGCCTATCCGGTCGGCGTATGGTGTGAACATAAGTCATGAAAGCAAAAAATCCGGCTAAAAAAGCAAAAAAGAAGTTAACGCTTGAAGACCTTGGTTCCAAAATGGATCAGGGCTTTACTAGATTAGGTGGCGAAATCAAGCGCGTGGAAACCGGCCTCAGTAGCGAAATCAAGCGCGTGGAAACTAACCTCAAGCGCGTGGAAACCGGACTCAGTGGCGAAATCAAGCGCGTAGAAACCAGTCTGGGCGGCGATATTAAACGCTTAGAAACTAATCTCAAGAGTGTGGAAACTAATTTGGCTGGTGTGGAAAATAAAATGGACCGTGGATTTGCCGGGGTGGCGCTGAGATTTGACGCAACCGACAAGAAAATAGATAAACTTGCTGGCGCAACGCAAAATGAATTTCTACACCTAGACGCTAAATTAGACGGCGGGTTTGAAAGTATGAGGGAAGAGCTGGACGATATTAAAGAGAAGCTGAAAAACGTGGTCTACCGACACGAGTTCGAAACGCTGAAGACCAGGATGGGCGAGCTAGAGAAAAGATTTGACAAAGCGACTCGTAGCCGTTAGCCCGAGAACTTATCTATAGTGTGATTTTCGCGCCAGCGCGGCTAATTTAGCATAGCTGACAATCTTACTATTAAGAAGTACAATGTAATTAAAGAAAATGGATTCCCGCCTCCGCGGGAATGACAGAAGGAGAAATAGGAAATAACAAATACCATGCCTAAAATAGATACCAATCCGGAAAAAATAGAGCAACTTTTAACGCGGGGCGTCACCGAGGTTATTGAGCGCGAGCATCTTAAGCAGCAGCTCGCCTCGGGCAAGCAGTTGCGGGTGAAGCTCGGCTTTGACCCAACCGGCGACAAGATCCACATCGGCCGAGCCATCGTCTTGCGCAAACTACGAGACTTTCAGCGCCTGGGCCATAAGATCGTCTTTATCGTCGGCGATTTTACGGCGCGCATCGGCGACCCGTCTGACAAGCTGTCTAAGCGCCCCATGCTCACGAGCGAGCAGATCAAGGCCAACCTCAAAAACTACAAAACTCAAGTCGGCAAAATAATTGACCTGCGCAAGGCTGACTTTAAGTTCAATAGCAAGTGGCTCGCTAAACTTGGATTTACCGAAATAGCAGAGCTGGCCGAGAGTTTTACCGTCGCCCAGATGCTCGCCCGCCGAAATTTCAAAGATCGATATGAGCGCGGGGAGGACATCAGCACCCGAGAGTTTATGTACCCGCTCATGCAGGGCTACGACAGCGTTGCCCTAAAAGCCGATGTGGAGCTCGGCGGCTTTGACCAACTTTTTAACCTGCAGGCCGGCCGGGCTATCCAGCCACACTACGGGCAACCGGCGCAAGACATTTTAACTACCGAGATGTTAGAGGGCACAGACGGCCGCAAGATGAGTACTAGTTGGGGCAACGTCATCAATATCACTGACGAGCCAAACGATATGTTTGGCAAAGTGATGAGTGTTAAAGACGAGTTGATAGAAAAATACTTTTTGCTTTGCACTGACCTAGCCCAAGACGAGATCAAGAATCTGCCTGGCAACCCGAAAGATAAGAAGGTACGCCTGGCCACGGAAATTGTCACCCTGTACCACAGCTCTAGGGCCGCCGAAGTCGCCAAAGAAGAATTCGAAAAAGTGTTTGGCAAAAAAGAAATGCCAACCGACATTCCAGAGGTGACCATCACAGACGAAGGGGTGCGCCTGTACGAACTGCTAACTCGCGCGCAACTGGCTGACTCTAACAGCGAAGCCCGCCGACTCATTGAGCAAGGGGCAGTTAAAATCAACGAGGCCAAGCATACTGATCCAAACGAAGTCATTGTTGTCACGGACGGCCTGATCATCCAGGTTGGCCCGCGGCGATTCGCCAGGGTGATTCTTAAATAGGACGTGTTGGCTAAGCTCAGTTTTTTTGTTAACCTTCTAAGTAGAAGGGAGTCTAGTGGAGTCTTCCACCGCAATCTAACAAGGAGGGGGTTTGCAGCGATTTCTATTCGTCGCCGCGGGACAGGGTCCGGTAGGAAGTTCTTTTCCGGGAGGAAGGAGAAGGTTCCAGGCCCCGGAAGAGGAGAGGACCGCTATCGTTCTTTGCCGGATGGGAATCCGCTGGGAGTACGAAACCCGGCAGATTGAAATCATCGGGGCTAACGGAGAAAAGATCCGGAGTGCTGCCCCCGACTTCTACCTGTCCGATCATCACCTTTTCCTAGAGGTGAAGCGGAGCGATAGGGGGCATCGCCGGCAGCGCCAAGTGGCTCTTGCCGCCGGATTCAACTTTGCCTATCTCTACTGCAGGCCGGACGAAGGGTTGAGTAGCCTTCGCCAGATGGTCAGAGCCTGTATGGAGAGGGCTCAGCGGGCGTCGGACTACTGGCGCAGGACAAACAACAGTGAGTTGTCTCTTACGAGTGCTATCGTAAGAACAGTTCACTGTACCGACTTTGTCCTCCTCTCTGCCTAGGAGTTTGGGGTAGGTGTCTCCGACACCTGCCCCACTTCGCATTTTAGGGAATTTGAGCTAGGGTAGATGGGTATGACTAAAGTCAAATTTCCGATTTCCGATTTCCAATTTTCAAAGGGGAAGCGAGCCCACCTAATTGGCATCAAGGGTGTGGCCATGACGGCGCTGGCGCAAATCTTACAGGCGCGTGGTGTACTCATAACCGGCTCAGACGGCCCGGAACATTTTTTTACCGACGCTATTTTAAAGAAGCTTGGTATCAAGTACGCCCAAAAATTTAGCCCGGAAAATATTCCGGCAGACGTGGACGTGGTCATCAGCTCGGCCGCCTATCTGCACGCAGGTCAGTCGTTGGATAACGTTGAAGTCAGCGCGGCTCTTAAACGCGCGCTACCCACTTTTAGCTACCCGCAAATAATGAGCGCGCTCACGCAAGAGTACCGAACCATCGGCATCGCCGGCAGTCACGGCAAGTCTACGACCACGGCCATGGCCGGCTGGATGCTAGAAAAATGTAAAACAGATCCAACTGTACTAGTGGGCAGCCGCGTGAATAAATGGGGAATGAACTCGCGCATCGGTAAAAGCGATCTGTTTGTGGTTGAAGCGGATGAGTACCGCGAAGCATTCCTACGGTACGCTCTCTCCGGCGCCGTGATTACCAGCATTGACTATGACCATCCCGACTATTTTAAAACCAAGGCGACTTATAATCGCGCCTACAAACGACTGGTAAACAACCTCGTGAAACAATCCTCCAAAGAACCCCCGGCCTTTCTAGTCGCTTGTGGCGATGACGTAAAAGTACGCCAGCTCGCCGTTTACGCCAAACAAAAAAATGTCCGCGTCCTCACCTATGGCTTTGCAAAGAGCAATGATCTTGTTCTCCAAGACGGCGGTGTTTCACGCGGCCAACAGCTGTTTCACGCCTCGTTTAACGGTGAACAATTTAGCGGGAGCATCCCCTTTGTTGGCAAACAGTATGTGCTTAACAGCGGCGCGACCGTGGCCGTGGCCGCAATGCTTGGCTTGGATATCAACCGTGCCGTTCGCTCGCTCGCAGACTTCCCTGGTATCGCCCGCCGGTTTGAACTCGTGTATCACGGACCAACGCAGACTAAAAACGGACCTACACGGAAAAAGTTTGGCGAGGCTATCATCATTGACGACTACGCGCATCATCCCACCGCAATAAACATCACCCTTGAAGGCATTCGCGCCATGTATCCGACTAAGCGTATCGTGGCCGTGTTCCAGCCGCACATGTTCAGCCGCACGCAAGTGCTTTTAAAAGAGTTTGCCAACTCATTCACTTCTGCTGATGAAGTCGGCATCATGGAGATCTACCCCTCGGCCCGGGAAGTCTCCGGGCCGATAGACGGCCGGGTGCTCGCCAGTGAAGTGAGCAAGCAACACCCCAAGGTCACCTACCTCCCAACCATCGCCAGTGGGAAAAAATATCTGGAAAAAAACAGTCGCAAAAACACCGTCATCGTCCTAATGGGTGCCGGCAACGTCTGCGATATTGTTGACTAAAAGTTGAACAGCCCTCCGGGTTAAGGGAGAGCTGTTCGCGAGCCGTGCCTCCGGCACGGCTAGGGCGCTATTGCTTCGGCATCCGTACCCCCAGGTCCTCTCGTGGGACTCGGAAGCTTCGCCCACTTGTGGGTGGCGGCGCGGTGGGTGGTGGTAGCGACTTCAGGGATCTGTTCATCGTGTGCAAAGCCTCCGCCGCCTGGTCGCAGGCCGGGCAGTCCGTGGTGGGAGTCCAGTCCCACATGCTGGCTCCGTCATTCCGACAATCCGCCGTATGCTCTAGGGTCTTTTTGGCCATGCTGGCCTCCTTTCTGATTTTATTATAACACTTGACACATCTGCTATACTAAAAAGTACAAATAAAAAAACTATGAAAAACGAACTTTTTATCGACGCGGAAAATATTCAGTTTGACGAAATAGGGCCGGAGCTAATTGTAAAAGTTTACGACCCTAAGCTCGGCTACCACGGCGTGGTTGTTATTGATAACCGGAACCTCGGCGTAGCCAAGGGCGGCTTTCGTATGACCCCGCATGTCACGGCGTATGAGGTTAGTCGTTTAGCTCGAGGCATGACCCTTAAGAATGCGCTTGCTGGCCTTCCCTTTGGCGGCGGTAAAGGCGGGATACGCTACGACCACCGCACCGTTACCCCAAAGCAAAAGCAGTTGATCGTGGAAGACTTTGCCCGCAAACTTAAGGGTCTTATCCCCGAGTTTTATATCAGCGGCCCGGACATGAACATCGCTGAGCGTGAAATGGAGCAGTTCGCTCGCGCCAATGGTTCCTGGGACGCCTGCACCGGTAAGCCCGCCAGCTACTGCACCCGTTCGACAGGTTCGACTAGCTCACCGCAAGCAGGCTCAGGGCAAGCCGGCAAGAAAAAGCGTTGCGGATTGCCACACGAGCTGGGCTCTACCGGCTATGGAGTGGCCTTAAGCACTATCGCCGCCGCCGAGTACTTTAAGTTGGATATCAAGGGAATGAGTGTCGCCATCGCCGGCTATGGAAACGTTGGTCAGTTCGCGCACAAGTTCCTTCAAGAAGCCGGAGCAAAAGTCGTCGCAGTTTCTGACTCGCAAGGAACGTTGTTCAATGAAAAGGGTCTTGATTGGCGGCCTCTTTGGCAGAAGAAGACAAAACGCGGCGGCACAGTCACCAGCAGCAAGGCCGGCAAAGTACTCGCCGGCGACGAGATCTACGAGCTGGATGTTGATGTGCTCATCCCGGCCGCCGGCTCGGACGTCATTCACGACAAAAATGTTAGCAAGGTTAAGGCCTCAATAATTGTTGAAGGTGCAAACATCCCAATGAAGCCGCATCATGAAGAGCGGTTGCACAAGCGAGACGTGCTTGTTATTCCGGACATCATCGCCAACGCCGGCGGCGTCATCTCTTCCTACGCCGAGCTCAAAGGCTATGACGAGGCGAAGATGTTCAAGCTCATCAAGCAGAAAATAGTGCCAAACGTCAAAGAAATCCTGCGCGTGATGGAGGAGTCTAAGATGCTTCCTCGAGAAGCGGCGCTAGCCATTGCCAGGGAACGAGTTTTACGTGGCTCATAAATGGACCTCACAAATCACTAATAATCACTAATCGCACGAATGACTTACAATATCTCTGAGCGAGATTAGTTTGATTCGTGATTATTAGTGATTGGTGACTAGCGAATAGCTCGCTGGTCTAAGATCCGGGCCAAAGATTCAAACTTACCCGCGTCCACAAACGTTGGGATGCCGAGGTAGCAGTTTTCCTCCGCCAGAATAGCCGCCCCGCCAGAGTTCCCCCTGTCTACCTTAGCCGAAGCCAGATAGTGATCTTTTTCATAGCTGGAGATAATGCCTTCAGTTGCCGTCACATCATTACGCGAGCCAATACTGGGATAGCCTAATATAATCACCTCGTCACCGGCGACCGCGTCTCGACTGCAACGACCAAAGGTTGGCGTGTTCAGCGCGCTGATGGCAGGAGTTACTTCTGTAAGTTCAATCACCGCGTAATCTTTATCGCCCGGAGAGCGAATGTCTGAAGCGGAAATTTGGAAAATAGTTTCCTCACCCGGAAAAGTGATATTGCAATACTGCGGATCAAGGTCTTTGTAGTGAACCACGTGATTATTAGTCATCAGTGCTACTCCGCCACGACTGGAAATTCCCGCCAGCAGTACGCCGGAGCCAGAGCCTTCCCCGATAGTGTTATTTCCTAAATTCCAACGGCAACGGACTGACGCAATCCGAGGTCGCCAAGCCGAGATGATACTAGTCAGGTCCGGTTGCTTAGCGTCAGACAGATCTTGCTGCAGCGCGGCGATTCGCTCAGCAGATTGAACAGCTTCTTCCTGACTCTTCGCTCTTTCTTCTTCCAGCTTTTGCGCCACACTCTCATTATCTGAAACCAGTAGCGAGATAGCTAGCTGGGCTTGGTCAAGCTTCTCGCGCTGTTCAGCCGATCGCAACTCACCCAGCAGAATCCGGCCGCGCTGTGCGTCAAGCGCTGCGTCAAAGTAGCGGAATAAACCGGCGCCAATAATAACGCTGGAAAGAACACTAAAAGCCGCGACAATGATAATTTTCTCAAACTTTGATTTCGTGGTCTTTCGAGGCATGGCATTAAGTATAGCAAATCAGAGCATTAATGCTCGCCCTGATAAGCCGAAGTGGCTTGCACTTCGTAGCTCCGATAGGAGCTAAGAGGTGTAATGAAGTCATATCCTTTGCTCTAACTTATTTCAAATCGCGAAGCGATTGATCTTGACACGAGCGGACCGCGTGGTGGTTTTGGACTACATCGTACGCTCCGATCGCGTTCTAGTATTCGCTCACATTTCGCGCGCATCTAACACTGTTCACTCATATTCGTTCCATTCCACAGCCATTTTTCGTTTTAGTTGCTCTTTTTTCAAATTGTCGTATTTCGTATTGCTAGAAACTGTCAACACACCGCCATAAATCAAAAACATTATCCCAATGACAGGGAAAATCCAAATCATCAAAATAAACTCAGTTTTTGCAGATAGGTCAAGAAAAGGTCCACGATATATCCAAGTCCTAAATATCCAATAAAACATACTCAAAAACATACCCAGTACCTGCATCAAAGCTGCCTTATTCGCCAGCCTCCGAACGCCAGTACAACTAAGACACACCCCAGACTCATCAACAGCTTTCTTTCTACAATTTTGGCATATTTTATAACTCATATTTCACTTTTCTACTCAACAGAGGATAGATACATCATAAATTGCTCACCAATTCCATTATCTTGAACACTTACTTGGTGGTGATAAGGTTCTACTCGATCACGCCATTTACTCTCAGATCACATATCTTCACGATCCTCTATGACGATGGGTTCAATAAGATCCCATTCAAGAGCTGTCTTGCACAATTGAAAAGCCCCAGGAGTGATTGCCTTTTTGAGTACGCTTGTGTGCAGAGGCCTTTTTTCTATATCTATATCATTTAAGCAAGTCGCTAGCCCTCACACCCAATGCTTTAGCAAGCTTTGAAATAGTTAGAAGCGTTGGGCTTGTTTTACCATTTTCAATATTGCTCACAAAAGATTTATCAACACCAAGGGCTCTGGCAATCCCTGTCTGAGTAATACTACTTTTTACTAATTTTCTTTAAATCTAGTTTGAATATTCCTTCTTCGTTCGGAGCCTCTTTGTTGTATTTGTTCTCAGTTTCCCTATCCAATTCACTTAACTCTTTTGCTTGATCATTTGTCAGCAAACGCTCCCTGTTCATTCTCAAAGCGTGATTATAAGCATCACTCCAAGCTTTGATTTTTAACTCACCATTTATTCTCTTTTTGATTAGATTTCTGTACAAGATGTGATAAAACAGAATCATTATGAATAATATTGTGAATAAAATTTCCATTATCTAATGATAGCAGGGCCGTCTATTTCAATCAATTGAAACACCTCCCCATCTTTTGGGTCACCAAATAGAGTTATATGTAGGTTTTCCTCATAATCATTTATCTGTTTCATTCCATCCAGCTCCTTAATAGAAGGGTTTTTATTAGGGTTAGGGAGTGATTTGGGATCAAATGCTACATTTCTACCAACGACAGATACAATTTCTCCATTAGGCAAGTCTATGTAGAACATTGGAGTAAAGCCCTTTCTAATAAATACATCCTCTATGTCATTTGGTTTCTTTATTGAGTAAAAAAGCGATACCTCAACTGCTTCTCCTTCTTTTGCTATTGGTAGTGAGAAACGCCACTTCCTTTTTGAATCAGTTTCTCTCTTGTAATTCTCTCTTTCGTCTGCTACCGAACCCTTTAGGTAATCCGTAGGAAATAAAACTTTTGCTACTTGAACGACGCTATCATTTACTGGTTTTGGCCTAATCCACCTAAGAGGTTTTGGTGAATCATAAGATTCAGCAGTGAGTTTCTCCCTGTATTTTTTCTCAAATCCAAATTGAGAATCTTTTCCATCACTAGATTTTCCTTCCGGATGAAAGCTTGCCTTCATTCTTCCACCCAAAGAGTTCACATATAAATAAACACTGTTTCCAGTGTTGTTTACATGCCACGTGGAGGATCTTTTTTTATCCTCCTCATCTCTTATAAATATGCGAAATGTGTCAATTTCTATATCCATAGCCTTCACGAGTGCTTGAACTAGCTCTCTCTTTAGTGATCCCAAGGAGAATCGAACTCCTATTTCTTGGATGAAAACCAAGTGTCCTAACCATTAGACGATGGGACCAGTATGTCTAGACTATACTAAAATATACGATTATTGTTAAAATAACAATAACCAGAACCAATGATGAACAGTCTGCTCATCTACAACGATATGGCTATCCTCGTGCTTAGGCTCGCGCTCGGCGTTATCTTTTTAGCGCACGGTTGGGATAAGCTATCTGACCTCAAAGATAAGTTTGCCTACTTTCAAAAGAACGGCTTTCGGCCGGGCTGGTTTTGGGGAAGCATCGCTACCTTTATTCAGTTTGGCGGCGGCCTGTTATTACTAGTTGGCCTCTTTACGCAGATCACGGCAATCATTGTCGCTGTCATGATGGTGGTGATCCTCGGCTACCACACTCGCCGCAAGACCCCTTTTGGTAAGGGGGTGGATTTCAGTCTGATCTTGCTAGCCTCCCTCCTTTTACTCGCCACCCTGGGCGACGGCGCTTACGCACTCAACAACCTATTATTCTAAGCTCACCTTTTAAATCAGAATAATCAGGTAAGATTGCCACGCGGAGTTCACAATGACCCCGTAGAGGTCTACGTCCCACGGGGCAGGCAGGACGGATTCGTGCGATTCGTGATCATTAGTGATTAGTGAAGTCCTTTACTCCAGGTGCACTTGTTGACTCAAGTTGTCCAACTTCTCCGCCAGCTTTGGATGTGTCGCTAGCTCTGGATCTTTTTTCAAGAGTGCGCTGGCGCTGTCACGGGCTGATTTTACAAGACGGATATCGTTTAACGAATTCATTGCTAAGTCCGGCAAGCCGGTCTGCTTGTCGCCCAAAAACTGCCCAGGCCCGCGCAGCTCCAAATCTTTTTCAGCCAACTCAAATCCATTTTTGGCATCAATCAGCGCTTGTAGCCTTTTGTGAGTTGTTTCCGAGTGTGAGTCGGTGAATAAGAAGCAGAACGACTGATGCTCACCCCGGCCAACTCGTCCACGGAACTGGTAAAGCTGAGCCAGACCAAAGTGCTGAGCGCCTTCAATGACCATGATGGTTGCATTTGGCACGTCCACCCCCACCTCCACCACAGAGGTTGAGACAAGCACATCAATAACCCCGCGCTTAAAGTCTTCCATCACCTTCTTTTTATCAACAGCCTTCAGTTTGCCATGAAGCATCCCAACTCGAAGATCCGGGAAGACTTTAGTGGATAGTCTTTCATGTTCAGCCTTCACTGCTTTGCTCTCGCTCCAGGCAACATTCTTTTTCACACTACCACTCTCATCTTCAGTTACCTCCGCCTGCTCAATCCGCGGATAGATGATAAATACCTGTCGCCCGGCTTTTATGTGCTGCTTGACAAAGCCATAAGCCTTTGGTCTATTCTCCGGGTCCACGATTTTGGTAATTATTTCTTTCCGTCCTTTTGGCAGTTCATTAATAGTGGATACATCTAAGTCGCCAAATACTGCCAAAGCCAAAGTCCGGGGGATGGGCGTCGCGCTCATTGATAGAAAGTGCGGCAGCAGATCAGCGGTTTTCTTGTCTGAAAGAGCCGCGCGCTGGCGAACGCCAAAGCGGTGCTGCTCGTCCACTATTACAATGCCCGGATCCGGAAAATGAACCCCACCTTTTTTACTTGCCCCGTGGTCGCTATGCGACTTTACGGGGTCTTTGCCACTCGCGATCAATGAGTGCGTCCCAATAATCGTCTTAATTGCCCCGGATTCTATGAGCTTGATAAGCGCAGCCTTAGTTTTTTTCTCCTCCAAGCCTTTTTCGTAGTAAACCCGCGCCTCGCTACCGGTAATCAGAGCCGCACCACCGTCAAACTTTTTGAACATCTTGGTAAGCGTGTGGTAGTGCTGGCGCGCCAGTACCTCAGTCGGCGCCATAAACACGGCCTGCCGGTCATTCGCCGCCGCAACCACAGCCGCCAGTGCCGCCACCGCGGTCTTGCCCGAGCCCACGTCTCCCTGCAACAGGCGATTCATCGGGTGCGGCCTGCTGATATCGGCCAAGATCTCTTTCAAGCTCTGCTGCTGGCTATCAGTGAGAGTGAACGGCAGCATTGCCAGCAGCTTTTTTAGGTTTGCATCGCTCACCGCCAGCTTTGGCGCCTTTTCTTTGGCCAGATCCGCCCGTAGCTTCAGGTTATTCAGTTGCAGCAAGAAGACATACTCAAAGGCGAATCTAGCCTGCGCTCGCTGCGCCTGAGCTTTGCTGCTCGGAAAGTGGATCTGGCGCAGCGCCGCGCTTAGCTCCGGCAGATCATTTTTCTTTAACACCGCCTCCGGCAGAAAATCTTCAATATCTTTTAAGATATCCAAAAATGTCTTGATGTACTGCCGCAGCCCCTTGGAGGTCAGCCCGCGCGTCTCCGGGTATACAGCCACCAGCCCGGCCGTATGCGTTGTCTGGGCCGTGCCGCGGAGCACCTCAAAAGTTGGGTTAGCCATATGCTTGCCCGTCTTATTTTCAAACACCTTGCCCGCAAAGTTCGCCCGCGTACCCTCTTGCAGTGCCTTGCTGATAAAAGGCTGGTTAAACCAAACCAGGTTAATACCGCCGGTCTCATCTACAACCAAAACCTCGGTGATATACATCCGCCGGTTCCAGGCCCGCCGAGTGCTAACCCGGTTGACTTCGCCACGAATAGTGACAGTGTCTCCCGGCTTAAGCTGGTCTATCTTGCTAATAGTGGAGTAGTCTTCGTATCGCGTCGGAAAGTGCCAAAGCAGGTCATGCACCGTCTCAATGCCCAGCTTTTTCAGCTTGGGCAAAAACTTGGGCATAATGCCCTGAATATTTTCTAAACGAGTTTCCAGTGTGACAAGATTCTGTGACATACCGGTTTTGCTCCGCAAAACAAATTACAAAACCCAAGCGCCTGCCTGCCGGCAGGCAGGCCAAATTCCAAATAAATTACAATCAACAAATACTTAAAACAAATTGTGGAGTTTGGATATCGCAATTTGGACTTTCAGTGGCAGAGGATTCTTGGTAGAGGACAAGGCGCTAGCGAGCATTGGCGCATGCTGTAGATTACTGCTACTGCTTGCGGCAAGCGGAGCGAAGCAACGCAGTCATCGGCCAAGAAGACCTGCCAATGGGTGCCCCCACTTGGAATCGAACCAAGATCTGGCGGTTAAGAGCCGCTTGCTACTACCATTGAGCTATAGGGGCAAAATGATGCTGGTATTTTACTCTATATTCCAGGATTTGAAAAGAGGAGAGAATCCAGTATGCTTGAGAGCATGATCCTCATCCTCGACAACATTCGCAGTTTGCATAACGTGGGCTCAATTTTACGCACCGCGGACGGGGCGGGCGTGGATAAGGTGTATCTGGCAGGAATAACGCCCAGCCCGCTGGATAGATTCAAGAAGGTGCGCAACCAGGTGGCCAAGACCGCGCTGGGCGCGGAGAATACTGTGCCGTGGGAACACGTACCCGATACTGGCACGCTGATTGATGAGCTAAAAAAGCAGGGGTATCAGATTGTTGCGGTGGAGCAGGCGACTGGGGCGGTGCCGTATTACAAAATGCGCCCAGAAACTTATGAGGAGTTACCTCCTACGGAGGAAACACCTCCTAGAGTTTCGGGGCACTACGCGTTCGTTTTCGGCCATGAAGTGGATGGCGTCAGCAAGACAGTCTTAGAAAAAGCTGATAAAATCATAGAGATTCCTATGTCAGGGATGAAAGAGTCGCTTAACGTCTCCATCTCGGTTGGGATTATTGTCTTTTGTGCACGTGATAACTACTTCGCTGATTAAAAGTAAAGCAATAAAAATCTATGTATAACCGTAGCAATCTACCCCTGAGTCCACGTAAAGTAATCAAAAAAAGCATGGCCACGTTTTTTGCTAGCGGCCTCGCGCTGGTTATTACGGTGCTTTTCGCTGTGGTTAGTTTCTTGGGCAGTGATCCGAACCATGTGAAGAACATTTCATCGGCCGCGATTTTTGTTGGCTCTCTAATATTTCTAAATATAATCGGACAAGTTATTTATCAGTATTACTATTACAAACTCTATGACTATGAGTTTACTGATGAGGGCGGCATGATTCAAAAGGGTGTTATATCGCGCGCTACCGGACATGTTCGTTATCAGCGAATCCAAAACATATATATTGATCAAGATGTTCTAGATAGACTCTTTGGACTATACGACGTCCATTATGAAACAGCTGGCGAACACTCGGCATTCTATTCTCATGTTGATGGTCTCCGGAAAGAGCATGCTAATCTACTATCTGATTTCTTAAGTGAACGTACTAGTGGCCTAACTTCTAAAAAAGATATAGAGTCAACCACAAAATTAGCATCAGAAGATGCTGTTACAGATAGTAATAGTACCGTTGAGGTATCCTCTAAAGCCAATCCCTTACAACCATCAGTGCGATGGGAGAAGACCATAAAGACAACGCTGTGGACAGGACTTTTATTGCTCGTCGTATCCTCCTCATGGGCCGAGGAAAATATTATCGGCTGGCTTATATTCTTAGTTATTACGATTCCGGTGCTCGGAAGCTGCTGGCGAGTATATTACGGTGTTTGGTATCGTAATTTTAGATACAGTTTAGGCTCAACGCGCGGCGAGGTATATAGCAGGGTTATTGGATCTTCCGCAACACTTCTTTATTATGATCGTATTCAGGATGTAAGTGTAAGTCAGGGCATTTTGGAAAGAGTATTCAATCTTTATAGTGTCTTTGTGCAATCTGCAGGCAGTAAGTATAGCGGTCTGGCAATTACTGGATTAAGCAAAGAATCCGCAAATCTAATAAAAGACTTTTTACTAGAAAGGGCAAAGCTATACAAGCCCGGACTCTAAATTAAACACAGATATCGGGCTATGGATAAAAAAATTCTGCTCGTTCTTGGGCTAGTCGTCGTGTTTGCGATCATCGCGATCATTACCAAGAGCGCTATCAAAAAACCGATCACTAACCCGGAGCAGGCACGAGTCCAGATCGGCGAATATACCTATATGGTTGATATCGCCGACACGGGCTCGGAACACGCTCAAGGGCTTTCCGGGCGGGAGTCTTTGCCGACTAATGGCGGTATGCTCTTTGTCTTCCCGACTCAACGCCTACAGAGTTTTTGGATGCGCGGCATGAACTTCCCCTTAGACATAATCTGGATTAATGACGAAAAAGTAATCGGCTTTGCCCAAGATGTTCCGGTTCCGGAGGGTGGCCAGCTGCCGCTGTATAGATCACCGGAGCCGGCTGATATGGTGCTGGAATTAGCCGCAGGAACAGTAGCAGCCGATGGAATTAAGGTCGGCGATTCAGTCGAAGTAGAGTATACTAGTACTAATCAGTAATAAACAAAATCTTATTTCACCATGGCAAAAATCGCAATTAACGGTTTCGGTAGAATTGGCAGATTATTTTTTCGGCAGGCATTCGCAGATCCAAACTTTGAGATAGTCGCTATTAACGATCTGGGCGATTTGGAAAACCTAGCCTATCTGCTTCGGCACGACTCGGTGTATCGCGACTATGATAAGTCTGTCGAGGTTAAGGACGGGTCGCTTATCGTAGACGGCAAAGAGATAAAAGTCTTACAGGAAAAAGAGTTGGCTAACTTGCCCTGGGGCAAGATGGGTATTGATATCGCGGTTGAGTCTACCGGCGTGTTTGAGTCTTTTACAAAGGCCGCGCCGCACGTTACCGCCGCCGGCGCAAAACGCGTCGTCATCAGCGCGCCCGCCAAAGACGAAGAGGGGGCAGAGGGCGGTAAGACCATCTTGATGGGCGTTAACGATGATCAGCTCTCTACCTGTCAGATCTCGTCTAATGGCTCTTGCACCACAAACGCCACCAGCCCGGTTGTCGCCGTTATGGAGGAGCAAATCGGGATTGTGAAGGCCGGCCTTTCCACGGTCCATGCCTACACAGCCAGCCAAACTTTGACCGATGGTCCGACCAAGGGTAAGGATCTGCGTCGTGGCCGCGCCGCCGCTCAGAATATCGTCCCAAGTTCAACCGGCGCCGCCATCGCCGTCACCAGAGCTTTTAAAGACCTGGAGAATAAATTTGACGGCATCGCCATTCGTGTTCCAGTTGTCACCGGATCGCTCACCGACCTGACCTTTGTCGCCAAGCGTCCAACCACAGTGGAAGAAGTTAACGAGGCCTTCCGCGCCGCCGCCAAAGATCCGCGCTGGCAGGGAATCTTGGGCGTCTCCGAAGATCAGCCAGTCTCTAGCGACATGGTCGGCACTCCTTTTGCCTCTGTCGTGGACCTGGAGTACACCAAAGTGATTGATGGCGACCTGGTGAAAGTCTTAAGCTGGTACGACAACGAGTGGGGGTATGTGACTACTCTAGTGGAGCATGTCCGCAAAGCGGCTGAGAGTATTCCCGAATAACCCGAATCTAGGTAATAACCCGAACTTGTTGTTATCATAAAGGAATTCATTGGCGGTAGTATTCTGTTCGCGTTATTACTCTTATTCGCATCATTCGTGATTACTCTAGTATGCGTAGGCTTATCTATCTCATCGGCATCCTCTTGGTAGTTGGTGTCGCCGGAACTATTTTTTATCAGCCGACTTTACGTATTGCACATAACTCCCCCCAACCCCCTCTTAATTTAAGCGGGGGAGAAAAGTATACCCTGCTTTTTACCGGGGATATCATGCTTGATCGCGGTGTCGCCGGTGTCATCCGGCGCGAACAAGACCCCTTGTACCCATTCTTGAAAATAGCCGAAGTAACTTCTGCCGCCGACATCACCATCGGCAACTTAGAAGGCCCGATCTCAAGCCGCGGCCAAAACCAAGGCAGTGTCTATTCTTTCCGCTTTGAACCGGTCGGCAGTATTCACGGCCTGCAGTACGCCGGCTTTGACGTTCTCTCGCTTGCAAACAACCACATCTGGGACTGGGGACGCGATGCTTTGCTGGATACAGTAACGCATCTTGAGTCTGCTGGCATCAAAACAGCTGGCGCCGGCGCAGATGAGTCTATCGCTAACGCTCCGGCTGTGAGCGTACTGCCGGACGGCACTCAAATCGCCTTTCTTTCTTATACAAATCTATACCCGGCCGGGCTTGCCGCCGGTCCGGACTGGCCAGGTGTCAGCCATTACGGCCTAATCAGCATGACCACTGCTATAAGTAAGGCCAAGGCTGATGGCGCGGATGTTGTTGTCATGCTTATACACTGGGGTACTGAGTATGAGCAACAGTCGAGCCCGGATCAGCAGTACGTAGCCCGCCAACTTATAGACGCCGGCGCCGATCTTATCATCGGCCACCACCCGCACGTCGCCCAAGAAGTGGAGGAGTATATTTCGCCCCTCGTCGCCGGTGCTCACTCGGGGCGATCCGCAGAGCGGATCGGCTATATTGCTTACTCTTTGGGCAACTTTGTCTTTGACCAAAATTTTTCCGACGCCACCATGCGCGGCCTGATGGCTGAAGCCACCATTCAAGCCGGCAAAATTGTTGACTTCAAAACCATCCCCATTCGAATCAACAATACTTTTCAACCATTTATTTTGGATAGTGAAGGAAACTCAGGTGGGCTATAATAAAGGCATATGTTCAAGGTAGGAGTAAACAAGGTGATAATATTATCAATCGCACTTATCATGCTAGCCCTTCTTTCTAGCTTGGTGATTGCCGTTTTAGGCGCGCCGGCCCAGGAAAGTCATTACGCTTTCGATGACTGCTTTGAGCCGGGACGTGTTTCTTTTCAGATCCGAACGCTTGATAGTGAAAAGATCAATGGTTTTCTGAAAGAAATTGGTTTACCGGATCGGGTTCAGCCAGCTCTAATCAGTGAAATTTCCATTAGCATCACCCGTATCGGAGTACAGACAAAAGAGACGAAGGTGGCTGGGCAAGCCGAGCTTGAAAAAATCAGAGAACAATTACTATTGCAGCCTAACTTCATAGCCAGCGCCACGTTATCTACGCCGGGCACCTCGTCCAAGCTCATTCTAAGTTTATCCCCGGGCATCTCTTGGGAGGCTTATAGTGAATTCTCAAAAGAACTTCAAGAAAAATATTCCGACAATCTCTCAGAGTTCTATCTCGTTCTTTATCCTTCCTATGACAATCAGCCGAATTTCCGGCCGAATTCTCAGACAGTGTCTGTTAGTGCTAAGCCTGGCCAGGAGAAAGAAATGGCGGGCATGCTTACACAGTTCAAGGGTAACGGAGTAGTTACGGTTGTCGACTCCGGCTTGTGTGTCGTGCCGTTGTGATATCAGGGACAGCTCAGGAAAAATCAGTTATACTTAAGATAATGACTATTTACCTAGCCACTGACCATGCAGGTTTTGCTCTCAAAGAGGCGATCAAAAAGTATCTGCTTGAGCAGGGGCACGAAGTGGAGGACTGCGGTGCTCACAGCCTGAACAAAGACGACGACTACCCGGATTTTATCGCCAAAGCCGCCGAAGCCGTCTCCAAAGACCCGGCCAGCCGCGGCATTATCTTTGGCGGTAGCGGCCAGGGAGAGGCCATGGTCGCCAACCGCTTCAAAGGTGTTCGCGCCGCCGTGTTTTACGCCCCCGAAGTACATTTAGCCGACAAAGAGGGTGAGCACATTGATCCATTCGAGGTTGTCAAAATCGCGCGCGAACACAATGACGCAAATGTGCTCTCAGTCGCCGCTCGCTTCATTCATGATGAGCAGGTCGCGCTGACCGCGGTCAAGCTTTTCCTGGAGACCCCATTTTCAAACAGCGAGCGCCACGTTAGAAGAATTTCTAAGTTCTAGGTACGTCTAAGTACTACGGACTAAGCACTAAGTACTATGAGAATAATTCCCGGCATCAACGTTCAAAATACTGAAGAGCTGCTAATGCGCCTGAAGCAGGTAGATGATATCTACAAGGCATTCCCAGAGGACGAGCCCTGGGTAGAAATTGATGTTGCCGACGGTGGTTTTACGCGCGGGTACACGACTTGGCGCAATGTTAACGATCTAAAGTTATTCACCAGAGAGGAAAAACCATTTCAAATAGCCATGCATGTCATGATGAATCAACCCGAAGACGTGGTAGAAATGTGGGCTGCCGCGGACATTAAGAGATTCATCTTTCACTTAGAGACCACGGCCAGCGTCGAGATGATTACCAGTATCTGCCAGACAAAAGGAATAGACGCGATGATCGCTCTAGCCCCGCCAACTACAGCCCAACACGCCATCCAATACCTCAAACTTGCAGACAGCGTTCAAGTCCTTGCTGTTAGCCCCGGTGTGTCAGGCCAGCAGTTTCAGGAAGAGGTGCTAGAAAAAATAAAGTTTTTGCGTCTGCAATTCCCGAACATGGTCATTGAAGTTGATGGTGGCATGAACCCGGAAACAGCTAAGAAGTGCTTAGAGGCCGGTGCGAGCCAGATAGTTGCCACGTCCTACATTTTCAAAGCCGATGATCCCATCCGCGCTTACGCCGAGCTAAGGGAGATTGGAAGATTAGGAAATTAGGAAATTGGAAAATTAGGAAATTGGCAAATTGGGACATTAGGCATGGCATCAGATTTCCGAAGCTTAACAGTTTGGCAGGAAGCGAGGCGGCTAACAGTCGCCGTCTATGAAGCTACAAAAAAATTTCCAAAGGAAGAAATTTTCGGTTTAGTTAGTCAGCTTCGCCGTTCTGCGGTATCTGTTGTTGCCAGTATTGCAGAAGGATACGGCAGAAGCTTGCATAAAGACAGAGTCCAGTTTTTAGTCATTGCTCGCGGATCCATGAACGAAACGCGCACCCATATTCTAATCGCTTCTGATCTAGGATATATAACTGAAGAGGAGCAAGATCGGTTAGATAAACAATACGAAGTTTTAACGCGACAGGTGAATGCATTGATTACTCACATACGAAAGCATGCGAATAAGTGATATACTTATAGTCATTCGTCCCAATCCTCCATTTTTCTAATCTCCTATTTTTCTAATCCCCCAATCTCCTAACCCCATGCGATCCCTGCACAAAAGCAAAATCAGAGAGCTTGAACGAAAAGCTAACGAGATCCGGCAAGATATTATTGAGACTCTTGTAGAGGCGGGCTCCGGTCATACTGCCGGCCCCCTGGGCATGACCGATATCTTTACGGCCTTTTATTTTCACATTCTGGCTCACGACCCCAAAAAGCCGGAGTGGGACGGCCGCGACCGACTTATCCTAAGTAACGGCCACATCTGCCCGGTCCAGTACGTAACCATGGCTCACGCCGGTTACTTCCCCCGCAAAGAACTTTTAACCCTTCGTAAACTAGGTTCTCGCCTACAAGGCCACCCGCACCGCTCTGTTCTCCCGGGTATTGAAACTACCTCCGGCCCACTCGGCTCCGGTCTATCTCAGGCCGCCGGCATGGCCCTGGCCGCTCGCATGGATAACCAGAAGCACCGCATCTACTGCCTAACCTCAGACGGAGAGCACCAAGAAGGCAACTACTGGGAAGCGGTCATGTTTGCCGGTAAAGAGCGCCTGCATAACCTTACGGCCGTGGTAGATCGCAACAACATTCAGATAGACGGCTTTACGGAAGACATCTTACCGCTAGAGCCGCTCCGCGCTAAATACGAAGCGTTTAACTGGCACGTACTAGAAGTGGACGGCCACAATATCGGCGCCTTTATCGCCGCCGTTAATGAAGCCCACGCCATTTACGAAAAACCAACCGTTATCATCGCCCACACCATTCCGGGCAAGGGCGTGGACTTTATGGAAAACGATTACACCTGGCACGGCAAACCGCCAAAAGCAGAGGAAGCCGAGGTCGCCCTGCGCGAGCTGCGGGAGGCACTTGGGAAATTGGGAAATTAGAAAATTTGGAAAATAGGAAAATGTTGAATAAAAAGCTAGAGCCTAACAAAAAGATTTTTTCTGATGATATCGAGCAGGTACCAACCCGAAATGGGTTTGGTGAGGGTTTGGTGTTGGCGGCGCGTAAGAATAAGAACGTCGTCGGCTTGTGCGCCGACCTAACGGAGTCTACGCGCATGGACGCATTTGCCAAAGAATTTCCGGAGCGGTTTTTCCAAGTTGGCGTGGCCGAGCAAAACATGGCCACTGTGGCCGCCGGTCTTGGCATCAGTGGCAAGGTGCCATTTATCGCCAGCTACGCGACGTTCAGCCCCGGCCGCAACTGGGAGCAGATCCGCACCACCATCTCTTACAACAACAGCAATGTAAAAATCGCCGGGCACCACGCCGGTATCTCTGTCGGCCCGGATGGCGCCACGCACCAAGCTATTGAAGACATCGCTACCATGCGCGTCATGGCTAACATGCGCGTCATTGTACCGGCTGACGCCATTGAGGCCCGAAAGGCGACCATGGCCGCAGCTAGTATTGTCGGCCCGGTCTATCTCCGCCTTGGCCGCGAAAAAACCCCGGTCTTTACCACCGAAAAGACCCCGTTTGTCCCCGGGCGCGCAGAAATCCTCTGGCAGTCTAAGAAAAAGCCGACCGTGGCCATCATCGGCTGTGGGCCCCTTCTTTACAACGCCCTGCTGGCCGCTCGCGACTTGGAGCAAGAAGAGGGTATTGGTTCCATAGTTATCAACAGCCACACTATCAAACCTTTAGACGAAAAAACTATCCTCGCGGCCGCCAAAAAATGTGGTGCCGTGGTCACAGTAGAGGAGCATTCTGTTTTAGGCGGCCTGGGCGGCGCCGTGGCCGAGCTGTTAGCCAAAAAACTACCCACCCCCATGGAGTATATCGGCATGCAAGACACCTTTGGCGAAAGTGGTTCACCCTCCGAGCTTTTGGCAAAATATAAAATGGACGCGCCGGCCATTATCGCCGCCGTCAAACACGTGCTCAGGCGAATTTGACAATCCAGTATAGATGTGCTATACAGAATATAGTGCTTCACAACGGCAAGCCTGGGGCCTTCGCGCGGTGCGAGGGTGAGGGGTAAGCCAAAATTGAAAAAGGAGGCCAGTAATGGCCAAGTCGCAGTTCACACTCCTGAAGGGACTGGGCCAGGCCCAGTCGATCGCGGCAGTGCTCTGTCGCGAGATCGAGAAGGCCGGTGGGGCCGACGAGGACGCGATCGCGCTGACCACGCCCGACGGCGAGCAGTTCCTCGGCGAGTGCGCGCGAGGCTGGATGGACCGGCGCAAGCCGAAGTTCGTCCCGCAGCCGCCGAAGGTGGTCAAGACCCTGCCCATCCGGCAGAGGTTCAAGAACACCGAGGCGGCGATCAAGGCCGGCCGGTACGGCGCCGGGTACGACTCCTACGTCTCCAGCCGCAGCTATCCGCTGCGGAGCGGGATGCAGGAGGAAGCCGAGCTCTACGGGCTGGATATGTCCGAGAGCTTCGACCACAAGCCGAGCACGGCCGAGATCGTGGCTCTGGCCGAGGCGCACGGGTTCGTGCGCCCAATCTACGAGGACGCGCTCCGGGTCGGTGCCGAGCACAACGGCGAGCAGTGCCAGAGGCCGTTCGCGTTCCTGCACGATCCGGTTGGGCTCGG
>PFBD01000028.1:53207-78433 GCA_002773415.1 Candidatus Harrisonbacteria bacterium CG10_big_fil_rev_8_21_14_0_10_49_15 | reverse complement strand
TTCTTGAGCGCTGGGCTCTGGCCTGGCGCTCGGAACCTTGGTCGCGGCCTGCCGTCAGGTAGGCACATTCTGCCCCGCTGGAGTTTACTCCGGCGGGGCAGTTCAATTTTTGACATGATATACTGATTTTGGAATCGGACGCGCGACGGATGGCTTTTGCTGACGATATTCGGCAGCCAAGGTTTTCCGTGGTCTTATTTCGGATATATTCGGAGCGAGAATAGCTAGGGGTTTGCTTTGGGCTAGGGTGCGCCGCATGTATTCAATAAATAAAACTACTTGGTACGCCGCACTAGGGCGGATACTGCCGCTAAAATCGTTCCAGTCTTAGCGAGAAAGTGAGTGGACTCGAAAGATGGTGTCATGGGTGGCGCAGCGTACACTACCGGATGAGAACGGCAACGTGCTCTACCTCAACAGGTGGAACGACGACCGCAGGTTGAACCGCAACTTTGACAACCCGAGCAACCGCTGGAATCACCAGCACTGCGTCTTCTTCTTCCGTCGCAACTGGTTTTATTTCTTTTGGAGATCTTTTTGCCAGCCGCCGAGCTGCTTGCCTGTTTCTGCGAGCGGCTGGCTGATCTCCAGATATTTTTTGTCTGGTAGCTCTTTGGCGCGATTCATCAACTGCAGGAAAAATTTCAGCGAATCCAGCTTGGTAGATGCCTTGCTGACAATCGCCGCTTTGTGCTCGCGCGGCGAGTAGCCGGCCAGCAAAATATACTCAATGGTTTCCGTGAACAGCTTGTCTATCTTCTCGCCCAGCGTGTAGCGGGCAAGCCTGTCTAGGTTCCCTAGATTTTTATGCCAGATGATATAAGCATCACTGATTTTTTGCAAAATTGGCAAATCAGACGCAGAGAGAGAGAGAGAGAGAGTTAGAAGTTGAGCTCATATTATTTTATGAATAAATTACTAATAAGTTATCAGGATATCATATCTCCGGAAAATTTGCTCTTAGCCTGGCAGGAGTTTTGCCGCGGCAAGCGTAAGGCCAAAGATGTCCAGCAGTTTGAGCGCAATCTGGCAGATAATCTGCTGGCGCTCCACGAAGAGTTAGCAAACGGAACATATCAGCATGGAGGTTATTGTCGTTTTTGTATCAACGACCCCAAGCCGCGGATTATCCACAAGGCCTGCGTGCGCGACCGGCTGGTCCATCACGCCATTCATCGGCTTCTCTATCCGAATTTTGATTGCCGCTTTATTTCTGATTCGTATTCCTGCCGGAAAAACAAAGGAACACACAGGGCAATGGCGCAGTTCAAGCAGTATGCGCATCGCCTTTCGCAAAATAATACCCGTACTGTCTGGGTATTAAAGTGCGATATTCGTAAGTTCTTTGACAGCATTGACCACGGCATTTTGCTGGAATTGCTGCGCCAGCATATCACCGACGAGAGATTATCGGCGCTACTAGAAAATGTTATCAACAGCTTCTCTGTTCCCGCTACTATGACTAGTCATAGTAGCGGGAGAATAGGCTTGCCGCTTGGCAATCTCACCAGCCAGTTATTTGTGAATATTTACATGAATACTTTTGACCAGTGGGCGAAGCATGCGCTCAAAGCGAAGTATTACATCCGTTACGCGGATGATTTTGTACTGCTATCCGCCAATCGTCGGGAGCTGGAAAATGCAATCAACCCTATAGCCACATTTTTGCATGAGCGGTTGCGTCTTAACCTGCATCCGGACAAGTTATTCATCAAAACTTATGCCTCGGGCGTGGATTTTCTCGGCTGGATCCACTTCCCGGGTTATAGAGTTTTACGCACCGCCGCCAAGCGGCGAATGTTGCGCACGCTCAAGCAAAAAGCCGAGCCAGCCGTACTCCAGTCGTATCAAGGGCTATTGAAACACGGGAAAGCTTTTCACCTGCAGCAACAAGCCATGAATCAATACTGGCTATATCAATAAAACGGCTCAAAATAAACGGCTCACACGCTCAAAAAGAGCGTGTGAGCCGTTTATTTTGGCTATGCTATACTTAAACTTATATGTACGACGTCATAACCGTAGGCACAGCCACGCGCGATGTGTTTTTGCAAGCCCAGGGCATTAAAACTCTCAAAGACCCGGAGCACCTTAAGTCGCTCGGGTTTGAAGAGGGCGAGGCCAAATGCTTTGCCATGGGAGCGAAAATAGACATTGATCAGCCTATTTTTGGTATCGGTGGCGGAGCGACAAATGCAGCCGTGACCTTTAGCAGGCAGGGCTTTAAAACAGCGGCGGTAATCTCTATCGGCAGTGACCAAAACGGCGCCGAGGTTAAGGAGAGTTTGAAGAACGAAAGCATTGAACCACATATTTCATATAGCGAAGACCACGGAACTGGCTATTCAACGCTTTTGTTAACCCCTGACGGCGAGAGGACTGTTCTGGTATATCGAGGCGCCTCAAACGATCTAGACTTGAACCAGGTACCGCTATCAGAGTTTGATACTCGCTGGGTCTACATTGTTCCTAGCGCAATTCCTTTTCAGGAGATAGCGAAGATAGTGGACTACTTAAAAGCAAAAGGGGTGAAGGTGGCGATGAACCCCTCGGGCTTCTATCTGAAGATGGGCGCCCAAAAGCTATCTTCAATATTGAACAAACTAGACGTTGTTACCATGAATCGTAGTGAGGCCGCTTCACTGACGGGGGTAAGTTACGATGACGAAGCCGAACTTTTCAAAGTCTTAAATGAGCTAGTTCCGGGTATAATCGTTATGAGTGAAGGCCCCAAGGGAGTCTTAGTTGCAAATGGCGGCCTTCGGCTTCGAGCCGGTGTATTCCAGGAAGAAAAAATTGCTGACCGGACAGGAGCCGGGGATGCCTTTGGTAGTGGCTTTGTTGCCTCCCTAGCTAAAATAACTGATAAAAACCATCTCTGGTCAGAGGAAGATCTGCGCGAAGCGATTCGCCTTGGTAGCGCTAATGCCACCTCTGTAGTTGAAAAAATTACTGCCCAGGCAGGGATTTTAACTGCCGAGCAGTATCAGGATCCTCGTTGGCAGAATTTAGAAATTAAACCAATTTAATCAGAGTATGACTGAAGCAGAAAAAAACTTTGCGACAATCCTCGGCGTCGAGCCGACCCTCCTTAGCGAACTTAATAAGGCCATGGCTGATAGAATCGGCCGGGGTGATGTTTTGGAAAAACTTTGGGAAAAGAACGTTGGGCTGATGGAGTATGTCTTAGACTCCTTTAAAGTTAAAGACCCGGATGCTGAGTCTGTCTCCTTCCTGCTACGCCAAGCCATCTCCACCCAGGAAAAGGAGCTATATGACTTCTTAGAGATAATTAAGGGAGAGAATGAATTTGAAAAAGCCGCGACTCTGGCCCGCGAAATAGCTCAGATTGGCAAAGGTTATTTCTTGAAAAAGGAATGTGCGGCCGAGATCTTGCGCAAACGTCCTCCTCAGAACTTGCTTCAATTCCTGGGCTACAAATCAGTAGACGAGCTGTTGGAAAAGCAAGACGTCACCGAGTCTTTCAGCGCCCTGCGCTTTGTTGAGACAGATGAATGGATGCACGATACTTTTGAACAGGCCTATAGTGGCTTTACCTCAAATGATTTTGAAGAACGAGATGTCGAGGTGCGCGTCCTTGGCCCCCAGTGGCACGAGGTCGCCCAAAAATTTGTCGCCAAAAAGCACCACAACGTCAGCCACTTAAAAGAGTTTGGCGTTATTTTCTTAAATCCGATCAAGGAAGATATTCCAGGCAAGTTTTTGCGCGACTTTGCCCTGCTCCTACACTACTTTCACGAAATAGAATTTTATTCAAAACTGTTCCGACATTACACCGAGCGGGCTGATTTCAATGAGCGGTTTAAGTCGCTCTTGCGCGGTGACGTTCCAGAGGCTACTACAGTTACTCCCGGGCAGTGGCTCATCGTCCAGCGCTACCTCGCCAAAGAAGATCCGGAAGACCCCAGGCTTTTTCTGCCAAGAATCAACCCGGAATCATTACACTGGATGCGCGGCGAGCGCGACCTAACCCTGTTCCGCCCAAAGGCCAGAAACAAAGACCTTAACATCTGGCACAATCTAGACTGGGTCGGCGGTATCTTTAAAGACGGCAAGGACACCGTGGTTAGCTTTGACTTGGAAGACAACGCCATGAGCCTGGTCTCGTTTATGGAGGGTAAGCGCCAGAGCTTCAACTACCACCAGCGAGAGGCGCTCTGGACTAAAATCTTTATAGAGTACGCCGGTGGCGAAGATAAAACAGAGCAGCTGCTCATAGAGAACTTCGAAAAAGGAACGATCACCTTCGGAATTCACTAATCACCAATCATCACCAATCTCACGAATCACATGCGTTGATTGCCACCCATTAGTGTGATTAGTGATTATTCGTGATTAGTGATGTCCAGTCGGCGTTAGCCGCGGCGTTTTTTCCGCAGAAACGCCGGTATCTCCCAAAGGTCCTCTTTCTTTTTATCATCAGGCAAAAGCTCTTTTTTTCCAGAGTCTGTCGCAGACGCGGCAAAAGATTTGTCTTTTGTTAGCGAATCGCGCACTGGCTTTTTACTGCTGACCGGCTCGTTTATTTCAGCAACCCGCCCGGCACTGGCACCGCGCGTGCCCGTAACCCGGGTTACTGAACCGGACTCCGGAGTTGTGCTCTCAGACTCCGCGACCTGCTCGCCGCTAAGATCACTAAACAGATCAGAAACAGAGACCATCTCATCCATCGCCGCCTTGGTAACCGTACCGCTAAAACCGGTCGCAATCAGCGTTACCTTTATCTGTCCCTGCTTAAGCCTACGGTCCTGGTAAGCACCAAAGATTATTTTAGCGCCCGGGTCAATTGTCGCGGTGATAGTCTTGGCTATTTCATTGATTTCGCTCATCTTCATGTCCCGGCCGCCAGAAACACCAAACAGGATGCCCTGGGCGCCCTCAATGGAAAACTCCAGTAGCGGCGAGTTAACGGCCTGGCTGGCCGCCGTGACCGCCCGGTTCTGGCCCGAAGCAAGCCCAACCCCAATCAGCGTTGAGCCGGCTTCACGCATAATTGTTTGGATATCAGAAAAATCAACATTGATAATGCCGGAGCTTGAAATAAGCTCGGAAATGCCGGCAATCGCTTCTCGCAAAATATCATCTATTCGCTCCAGGGCTTTAACGGTTGGGGTGTCCTTTTTGATAACATTAAAAACCCGATCATTCGGGACCACAATCAGTGCGTCAACCCGCTCTCTAATTTTCGCTAAAGCGTCTTCCGCGACGCGAGCTCGCTGTGTGCCTTCAAAAGTAAATGGTTTGGTAACAATCGCAACCGTAAGGGCGCCCGCTTCTTTGGCGGCATCCGCTACTATCGGCGTCGCGCCGCTGCCGGTGCCTCCGCCCAGACCGGAAGTAATGAAGACTAAGTCTGCTCCCTTTACCGCCTCAACTATCTCGGATTTATTCTCTTCAGCCGCTTGGCGACCCAGCTCCGGATTCATCCCCGTGCCACGACCCCTGGTTAGATTCTTGCCAATATGGATTTTTTTCTTGACCAAGCACTTCTCTAGTTCCTGAGCGTCCGTGTTAATCCCAATAAGATCCACGCCGCGCAAATGTAGACTTTCATGCATGCGGCTTATAGCGTTCCCGCCACCGCCGCCAACACCAAAGACTTTAATAGCGACAGAGGAGCGGTCTACCGCCACCTGGCCGGCAGTGTTTTTAGCAGCTCTCTTTTTTGATCGAGCTGACTTTTTGGTCTTTGAGCGCGCAGAGCGTACCACCGCATTTTTTGCGGGAAGCGATGACTTTAGCTTAGGGCTAGGCTTGGGCGTACCCGCCGCCTTTCCAGTCACATTCTTGATTTTCTTCGTGGCCATGTCTAGCAATAGATTCAATTAATGGTCAGAACATTAGTAAGTATATTCTTGCACGCCAGAGCAATATTTACAAACGCCAGCCAGGGCGCAAAACCTCTCTAAGGAATGAAGTAATTTAAGATCTTTTTCAAAGTTGGTGGCAAGGTGAAGCTTGGGCGGACAGCAGTTTCTTTAGCAGACTGCCCTTCGTAAAGCAGAAGACCAATCGCGCAGGCAAACTCCGGATCCTCAGCCGCTATAGATAGCTCACCGGTTACCGCCGGCAGGCGCGTGATGTCCGGAATACCTATTTGGGCTGCCATCTGGAGCTCGGAACGGGCCAGTTCAGTGATATTTGGTATCTTTGTTCCGCCCCCGACCAAGACCACGCCAGCCGGCAGCTGGCTAGCCTTGCCAACAAGCTTAATCTCAGTATTTACCAGTTCAAAGATTTCCGCAAGCCGATCTTCAATTATTTCCACGATAAACTTCTTACTGGCTGTGCCTTGGGCGCGCGGGTCTATCTTAACAAGATCAACAACGTCTCGCGCCGAAATCTCCTTAGATACCGCCGAACCATAAGAAAGCTTAATGGTTTCAGCCGCCTCTATTGGGATCCGCAGGCCAATTGCCAGATCATTGGTTATATTTCCCGAACCAACCGGAATAACCGCCGCGTGAATGAGCTGATCCTCTTCGTATATGCTCAGACAGGTTTTACTGAATCCGATATCAATAAGGGCAACACCAAGTTCGCGCTGATGCTTTGTTAAAACGGCTCTACCACTTGCCAGCGGACTTAAGACAGAGCCTTCAACGCCGCCGCCAAGCGTCTCTACGGCCTTTTGCAGGTTTTTAACCGAGGGGCTAAAGGCGTCAACAATCAGCGTGTTCACCTCCAAGCGCTTACCAATCATTCCAATCGGATCAGAAATAGCATCAACACCATCAACAATAAACTCCTTGTGAATGACGTGTAAGACCATCCGGTTCGGCGGAAGATTCAGGGCCTGTGCGGACTGCTTCACGCGGGCCAGGTCATCCTCATAGATCTGGTCATCAGCGCGCGAAACCGCAACCACTCCTCGCGAATGTTGCACGCGTACATCCGGGCTGGCAACGCCAAGCACAATATTTTTAATGGCACCCCTGGAGATCTGTTTGATCTCTTCCAAAATACCGCTAACTGCCTGAGTAGCGTCTGTGATGTTCTCAACTGTTCCGCGGCGAATGCCTCCTGAAGGTACGGTCAGTAAAGCAATCAAAGAAGGCCGCTCTTCGCCGCTGTACTCGGCAACCGCAGCCTTAATAGTGTGAGATCCAATATCTAATCCAACCAGGTAGTGCATGAGAATAAAGGTGGAACAGGGGAGCGTGACCAGTGGCGTGTTCAGGCGAATTTATGCTGACAAAAGTTGTCGCAACAACTGTTTCTCCCGTGTTTCCATTTCTATTCTAGCATCTTTTTTATCGTGGTCATAACCAAGAAGATGAAGGAAGCCGTGGATAAACATGTAGACCAGCTTCGCTGAAATTTCCAATTTCCAATTTCCCAATTCCTGCCTGCCGGCAGGCAGGTCCGATGATTCCTCGGCAATATATGCGGGGTTCAAATATATCTCACCCAGCGAAATAGCGCCTTTCAAGTCGGGGCGCGGAAAATCTCGTGGCGCCGGGAATGACAGAACATTCTTTTTCATAAAAGAATCGCCAACCAAAAAAACCTCCAAATGCGGAGTTAAAACTTTTCTGCCATCGGACCTGACCAAAGAGCCATCTTCGGTCATAGCTAAAAGATGTTCCGCGCTGCTCCGAATGAGCGCCACGGTCTTTCGATCTGCCCGAGCCGGATTTTCTATGCTAAGCATTGAACTTCTGCTTCACAATCTCGGAAATGACCTTGCCGTCGGCCTGGCCGCGTAGGCTTTCCATAACAAGCTTCATCGCGCTCCCTATATCCGTTACCTCGGGGTTGGCACTTAATATCGCAGTCACTTTTTGTTCTACCTCTTCTCGAGATAACTGTTGTGGCAGGTATATCTCAAGAAGTTTCAATTCTTGTGTCTCTTTCTCGGCAAGATCCGCTCGGCCACCCTGGGTAAACGCATCAATAGAGTCGCGTCGCTTTTTCGCCTCGCTCATAACAATAGCCAGCATCTCCATGTCGCTAAGTGAGTCTTCGCCGCTAGAGCGCTTCTCAATCAGCTTATTGCTAAACACCGCCTGCAGACCGCGCAACACAGTCAGCTTTGCTTGGTCACCCTCCTTCATGGCCACTTTCATGTCAGCCATTATCTGTTCTTTTAAGTTCATAAGTATTAGCCAATAATACGAATTGTAAGTAATAATGCGAATAATAATACAAAACACTTGTTTTAACAACAAAGCTCCCTTTGCGGGAGCTTTGGATCTCATCGTTCTAGATGATTCCCATCTTCTTTTTGTGCAAGTACTCTTGCTTTTTGTCTTCCCGGTGAAGAGCGGAGGCACGGCGCTTTATCTTGCTGGTCGGGCGCTTAGTAAAGCGGCGCTTTCTAAGCTCCTTAACCAGGCCGCTCTGACGGCTTCGCTTATTAAAGCGAAAGATAAGGGAGTTAACAGACTCGCCCTTGCGCTTTCTAACGGAAATTGTTGCAACGTCTTTAGTCATATGTGGGTTATATATTATCGCAAAGGCCCCAAAAATGCAAGCTTTGGGTATTTGCGCTATCCGGTGCTATCCCTTATCGGAAAGAGTTAACGGGCTAATTATATCGCACATCAAGGTACCGGTTACCTCGGCGCAAAACTTCATAGAATAGTCGCCATCTGGCAAGGCAACGCCGTCAACGTCATAAACCGTGGACAAGTATGCCGCACCGGTGTTGGTCAGATTCCTGGAAAGGCGGTGGGTCGCACCCGCCTCGTCAATCAGGTCAATAGTGACTGGCGCCGAAGAGCTTATCCCGACGGTTGACCAGGTAAAGTATTGGTTGTAGCCGCGCGTTATCCAGTAGCCGTTTTTATGGCCGGTAATGGTCAGCGATTGCTCAGGGGAGGATATAGTGAAGTAGCCGCTGTAAGCGTTGTCCTGGCCATAACTGGGCTGTCCGCCGTCCTGGGCCGGGTAAAGTACGTCAACCCTAATCTGATACTTGCCGGCCGGAAGAGTTGGGTCATATTTCCAGCGGTATGTGCCGGTATCGCGGATTCTTGTTGCGATTGTCCTCGCGACCTGGTTGTCCGCATCAAGTAGGTAGATTGAAACCGGGTGATTACCGTTTTGCTGGTTCCACTGGATGTTGGCGATAATTCCACTATCCTTAGCGCCACTATTATCAAGTACGAATCCCTCTTGCGGATACGTGACCTGGATTGATGTCATGTTGGCAGAGATAACCGGAATGATCACTTTGCATGAGCCGCTACCTTTTGCGTTATAAACAAAAAGTGTTACATCCGGATTACCGGTAACATCCGCAGCTAAAGTCTGCGAACCGCTTGCAGTCAGCTTATCACCGGGCAACTTCAGGTGATCCTTGCCGGATACGTCTTGTTTAAAGACGGCATAAGTCGCATTCTGGCTTGTCCAAGAAACCTTAATGGTCTCTCCCAGCTTGTAAGAACTTTTGTTGGCGGTAATCGTGCACCGAGGAGAAGAGTTTACCGAAGAATTTACTGTTGAATCATCCTTTAGACCTCCGGAAGACCTGGCTACAAGCCGTGAGTATGCTGCCCGTGAAACCGGGCCAAAGGTGCCAACATTAGAAATTCCGTTTGCGGCCTGCCACCTTTGCACTCCGGTATGAGTAGCGTTACCAAAGTATCCCGAAGCTGAAACATTCAAATACCCATCTTCTATTAAGTATCCCTGTAGGCAGGTAACATCGCTACCGGTCAAGCCAATGTATAAGCTACGCGTAAAATCGCAGCCCATACCTGATTTTAACTCGTTCGTAGAAGTTTGCGCGCCTGCTTGTGCGGAGTTTTGCTGCGCGACCTGAACTTGCAATTTCGCAAGCATAATTAACAGAGTATCCAGCTGTTCCTGTAAAGACTGCGCGCCCGCGGCTAGTGGAAGAGTTAAAAGAACTACAGCAAATCCTGCTATAAAAAATTTCTTCATGTAAATAATTGACTTTCTTAATAATGTATTCCTAAAACAATAACACAACTAACAAAACCAAACAACAAAACTGAGTTGCTGTGAAGACAGCTTCCTCTAGGGCAGGGTGGTCACCACGGCTAAGGTTATCCAGGATTAGGCCACTTTTTGAATTCTTTCTAAAATCTTATCCAATGTCTCCGAAGGAGGGTTTTTGACAATAGAATGAATATTCCCGCCACCGTCTGTGGTCCAGCGCGGTAATATATGAACATGCAAATGCGGTACTCCTTGGCCAACGGCCTCTCCGTGATTTAGGCCGATAGTGAATCCATCCGGCTGCAGGGCCTTGTTAAGCAGGTTTGTTGCCTGCTTAACCAGCGCGAACAGGGGGGAGATCTCTTCGTCACCTAGCTCCAGGATAGTATCCGCGTGCTGCTTGGGAACGACCACCGTATGACCAGGTACGAGCGGATGAATGTCTAACAAGGCCAAAGCCCGGCTGTTTTCAGTAACGATCTTGGCCGGGATCTCTTTGGCGACTATTTTGCAAAAGATACAATCCATGTGATTAGTACGTAGTACCTAGTACTTAGTTCGTAGTAGTCGTTGCCATCTATAGCAAATTTTGGTATTTCGTAGTGCTTCTAAGTACTACGTACTAAGCACTAAGCACTAGCCAGTTTTTTCTTAATCATCTTTGCCAGCTTCGCCAGCGGCACGGTCTCCTGGGCGCCGGTCTTCATATCGCGGATAATTATTGCTTCTTCATAGGCCTCTTTCTGGCCAAAGATAAGCGCCAGTGGTGCCTCCATCTTGTCCGCGGTTCCCAGTTGCGCACCAAGAGACTCCTTCCCAAGCGCTTCGATAACGCCCAGTCCTTCTTTTCGCAGTGATTCAATAATGCAAAGGCTCTTCTTTTTTGCCAGGTCGCCAATATGGATGAAGAAGGCGCGGTTTTCTTTAGTCTTTCGATTAATGACAATCTGACGGTGCTTAAGTACAGCCACTATTCGGTCTATTCCTGGCGCTGCGCCAACAGCCGGAGTTGGTCTTCCTCCCAGCATCTCCACCAGGTAATCATAACGACCACCACCACCCAAAGCAAAGCTTAGATCTTCTTCGCCCTCCACCGGGGCCAAGGTCAGCTCAAAAACAGTCTTAGTGTAATAGTCTAAGCCCCGCACCAGATAGTGATTCAGTGCATATGGCAGCTCTAGATTTCCAAGATATTCTAAAACATCGGTAAAGTGCTTCTTGCAGTCGCCGCAAAGGTGATCCAGCATTATCGGTGCATCTTCGCGCGCCAAAAGGCACTCTTGCTGTTTGCAATCCAAAAGACGCATCGGGTTCTTCTCTAGCCGTCGCTGGCAGTCTTTGCAGATAGTCTTTGCCAGAGGCTTGTAGTATTGAACCAATTTTTTTCGATACTCCGGGCGGCAAGAGCGGCAACCAATAGAATTTATCTGGATGATGACACCCTTTATTTTCAACTGCTCCAAAAATCGGTAAAAGGACAGAATTATTTGCGCGTCATAGACTGGGTCGTTTTCGCTGCTAAATATCTCAAAACCAACCTGGAAAAACTGACGATTCCGGCCCAGTTGCGGCTTTTCGTAGCGGAAAAACGGACCGCTGTAGGAAAGCTTGACCGGGTGCGGCCAGTGACTCATGCCGTGCTCTAAGTAAGCCCGAACAACACCGGCTGTGCCTTCCGGCCGAAGAGCCAGCAGGCCACCGCTACCCCTGTTCTTAAGAGTGAACATCTGTTTTTCTACTATGTCGCTGGTTTCACCACTACTGCGCTCATAAAGTTCAAGCGGCTCTACGATCGGAGTTGTAATGGGCCGAAAGTTGTAGTAGTCGACTATGTCGCTAAAAACGCGGTAAATGCGCTCCCACACCGGCTGGTCAACCGGCAAAATATCATAAACACCTCGCGCGGACTGAACAGGCGCCTTTTTCTTCGCCGGTTTATCTTGCGGAGGTTGAGTAGCCACCTTCTTTTTCTTGCTTGTAGCCATGTTCAAAAGAGATTATTAATTGCCAAATGATGGGTTTCTAACTACGCCAAAGTCTGTAAATGGGAAAACGCGGAGCCTTGCCAGGCCAACAATCTCGCCCTTATCAAGCGCGCCCCAGTTCCGAGAGTCAAAGCTGTTACTTCGATTGTCTCCCATGACAAAATATTCACCCGCTGCCAGCTCAGTGCTCTGCTCGCCGCTTGTATAAGTGGACTCGTCTAAATAAAACTCGTCTAAGATAAAGGGCTCGCCACTCTCCGCCGGAGTTATTCTGATCTGGTCGTTAAAAACTTGGACCGTCTCGCCGGGTAAGCCAATTATCCGCTTAATGAAAAAAGACTTTGGGTTAAGAGGGTAACGAAAAACGACCACTTCGCCTCTGGCGGGTTCACGAAAGTAGTATGTCAGCTCATCTATAAGAAGGTAATCACCATCAATAAAAGTGGACTCCATGCTTGCCCCGGAAACTAAAAATGGCTGAGCTATAAACGTCCGGATGATATAAACGGTCACCAGGGCGATGATGATTATTTCAGCAATTTCCCAGAGGTGTCCTAGAAAGCGTTTCAATTTGGAGCGAGCCATGTGGGGATGGGGGAGTGAATGGACAGAGGGCTCATAAACAGAGCTTTTTTAGGCTGGCCATAGCGTAATACTGGCTATTTTACTATAATGAGACCATGAAAGCAAATCAGGGAAAATACGATATCAAGCTAGTTGTTGGTCTTGGCAACGATGGAACTCGGTACGCAAAAACATATCATAACGTTGGGCGTTTTGTCGCCAAAATTTTGGAAGAAAAAAATACTGAGTCCCCGCAGGGATGGAGTTTTTTTAACCCTCCCGGCTTTATGAACACCAGCGGCGTAGCCATATCACAGAAACTACGCCAAAGCCCACTGAAGCCGGAGAGCCTCTTGGTTATCCATGACGACAGTGACCAGATTCGGGGAAATTTTAAGATCGTATTTGGTGGTAACTCCGGCGGACACAATGGCATTGAAAGTCTTATCGAGCACCTGGGCACAAAGGACTTTTGGCGGCTGAAAATAGGCATTCGCGAGCCTGTTGAAGTTACCAGGAAAAAAGCTGAAGAGTTTGTTCTGGCAAAATGGAGCGTGGCAGACGAAGAGCTCTTTCGTATGGTTGGCGAACAAGCCTGGATCTTATTGAACCGGGGGAGTAGATGAGGAGCCTCCCTCTGTCCCTGTAGGAACCAGTCTCAAAGAAAGTGAAAAGGCAATAGTACCATCAAGCTCAGTTTTGATGTTTGACAGTGGCAATGACACCCCTGTAAATAGCGGCTCTTCTGCCAGGCGGTTTTTAAAGGCGATTGCGCTGGTTTCGCTGCCTGTCCGAGCCGCAAGAGTGGCCTGGTTGTTGCTCTGACTGGCGATAAAACGCTCAATGGTTATTTGATCACCGGCTAGTTCACTAAGACGAGCGAACAGGTTAGACCAAATTTTCTCGCTGTTCGCGATGTTCGAGGTCATGTCTAGCAACTTACCAAGCTCAGCTAAGTTTTCTTGCAAGGCGCTCCTGGCCGCAATGTCCTCTGTTGAGAACTCAACTTGAGTTTTTCGAGCAAGGCGCTCTTTCTCCCCGGCAAATGAAGTATCAATAAAGGTATAGACGATAAGGATGAAGATAAAAGTGCCAATAGCGATATTGCTCCAAAGTGAGACAAAGTGGAGAAGCCGCTCTTGGTAGAATTCAGCCTGGGCCTTGGTTTTGGTAAGACTGATGGCTGTATCGCGCGCCCGTGAAATAAGACCTCTCAGCGCCGAGCCCAGTGCCGGGAACCAGTTCGGCTTCAAGTTGGGTAGCTCAGTAATGGATAGGTTGCGAATCTTAAGCGAAAATGCCTCCTGGGACAACTTCACTATCTCGTAGTTAAAAAGAGGCGAAACAAGAATAGCTTCTTCAATTGACCTGCCAAAACGGCCGATGTAAAAGTTAAGGACTCGGCGAATCTCTTCCGTTAAAAAGCCTTTGATCGCTTCAAAGGTGATGTTTTGCGCGCTCCCCGCAGCGCTGGCAACGATCTCACCCCAAGCCGTAAAGTGATTAAAGTAAAGATTCCCATTCTTCAATATCAACAAAAGAACTCCTTGGCTGTTCAGGGAGATGACGAGGTACTGTTGGTCTTCAGCCAACCCACCCCAGCGCTCGGCTATTAAACGAGCCAGTGAAAGTCCGGGAAATTCAACCGCAATTGCCGTAAAGTTGGCCGCTCGTAGAGTCGAAGTATAGCTATCAACAATATCGCTCTTGATAAACGCGCCCAACAGATCAAGGTTGCCAAGATTTTTATTCTCTTTTATCTGTTCATAGTCATAGTAAGAGTTCTCAAGCTCATTCGGGCTAAGCATTTGTAAGTTTAGGTTGATAGACTCCTCCAGGTGTTCCGCGTCCACAAGCGGGACGGAAAAAGCCTGAGCATAAACGAGCTGTGATGGCAGAGTCACCACAACCGGAAGTGGTTTTTGCAGGGGAGTTATCTGGGCATGCAGATTTTTAAGAGCCGCGACAGCCAGCTTCTCATTGGTTATCAACCCGCCTTTAATTATTCCCGGCGGCAAGCGCAGGGAAGCTTGGGTCACAGTCGTGTTCTTAATAAGGAGGAACTTAAGAGTCGTATCTGATATCTCAAGACCACCTATCGGAAGAGAAGATGTAAGCAGATTCTTTATTGTCCGGTTGATTTTCTGGAAGTTCATCGTCTATCAGGCGTCTTAATATGTCTATCAGGATTTTGAATATAATTATTAGAGAGTTTCAAAGTGCTCATTCGGGCGTTTCAATAATTGAGTCCACTGTTACTAGGCCAGTGTCACTATCCACATTCAGAATGGCTTCCAGGCGGTGTTGACGGGTCAGGACTGTACCAACAGAAACAACTTGGGTTTTATCAAGCTCGCCGATACAGGTAAGGCAGACCGTCACCGTCGCCGCTCCATCGCCAATTTGTAAAACATAACCATCAGTATCCTCAAACGATTTGTTCAAAATAACGCGCATGCGCGCATCCTCAATCCCTGCCTGGGCGATCATGAGCGCCTCATTCCCCAGGCGAGTACCATATACACTGGTATTAAGATAGAACAATAAAAACGCTCCCGCTATTGCTATCTCCAAAATGACGCCGCCGAGCAGCAGAATGGCCGGCAGGGATGCGATTCCGCGCCGTTTTGAAAATTGTCCCGACTTTGTCGAGGATCCTCGATGCCCATACCATCGGGAAAAATTGAAAATTGAAAATTTCATACTATAGGCTCCAGTTGATAATGATATCATCAACATTCGGCGTTCTAGAGAGGGTTATGTCAGACTCCAAAAAAACTCTATAACGCACATACCGATGATTGTTATGAAATTCGCGCTTTATAGCGATTGGTACTCCGCCCGAGATGGGCTGATAATAAGTTGCTGAAGTCCCATCCGGGCCTAAGTAATCGCTGTCTGACCAAGGACCATTAAGATCCTGACTACTCGCTATTTGGAACTTGACCGCCCCGCCGTTTGTATTTCCCTGCCACATAATTGTGTTAAACGCCGCCCCGTCGACTCGTTCAGTATCAAAAATGCTAGATGTTAAAGTGGCGACTATTGGTGGCACACCAAAAGACGTCTCCACTCGATAATCAGCCGTGCCACAGGCATCAGGGGTATCTTCACAGTTAAAAGCAATCCAGCCAATATCATCATTCCAGGCAAAGTTGTGAAAGAAGCCGGTCGCGCTATCTATGGTAACCTGGTGGCTAGCCGTACCCGGACAGTCAGTCGTACCCTCACCCCCACAAAAGCCGATCCAGCCCACGATATCACTCCAGGCGTAACCGGAGAGGTTGCCGGCACCGTCGTTGATCACCCCCCAATCAAAACCGCCGCCCGGGGCGCCTGCACACTGGTTCCCAATTGGCGTGGTCGCGCAGTCAAAAGAAATAAATCCAATTTGGCTAGACGCATAACCTTCTATTTTTGTAGAGCTGACATTCACAGTTCCGGTTATAAAGAAATCAACCCAGCCGGTAACATCATTCCAGGCCCAGTGATTAATTTCATCAATATTGGTATTACTGCCACCGCCACCTCCGGTCGACAAGCCCTCTATGATGATAGAGCCAGCTACAGCGCCGGTCGTAGTCGCGTTTGTAGAGGTGGCGAATTCGTCACCTACAACCGTAATTGGACCTTCTTGGACCGGCCCGCCAGACCAGTCTGTCTGGTGGAATAACCGGTTTCTATTTCTGGTCAGATAAAGTTCTACTGTCGCGCTGTCCTGGTCGCCGCGCTCTGTCCAGCTCGCGGTGCTGACCACTCGGAGTGTTGATGGATCCAATATGCCGCTTGGCGTGGTTATCTCACCGCTAGCGTCGCGATATACCGGCTCAAGCGTGAAAGAACGCGTGTACGAGTTACCATCTATTACGATGGTCGAAGAGCCGGACTGGTCATCTAGGAAGGTAGTTGAGGTTGCCAAGTGATAAGCGGTGGAGGTGGACAAGGTGTCTACATTGTGCCAGTCAGCGTTTGCGAATACGCGCACCTGCTCACCAAGTTCAATTGCTATTTCGTGGGCAGTTTGAGCAAAAGTGTTGCGAAAATCCACCCGAAGACTAACCATGATTATACCCGCCGCACCAACAATAAAAATAACCCCGACCGCAATACCAACAATAAGTTCGATCAAAGACTGACCGCTTTGTTTAGTGCTGAGTACGCCCGCCTTGACTCGGCGAGGCGAGCAAGTCGAGGCGGGGTAGTACTTAGTACGTAGTCGTCGCTTTTGCTTAGAAAGCATTTGCATCCTCCTTAGTATACCCTAAGTACTAAGAACTAAGTACTAAGAACTAGTGGATTAATAGGATACGCGACCATTACTCCCCACAGTGATAACTTTTTGGTCTCCACTCTGTTCAGCAAAGATGATTACCGTCGTACTAGTGTTAGGATAGCCAGTCGCTCTACTAAACATGATGTTTATTGTACTACCACTAGTCGGCTCAGCAAAGTCAATTCCGGAGTTAAGCGTCCTAGTGATGTTAATGGTGAGCGCTGGCATGTCCTCAACTCCAACCATGCCTTCGGCAACTTGGTATAAGTAATAAAAGTTACGCGGACTAGTCTGGTTGTCTAGGTAAACTCCCCACCGAGTATCTCCCTCCTGACTGATTGATTTTTCCTGAGCGGCTCGCAGTAGCGCAAAAATAGTCTCCGCATCGTTTTCTAGATTTTGACCGATCCGAAAAGAACGCAACGAAAGAAACCCTATGGAGAGTAAAATAACCCCGATAGCGGCAACAATCATCAGCTCAATCAACGTAAAACCTTGATTAGTACCTAGTACACCCGCCTCGCCGGAGACGCCCGCTTCGTCCTTGCGAAGGCGAGGCGAGCGAGTCGAGGCCGGGTAGTACTTAGTACCTAGTTGCCTTGATTTTTTATTAAACATTTTTTGGAATCCTCAGCTTTCTACGTACTAAGTACTAAGAACTACGTACTAACTAGAGCTCTCCAACCAGCTGGTAAACAGGAACGATTATTGAAAGGGCAATAGTACCAATCACAAGTCCAATACCCATGAGCATGACCGGCTCAATGAAACTTACGGCCGCTTTCAAAGAGGCATCGATCTCAGACTCGTAAAAATGAGAAAGCGTTTCCAGAACCTCGTCCAAATGGCCGGCCTGCTCAGAAATAGCGACCAAGTTGACCACAACAAACGGGAAGGCACTTTCGCGGCGAAAGGCGTCACCAAGGCTAACTCCTTTTACAACTCCTTCGTCAGCAATTCTTAGCAAGGCATCACGAATGGGCACGTAGCCAACCGTGTTCGCGGTAATTCGAATCGCTTCAACAATAGGTACACCGGCCTTCAGTAGAGAGGAAAGAGTATTCGCGAAGCGCTGAATGGCCATGTGAAAAGCAATGTTCCGTATTATCGGTAAACGAGTCAGGACAGAGCTAAAGAAGCGCCGCCCGGCGTAAGATCGAGAGAATAGGAATAAGATTATGCCGCCGAAAACAATAACGCCCAAGATTATCCAAAGATACTGATTGATAAACAAACCTACTCCAAACACAATGCGCGAGAACGCCGGCGGCTCAAAACCACCGCCATCAAATACTTTCGCCAGTTTCGGCAGGGCAAACGTCGTCAAGAAAATAAGGATTCCGAAAGAGAGGACCATCAGCAGCATCGGGTAGACCATGGCACCCTTGACCTTGCCGCGAAGTTCCTTCTCTTGAGTAAGGTTATCACTCAGAGTTTGAAAAACATTGTCTAGATTTCCGGACTGCTCGCCCGCCTTAACAAGATTGATGAACACCGGAGAAAAGTATTGAGGGTACTTCTCAAATGTTGTGTAAAATGGCTGACCATTCTCCAAGGCTTCGCGCACCTCGCCAAGAAGGACGCGGAGGGTTGATTTTTCAAAGTCAGCAAGCAAAATGTTAATAGCCTGAAAAAGGTCAATACCGACATTAAGCATCACTGCCAGGTATTTGGTCAAAAAGATCTTATCCGTAATAGTGATCTTTTTACCAAAAATTTTCGGCTTACTCTCGCTCGTTTCACCGGCACCGAGCCGCTTCAGCGAGATGGGGCGGAGTCCTTTACTGGCCAGGATGCTCAAGAGCTCCGCAGTATTTTGCGCCTCTTGATTCCCGGCAATAACTTTACCTTCTTGTGTTGAAGCAGTGTAGTGAAACTTCATAGAGCGCGATTATGTTTATATTTCCAGTATACCATATTCCGGTCGCGCTCTTCGTCACTAATCACAAATAATCACTAATCAAACGAATAGCCACAGCGACTGTAGCGCATTAGGCGATTCGCGCTCATTTGTGATTAGTGAGGTCCATTCGTGGCCCTATTCTCGGATAACGCGCATCACTTCTTCAATCGTTGTACTGCCTTGGCTCACTTTAAGCAGGCCATCTTCAAACATAGAGCGCATGCCATTCTCGCGGGCAATAACGCGCAGCTTATCAAGCCGAAATTCCGGATCAACGATATAGCTTCTAACCTTCTCATTCACCTCCAACATCTCAAATATGCCAAGCCGACCTCGGTAGCCTGTGCCACCACAGACAGCACAGCCCTTCCCTTTGAAAAGAGTACGCGGGATCTTCACTGCTTGGTCCGGGATCCCAAGATCCTTAAGCTGACTGGCAATAGCCATCTCAACATCAGGGGTTATCTCGTAAGAGTGTCGGCAGTCCATGCAGATCCTGCGGACAAGGCGTTGCGCTAGCGCGGCATTGACCACGGCTGATATAAGAAAAGGCTCCACTCCCATATCCATCATCCGGGGGATAGCAGTCGGGGCATCGTTAGTGTGCAAGGAGGATAGAACCAAGTGACCAGTCAAAGCGGCGTGTACCGAGATCTCCGCGGTCTCTTGGTCTCGGATCTCACCAACCATAATCACGTTCGGGTCTTGACGCAAGATAGAACGTAGCGCCGAGGCAAAACTTATTCCGGCCGCGTCATTCACCTGTGTCTGGTTGATATACTTCATGTCGTACTCAATCGGGTCTTCAACCGTAATAATGTTCACCTCCGGTCTGTTCAGAATATTCAGCACAGAGTACAGGGTCGTACTTTTACCGCTTCCAGTCGGCCCTGTTACCAGCACCACACCATAACTTTTCGCCACGTTATTCGTAATGGCCTCAATCGTATCCGGTAACATCCCAAGCTCTTCAAAGGAAAGTACGTGCGCCGCTGTCATCAGCAGACGCATCTCAACCTTCTCTCCATACATAGTTGGCAAAATAGAGGCACGTATATCAAGCGTGTCGTTGCCTATCTTGTAACGAAAGCGGCCATCTTGAGGACGGCTGTGTTCGTCAAGTTTCATCGCCGCCAAGATCTTGAACCTGGCAACGATCGCCGGCAAGATCTGCTTTTGCATCCGGATTATCTCATGCAAAATACCATCAACCCGGTAGCGAACTAATATCTCATTTTCCAAAGCCTCAATGTGAATGTCAGACGCGCGCAAGCTAACCGCGTAGGAGATGATGTTGTCCGTAATGGCGATTATCGGCACCTCCACAGCCGCCTCTGTGTCCTTTTTACTACGCAAGCTCAACGAGGCCTGAATGTTGTCTTGGATTATCTGCTTAAAACCTTCTACCTGTTGCTTACCGTAAAAAGCAAAGACCCGGGAAAGGTCAGCCGGCGTAGACAGGTAAGGATTTATTTTGGTGTTAAGTTTCTTTTCTAAATATTCAATGGTCGCCAAGTCACTTGGGTCGGCCATGGCCACATCCACAGAGCCATTTTTCTGCTTCCGAAAGGGGACTACCTGCTTCTCGCGAGCAAAGTCTTCGTTTAACAGCGAGAGCACCTCGTTCTGCACCTCATCCGGGTCAAGGTTGGTTATCGGCACGTTAAAGAACTTAGCTATTAAGTTCTTGTAGTAGTCCTCGGTAATTAAGTTCCGAGAGATAAGGATCTGGGGAATAGACTGGCCCATCCGTCCTGCCTCTGATGCATAGGTAGCAAAATCCGCCTGGTTAATAACATTATCCTTAACCAGGATCTCCTGCAGTTTGTCGTTTGGGATTATGTGCAGCATTTGCAGATAAGTATCAAATTGAACTAAAGACTCAGTCCCGGGATATTCCCAACCTCGTAGACCTCATCTTTATTGCCCCCGTCTTTTGTATTAGATTCCACGTCGCGCCCGCCGTTCTGGGAATATCGCTCACTCTCCATGTTCGCATTTATTTCGTAATGTTGGCCGTTATCAGTATTACAACGATACTTGTAGACTAACTCCTCAAGCGCCGTGCCACTAACACTATTCGTCGGGTCAATCGGCAACACGGTCAAAGGGGACCCACCAAAGTCTGCTAGCGCGGTAAAGTCAATCGGCATCCAACCGGTGCCATTAACCTCTCGAAGGGTCGCTGTATCTACAGTCACCACCACCGAAAAAGTAAATTGAGTGCCGCGTTCTGCTCCCGGAGCAGTTGCCCAGAAATAACCACCGCAAGAACAGGTGGCGCCACCACAGTTTTCTTGATCGCCGGCAAGATTTGTATCAGAAGCAAAGCCCAGGTAAAAAAGCGTTGCCTTATTCAGGGTACCAAGGTCGCTTATCCGCTGACTGTCTCGAGCCTGGGCAAATAACTCTGTCGGATTCATCACCAGTACGGTCACTGTCGCCAGCACCGCCAAGATACCAATTGTTATTAGCAGCTCAATTAAAGTAAACCCACTGACATTGTGTTCAGTTTTGCGCATGGAAATAAGGAAAACTTGTACCAATTCAGTATACCACGGCCCACAACAAAAAAACGGCTCCGATTTAGGTCGGAGCCGTTTTTTTGTGTCATGCTCAGCAAAAGAGAAACTAAAAAGCCAAAGTATTACCAACCTCGTAAAATGTTGGCGCATTTCCACCGTCATTACCCTCTTCGGCAATGTACTTAGTGCTTTCCATGTCCGCATTCATCTCATACAAGAGAGTGCTGCTAGCGCCTTCAAAAGAGTACTGTATAGACCCGGAGTTAGTCGGGTCCTGTGGCAAAGTAGCCAGCGGCGAGCCACCAGTTGCTCCACTCAGGTCAATAGCTACCCAGCCATCGCCGGTTACTGTGTAGACATTGTAAACGGCGCATGTGCCCACTCCACAGGAAGTCTGGGCAGTGCTGCGCAAGGCAGTTGTAATCGCCGGCGTGGTCGCCGTAGACAAGTAAAAGTTAATGGCCGCGCGCGTGGTCCCCAGGTCGCTTATTCTCTGCACATCGCGCGACTGCGCGAATAACTGCGCAGGGTTCAAGACCAAGACCACCACCGTGGCGAGCACCGCCAAGATACCAATAGTGATCAAAAGCTCAATGAGCGTAAAACCTTTTGAGTATTTCATTTATTTTTAAGAAAGATTATATTTAGTGATAAACAAGAAATGTAGAACTCGACCTTGTAGCTTCGTAGTAATGAACTCGCCCCGCTCTTCGCCATGGGCGCGGCGCAGAACTAAAAGTTCGCAAAGAAAAGCGATGCTTTAAGTATATACCATACTCCAAAACAAAAAAACGGGATAACTCCCGTTTTTTTGTTTTGGCTAGCTACTTCTTTAGTAGGTAAGTAGGTTACCGATCTCGTAGTAGTCACCAGAGCTACCACCATCATTGTCTTCTTCAGCTTCATACTTTGTACTCTCCATATTCGCGTCCATCTCGTAGTGCAGAGTGCTAGTAGTTGCTTCAAAAGCATACTGGTAAGTCGCGTCGTTAGTCGGGTCCTGTGGCAAAGTAGCCAGCGGCGAGCCACCAGTTGTTGCCGCCAAGTTGACCGCTACCCAACCGTCTCCGTCAACATCGTACCGGTTTGCTAGTGTCGGCAAAGTACATGTACCGAACACGCAGGTTGCATCTGCCGTACTAAACGGACCATTGGCCTCGATCGTTGCTCCGGTAGCCGTAGACAAATAGAAGTTGATTGCCGAGCGGGTCGTACCAAGGTCAGCGATGCGCTGCGTGTCGCGCGCCTGCGCGAACAACTGTGCCGGGTTCAAGACCAAGACCACCACTGTGGCGAGCACCGCCAAGATACCAATCGTGATCAAAAGCTCAATGAGCGTAAAACCTTTTGAGTATTTCTTCATAAAATTCAAGAAAAAAATTTAAGCTTAGTAATTTAGAATTCGACCTTGTAAGTTTGCAAATCTAAGCCTGTTTCAAAGTTAGCTTAGTCGTGCAAAAGATGATTTTATTATAACACAGCCTCAATCAAATAAATGGGATAACTTTCTGTTTTGCATTAGATTCCTACAAATCCAGGCCCGGCTCAGTACCGGTCTCATAGAAGTCAGCGTTGTTACCACCGTCTGTGGTCACGACATTGTCATCGCCACCGCTCTTGTAGCGCTCAGACTCCATCCTCGCCACAAGCTCAAATGTCTTTGCCGTGTTGTTGCAGGCGTATGCGTAAAAGTACTCCAGCCCGTTACTCGTATCATTTATAGGATCACGGTTAAGAGTCGGCAGTGGCGACCCGCCGGTAGATGAGGCAAAATTCACCGGCACCCAGCCATTACCGTCAACCGTGAAGATCTTTCCATGTGCCAAAGTACCTGCGCTAAAAGGGGAGGCAGTCACGCTAGAGATAGAGGCGCCAAAGTTAGAGGCCGGGAGCGAGCCGCAGGTAAAGGTTTCGGAGGCGCCGTCAAGGTCAGGAGAGTTAGAGGAGGTGAGGTAAAGGGAGATAGCTCCTTTAAGTGATCCCAGGTCAGTTATCCGCTGACTGTCGCGCGCCTGCGAAAACAGCTGTGCCGGATTCAAAACCAGTACGGTCACGGTCGCCAGCACCGCCAAAATACCAATGACGATCAAAAGCTCAATAAGGGTAAACCCGTTTGTTTTTCTATTCATGAGAAAAGTTTTTTAAATATTATCTACACCAAAGGCTTCTAAAAAAGGCATTCATATCGTAACAGTCTAATCATAGCGTGGAAACACTAATACTAGTGTGGATAACCGCGTAATGCCTTAATTGGCAATTTGTTCCTTGATTGTTTCAACAAGCGATTCAACTGTAGTATCTTGCTTTGAGCAGTATGCAACCGCACCAACATCTTTCGCTTTCTGAACATCGCTAGGCTGGGAAAGATTAGAAAGAACAACAACCGGCAACCCTCGCAGCAGATCATCCCGCTTGATCTCGGTCAAAATATCAAAGCCCAGCATGCCTGGCAAAATAAGATTTGTGATAAGCAGGTCTGGGCGCTCTGTCCGGAGCTGCCCAAGCACCTGCGCGCCATCATGCACAACTTGGACCGCGAAGCCGGCGCGCTCAAGTTCATTCTCCAGCAGCGATGCCAGAAAGGTATCGTACTCCGCCAACAAAATTTTAGTCTTCGCTTTCCCCATAATTCTATTATATACCAAAAAACCACCTCTCGGTGGATTTTTTGAAGAAACCTGCCTGCCGGCAGGCGCGTCTAACTGCGCCATTGATCAAACTCTTTATTGTTGTCCCAATTATACGACTCTGATGATTAGATCAGAGAAGAATCGTGACTTATGGCTCCACGACTAACACCAGGTCCCCAATGGGGATAGCACTCTTATTAAAATAAGAGGCGACATCTTTTTCATCCGCCTTAGGCGGAAAAAAGAAAGTTTAATTGATCCACGCACAGCTTCCGCTACGCGTGCCTTGTTACGACTTCGTCCATGTCACCGAACCTACCTTGATACGTTCGAAAACGCATTTCGGGTATTCCCGGCTCCCTTGACGTGACGGGCGGTGAGTACAGGACTCGAGAACGTATTCACCGCGGCATGCTGATCCGCGATTACTAGCGATTCCTACTTCATGTGGGCGAATTGCAGCCCACAATCCGAACTGAGGCGATGTTTGGGGATTAGCTCCGTCTTGCGACTTGGCAAACCCATTGTCATCGCCATTGTAGCATGAGTGCAGCCCTAGGCGTCAGAGGGCCATGCTGATTTGACGTCATCCGCTCCTTCCTCCCTGCCTCTAACCAACAAAGTCGGCAAATCCCAATATCCAAGATCCAAATCCCAAATAATTTCCAAGTTTCGAAATTCTAATTTTCGAATTTGAGATTTATTTGGTATTTGTTGCTTGCGATTTGGTATTTGCTCGCTTTGCGAGCTAAAGGCAGGGCAGTTCCGTGTGACATGTATAACACACAGTGCGGGTTGCGCTCGTTACCCCACTTAAGGGAACACCTCAAGGCACGAGCTGACGACAACCATGCAACACCTGTCCATGAGCCCGAAGGCTACCTCTGTTTCCAGAGGTATTCCCATGGATTTCAAGCCTAGGTGAGGTTTTCCGGTTAGTATCGAATTAAGCCTCATGCTCCACCGCTTGTGCGAGTCCCCGTCTATTCCTTTGAGTTTTAGCCTTGCGGCCGTACTTCCCAGGCGGCCAACTTAACGCGTTAGCTACGGCACTCCGAGGGTCGATACTCGAAACACCTAGTTGGCATCGTTTACGGCTAGGACTACTGGGGTATCTAATCCCATTCGCGACCCTAGCTTTCGTGCAATGAGTGTCAGGAAATGTGCCAGCTACCTGCCTTCGCCTTTGGTGTTCCCCACGATATCAACGGATTTCACCCCTACACCGTGAGTTCCAGTAGCCTCTCACATCCTCTAGTTTGACCGTATCCCATGCAGCCCTATTGTTAGGCAATAGGATTTAACACAAGACGCATCAAACCACCTGCGCACGCTTTACGCCCAATAAATCCGGATAACGCTTGGAGCCTTCGTATTACCGCTGCTGCTGGCACGAAGTTTGCAGCTCCTTATTCC
>PFBD01000028.1:42943-53187 GCA_002773415.1 Candidatus Harrisonbacteria bacterium CG10_big_fil_rev_8_21_14_0_10_49_15 | reverse complement strand
GGGTCAGCCTCTCAGCCCCCCTACCGGTCATAGCCTTGGTGAGCCATTACCTCACCAACAAGCTGATCGGGCCTAGGCCGATCCCACAGCGGATTGCTCCATTTACCCAGCCTCACTTTTGTTCTCGATTAAACTATTAGCAATTCTTTTCTTAAGCTCATGTTTACTACTGCCATGATGCTTTAGTTTTTTCTCGCGCATTCTTGCATCTTTTTCAGATCGATAAGCCTCAGCGTAAACCAGTTTCCAGTTTCCGCTCTTTCGCCTTGTTGATCTGTTAAGTTTGCCATTATGAGCAATGAGACGTTTTTCTAAGTTTGTTGTAAATCCTATGTAAATTTCTTTATCAGCTGAATGCTGAATAATATACACAATATACATATCAACTTAATTGTCTCATTCTCAAGAACAAAAGTGAAGCTGGGACTATCGGGCATTACCTCCGGTTTCCCGAAGCTATTCCCGTCTGTGGGGTACGTACCAAGGTGTTACTAACCCGTTCGCCACTCACCATAATAAAATGATGCGTACGACTTGCATGCCTTATCCACGCCGCCAGCGTTCATCCTGGACCAGGATCAAATCCTCCTAGAAAACGTAGTAGATACAGTATGTAGAAAGCCCGAAGGCTTGCTACATACAGATCCCTACTATTGGGACAACAATAAATTTTTTGATCTTTTGTCTGTTTAAGACAGACTGTCTGTTCGCAGTTTTTGGAGTCTTTTCTAAGTCTACCGGATTCGCAATGGTAGACAGCGTCCCCTGCGTAAGAGGACAAGACTCCGTCCGTTTCTTGAAACGGACTATTCATTTATTAAAGTTCAGTCAGGGGGTGTTTTTTTCTGTCCGCGCCTTTCAGAGTTTAGTCCGAGCAGTCCGCGCTACAGAAAATGAATACACCCACTCCGACAGCCAAGACCCTCTTTAGTATTGGCGGGCGAAGTAGATGTACTTCACTTTGTTCGCTTCTGTTTGAGGTGTTCATGCTCGGCCAGAAATGAAGCAAAGTTTCTTTTCAGTTGTATGAGATAACCAAGTGCTCATTAGTATAGTCAGTTGTAAAAAAATGTCAAATACTTTAGGTTGAAAGAAGAAGACGGGCAACAAAAACTCTGTGGTGGAGTTTCGAGCCCAGTCAAGAGAGGAGATGCGATGAGTTCTAGTTCACCGGTCGCTACGAAGCCCGCTGTGGCTGCTCCCATGACCCAGAAGCAGGAGGGGCGCGTCGCGGCGGAGCCCTACCGGCCGCAGACGGTATCTCTCGCAGAGATTCTGCGAGAGAGCCAAGGAGGGCAGGGGTCGCCCAAACGCCCCTAGCGAGAAGCGCCCGTGGTCTTCGGATCATGGGCGCGCTCACGTTAGATGATTGACGGATATAAAAAAATCAGTATACTAACCGTATCAAAAGCTGCTTAGCTGATTAGCTTCTTAGGCAGGTAGGCCGCGGCCAAAACCTAATAAGCTAAACAGCTAATAAGCTAAACAGCTAACAACATGAAATCCGATTTACACCCACAATATTTTGCTAAGGCAACTGCCGTTTGCGGCTGCGGGCACAAGTTTAGCATTGGCTCCACAAACGAAAAAATCGAAGTGGAGATCTGCTCAAACTGCCACCCGTTCTACACCGGCAAAGAAAAGCTTATTGACACCGCCGGCAAGGTTGAGAAGTTTAAAGCTCGCCGCGCCGTGGCTGCCAAGTCCATTGTTCGCAGTAAGACTGAAAAGCGCGCCGCCCGAGCCAAAAAAGTAGAGAGCAAGGCCAAGCCCGCCGCCAAAAAAGAAGCAGAATAACGGAATAAACAAAAGCGCCCCAGTTTTACAAAAATCCGGGGCGCTTTTGGTTTAGTGGCTTGTCTCAAAATCAATTGTTCAGCAGCCAATTGATATCTTCAACCAACACATCCCGCGCTTGTTGGTTAAGCTTGTCTTGCGGGTAGTACTTCTCTATTGATTCCAACAGGTCCTTGGTGAGTTTCTTATAAATCTGATCATTTTTCACCTCCACCTGCTTTTGATCTTTTTTAGATGATCCATCCCCAAGAGCCTCTGCCTCTTCGGTGAGCTTCACGACTTTTTCCGCCGCCTCGTGCAGTTCTGTATAAGATCCCTTGCTGCTTATCCAGCCAAGCGCATAAGCTCGCTCAAGATCTGCGAGTAAACCAGAAGCTGTAGCGACAACTCTAAAGGAAACCGTCTCAGTCACTGAATTCCCAGCTAGGTCAGTTGCCTGAATACTAAGGGTGTGATCGCCAAGCGGAAGAAGGAATAGGTCAACACTTTCCGTACCATCGGACAAAGTCTCACCATCCAGACTGACGCTAAGCGAATCTAATCCGGAAAGGTCATCGCTTGCCGATACCTGGATAGGTAGACCATCCGATCGTAAATAGTCTTTTGCCTCCGGTGAGTCAACCGTGATCTCCGGCGGTAAAACGTCCTGAGGTTCACTAAAAGTGTAATGCGTTGGGTCAGACAAAGCGTACGACTTTTCCAGGTCTGTAAAAGCAAACGTAAGATAGTCATCAGAGTTAAATTCCCGGCCAACAAACGGATCAACACTGCTTTTTGGAAGTGGCGAGCAGCTAGAAGACCGGCATCCTATCGATCCGGTTGTTGGCTGCCACCGGTGGAGTCCGACTATAGGCAGCGTGTAATGCTGACCACGCTCAAGGTCTATGTTAGAGTCGAGCCAAAACAATGTCCCAATGGGATGGTTCTGGTTAAACGAATTCTCTAAAGTAAGAGAAACATCTTTGCTTGAGTCCGCTGAAAAAGAGGCCTGCTGGTCATATCTTACTTGGCCGTTTATTCCGGCGACTAAGCCAATGTTACGAGAAACTCCAACCCAGTCAAAATCAAGCACCAATTTATCATTTTCGTCATACCCAAGCTGTACGTTCTCAAAAGGTAAAGCCGGCAGCGGTTCCTCCGGGGCTTCATAATAATACTGCACCGGGTCGTTATAAATTAACGTGCTAAAACCGATGTTGTAGGTGTAGCGATTTATCTGAACGGTAATAAAGTCATCAGCAGAAAAAGATATTTGCTCCGGACTCCAGCCAGGATTCAGATAGGCCTTCAAAGTTTGCGGCAACCTCGTGCTTAAGATCGGCTCGCCGGTTCCACAACTTGCACTCGGAAAGCCAGAGGCAAATCCATACTTACCAAATCCACTATAAGAGGGTGTGTGGTTAGGGTAAAAATCTCCAATAATCTGTGCACCGCCTGTAATGGCTCCTTCACTGGTTCCGAATGGGCTGGTTCGGTTAAGCCAGACAGTCACAGCGTCCCGCTCACAGCCAAAATTTCTGGGTGCTGAGCTAACCCAGTCAAGCGAGATATAGTCCCCGCCATCATCCTGGCCAAAGAAGACGTTCTGGATATGGTCAGCTGACTGCGCGCTTGCCGGACTATAAAAAAACAACCCAATCAAAAAGACTGAGCCGATAAGAATAATATTGAGCAAAAGGCTAGGCCGCCTTCCACTGTATGATTGAGATGTTAGTATTTTCATTACTTATAGACTAGCGCAATATTAACAATCAGTCCATTCCTAAAATATATCTCTGATCATCAGCCTTCGCGCCGGCGCCCCGCTCTCAACCGAAAACTCCACCACGTCACCAACTCTCGCTCCCATTAGTTTCTGGGCTAGCGGCGCAGACTCCGCAATCACTACCACTAGCCTCCCGTCAACTACAACTTCGACTCCACCCGCATCCGGCAGTACTACGAAGTATTGAGCAGATTTTTTCTGCTCCAGATCTTCGATAGAAACTACGCTCCCAATCCCGACTTGTGTCTCGGTAGATAGGGGAGCGTTAGCTAGTGCCTTAATTGCAGCTACGGCCGCGCGCTTGGTATCCAGCAGTTCCCCAAGCGTATTTGCCATGGTGCCAAATTGAAATTTACTGGTATCGCTATGAGACTGCATCGCGCCCGGCGCTTCAATTGAGGCTTCGCGCAAGCCAATAATAGACTCTTCGTCCTGCGCGATCTCAGCCTTAATCGCCCGCACGACGAGCTCATATATCTCCTGTTTATCCATAATCTTCACGCCTTCGGTAACCTAATAAAAAATCTAGAGCCCTTACCTTCGCCGTCACTCTCCACCCAAATTTCCCCGTGGTGCGCAATCACAATCTGCTTGGAGATATACAGGCCCAGGCCGGTGCCTTTGATTTTCTTGGCCACTCCCGGGTCGCGGTGGAACTGTTCAAACAAAGTCGGCAATATCTCCGGATTCATGCCTACGCCTGTGTCTTGGATTTTAATCAATATGCTCTTTTGCTCTTCTGTGAGCGAAACGGCGATAAAGCCCGATTCGGTATACTTCAGCGAGTTATCCAGCAAGTTCTGCAGCACCTGCCGCATAGTGTTCTTATCAATAGAAACCGGAATCTCCGCCGCCTTACTCTCAAACGAGACCCCAATATCCTTAATCTTCCCCAAGATCTCAAAGTCTTTGGTGATACTGCGCGTAAACTCAACAATGTTGGCTGTCTCAAAGTTATACGCCATATTCCCTTCCTCCATCTTGCGGATGTCTAAGAAATTATCCACCATATTCACAGCCCGGTCCGCCGTCATTTTTATCTTAAACACAGTATCTTTAACCTTCTCCGGCTCTTTATACGTCCCATCGTAAATCAAACTCGCCCACTGCTTCATCAGCGCGATAGGGGACTTAAGATCATGCGAAGCAAACGACAACACCTGCCGCCGGAACTCGTCCAGCTTTCTAAGCTCGTCGTTTGCAGTGCTTAATTCTTTAGTTAGTTCCTCGAGCTTCTCCCGCTGTTCAATCTCGCGCCGTACACTGCGCACAAGTATGAACCCAAGTATTGCTATCAAAACTAAACTCGGAATTAGGATCAGCCGAACATTCTCTATATGTTGAACGAATAAGATACTTCCCAAGATAATCAAAAGCGCGGCAACAAGAAGTTGGGCACCAAAGAGCTTCATATTAAACACCCTGAATTTAACGACGCTATAGCCGACTAAAGAGAGGAAGACAACAAGACCAATCGGGCCATAGAGGTTGATACTGTAGACTTGCGTTATCTCACCAAATAAATTGGAAAGGAAAAACAGGGCTAGGAATACCATCGCGCCAATACTTATCAGCAAGCCCGCCATTTTCTTTCCTGAGCCATGCCGTTGTTGTTTGGAGAACAAGATTGCCGCGCATGCGATCCAGAGAACTGCCACCGCCTCAAAGATATAAATATACGTCCACAACGGTCCAACAACACCTTCGCAGTAGACCAAGTCAAACGAAGTGATGTTTAAGGTTGTCGGTAGCAAAATAATAACCGGCGCCATGATGGCCGCAAAAAATGGCCAGAGTTTTTTCGTGACACCGGGGCCCCAGAGATAAACGTAAACAAAGTATATTGTTAAAAGAAAGACAGGCACCTCAAAAAACGCGGTTAGCTGCCAGAGGAGGTGGACACTGTTGGCAAATACAAATATCCATTGCCCAATGATACCGATGACCCATGCGGAGAAAGAAATAGCTATCCAGAAGAAGAGGCGATTAAGCAAAATCTTCGACCCTTTTCGAAGCACATAAAAACCAAGCAGCAAAGAAACAATAACAACCGGGATATACGCGTAGAACAGAAGTGCCGGAGCAATAGTAGTATCAGCAATGCCCCACAGATTGGCGACAGCGTCAGTACAAGGTATAAAATTCTCAAACATAGTACTTACTATTTAGTATAGCGCTACTTGTACAAGAGTACACTACCAATAAGGATAACTCCGATCGCCAGGCTTTTATGAACTAAGTGCTTGGTACTAATCCGTTCTTTGGCGATCTTCGGAAAGAAGACCGTTAGAGCAATGCCGATAATGAAAACTATAAGAGGCTGATAAGCCGTTGTCGTTTGGACTATAGCCACCGGTGCCAGCATTATCGCGTAAAGAATGGCTAGCCCCCCGCCAAGGTTAAGAGTCTCGCTGAATAGGTTAATCGCTATTATTTTAGCACCATTTTTACGCAGACTACTCAAAAAAACATCGCGGTAGGCAGGCATTAAAATTAAGGCCGCTACACCTGTTAAAAAGAGTCCCATACTAGACCAGAAAATAGATGGCCAGAAAGATGCAGCTTGGGCCACAAGCTTAAAGACAACCTCGTGTACCGCATGCAGTATCGCCGAGATAAGCATAATGCCCATAAGATTCCACTTCGGCCGCAGGCGCTGATCTTCTTCTATTTCTAAAGAGAGGATCATCGACCCTCCAATGATTAGCAGACCCGCGAATATCTGCACCATTGCCAGCGACTCACCGAGGATAAAAAAAGCCAACACATAACCAAAGAAAGGAATAAGCTGAAATATTGGCGCGACTAAAGTGGCTTCTTCCTTCGCGAGAGCGCAGAGGTATGCCAGTATCGCCGCACCGATCAGGATCCCAATCGATAACAAAACGACTATGTTCCCAAACGAAACAACAAAGACCGCCGGCTCAAAGAAAAGAGCGACACCAGCCAGGAGGATGCCCGTTAGGGAAGAGTAAATAAAAAGCGAACCAACGTTTTTTGACTGGAAATAACGCTCTAAAAGATACTTATCAATATGATTAACGATCGCCCAAACAATCGGCGCAATCAATGCGATCGGAAGCCAGTACATTATTCTTCAACTAACTCATCTGTAATAACCTCAAAATCCCCAGCGATCATGGTTCGATAAAAAGTCACGCTTATTGAAATTATTACTATGACAATAATAAGAGTTACAATGATTTTTTTGGACATAGCTCTGATAATAGTTATACTACTATATATAGTACCACCGAAATCGAAAAACTTTTAGCAATGAACATCTTATTCCTTTCAAGGAATCTTGTTGCCGGGGATCTTGCTCTCCGACTCCAGGCCGAGGGGCACGCCGTCAAGTTATATATCGCGGATAAACAAAGCCGAGAATGTTTTGATGGCTTAGTGTCAAAAGTAAATAACTGGAAGAAAGAGCTTCCCTGGGTAGGTAAAGAAGGGTTAATCATATTTGATGATAGCGGGTACGGCCAGTTGCAAGAGAAGCTTCGCGATAAAGGATTCAATGTTGTTGGTGGCGGGGTAGAAGCCGATAAGATCGAGCTCGACCGTGCCCATGGACAAGCCATCTTTAAAAAGTATGGGCTACTAACTTCTCGCCTTCAAGACTGCCGCAGCATTCAAGAAGCAATAAATTTTGTTAAAGAAAATCCGGCCGCCTGGGTCATCAAGAGGAGCGGCTCTATAACCAAACAGTTCCATTACATCGGCCACGAAGAAGACGGGTCCGATGTTATTGATGTTTTGTTCGGATATCGTATGGCTAGACTGGAACGCAAAGAGATGATCACGCTCCACAAGCGAATAGATGGCGTTGAGATAGGAGTTGGCCGATATTTCAACGGCGAGGACTGGGTAGGGCCGATAGAACTGAATATTGAACACCCCAGGCTGTTCCCCGGCAACATCGGTCCAATAACCAATGAAATGGGAACACTGGCCTGGTACACGGATAACGAAGAGAATAAGTTATATCAAGAAACACTCGCAAAGCTCAAGCCATATCTACAGCAGATAAAATTCAAAGGAGACTTCGCTCTAAACTGTATTGTCAACGAGAGCGGCGCCTACATATTAGAGGCAACCCCGCGTTTCGGTTCACCAATCGTCCACTTACAGCACGCGCTCCACGAGTCGCCGTGGGGCGAGTTATTAAGCGCCGTCGCGAAAGGCGAGCCCTACACCCTAAAATACAAGCGCGGCTTCGGCATCGTCATATTACTAGCCGCTCCACCATTTCCGTATCTCTCCAGCGAGATCAATTACTCATCCTACGGATTACATTTTTCCATCGCCCATCTAAGTGAAGCGGAAAAAGACCAGCTCCATTTTGAAGAGGTATCGGAAAATGATCACGGTTATTACATCGCCCGAAACTACGGCTTTTTAATGTATGTGACCGCCGTCGGCGCATCAGTTGCGCAGGCGCAAGAAAAAGCCTACGCCGTTGCCCGAAAACTGAATATCCCAAAGTTATTCTACCGTAACGATATCGGTAACGACTTTCAAAACTTTCAATACCAGAAACTCAAAGACCTAAGATATCTAGAGTAGCTATTTGGAATAAAGGTCTTCCGCTGGGTACCGCGTGCCGCGCTTCACAAAATTCGTCTCCATGTCAGTAAGCGCAAAGCACTCTCGAAAATACTGCTTGATCAACTCCAAATCCATCCCGTTCTTACAAGTATAAACATCCGCGGAAACAAAGCCGCGTGCCGGAAATGTATGGATACTGATATGACTTTCCGCGATGATAACCACGCCGGTCCAACCGCCAGGGTCTTTTTTATCGTTCGCCTCCGCTCGGTAAACCTTAGGTTCGGCTAAAATATCCATCCCAAGTCTCGCCGGCAGATCTTGTAAAACTCTCAGAACAACCTCTTTACCATTCAACGCCTCAAAAGAACCGCCATACCCGTCAATCATCAAATGCTCCCCAAAATGATCCATATAAATAAGTATATAACCTCGTCTCACAATCTCCAACCCATCAGACGTAATTTTTTAGCAAAGACTACTTTCCAAAGCGGCTAAGAGCCGGTATGCACTAGCAGTGCATTGCTTTTACTAATCTAAGCCGCTTTATAAAGCGCCTCGTAACCACCGCCAGATAGGCGGAGCAATAAGTAGCGCCGTGATAAAAACCAAACCAATTAGCGCCAAGCCGGTATCAAATGAATGGCTACGTATATCCATAGATGCGCTCGATAGCAAGACAAGGCGAGTAAATACATTCAGGACCCCGGCAACACCCAGCACCCCAATCACACTTGCGAAACGCCTCGTCTTCTTGTCCATTGTTACCCGTGCCAGTCGTAAGAAAATATAAGCATTCGTACCAATAGACATCGCCAGCAGGTAAAAAGTCCCCAGCGAAAGCTGCCAGTCAAGACCAAGATCCATTGCTTTATTTACGGTCAACGAAACACTAGGCGGATACCAAAGTCCATATACAGTTAAAAACAAAGCTACCAGCGAGGCAAACCCCATCAACGGATAAGGAGAGAGGCGAGGCGAAAATATATAGTAAGCACTATAGATGCCCACCAGCGCCGGCCAAACTACTACGACACTACCCAGCAAAACAACATATGGCAAAAGAGCCTGATTTTTTGCAAAGAAAAGTATACCCAGGCCCATCAGCCCGTTTTGAACGGTAAAGGCAATGAAGTGATGAGTTATCAAAAAGCGAATCCGCGAGCTCTTCTCCTCCTTTGTCGACTTCGCGTACACCCGCAAAAACTGCCAACCACAAATCCCCAGCCCCGCTGAAAGAAGTAAAAACCCAACCGCCGTAGTCGTCAGTTGCATTCTCTAACTATAGCGTGCTCAAGTTGAAAAGCTAGGCCTCTCCAAATGCCGCCCGGCCTCGTCCATGTTGCTCTTTGGCCCACGACCGGTCAAACGCCTGCTTCAGCGCCTGCGCGAACTCCTTGCTCTCAATCACCAGCGCTGTCTTCTCCGTCGGCGAGACAAACACAATCTTATTATCATAAATACTTATCTCCGGAGAGAGTCCATACAAAACGCCCGTTTCGCCACTAACGCCCTCGCGCCCGGCCAACCGCTTAGCCTCCGTGTCATCAAGCGGCAGCATCCGCACCTTGCAGTGTTTTTTTGAAAGTAGCTCCTGGTACTGCCTGGCCGCCGAGTTATCAGTCGCGGTGGCGCTGGCATAACTGCGAATAGTTTCCAAAGAAGCCAGCGCATCCTCATACACATCCTGAATACCTTCATCACCCTCAAAAAAGCGAACAGTAGGGGATAGGGATGGCGCAGCCATCGCCGGTGCCTGCTTCAATCTCGCTAGCTCCTCCCTGGCAATCTTAGCCACATCCGTATATTCAGCCGCAATCGCCGCTAAGTGCTGCGCCAGTTTGTCTGGCGCCAAGGCCGTGAAAAGATCTCCGCCGGGCCGGTCAGCCGGGTCCACAACCCCGCGCTTAACAAGCGAGTCCAGTACCACATAAGTAGTGCTCCGGTTCAGCTTCGCCCGCTCCGCAACGTCGCTGGCCACCGCCGGCCCAAACTCAACCAAAGCGATATAAACCGCGATCTCTTTCTCCGAAAACCCAAATTTTTGCAAAATTTCCTTTACCTCCATGTTGTTGATATTAAGTGACGATAGGCTAAAACGCAAGCATAGCACCCTCTAATCCTGTTGTCA
>PFBD01000028.1:36988-42914 GCA_002773415.1 Candidatus Harrisonbacteria bacterium CG10_big_fil_rev_8_21_14_0_10_49_15 | reverse complement strand
ACCATTATCAGTGAAGAAAAGAGCTTCACCACAGTAGTCGTAATCGACGACCTGGCTCAAGAAGGCCAGGAAAGCATCTCTTTAGCTTCACCAATCGCCAAAGCGTTACTAGGCAAAAAACAAGGGGACGCCACTCGTTACTTCGTCGGCAGCCAGACGTTTAAAGTCAAAGTCGAAACAGTCTATTAAATACAAACAATTTTCACTTTACTATTTATCATGTTCCCAAAAAGAAAAACACTTAAAGTAGCTCTTCTCAGCCTCTTTGTTCTTAACCTCGCGCTTTCTCCACTCTCAGTAGGTGCGCCAATCGCTCAAGCAAGCGAGTGCACCTATGAATTCTCTCCATCAAATGGAAATATCAATCTAACCGCCGACCGGCAAACCCAGTACATCACTGTCACCACCAGCCCAAATTGTTATGTACAGATAGACGCCTCCGGCACAGTGCAGTACAACCGGCAATGGCTGAACATCGGTTTTAGCAGAAAGGGGAGCTCCCGAATTGGCTTTGACTTAATGGCCAACACCCGCGACATACCCCGGACCGCCACGCTCACTATTGCCGGCAAAGAGTTCAAGGTTGTTCAGTCCGATGGCACCCTCCGCGGCTCTCTTTCTGTAGATACCAAAGAGGTAGCCCCGGGCGAGCCCGCCACTCTTTCTTGGAGTACCAGTAATGCCAACACCGTCCGCATTGAACCTCAAGTCGGCGCTGTCGGCGCCACTGGTTCAGTGGCAGTTCGGCCAAATAGCAACACAACTTACACCTTAACCGCCACTACCGCGACCGGCGATAAAGTAACTCAATCGGCGACTGTTTCCGTAACCCCATGCGCGTACACTCTTTCTGAAAAAGCATTTCAAATAAGCGCTGGCGGTGACACTAAAAAAGTCAGCGTCACCACCTCGCCCGCCTGCGAGTGGTATGCGACCAAATTTTGGAACACCTTTGGCACCGCCAAACCCGGTCCTTGGCCAGCTAACATCAGCTCCACCATTGAAGGCAAAGGCGGCCCAAACAACTCAATGCTCGGCTCCGGAAGCATCACCTACACCTTCCCGGCTAACACCACTCCGGAAAAGCGCAACCTCACCGCCCAAATCGCCAAGCAAACCGTCACCTTCTCTCAAGACGCCCACGACTTTAAGTGCGAGCTAGCAACTCCAAAAGAAAAAGAAACCTTCAAGTACGGCCTAACCAAGGCCGAGCTGGAAAAAATATACCAAGACCTCAAGAGCGGTAAAGAAAAGCCGTTTATCACTGCCGGCACCACCGGCAAGTACCCCGAAGGTTGGGATGAACGCTTCACCCCACTGGCAAATCTCGCCTGCACCGGCATGGTCCGAATCCCAATAAACGGTAACTTAAACTCAGCTCCAGACTACGGCGCCCTTCGCCTTGCCTGGTCAGTTGAAGACGCCGCCAGCCACGGCTTCAAAGATATTGCCCCGGACGAGTACCGCCGCCTGAATCAGATTCCACACCGCTTCCTCGCCCCGACCTACGTCGCCGACACCATGGCCGCCTCTTCTCTTGGTAAACCGGGCTCGCCGCAAACCGTTGTCTTCGCCCCGAGCGAGCTTTTCACAGTAATACCTTTTACCGCGCTAGAGAAAGACTTAGGCCACGAGCCTAGTAACGCCACCACCCCCGGCCTTTACGACGACACCCCATACCGAGCCTCCCAAGAGCAGATAGAAGCCGGCAAAAAACGCGCCATCGCCGGCGCCACAACACCGGAAGTGGAAGCGGTTACACCAACCTCAGCTCCAGTAGCCACGAGCACCAAGCAAACTGAGCCCGAAACCAGCCGTCCCGATCCCAAAGAAACAACAAAAGTTGTAACTAAAGATCCTGTAAAAGAAGAAGCCCCTAGAGCCGAACTGCCCAAAGTAAAATTCTCATCTCCACTGCCTGGCACAGGCGGAGCACTAAGCGACATCGCCAAGCTGGACTTCACCTCCGGCTCTCAAATACAAGGAGACACAGTCTACTTTATCCCGACTGATCTATCTGCAGACAGCGAAGGAGGACTACTTTCTAAGTTGTGGCGGATAGTAGACCCAGAAGGAAAATATAAGCTCGATTTTACCGATCCGAAGATGCGCGGTTACTTTAGAGACGCCCTAAGTGCCAGAGGTCTAGAAATATCCGAAAGCAGCGCAACGGGAAAATGGATCGTAGAGCATCCTTATTCCTCCGGGCTCGCTATAGGTGTTGTTAGCGCCACTGCAGCTGCCGCCATTGCTGAAGTAGCTACCACGGCAAGCCTTGCCTATCTAGGCGGAGCCGGCACGCAGTGTGTGTCTCTTTGCGGTGAGACGATAGATAAAATCCTAAAAAATATCCACAATATTCTTTTGAACTCCAGGTCATTAGTCCATATGTTTGAGAGGCATACAGTCGGAGGAGCAGAAGTCACGAAAACCTCTAGCCTGTTCATAAGTAAAGAAGTAAATTTTCTGCTAGAATTAATTGTGAAGGCAGATAGTGTCCCTGCAGTGAGACAAGTACTCGGAAATAACTTCCAAAGAGTTGTCGATGCAGGAAGAGTAATTGGCTATGATGGAATAACAAAGCTGCCAACATCAGTTTATACCATTATCACAGACGCGACCGGAAAGCTAATTACAGGATTCCCGGGCCTTCCTAGATAGTAACTATGCAACAAATTACAGTAAAAAAAACAGATGAAAACGGAGAGACCATTCAAGGTACAGACATTAACTTTGTTGAGGTACTCTTGGGGCTCCGCAAAGTGCCTAGTTTCGCAAATGAGTATCCGTGGCTATCGTCTGTCGATCCCTACGGAGACACTCTAATTAATCAAGTACAAAAGCCACTATTCCTAGCAGAGCTAAAAAAACTTGAGCCACATGTTTCCGAAGAAGAATCCAAAGAACAGCTTCGAAAAACTATCGCCCTGATCGAGGGCGCCGAGGTTCACGAATACATCAAATTTATCGGTGACTAGCCCTGCCTGCCCCCCCCTAGCAACAAAAAACACCCTAAGTCGTTATAAAACCTATGGACTATAACGACCGCTCAAAATCAGAGAAAAACAAGTTTTCTCTTAAAATCTTTAAAGAGATTTTAAAAAATAGCATCCGAGTGGGCAAGATTGTCTGGCAAGCCAACAAAAAACTTGTTGTTTTACTAGTTTTGGCTCTAATTTTTATCTCCGCCTCCCCGTTTTTTATTTCCGGGTCGCAAGGACTTCTGGTGAACGAGCTGGTTGAGAGCCTCGGCACAAACGATTTTTCTCAAGGGCTTATGCTGGCTTTATCTTTGCTGATAGCCAGCAGTGTCCTGCTTCCGATTCTCCGAATATTCGAAAGCTATCTAATAAAGCAGTCTTGGTTTTTCTTTTCAACTCATTTCGAGACTCTTGTTTTGGAAAAAAAGGGTGAGATCGATGTCGCTGTTTATGAAAACCCAAAGTACAACGACCTTTTTCAAACAGTACAGGAAAACGGTTGGTGGCGACTTCAAAACTTTGCCGATAGGCAGTTTTATGTTTTCCAAAACATTCTGGAAGTCATAATAGCCCTTATTGTATTATCTTTCTCACACTGGTGGCTTCTTGTAGTTTTATTCCTTGGAACCATTTACGAGCTGATTAGCGAAATAAAGTTCGGCAGAGATGTCTGGAACATCCATAGCGGGAACGCCGTTGACCGGCGTAAGTTTTACTCATTCTCAACTCATTTCACCACCCTCAACTCCCTAATAGAGCTAAAACTTTTCCAAAATACTGGACATTTTATATCGCTAATCAAAGACATCCTTTTTTCTTTCCGAGAAAAAGAAAGACGTGCTGAGCAAAAAAAGCTATTTAACAAGCTGGCGGCCTCGCTGATATCAGAGGCGGCAGTGGTTGTCGCGATAATCTGGCTCGTCTTTGAGGTGGTCGGCGGGAACATTCAAATTGGTACCTTCATATTCTTTTTGGCCGCCATCGGCAGTCTTCGGGGTTCTCTAGCCGGCCTTTTTATGAACCTGGGGCGTCAGTATCAAGACAACCTGTTTGTCACAGATATCTTTAAAGTATTAGATCTAGAGCCGGCAATAGATAATGGCAAGGGAAAGCTTATCCTGCCCGGAGATGGCGCCCCTCAAATTGACTTTGAAAATGTCAGCTTCACATATCCAGGAACCAAAACCCCGGTTCTTAAAAATATATCTCTTAGTATTCCAGCCGGAGAGAAAATAGCTCTAATTGGTGTTAACGGAGCCGGCAAGACAACTTTGATAAAGCTTCTTTGCAGGTTCTACGACCCAACGAAGGGCAGAATCTTAATAGACGGAAAAGATCTTAAAGAAATAAATCTTGAAAGCTGGTACACCCAGCTCGGCGCCATCTTCCAAGACTACAGCCACTACCATTTTTTAGTTAATGAAGTTATCGCCTTGGGAAATAGTAGTCAAAAGAAAAGCATGGAAAAGGTAGAAAGGTCTGCCAAAGAAGCCAGCGCTGATGTTTTTATAGAAGAGTGGGAAGAGCAGTATAGCCAGATGCTTGGTAAGGAGTTTGAGCGAGGCGTCGAGCCTTCTGTTGGCCAGTGGCAAAAACTGGCTCTAGCAAGAGTATTCTACCGCGACCCAAAAGTTTTAATTCTTGACGAGCCAACCTCCTCAATAGACGCCGAAGCCGAAGCAAAAATATTTGAGCGCCTTGAAAAACTTTCCAAAAACAGAACGGCGATTTTAATCTCCCACCGTTTCTCTACCGTTCGCCAAGCAGATCAAATCGCCGTCATTGAAAACGGTTCAATCAGCGAGCAGGGGACCCACGAACAACTAATTGAAAATAACCAAACCTACGCCCGCCTCTTCCGCCTCCAAGCCAAAGGCTACCAATAAACCCCAACCACAACATTCCCACATTCTGCAGAATGTGGGAATGTTGTGGTTAAGAGAAAGAACTTGACAAAATAAAAATGTGTACATTATAATGTACATGTAATTAAAGGCGATTCTTACCCCTATGAACAGCAAAGATACCATGCCAATCTCCGAGGCTAGAAAGCGGATTTTTGAAATAGCGGAAGAGGTGCAAAAGCCCGGTAAGCAGTATACGCTCACCGAAAGAGGCCGCCCTAAAATGGCTATCATGTCTGTGGAGGAGCGCGACTCTATGCTGGAAACGCTGGAGGTGATGCGCATCTTTCCGGACTTGGATAAAACTATCGCCGAGGTCAAGCGCGACCTGAAAAGCGGCGCTTATAAAAAGTACGCCACCTTGGAACAGCTGGAGAAGCAATACGGAATAAAGCCCAAAATCAGTAAAAAGAAAAATGGCGTACGCAGTCATCGTCCACGCGCAAGCAAGTAAGGCAATTGGTAAACTGCCGACCCGCATCCGAACGCGTGTCTTTCAGGCACTGTGCGTTTTAGTGGACAGCCCCTTTATCGGCAAAAAACTAGCCGGCAAGTTAGAAAACGAGTACTCGTATAGGTTAGGCTCTTACAGAATAATCTACCAAATACTCCAAAAGAAGCTGATAGTCATCGTCCTTGACGTTGGCCCCCGCGGCGGAATCTACAAATAGCCGCCAAGGGCTACCAATAAGCTAGTCGCTCCACAGAAAGAGTTTGCGCTGAAATAAAAGGGATTCCCGCGATAGAGCTCCCGGTCTGGTCAGCAGTGCTATCCCCAATCATAGCAACGATTGATACTGCGCGAGATTTTGCAAGAAGAAACGGCTCACCACTTTCTTTTCCTTGAGCCGTGTCTTCTGATGTGATTATAATATCTCTCTCAAAAAGAGAATAAATAGAAAGCTGTCTGAGCGCTTTTAACGCCTCCATCTTTGGACTTGCAGTAACAAGACCAAAGGAGTAGAACCCCTTCAAAAATAAGAGGTCCTGTTTCGGGATCAGTAGTCTTAAGTCTGGAAACTCGGAAAGAATTGTAAGCGT
>PFBD01000028.1:23868-36981 GCA_002773415.1 Candidatus Harrisonbacteria bacterium CG10_big_fil_rev_8_21_14_0_10_49_15 | reverse complement strand
GGTGTAGTAAAAGTATAAGATTGTTTACCCCGTTGGCAACGAAAGTTGCCAACGGGGTATCGTGCTAGTCGACGAACACGACTGGTCCGTGGACTGAATCGTCATTGATGACACGTCTGCCGCGCTCAACGACCTGTAGGTAGCCAGTCACCGGGTTTTGCCCTACGAAGAAGATGATCACCTGCGTGACAGGATCAGCGACATCATCAACCATGAGCGGGCAGGACAGTGGCTCAACAAGATCCTGGGCAAGAGCGATGCGAGAGCTGTATTGGCGCCGCCAGTACTTGCCCCTACCAATCTGCTCGCGACGCGCAACACTAGGAAGGCGCTTACGAGCCAGTTCCACAGCGACCTCAGGGTCATGTTTGGAGCGGAACTTCAGGATGATCTCTCGCGAAAGAGAATCCCACGGCGTCTGATCGACGAAGTAGTGTCGCGGGATGTGTACCAGGGATCCGCTCCAGCTCTGTCCAAGCAGGGCGAGCAGCTGTTTATCATCAAGACGGATGCCATCGATAGGGCGCCAGTAGAACTGGTCCTGAAAAGCTCCATACCAGTAGACGGGCTCCTTGAGGCGACGAGCCTCCGCGGCCGTGATGACAGTCGCCGCGCGCCCAGCTACACGTAGTTCCGAGCACGCAAGCTCCAGCTCCGGCCAGTACTGTTGTTCAGCACCACTCCAATACTTCGGGAACGAAGCGTCGGCCAGGTAGACAGGGTTGCCAGATGCCCGTGCGAGGTTCATGGCCGTTCCCCAGCCATCGACAAACGCTGCGTTGATCTCGATCACCGAAAGGCCACCGTCTGGACGAAGAAAGGCATCCATTCGGAAGTAGGTACCATCACTTGGCGCATCGGTGTCAACCAAGAAACTGAACATGAAGGTGCTCAGTTCATGGCGAAGCTCTCGGCTCAGACGAAGGCCAACACCGGTAGTCCGGTGTGGGCTGCTGCGATAGATGCATGGCGCCACTACCTGATCATCGAGCGGAAAACGAACAAAGGTATACATCAGTGTCTCCAAAAAATTCAAAACCCCCTCCCAAAAACGATTCGGGAGGGGGTTGAGTTTATGCAAAAAGAAAACTAACTAGCATCAACGCAAACCACTCCCGGGGAGGGGGTTGATATGTGTATGATCAGATGCATTTATAAGCGCGCGATACCCGCCCATGCCTTTATTCAACCACTGGCTGATTCGCGCCACCGTGCGGGAGCTTAAGCCGGTCTGCTTCGTTATCTCGGTATACGGCACCTTTTTAGCCAGCATGCGAGCCGCCGCCCAGCGACTGCCTAGCTCAACCAGTTCTTTCTCAGTCATCAAATCGCGCAAAAAACGCCGTGCCTGGCCCCTGTCTTTTAGCGCCAGGAGCGCATCAATCAATTCAGTTGTCTGTTTGGTATTCCAGTCCATAGCTTACTCGTATTTACTTTACCTAAGTAAAGTAGCGCAGGTAAAAAAATATGTCAATAGCCTACCCAATTGGCACCAGCTCCTTCACCTTCGCCACCACATTGTCCATGTCATCGCTTTTGCTCAGAAACGTTACCGCCCCCAGTCCCTTTGCAAACTCTGGATTATCTGTTCGCGCCGCCGGCCACGGGTACGTCAGGTTAGAGAAGAAAATAATCTTCATGTCTTTGGTCTCCGGGTCGCCCTTGATCTCAAGAACCGCCTCTGTACCATTTACGCCCGGCATCTGAATGTCCATGATAACCAAGTGCGGGTGCAGGATCTTGGCTTTTACAACTGCCTCCGCACCTTCCTTAGCCTCAGCAATCTCATAACCGGCCGCCAGCAACTTAGAGGAGAGGATCTCCTTAAAGTCGGCGTCATCATCTGCTATCAAGATCCTAGGTACATCCATACTCAAAATAAAATTTGTCTTAAAAATATATTCTTCATTGATGATTTTATTTCTGCTGATATTTCATTTTGTTTCCGTTCGTCACGAATAACGAATATGCACGAATCTACGAATCTGATTTCTCCATTTGCAACGTATTCGTTTGATTAGTGATTATTAGTCTATTCGTGACCTATTCCGCCGGTTCAAGCTTTTTTCTAGCCAAAATATTATTGATCATCTCAAACAGGTGCTCGAACTCTCCACCTTTTCGAAAGTAGTCCACAGCCCCAACCTCCCTCGCAAAGCGCCGATTTATTTCACCGGCAGCAGACCACGGGTCACCCAACTGAGTTAAAAAAACAACCCGAATGTTATTCGTCTTTCCGTCGGCCTGCAACTCTGTCACCGCCGCCACTCCATTTTTGTTTGGCATCTGCACATCCATCAAAATAAGATCCGGTTGCCTCTGTTGAGCAATCACCACCCCCTCATTCCCGTCTGAAGCCTGAACAACTGTAAAACCCGCCGCCTCTAGCTTATCAACTAAAAGGTCTTGATACTCCTTGTCATCATCAACTGTCAGAATAAGTGGTTTCGCCATCGAATTTGTCAGAATTATCTATTATCTGTATAATACCACAACTACCGACATGAGTACTGTAAACCCCAATAAAGTCATTATCGAAATCCGCGGCGGCGCCGGTGGCGACGAAGCCGCTATTTTTGCCGGCGACCTGGCCCGCATGTATCAGCGCTACGCCGAAACCAAGGGCTGGCAGCTTCAAGTTTTAGACTACAACGAAACCAGCCTCGGCGGCTACAAAAGTTTTACAGCCCGCGTCTCCGGGGTTGGCGCATATAACGCCCTTAAGTTAGAGTCCGGCGTCCACCGCGTTCAGCGCGTTCCCGCAACGGAAAAGCAAGGCCGCGTTCACACCTCCACCGCTTCCGTGGCTGTTCTACCGGAAGTAGAGGCCAAAGAAGTGGTCATCAACCCAAACGACCTAGAGGTAACCTTCTCCCGCGCCGGCGGTCCGGGCGGCCAAAACGTGAATAAAATAGAAAGCGCCGTCCGCATCTTACATAAGCCAACCGGTATCATCACCGGTAGCCGCGTGGAACGCAACCAACACGGCAACCGCGAGTTGGCCATGGGCCTGCTCCGCGCCAAGCTTTACGAGTTAGAGCAAGAGCGCGCCCTTTCCGGCGTCGCCAGCGACCGTCGCGAGATGATCGGCTCCGCCGACCGCAGTGAAAAGATCCGCACCTACAACTTCCCAGACAACCGCATCACCGACCACCGCTTCGGTGCCAAAGTCCACAGTCTAGATAAAGTCCTGGAAGGCGACCTGGATATGCTTCTCAAAAAAATAGCGCAAAAACAGTCCGGCGACAAAAAAGAAGATTAGAAATTAACCTAATTTCTAATTGTTCTAATTGACCTAAGGAAATTCCAACTCCCAATCCGGAAACAAAAAAGTTATGAGGCTTAGCCTCATAACTTTTTTGTTTACGCCGCCCCACCGCGAATTCTCCCTTTCTTAAAGGGAGTACCCGCAGGGGGAGGGATTTTGTAGCGACTCCTCCCCTTACCGTGCCCGTCCGTAGCTTTCAGCGGAGGTTCCCGATTTGTCCGCAAGGAACGAGCAGATACAAATCGCAATGCCTGTGGTAAGGGAGATATGGGGAGGCAAAGCCCTGTACCGTGCTCTGCTCTGGTACTGGGGTTGGGAGGGGTTATGAGTTTAGAACAATTATTTATACTGAACCTCCTTGACACTTTCCTGCCGTCACTCTGTCTAGTCTCGCCTTTGGCGGGAAGACAGTTCTTGACTTTATATTTCAGATATAATACACTATTGTCATAGTTATGAAAAGCAAGAAAAACCTGCTGGAGCAGCTGAACAATTTGCCCCATTTTACCAAAAGCACGGTATACCAGCTCGCCAGCCAGTTAGGGCTAAAAAACAGCACAGTGAATACCTATATCAGTCGCTTTTTGAAGCATAAGGATATTTTGCCGCTGAAAAACGGTCTGTATATTTCTGCTAAATTCTTCGCAGGCAATAAAAGCGATATCTCATATTCTTTCTACCTCGCAAACATTCTCCGCACCCCATCGTATGTAAGTTCGTGGACCGCGCTTCAGTACTATAATTTAACTACCGAGGCGATACGCTCAATCACGTCTATCACGCCGAAGGTCACACGGGGTTATGAAACAAAAGCGGGCAAGTTTTCATATCAGTCGATCAACAAGAATCTCTTTTCAGACTACGCGCTCATCAAAGGGAAATTTAATTTCTATATCGCGTCGCCATCTAAAGCTTTGTTTGACTTGCTATATTTCAGAACACACCAGTTCCGGGGCATTCGGTTGGAAGACATTACAAAAATGGTAGAAGAATTGCGCATAGATATTGACGAGCTGGCTGAGGCGGAGCGAAGCAAGTTTTATGAAAAGGTAAAAGCATATCTCCATGAGTAATCAGATACTAACAGTTCTAAGAAGCAAGCTTGATGGCCTTTCGACCTATGGTATTAGCATTACAGACCCCGAAATACGCCTCAATGCTCTTAAAGAGGAGTTACAGTTTTATGTACTCGATTTTGTTTACCATCACCCGAAATATAACAAATGGATAATGTATGGCGGATCGGCACTCCGCATTTGCTACGACCTTGATCGTATGTCCGTTGATTTAGATTTCGAGGTAAGCCACAAAGTTGATGACGAATTTCTTAACGAGCTGAAGGAGGAAGCTGGAAAACACTTTTTAAAGGTCTATAGTGTTGACTCGGATTTTTTAAGAATATCCATAACTAACAACAGAGGGATAAAGCTGAAATTCCGCGTGGGCAGCTTGATAGAAGGTTCCGATTCCGAATGGGTTCATGCAAAAATTGATCTCAATTCTTTTACGCCACCCGCTGGTGTCGTGACAGAACGAATACCGCAGAATCACGGACAGCTATCATTCGTGATACGGACATATAATCTTTCTTCACTCATGGCGAGCAAGGTCGCCGCGATTTTCCTGCGCGGGACCCGCGGCGTGGGGAAAGCGACATACGAAGAAAAAGGTCGCGATATCTATGATTTACTTTGGTATATGAGCAAGAAAGTCGTGCCCGACCTCGACTATCTCAAAGCAAAAAGCGTTGAAGAAGCGAAAGACTATCGAACGTTGTTCACTAAACTTGTGGTGAAAATGAATAACGTGAGTGATGAAAATTTGAAAAACGACCTCACGCCACTTTTTTTTGACCCTCGCTTCATAGCTAACTGGCTCACAAATTGGCGCGATACATTCCTTCGGTTGTGCGACGCCTACAAAATAAGAACCGTATCAAAATATGAAAAGGTGCACGTCTTTGAAGACTTTCGTACTGACGTATTTTCTTTCATTTTTGAGTACAGCACGAAAGAGGGCGATTATGTGCGAATTATATGCAATCTGAGCGAATACTGGCTAATCTTCAAAGACATCGAAGTTTCGTTCCCGATTAACAATATCGTGAGCGAGAGCATCGAGTTTTCAGCAAATGGTTCTAGTAGTAGACCGACATCAGAGAAAAAACAGACGGAATACGCCTCATTGTTCTACGAAAAAATCGAGGCCTACTTAAAAAAAGTTAATTACGAAATTGTTGGCGACACGCTGACGACAAAACTTATCCGTGTATCCGCTGATAACTTGAATCAGAAAGAGCAGATAGTACTCCGAAAAGAGGATTTGATGAGATGCGACTTTGATGACTTGCTAAAATAAATATAGATCCAATTCTATGGAAGGAATAATTTTACTACTCATTGGCCTTGGCATGGGTTATTGGCTGGGGAGAAAGGTGGGAAGGAGGGGGATGGAGGAGGAAAAAGTTGGTTTGATTGAAAAGCAGGCCACCGAAAAGAAGCGCAACAAAGAAGCGATTTTAGGGCTAATGGAAGAAGTCCAGCCGCAAATGACGAATCAGCATCTGGAAATGTATCTCGGCATCAGCGACGCCACAGCCACTAGATATATGGATGAGCTGGAAAAAGAAGGGAAAGTTCGCCAAGTTGGAAAATCCGGCCCTGGCGTTTACTACGAAAGAATCTAAATAAAACTCCATCGGCTCAACGGCAAAGCCCGTTGAGCCGATGGAGTTTTAGGGCAATTAGAAATTCTCTTCATCACCTTCCCCAGAAGGGGATGAATCGCCTGTGTCCATATAAATCTCCCGCGCCTTCGCCCCATCCGCCGGGCCAATCAGCCCCTTCTCTTCCATGATATCCAAAATCCGCGCCGCCCGAGCATAGCCAACCTTCAATCTCCGCTGGAAAAGTGTGGCCGACGCCTTCCCCGAAGACTTCACCAACTCCACCGCCTCCGGCAGTAGGTCATCTTCGTCATCATTCGTACCCATGTAGTCGTCAAACACATCGCCACTTTTTGCCTCGTCAGTTCCAGCTGGCGCGGGGCTCATCGCGTTTGCCAGCGCCCGACTCTCGTCACTGGCTTCGCTTGGGTCCAGCACCGCATTGTGTTCTTTAATAAACGCCACCACGTCTTGAATTTCCTTCTCGCCTATGTAACCTCCTTGAATACGCTTTGGTTTGGAAAACTCCTGGCTTATAAACAGCAAGTCTCCGTTGCCCAGCAGTTTCTCCGCACCCGCTCCGTCTAAAATAGTCCGACTGTCTATCTGGCTATTAACCTGCAAGGCAACCCGCCCCGTGATGTTCGCTTTAATAAGCCCGGTAACCACCTCCACCGACGGCCTCTGCGTGGCAAGAATCAAGTGAATCCCCGTGGCGCGCGCCATCTGCGCCAGACGCACGATGTAGCCTTCAACTTCCCGACCAAACTGCGCCATAAGATCCGCCATCTCGTCGATGACTATCAGCACAAACGGTAGTGGCTCATCTTTATTCTTTTTATTATAACTATTAATATCCCGCGCCCCCGCTTTCTGTAACATCTCGTATCTACGGTCCATCTCATTCAGCGCCCAACGGAACACGGCAATAGACTTTTTGCCCTCCGTAATCACCGGGCTAATCAAGTGGGGGATGCCTTCATAAATAGAAAGCTCCACCCGCTTCGGGTCAATCAAAATCATCTTCAACATCTCCGGCGAGTTTTTATACAAGAAGGAGATAAGAATAGAGTGCAAGAAGATAGACTTACCACTGCCGGTCGCGCCGGCAATCAGTAAGTGCGGTAAGCTCTCAATGTTGCCGTGAATAGCCTCGCCCGTAACATCCCGACCCATTGGGAAAAACAATGGCCCTTTTTCCATAAAGTCCGCCATTCCAATCAGCGAGCCAAGCCGCACCACCGAGGCCTGCTTGTTCGGCACCTCAATCCCAACTAAAGACTTACCCGGAATCGGCGCCTCAATGCGGATAGGGTGCGCCGCCAGCGCCAGCGCCAAGTCTTGCCCGAGCGCCGTAATCCGCGTAATCTTCACCCCCTCCGCCGGCTTCAGCGTGTAGCGCGTTACCTTCGGCCCGATGTTAATCTCGCCCATCTCCACCGGAATCCCAAAACTCTCCAGTGTCCGCTTGATGATATTCGCATTCGCACGCAAGTCGCCCGGTTGAGGCTTATCCGTGGAAACATTTAGTAAAGATAGCGGGGGGGCAACATAGTTTTTAATATCCGCGCCCTTAGACTTCCGCAAGCTAATAACCGGCTCCTCCATGTTCACCACGTTCGCCTCGCCCTTCTTAGCCTGCTTCTCCTTGGCCGCGCGCTCTCGCTCTGCCCGCTTTAAGTCTTCGGCCGTCAGCTCCTCATTGCCACTCTTAACAACCAAGTCTTTGTCTTCCAGCTCTGCGCTCCGCCCATCCTCCTTCTCGGCTTTCTTTAAGAAGCTCGGCATCCGCAGAGAAATAGAAGCATTCAAAGTTATAAGCAAAGAGGTAACCGCCAGCATTATCAAGATAATAATCGCCGCCGCCCGCCCAAACGGGATCTCCAGCGAACCCAACAGCCTACCCGCCAGCCCTGCCTGCTCCTCAAACAAAACATCAATCAACCCAAGGCCGGAAAGCACAAAGAACAGCGCCCCAAAGAAAACTATACTGAAAAACTTCTGCTCGTGACTAACCAAAAACAAAACTCCAACCGTCAGCAAGATAACCGGTATCAAGTAATAGCCAATCCCAAACAAACCATCCAGCGCTCCGTAGATAGTCTTGCCCGCCGGCCCGGCCGCGCCAAACGCCGCCAAAAATAAAACAAGCGAGATACCGATTAAAACGATACCCGTAATACTCTTTTTAGTTTCATCGCGGATACTACTCCACCACGACTCACCATTGTTACCTCTCCGTTTCTTTTTTCTTGCCATGAAAATCTTTGATTTTCACCCCATGAGATGTTGCCTGCCTCGCCGAGTCAAGGCGGGCTAAGCAACTATCTCTTCGGGGTTTTACTAGGTTAACTTAGAACAATTCAATATAAGGTCAATAACTCTGTACCACGATACATTTAGTATACCCTAGAGTGCCAGCTTAATTAAGAGGCTAGAAAACAACAAGGGCCCAGCACCATTTGAAATGGTGCTGGGCCGCTTGGCTACGGGGGAGGCGCCCCGTGCGCATACCATTCACTTCACTGGTGGAACGGTATCAAGAACTCTGGGAGGGGAGGTCGGGGCCGGCGGAGGCTTTCGAAGCTGTAGGTGCGCGAGAACAGCCACAGAGCCATTACCAATGATTCCGTTGACCAGGGGGAATGCGATGGCTGTCCAGTGTTGCCCCTGCCAATCCAGGAGGATGGAGGCGATCAGGCAGGCGTAGGCCACTACCGCGATATCCCAGTTGAGAGGATGTTCACGAGCCCTTCTCTTGAGCAAGCCATTGATCGTTGGCCAGAATGAAATCACGAAAACTATCTGCAGAGCGACTGTAGCGATCTTGGCGCTATCCGTAATCTGCCAGACTGCTCCGACCATGCTGGCCAGAGCCAGGCAGGCGACATCGGTTCGGCTTACCTTCGTGAATTTTCCCTTAAGCAGGGAGTAAATGAAGATTGCGATAATGCCTGCGTTAGTCGTGAGGCTACTGAGAGCCTTGATGGAGCCAGCGACCTCGATGTAGGTCAGGCTGTTGATGGTCATCACCACGGACCAGATTAACCATGTTGTTGTGTTGGGGGTGGAGTCCCCGCGAAGAACCTGGCAGAAGTAGCTGATTATGCAGACGGCCAAGCCGACTGCCGCAGTATATGCAAGTGCATCGGACATGACGGTCTCCTATCGAGATAAATACCACCCGCTTCCCATTGAAGCGGCACCAATATCACTAGTAGTGGTATAATAGTTGCATTGGTGCCGCTTCAACCATTTTCAAATTTCTAACTCCCACAATATAACTTTTCAAAAAAATGTCAATCAATCCAGAAATCTTCAAAGCCTACGATATTAGAGGTAGTTATCCCAAGCAAATAAACGAAGAGACCGCCTTCCTCGTGGGCGTCGCGCTCGCGAAACGCCTTAAAGGCACAATCATCGTCGGCCACGACGTGCGCGTCTCCAGCCCGCGTTTATATGAGGCGCTCTTTCATGGCCTGCTCCACGTGCAGAACACTTCGCGCAAACAGCTCAACTTTATTCCTGTCGGGCTCATCAGCACCCCTATGCTGTATTTTTTAACCACGCACTTCAAGGCCAGTGGGGGAGTAGTAATCACCGCCAGTCATAACCCAAAAGAAGATAACGGCATCAAGATGGTCGCTAAGAGCAACCAAGTCATCCCGCCAGCCGATATCCTCGCCGATATTCAAAAACTTAAACCCATCCCGGCCAGCGACCGCTTTTCCGGCCCGCTCCCAACCATAGACACCAAGCCGCTATACCGCGCCTACGCTCAGTATCTTGCCAGCTACCTCAGTTTAGCCCGCCCGCTCACCGTGGTCTTTGACTGCTCTAACGGCGCCGTCTCCGCTGTTTTACCTCAGTTTCTCAAAGCTCTTCCAAAAACCAGCCGCCTCAAAACAATTCTCATCAACGCCGAGCCAGACGGCGACTTCCCGGCCCACGGCCCTAACCCGCTCTTGCCCGGCTCCATGGACGAGCTCAAAAAAACCGTCAAAGAATATCACGCCGACCTCGGCATCATTTTCGACGGCGACGGCGACCGCATTTTGTTCGTAGACAACGCCGGCAATGAGCTCCCAAGCGGCGCCACGCTAACTCTGCTCGCCAGAAACACCAAGGGCAAACTTATCATCGACGTCCGCAGTAAAGGCTTTTTGGTACAAGAATACGCCTCGGCCGCCAAGCGAGAAATCATCGACTCCGAAGTCGGCCACCGCTTTATCAAAGAGAAGATGAAGAGTCACAGAGCAGAGTTTGGCGGCGAAGCCTCCGGTCACTACTACTTCAAAGAGTTTTTTGGCGTAGACGGCGATCTATTCCCGGCCATCATGATGCTAAACTCCGTCAGCCGCCTAGAGCAGGGCGCCCACCAATGGCTAAAAAGTCTACCTCAGTATCACCACTCCGGCGAACTAAACTTCAAACTTAAAGACGCGAAAGCCCAACGCGCCGTACTCAAGCGCGTGGAACAAAGTTATAAAAAAACTGCCACCAAGCTTATGAAGCTCGACGGCGTGCGCCTTGAATTTCCAAACTGGTGGGCCAATGTCCGCACCTCAAACACCGAACCCCTAGTCCGCCTCAATGTAGAGGCCGATAGCGACAAGCTCCTCAAAGAAAAAGTAAAAGAGCTCACCAAGCTCATCAAAGGCTAAATTGTAGCGATTGTAGCCTCTCCCTCTCTTAAGTTAAGAGAGGGTTGGGGTGAGTTATGTTTTTCTACGCCTCAAATTGCAAAAGCGGCGAGCTCAGTCCGTAGACCAAGCTCACCGCTCCATTCGCGTGAGGCTCGCGCCGCCTCTTGCTCACCCCATTGCTTCCTTGGACTTCGGCCATTCCTGCGCCGAGGGCTTCGCGCTAGCCTTCGGCGCGGTCGCAGTCACCGTCTCCATCTCCGCCTGCACCCGCACCAGCCGCTTGGTGCAGCACTCGCAGACCAGGTGCGGTCCCGTGTCCAGAAATCGAGTTGTCCGCAAGCACTCCGAGCAGTAGTGGTTTATCAACCTCAGCATGTAGTACCCCCTTAGTGTTAGACGCGATCCTGCCACCGGTGAACATCACCGACAGTTGCCCTTCTACTACTAAGTATACCGAATTGCCGGCAAAAGAGTTATCCACCCCCTAAACCAGGTATTGACATTTAGTCAATACTATGCTAAGATAAAAACTGGTTACCCCCCACATCGGGGAGTTACGAATTTGGCCCCCGGCAGGGCCAAGGAGGAAAAGTGGGCATTATCCACAACCACCTCAACAAGGAAGACCAGGTGCGCTGGCGCACCTACTTCCGCCCCGGACTGACTCTGTTCGGGGTCTGCGGGCTGCTGGGCGTACTATACGTCCAGCTCATCGGCCGCGGCGTGCTCTAGCGCACGGACGCGGCAAGGAACGGGGCGGCGGCAGATTCATCTGCCGACCGCCCCGCACTCGTTTTATATACATCCTCTCCATCCCATACGTCCTATCCCGCCGCCCCTGTAGCGGAAGAGGTCGTTCTTCCTTTGCGCTTGGAAGTGCGACCTCTTAACATGTGCGATTTTTGTCGCGATCGCCGCCCCTTTCTTAATTATTCCGAATATTCGTACTTTCGTATATGATTCGTAATTCGCCGGTCTCTAAAAGTACCAAGTACTAATCTCAATGTTCACGCTATGCACCACCGCCGTGTGTTTTTGCGGCACCCGCACAACAGCCCCAGACCTAGCCAAATCATAAAGATCTTTGGTAATCCGCACATCCTGCAAGCAGTACTCTTTCAGCTTGTCTATCTCGCCGTCCCAGTACAGGCTCGGCGCCATAATACTCTTGCCGGTCTTACAGATGCCCAGATTTTCTCTAGCCAAAGAATCCAAACTCACCAACCGGCCAAGTCTCTGCTCTATCTCATCCGAAAGATCCACCCGCGGAAACTTAAAAAGTTGCAGATCCAGCTGTGTGTTTAAAATCGGGAAATCAAACTTATTACACCGAAACCCAACCAAAAGCGCCCGCTGTGAAAGCAGGCTCGCCAAGTCGCCAAACTCAGACTCCTCATAACAGTAGTACCTGTCTTGGTCGTAAGAATAGACACCCACAACCGAAATCTCCAGCTTATCTATATTCGCCGTCCCACCAACATCGGCAAACGTCTGTTTTGTTTCAATGTCTATAACTAAGGTATCCATACGAATTATTTATTACGAAAATACGAAATCAAGCGAACATACGAAAGCACCACTTATATTTTAGACACTTTTTTTCGTATGTTCGTATCATTTCGCACTTTCGTAAGATCATTTCGTATGACGGTCCGCGATCTTACTGGCCGCATAACTGTCCGGCTTTGTTTTAGCCACAAAGTTATTCGCGCGGATCATCCCCGTCAACTCATTTATCATATCGCTAGTCGGCCCGTTCTCACCAATATCCACATGAATCTCAAAACCAAACTTCGGCAAGTCCAAATTTCCGGCCTCACTCAAAAATATATGCGCCACATCCAAAGAGAGGAGCACCTCGTGATACATCCGGTCCCGCAAGGTGTGATACTTCGCGCCGTTAAAAATCCGCCGCCAAAAGTACCGCCCGCCGTTTCCTACGCGGTGCACCACGATGGCCGTCACAAAGTCCGCCCGCTTGTCTGCTAACCCCGCTGAGTCGCTCCCAAGCGTTATCTTGTACTCCCGCTCCGGCGCCTCCGCCATGTACTCCAAAATAGCGCTCGCCACCCCAGCCGGCGACAACTTGTCTCCCGCACTTGCATGAAACAAATAGTCAGTAGACATCTTATCCCCGTCTGTTTTTTTGTCATTCCCGCGACTTGTGGTGAGCGAAGTCGAACCAAGGCGGGAATCCAGTATTTTCCTAGTAGCCATATGCGCCACTATAACAGCGCCGCCCAACTAAAGCAACGCCAGAGCAGTCTAGGGGGAGTTATGCCTGCAGCCCAATTCTCCCTTTCCTACTCGTGGTGAGCCTAGTCGAACCAAAGGGAGCCTGCCTGCCGGTAGGCAGGTACCTCCGTAGGAGGGGAGGGATTTCCGTAGCCCCCTTCTCCCCTCTGTCATTCCGGCCTCCGAGCCGGAATCCATCATTCATATGCCTCAGCCCCAAACTTGACACCTACCCCCCCCAAGAAGCATATAAATAACCCAGACCGGTAGCTTTGAGGAACGCTACGTCGGCGCGCCCG
>PFBD01000028.1:23502-23820 GCA_002773415.1 Candidatus Harrisonbacteria bacterium CG10_big_fil_rev_8_21_14_0_10_49_15 | reverse complement strand
CTCAGCTGGGGAGCAAGCTCTCCGGCCTGTTTCCGGACGATCTGTCCAGGGGGGAGGCACAGCGGTTCATCGAAGCCCCGAGGGGTTGCCTCTTCGAGGCCGACTTCGTCGCATTGATTCGGAAGCACCGTCTCGACCGCCCTGAGCTGCGCGAGCTTCACCTCGGCGACATCGTCGAGTTTCGGGTAGACTGCGACCGGCACACGCCAGAATACGTCGCTCGACTGTGCAGGCTCACCAGCGAGTACCAGGGCGACCGGCTCACCGGCCACCACTACTTCAAGGTGCTCCTGCAAGCATCTCTCCATAATCTCACCG
>PFBD01000028.1:10459-23478 GCA_002773415.1 Candidatus Harrisonbacteria bacterium CG10_big_fil_rev_8_21_14_0_10_49_15 | reverse complement strand
CCCGTTGGTGGCCAGGCTCGGCCCCACGGTCTTCTCCGGTGGCTTCTGGCGGCGCGCGGACGGCTTCGACCGCTACAGCGTCTGCTTCGGCTGGGACGGTTTCGTCTCGTACCTCTGCCACAGCTGGTGCGGCCCGACCGTTCAGCGGGCTGCCGGCCGCGTTTTCCCCGTCGTCCTCGAGCACAGACAGCTCGAGGCCGCCTAGGCCAAAGAGCGGGCTCGCCCCCGCAACCCCGACCCCAGAACGACTTCAGAAGTCCTGGGGTCGTTCGCTTTTAAAAGCAAAGCTTTTACCCCGTGAGATGGCGCAGCCTATCTCTCTGGGGTTAGCCCCTCAACCTCCACCACACATTTTCCGAAGTCCCGCTTCGTGCAGGGCAGACTCGTTATTTTCTGAAACTAGATGTAGTATAGAAATTATGAAAAATCGCATCTACCCCCACACCAAACGAGGATCAGGTGCGGGTAAAGAAAAAAATCCTCGTTCTGGTGTGGGGGTCTACCTAGACTACGCCGCCACCACCCCGGTCGACCCGGCTGTTTTGGGTGCCATGTTGCCATACTTCGGCCCCCAGTATGAAGCGGCTTCTGTGAGTGGGCCTGCCCAGCCTGCTTCGCTTTGCGAAGGGGGCTGGGGTAATCCCGGCTCCCTCCACTCCTTTGGCCAAGCCGCCTCCGCCGCTGTATTCAAAAGCCGCCAAACTATCGCCCAGGCCCTCGACTGCCACTACTCAGAGATAATCTTCACCGGCTCCGCTACAATCGCCAATAATCTGGCGCTTCGTGGTGCGCTCGCCACATGGCGAAGTAAGAATGAAGAATTAGGAATTAGGAATCAACCACGCATTATTGTTAGTGCGATTGAGCATGAAAGCATTCTAGAGACCGCGACTGCTCTAGAGGCAGACGGGGTGGAAGTTATACGCATTCCGGTAAACAAGCAGGGGATAGTCGACCTGAAAAAGTTAAAAGACGCCCTCAACGAGCGTACCGTGCTGGTCTCCGTAATGTACGCCAACAACGAAGTTGGCAGTATTCAACCAATAGCCAAAATTAAGAAATTAATTGGAAATTGGAAATTGGAAATTGAAAATTCAGCCACGCCCTATCCCTTGCTCCACACCGACGCCACCCAAGCGTTCCAGTACCTGCCGTGCCGAGTCGACGACCTAGGGGTGGACCCCGTTAGAAGTCTCGCGCGTGCCAAAGGTACGAGTCTTAATGACCTCGGCGAGACTACTTCTAACGGGGTGGACCTGATGACTTTGTCCGCCCACAAAATCTACGGCCCCAAAGGAGCCGGGCTTTTATATGTCAGAAACTCTCATGCCCAACCTCATTGGAAATTGAAAATTGAAAATTGGAAATTATCACCTTTGGTGACCGGAGGGGGTCAAGAGCAAGGGCTGTATTCAAGCACAGAAAACGTCCCCGCCATCGTCGGCTTCGCCAAAGCCGTAGAACTGGTAGAAAAATTGCGTGCCAAAGAAGCCAAACGCATTACTGTATTGAATGAGTATCTCTGGGAAGGGATCAAGACAATTCTCCCCGCCGCCCGCCTCAACGGCCCGGACTTCGCTAAAGCTACGCCCGGCAAGCCCAGCCTAGTTTCTAGTTTCAAGTTTCCAGTTTCTTTATCCCACCGTCTCCCCAACAACCTCAACATCTATCTGCCCAAACTTAACGCCGAAGAACTACTCGTCCGCCTAGACCTCGCCGGCATCGCCATCTCCTCCGGCTCCGCCTGCACCGCCCGCTCCACCAATCCCTCCCACGTCCTCCTCGCCATGGGGCACAACAAAGACCGCGCCAAGCACAGCCTCCGCATCACTCTCGGCCGCCCCACTACCAAAAAGGAGATCGCCATTTTCTTAAAAACAGTGAAAGCGCTATAACTTGTTTGTCATTCCCGCGAAGAGCCTGTCCTCGGCTCGATCGGGGATTCCCGATTTGTCCAGGAGCCTGCCTGCCGGCAGGCAGGCGGTACGCGATTGGTTATAAATCGGGAGTGCCAATGGTGCGGGAATCCACTGCGGCCATTCTCCCTTTCCTACTCGTGGTGAGCCTAGTCGAATCAAAGGGAGTACCGCGAAGCGGGGAGGGATTTCTCGCCATTCTCCTGATTAGTGACGAGCCGGCGGCGTGCTAATTCGCCGATTCGCTAAAGATTCGCTATTCGCAAACCAAGCTTGAATAATGCATAAGGCCACATCCATATTGCATCTTTAACCAGAGATAAAAATGCCGATATTCAGCGGTCAGGTATCTTTACATCTATGTACATAATAACATGCACGTGCATGTTATTATGTACATAGATGTATTGTCGTTACAGGTATTATCTTGGAGTGTAAAAGTGGGTGGCCTCGTACAAATAATTTACTTCTCACCCAGCCGGGGCTATAGTAAAGCAGTAATATATCAACTAATAATTACTTAAAAACATGAATATGGAAATGCCAAAACCAGAGTCTGCTCCAGAGTCTGCCAACGAAAGGTTTGATAAACAGCTAGTCTATAACAGCGACAGGGGGCTACCAGAAGAAAGATGCGTCCGCCTACACTATTCAGAGGGGCATGGATGGACAGCGATTGTCGTCGTCCCTGGAGGCCGCCTAGAGCGCAACCTCAAAGGCTATGGGCAAACTGCAGAAGAAGCACTCAGTAAAATTGCACCCAAGATTAAATCCGCCTATCCGGAAGCACAATTCAACCCAGAATCTACCAACTGGACCAGCGAGTCCAAGCCCGACACTCGCGAAGACTTCCGTCGCTAACCGCGCCAAGCACAGCCTCCGCATCACTCTCGGCCGCCCCACTACCAAAAAGGAGATTAACAAAGCCCTGCGTGTCATCCGGCGCATAGTATCAGCCTAATCAGGCGAGATTGCTTCGCGGAGTTTATCCCCGCGCGAATTCGTAAATACGTAACTGATTCGTAATTCGTCTGATCTCGCCCATTCGTGCGATTAGTGATCATTCGCCTGCCCCGTGGCCACCCTGTGGCTTTACGGGGTGATTAGTGACGTCCCCACATTGATTTTCAAGCCCAAAAATGGTATTCTAGGACATATCTTTAAGTAAGAAGTCTGTCTCAGGCACGCCTACCTGCCGGTAGGTAGGCCTGCCTGCCGGTAGGTAGGTCTTCTTGTTTGAAGATTACATAACTAAAAAGAAAGTTTATATTGGAATGAACAATAAATCATTCAACCGTTTTACCGTTAAGGCCCAGGAGGCCCTGCAAAGCGCCCAAGAGCTCGCCGCCAGTAACAGCCATGGCGAATTCAAAGCTATCCACCTATTAGCAAGTTTGATAAACGACGACCAAACTCTCGTCGTCCCCATGCTGGTTAAGTCCGGCGTAGACATTGAAGAGTTAGACGCCCGCATCCAGCAAGACCTCAAAGACATGCCTAAGCTCCACACCGCGACCAGTGTGGGCCAGCTTTACTTGTCTCAAGAGCTGATGCACGTCTTGGAAAAAGCGGCTAAAATAGCCCTCACTCAAAAAGACGAGTTTATCTCCTGCGAACACCTCCTCCTCGCCATTTTAGAAACCAACTCCACCGGCTCCGCTCTGCTTAAGAAGTCCGGCATGAGCCGCGACTCCGCCGTTAAGATCCTCGCCGGTCTGCGCGGCAGCGCCCGCGTTACGGACGAAACTCCGGAAAGCAAATTCCAAGTCCTGGAAAAGTACGCCGTCAACCTGACCAGAAAAGCCAAAGAAGGCAAGCTAGACCCGGTCATCGGCCGCGAAGAAGAGCTGCGCCGCGTTATCCAAGTTTTAAGCCGCCGCACTAAAAACAACCCGGTCCTTATCGGCGAACCCGGCGTTGGTAAAACGGCCATCGTGGAAGGCTTGGCCCAAAAGATAATCGCCGGCGACGTGCCGGAGACCCTCAAAGGCAAAGAAGTCGTCATGTTAGACCTCGGCTCGCTCATCGCCGGCACAAAGTTCCGCGGCGAGTTTGAAGACCGCCTAAAAGCATTCGTCAAAGAGATTCAAAACGCCGCCGGCCGTCTCATTTTGTTTATAGACGAGATCCACATGATCGTCGGCGCCGGCGCCGCCGAAGGCGCGATTGACGCCTCTAACTTACTAAAGCCACCTTTGGCGCGCGGCGAGCTCCACGCCATCGGCGCCACCACCACCCGCGAGTACCAGCGCCACATTGAAAAAGACCCGGCCCTGGAACGTCGCTTCGCTCCTATTATAGTAGAAGAGCCATCCATTGAAGACAGCATCTCTATTTTGCGCGGCCTTAAAGAAAAGTACGAGATCCACCACGGCCTGCGCATCTCCGACGGCGCTTTAGTCGCCGCCGTTAATCTGTCCACCCGCTACATCACAGACCGCTTCCTGCCAGACAAAGCCGTGGATCTGATAGACGAGGCCGCCGCCGCCTTGAAGATGGAGTCAGAGAGCACGCCAACAGAGATAGACAAGATCCGCCGCGAAATCACTCGCCTGGAAATTGAAAAGCGCGCCCTTGAAGCCGAAGTAGGGGCCGCCCCCAAAGGGGGCGAGCCTCGCCCGAATGGGTGGGAGTCTAAGCCGGCCAAAAAGAACAGCAAAGAGAATGGTAAGACAGTCAAGCCGACAGGCAAATCCAAAAAGCAGACTGAACAAGAAAAGCGCCTCAAAGAAATCGCCAAAGAGCTAACCGAACTCACCAAAAAGAACGACGAACTCTCCGCCACCTGGCACGGCGAGGTTATCTCCTTTGAGCAGTTCCACAACCTTCGCAAGCGCATAGACGACCTTAAAAAAGAGGCCGAAGTAGCCGAGCGCGAAGGCGACCTGGAGCGAGTCGCTCAGGTGCTGTACGGCGAACTACCCCAGGCCGAAAAAGAATACAAAGCCTTCGAAGAAAAGCATTTTGAAGCAGACGGCTCCAAAAAGAAAAACGAGCACGGCGCCTTCTTAAAAGAAGTAGTGGACGAAGAAGACATCGCCGCCGTAGTCGCGCGCTGGACCGGTATTCCCACGCACCGCATGCTTGAATCTGAAAGCGAAAAACTCCAGCGCATTGAAGACGTCCTTAAAGAGCGCGTCGTCGGCCAACCCGAGGCGGTCAAGGCAGTCGCCAGCGCCCTGCGCCGCGCCCGCGCCGGCCTCAGCCACGAAGACAGGCCCCTTGGCTCCTTCATGTTCCTCGGCCCAACCGGTGTTGGTAAGACAGAGCTCGCCCGCGCCCTGGCCAGCTTTATGTTCAACGACGAAAAAGCAATCGTCCGAATAGACATGAGCGAGTACATGGAAAAGCACGCCGTCAGCCGCCTTGTTGGTAGCCCACCTGGGTACGTCGGCTACGAAGAGGGGGGTCAGCTCACTGAAACCATCCGCCACAAGCCGTACAGCCTGGTCTTGTTTGACGAGATAGAGAAAGCCCACCCGGAGGTCTTTAACATTCTTCTTCAAGTCTTGGACAACGGCCGGCTTACAGACGCTCACGGCAAGACGGTGAACTTCAAAAACACCATCATCATCATGACCAGCAATGTCGGCAGTCAGTACTTCAAGCAAATAGCCGGGCTTGGCTTTGAAGGTGGTAGTCAAACAGCAATTGAACGCAAAGAAGAAGACTTCCGCGACCGCGTCAAAGAAGACCTAAAAAATCACTTCAAGCCGGAGTTCCTCAACCGCGTAGACGACATCATCATCTTCAACTCCCTGAAAAAGAAAGACATAGAGGCAATAGTGGACATCCAGCTACGCGAGATAATGCAGCGCCTAACAGACCGCAATATTGAAGTCTCCATAGACGCCTCCGCCAAAAAGTACATCATAGAGCACGGCTTTGACCCAGACTACGGCGCCCGCCCAATTCACCGGCTCATCCAGCGCGCCATCTTAGACGCCATGGCCGACAAGATGATCGCCGGCGACATTAAAGACGGCGACAAAGTAAAAATAAGCTTCGAAGCCTCCAAGCCAAAAATAACCGTCAGCTCAAGAACCTAAGGCTCTTGAGCAATTTCTAATTCTCAATTTCTAATTTCTAAACAATTTCCAATGACTTAATTTCTTAATGTTTAAAACATTGGAAAATTAAATCATTGTTTGAAAATTGGAAATTCGTAAATTGAAAATTATAGCGAAGGCCTCTATGCTCCACAAGCTAAAAAACATATCCCTCACCATCCTGAAAAAAATCGGGAATGTTCAGGCCTGGCCCTCCGTCCAACCAATATTCTGGAAAGCCCTAACCTTCACTCTGTTTTTCTTAATCCTAGAAGTAGAGCAGTTTCCCGTCCTCCTAGTCATCATTTTTGTAATCGTCGCCTTCATCCTGTACGCCAAGCCGCTCTTCAAAACCAGAAGCCTGCTGGTCTCCTTCGTCGTCCTCATCCCGCTCTCTCTCCTGGTCGCGTCCCGCTTTGCAATCAGTTTCGAGCCGGCCGGCCTACCAACCACCATCTCTTTCTCCGCCTGGGCCTTCGCTCTTCTGTTCGGCCTACTTTTTTACATCATGTTAGGTATAAAATACCTGGTCTTCATCCGCCGCAAAGAAGCCTACCACTTCCTGCACCTCGCCTTGTTCTACCTAGCTTTTGTGCTTTACTTCTCAGCCACCCCAACTCACATCGCCAGCGTCATAGGCCACTCGCTGATAATGATCATCTTTACTCTGCTGATGCTCCGCGAGTTTTTTTCCATTGTTTCAATAACTGACCAATCTCAAGCAAACACCGCCCGCATAGCCCGCTGGGTCCTGGTCCTGCTAATTCTTCAAGCACTCTGGGTCATCAACCTCCTGCCAATAGAGTTTAGTAACGCCGCCAGCCTCGCCACCCTCTTCGCCTTCATCATCATTGAAATAACCCGCCGCTACTTTGAAAACGGCCTCAGCGCCCGCTTCCTCCGCTGGAACTTCCTGGTCTTCATCACCCTCACCGGCCTCATCTTCCTCACCTCCCAGTGGACCCTGTAAGTAGCACCTCCCTCTCTTAAGTTAAGAGAGGGTTGGGGTGAGTTATGTCTTTTGTCATTGCGCCGCTCTCTTTCGGAGCAAGCCTCGCCTTCGGTGGGAGCACAGCGAAGCAATCCCACTCCCTCTTGCATGCCCATGAACTCCACATTTAATTAAAAAATGGGCGGCCGCCCATTTTTTAATTAAATGATCAGTGGCAACTATTGGCATTTGGATTTACTCATTTGTCATCCCTGAGACCGATTCTCGCCCCCCCCATCTTTGAATCGTGCGATTAATCGCACGATTCTTCCCACCCTCTTGTTTACTCGTACTCGTCTACTTACTACTTCTTATTTACCCATCCCGAAAATAGCTTAAACCATAGTACATACCATAGTCTAAACTATCAGCCCTATCCATCCATTCGTGTGATTAGTGATTACCGTGCCCCGTATACAGCTCTGCTGTTGTACTGGGATTAGTGATTCGTGAGGTCTCACTCCCACTGCATATCCGGTCGTAATTCCTTCGCTCGCTCAAGCCACTTCGCACGGGCCTCCTCGTCGCCCGCTACTTGGCTGACCTTCAGCAGTACTCGCACATACTCTATCCGATTCGGCGCTTCCATAAGCGCATCTTCAAGTTGGGCCACCCCGCGCTCCAAGTACTCTGTGTCGGCAAGCACAACACTAGATGCATCCGCAGTTGGCACAAGGGAATACTGAATATTCGCGGCCGCGTTTATAAACCGGTTTTTTAAGTTCTGGTCTATCGTCGGGTGAGCCTCATACCACTCATTCGCCAGCCCCAGCACCTCCGCAAGCCGCGCTCGTACTTGAGAATTTGTTGCCAGTGGCGGTACCTGTGTTATCCGCTCCATCACCGAGATGAAAAACTTAGTGAAAGACCCGATGGTTTCCTCCTGTCCAACCACAGAATCATATTCATAAGCGGTTTGATAGTTGCCGACTGTTTTATCAAAGCTCTGCAAAAACTGCTGTGCCCTTTCTTGATTTTCAAGAGGAATGGAAAGAGTTATCTGGTCAAACACAACCCCCTGAGTCAAAAGAAAGTTTTTTTGCAAAGGCCGATAAGCCGTCATGTAAAGATTCGTAAAAATAATCAAAAGCACCAGCCCGCCAAGAATCACCTTCAACCCGCTCGCTCCCATTTCAGCATCCAGATCTGCTTGCTCAGACTCTTCCGGTGTCGGGGGAGTATTAACAACCAGCGCCAAGAAAAGAAACAGCGCCAAGTAAATCGCCAGCACATCAAACAAGAAAAAGCCCTGGATAAGATACGCAGCCGGCATCGCCAAAAGCACACTCCACCAAATATCGCGCTTCCTCCGGCTAACAACCCGGTAATACACAACCCAGATAGCCAGCCAAGGGATAAGCACCAGCAACCCGCCGCTAATCGCGTACTCCAAAAATACATTGTGAGTCCGGTCAAAGAAAGACTCTATCCCAAAGTGGCGCGCGTCATAATGCCGGTCAAAAGGCACGGCGAAATTCTCCGCCCCCCAACCAAGCAGGGGACGATCTGCAAATCCGTCTAAGCCCGACTGCCACGTCCAAAGCCTTGGCTGAATGCCGGTAACCGCACTCTCAAGATTCGTCAGACGATCTAAGCCGGGGATCTTGCTCCAAACAGTCGCCTCCGGATACTGAAAGAAAAAGGTCATCAAAATAATCGGCAAAGCCGCCAGCCCCAGCAAAATCTGCTTGGTCAGTTGCTTTTTGCTGATAAAAAAGTTAGTAATCAGCAAAATTATTACAGCGGCAATCAGCCCGAGCAGCGCCCCTCTAGTACCGGTCTTGAGCAAGATAAATACCTGAAAAAAGAACAAAACACCTAAGCTCCAGCGCAGCCAAGTCGCTTTATAATTAATGAAAAGATAGCTAATAACCGCGAAGGTAAAAAGAAGATAAGCGGCTAAATACGATGGATTGCCAAGAGTTCCAGAGACACGCGTCGATGCTCCGACTATCCAGCTCAACGCTGATCCACCGCCAGCGCTCGCCGTAAAAAAAGCCTGCACCGCCGCTAGCTGTAGCAGCGCGTATACAGAAACAAAAAAGCTAACTATCAAATGAGTAAACAGCGGCCAGCGTAGCTGTTCGCGCTTTGGAAAAAGTAGCACTAGTAGCAAAAAGAAGAGGAGGTAGTGTAATACCTGAAACCCGCCCTCACCCCGCTCAAAGTTAGACCAAAACGAAAGCCCCGGAGCAGTCCCGGCCAGCGACGTGATGATAAAAGCAAATGTAAAAACAGCAACTGCAATCACTAGCGGCTGTTTCAGTCTCTTCCAAAGCCTCTGCCAAGTATCCCGCTCAGTACTAAAAATAAGGTGCAGTAACAGCGCCGCCAACCCAAGCTCAACACTAGTTCGAAAAAAAATCGCCTTCACACTAATAAAGGGAAAGAAGCTCTCCCGAAAAAGAACCAGCGGCGCCGCCAGCGCGGCCAATGTAAAGATCCTCGATAGAAATAAAAACATGAAAATATTATATCACGAACCCCGCCGCAAATTCCCCCTCTTAAGCTAAGAGGGGGCTAGGGGGCGTTATGTTTTTTGTTATTCCAGCGAAAGAAGTCAATCTTTGCTCTGATGCGGTATAATCAAAAGTAATGAAGAGCGCCGCCGCGAAAATTCTTTTACGCAAACAAAAGCCGGACGCGTACACGCTTGAGATATTCGGGCCGTACCTGCGCCTATCCGCTTGGTCTATTGATGTCGCCGCCCGCATTCTCAGTTTACGCGAGGCGAAGCTTCACCTACTTCCGGATGACTCATATGGGAATCTGCTCGCCGGCATCCGAACCTTATGCGAGGAGATAACTCTAGTCCCAACAGTACCGCTATATGTCATCACGGACCACCGCCACGCAACCACCACCCTGGCCGGCGTAACAATGATGCGCACAGAGACCGGTCAAGAAAAGGGGATAGCAAACGAAATAAGTAGACCGGAACTCCAAGAGCTAATCAGTAAAGCACTTTGGAAGCTCTTCTCCGCCGCCCGGCCACGCGCCGCGAAAAAAATGAACACCCCGGACATTCATCTGGAGCTCTTAAGCGCCGACCTCTACGAACTGAAATTAGACAAACACCGAGTCAGCGATCCAATCGGTTTTCAAGCTCGCTCCGTAGAACTGTGGGCTCGTCTCACAATGGTCCGCAAGCAACTAACCACTGACCTGCGCCGCTTACTAGGCAATGATCAGCGCATCATCTGGATGGAGTTTACCGGATACGCAGCCAGCGCAATCACAAGCCTTAAGAAAAGCTCCACTGACAAAACTCAGCAAGCCTTTGTGTCTGTCGGTGCGCGCACCACCGCCCTCTACAAAATACGCGGCAATGCGGTTCAGTACAGTGACACCATGAACTGGGGAGCAAATATTCTCACTCGCTCTATTCAAGACAATCTCGCCGTCACTCCGGAAATAGCCAGAGAGCTTATCCGCCGCTACGAAGAGCGCCAACTCAGTCCCGCGGTTCGCCGAAAAATAAGCGACATTCTCGGCCAAGAGTTAGCCGTGCTTCTGAAGGGGATAGACGCCTACTGCCGCCGATCTAAATCCGACAGTGTGTATATTTCCTCCTGGGATCTTTTGCCAACGTTGATAGCCAAGCCGTCTTTTCAAAAAAAAATCGCCGTAAAAGTCCCAATCACTTCTGTGGAAAAAAAATTCATTGGCGAAAATTACGGATATCAAGTAAAATTAAACGGTCACTCAAAAAGTCAGTTTGAATTTGATTGTGTTGCCCTAACTCTTGCGAGCGAATACTCGGCACAACAAAAAAGTGAACTACACGATCTTGTTAAAAAAAGCACCCGCCTGCTCTCCTCAAACTAATAACAATCTTTTTAGCTTCTTAGGTCGCGGCCTACTCCCTAAACAGCTAAACAGCTAAACAGCTAACCCCATGGTCACCAAAAAAATAATCGTCAACAAAAACGACGAACCAACCTTAATCGCTGAAAAGCTTATCGACACGGAAGCCGACACCGTAATTTTTTCCATCCCGCGTTTTTCCCGCCTCGGCGAGTCCAGCTCTAACTTTAAACTGATAAAACGCGAAGCCGAGGTTCTGGATAAACAGGTATTAATAGAGTCTGTTGACGAGGAGGTATTAACCCACGCCGCCGCCGCTGGCATTGAAGCCATCAACCCTTTTCTGGAGCAGCGCCGCCAGCGCGTCTCCGATATCCGAATGGATGGCCCCCGGCCGCCCCGCTCCAACCCGGAGCCGATTGAAGTTGATGAAGAGCCGGAGCCGGAAGAAGAAGCCCCAGAAGAAGTAGAGGAGGCGATGCCTATCCCAGTCCGAGTCAGTCGCCGCTCAAAAAGCGCCACCCCCGCCCAAGAACCGGAAGTGATTCACCCTGAGCCTGTCGAAGTGGTAATCGGCCCGGGAGTTGCCTTTGAAGAGACAACAGAAGTTGCAGACGCCGAGGAAGAGGAAGAGAAAGCAGAGTGGGAAAGAGGAGAGCCAATTAGGCCTGTTCGCCGCCGGAGGTTCCGGGGTAGTTTCAGCCGCGGCTTTAGTCGTCGCCACCTCATTCTCGGCATAAGCATTATCGCGCTCGCCGGATTTATTTACCTTGGGGTCGCGGTCCTGCCAAGAGCCGAAGCAACGATCGTAACAACAAAAGAACCGTGGACATTTGCTCAGCCGGTAACTGTGGATAACACCGCGACCGAGGTGAACTCCGCAGAAAAGACAATCCCCGGACAGGTCTTTATCAAACGCGAAGCAACGACAATGAAGTTTCCGGCCACCGGCAAGAAGTTCGTCGAACGCAAAGCAACCGGCGAGCTCACTATATATAATGAACACAGCTCCAAGTCTCAGCCGCTGGTTGTAAACACTCGGTTCCAAACTCCCTCCGGCCAGATTTATCGTCTTAAGAGCGGCGTCGTCGTCCCGGGCGCAAAAGTAGAGAACGGGCAAATTGCCGCTTCCAGTATCACTGTCACGGTAATCGCCGATGAAGCCGGCCCAACCTACAACGTCGGCCCGGTTCCGCGCCTAAGCATTCCCGGCTTCGCCGGAGATGAAAAATTCAATGATTTTTACGGCGAGCTTAAAGCCGGCGCCACCGGCGGTTTCGTGGGCGAAAGTCAGGTACCAACAGAAAAAGACCTAAGCACCGCCAAATTGCAAAGTGCCAACACTGCCGAACAAACACTTCGTCGCCAACTGGATGAACAGATCCCAGAGGGCTTCACCGTGCTTGATGGCGCCACCAAGTTCACTATTTTCAAGCAAGCCATAGACGCCAGTGTTGATAATCAAAATAACTTCACCATCCTGACAGAGGCACAGCTAAGCACGCTCGCGTTCCGCGAAGCCGATATCCGCAGCCTGGCTGAGGCCCAATTAGCCGCCGCAAAAGAAACTCGCTACATGGTCTGGAGCGACAAACTAGACTACGGCGCCCTTCGCGTTGATAACCCGGCCGCCGGCAAAATGATTGTGCCAGTTGAGTACATCGCCACTCTAGCCCAGGAGATTGACACCGAGAGACTCAGTGAAAGCCTGATGGGCAAGTCCGAAGAAGAGCTCCGCTCCATAATCCTAAGCCTACCCGGCGCGCAAAATGCTCGCGTCTCCCTCTGGCCGTTCTGGGTCCGAACCGTCCCAAACGACACCGACCGGATAGAAATAACCCTGGAATAATCCGTCACTCCGACTTCACTAATCACTAATAATCACCAATCAGACTAATCCACGCCAAGTCGTGATAGCTATTCGTGCGATTAGTGATTATTGGTGATTCGTGAGGTCCTGACTGGGGCTAAGCTTGACGCTTTCCCACCCTTCTGCTAATATAGCTTAATCGCACGCATGGCTAATTCCAAGGATACTATAAAGGCGGAAGGGATCGTCCAAGAGGCGCTTCCGGCCGGTACCTTTCGTGTTCGTCTAGACGACGACCGCTTGGTGATGGGACATCTTTCCGGAAAAATAAGGATGTACCGCATCAAAGTTGTTCCGGGGGATAAGGTCACTATTGAATTTTCGCCGTACGATAAAGATCGCGGCCGAATAACCCGCCGCATGTAGCACAAGCGAGCTGCTTAGCT
>PFBD01000028.1:7206-10426 GCA_002773415.1 Candidatus Harrisonbacteria bacterium CG10_big_fil_rev_8_21_14_0_10_49_15 | reverse complement strand
GCTAAACAGCTAAACAGCTAACACCATGAAGGTCCGTACATCAGTTAAAAAAATGTGTCTAAAGTGCAAGGTTGTCCGCCGCAAGGGTCGCGTGCGGATAATTTGTGAAACACCAAAACACAAACAAAGACAAGGATAAAACCAGCTGCTTAGCTGATTAGCTTCTTAGGAAAGTAGGCCACGGCCAGCGCAACCTAATAAGCTAAACAGCTAATAAGCTAACCAGCTAAACAACTAAATCTATGCGTATCGCCGGTATTAACATCCCAGATGAAAAAAGAGTAGAGATAGCCCTTACATATATATATGGAGTTGGCTTAATGCGCTCTAGACTGATCCTGGAAGCAACCAAAATAGACCCAAATAAACGCGCCAAAGACCTGGACGCCACAGAGGTCAATGCCGTTAAGGAGCATATTGACAAGCATTTTAAAATAGAAGGTGAGCTCCGCAGCCAGATAAAGCAAAACATCAACCTTCTCAAAGATCTTGGTTCCTACAGAGGCACCCGTCACGCCAAACGACTGCCGGCCCGTGGCCAGCGCACCAAGACCAACTCCCGCACTATCCGTGGCAACGTTCGTAAGACCGCCGGTAGTGGCAAGCGCAAAGTAGACCTCAAGTAATGTCTAATAAGCTAATAAGCTAATAAGCTAGTAAGCTAGTATCATGGGAAAGAAAAAAGTTGCAAAACAAGACGATCAAGCGCTACTAAAGGAGACTTCCGACATGGAGTCAGCCATTTCTTCTTCTGCAAGCAAAAAAGTCTCTAAGAAGATGGGTAACGGCCGCGTTTACGTCAAGGCCAGCTACAACAACACCGTCATCAGTGTTACCGATGAAAAGGGGAATGTTGTCGCATGGGGTACAGCCGGCGCCCTTGGTTTTAAGGGCCCAAAAAAGGCAACCCCGTTTGCTTCATCTAAAATAGTCGCCGCCCTGACAGACAAGCTCAAGAAAGCCGGTTTGGAGAACATCACCATGTACCTCAACGGTATGGGTGGCGGGCGCGACAGTGCCATGAGATCCTTCGCCAACCAAGGCTTTACAATAGACGCTATTCACGATGTCACCCCGATCCCGCATAACGGTCCTAAAGCAAAAAAAGTGAGACGAGTATAACAAACAGCTAAAAAGCTAACCCCATGTTTAAATCCACCTCCAAAAAAGAACGTCGCCTCGGCATCCCGCTATTTCTAAAGCCGCATCGCTCTGCCGGCTCAAAGTCCGCCATGGTCCGCCGCCCGCACCGCCCCGGCCAGCACGGTAAGGCTCGTCGCCGCGCTCCTTCAGAGTTTGGAGAACAGCTCGCTGAAAAGCAAAAGTTCCGCTATGCCTACGGTCTGCGCGAGAAGCAGATGGTAAACTACTTTAAAATAGCCTCCAAAAACCCGGGAAACACCGGCCCGGCCTTTATCGGCCTTTTAGAGCGCCGCCTAGACAACATCGTCTTTCGTTTGGGTTTGGCACCGTCTCGCTCAGTTGCTCGTCAGCTGGTCAGCCACGGGCACATTTTCGTAAACGGCCGCCGTGTTAAGTCTTCGGCGTACATTGTTAAAGTTGGTAACAAGATAGGCGTCCGCCCACAGTCCAAAGAGATTGCGCAGATAAAAGAAGCGGCTGAAACCCTGGAAAAGCACGACGCGCCAACCTGGCTAAAGCTAGACGCAAAGGCAATAGAGGGCGAAGTGCTTGCCATTCCTCACGAATTTGACATCGCTTTTGACATCTCAAAAGTCGTTGATTATTATTCAAAAACAGTGAAGTGACGTGAAGTGAACTATTCACTTCACCCTGTGAGATGCGAGCATAGCGAGCTATCTCTCTAGGGTCACTCTGAAGAGAAAAGTGGAGTGAAATTTAAAAAAAACTTATGGAAAAAATCAATCTAACCGAGAATATTACCATCAAGACCGTGGAAGACACAGCCACCCGCGGCGTTTTTGATATCGAAGGACTGTACCACGGGTACGGCCTAACTGTGGGTAATGCTCTGCGCCGCGTTCTGCTCTCGTCTTTGCCGGGTGCCGCTATTACACAGATAAAAATCAAAGGCGTTGGCCACGAGTTCTCTACAATCAAAGGCGTCTTGGAAGACGTGGTAGAGCTAACTCTTAATTTGAAGAAGATCCGCTTTAACTTTGATGGTGGTAGCGAGCCGGAGACTCTAACCCTGAAGGCCAAAGGAGAAGGCGAGGTAACCGGCAAGGACATCAGTCACACCGGCCGTGCTGAGGTGGTAAACAAAGACGCCCACATCGCCACTATCAGCGAAAAGGGTACAGAGTTGGAAATAGAAATCACCGTTGAGCGTGGTCTAGGCTATGTGCCGTCTGAGGCATTTAAAAAAGAAACACTGCCTGTTGGCGTTATTCAGCTAGACGCTACCTTCTCCCCGGTCAAGAGCGTGAACTTCACAGTAGAGGACATGCGAGTTGGCGGTTACACCGACTACAACCGAGTCCGCTTTGTGATTGAAACAGACGGCGGCATCACCGCGACCGAAGCCATGGCCCGCGGCACTCAGATCTTCAAAGAACACGTAGATGCAATCGCCAATCAGCTTGGAGGCGCGCCATCAGCATCGCCAGTCATGGAAGAGGACGAAGAAGTCGTTGAAAAACCAAAGAAAAAAGCCACCAAGAAAAAGTAACCAGAGCTGCTTAGCTGATTAGCTTCTTAGGAAAGTAGGCCGCGGCCAGTAAAACCTAATAAGCTAAACAGCTAATAAGCTAAACAGCTAAAAACATGCCCGCAACAAGAAAATTTGGTAGAAAAAAAGGTCAGCGCGTTGCCTTCCGTAAGTCTCTTGCGGCTAATTTGATAACTCGCGAACGCATGACCACCACTGTGGCGCGGGCCAAAGAGATCCGACCGGTTGTAGAGCGTTACGTGACCCTGGCCAAGAAAGGGGACTTAGCCAAGCTGCGTATCTTAATGGCAAAGTTGCCTACCAAGGCGGCTTACAAGGTTTTCCATGAAATAGCCCCAAGATACAAAGAGCGGCCGGGTGGTTATCTGCGCATCACTAAGACCGCCAAGACCCGTAAGCGAGACGGCGCCGAAACCGCCGTAATAGAATTCGTTTAACCCTCCCTAAGTCGTTCTTCTACTAGGAAGTGCGACTTCGGGAGAATTAAAACCCCTACGCACTAAGCACTAAGATTTGCAGCCCCCTAGGTACTACGTACTAAGAACTAAGTACTAAACATATGTCTAC
>PFBD01000028.1:726-7120 GCA_002773415.1 Candidatus Harrisonbacteria bacterium CG10_big_fil_rev_8_21_14_0_10_49_15 | reverse complement strand
CGTATATTTTGCAGGGCAAAAATAAAGCTGACTACACCCCGAACCTTCCTGGTGCCAACACGGTTAGAATAACCAACGTTGCTCAGGTAAAGATGACGGGCAATAAGCGCGCCAAAGTTTACTATCACCACACCGGCTACATGGGCCACTTAAAAGAGTTGACCTACGAACAGCAGTTTGAGCGCGATCCTAAAAAAGTCGTAGAAAAAGCGATCTTCAACATGCTGCCGAAGAACAGACTTCGCCAGCGCTGGATGAACCGCCTAAAAATAGAGGTATAAAAAAGAGCTGCTTAGCTGATTAGCTTTTTAGGGAGTAGGACGCGACCTAATAAGCTAAACAGCTAAACAGCTAATAAGCTAAAAAGCTAAAAAGCTAAAATATGAAAGAAAAAAAGATAAAAAAGCCCGACACCGTCCCGGCCGGCAAATATAAAAAAGGGCGCGGCGGCCGCAAGACTGCTACCGCTCAAGTCCGCATCTACCCCGGCGGCTCCGGTTTTGTCGTGAACAACAAAGACTACAAAGAATACTTCCCATACGAGCGACAACAGCAGGCCCTGATGGCCCCGCTAGAGGTCGCCGATATGACCAAAGCCGTTGGCGTGACCGTAGTGGTCAAAGGCAGTGGTGTTAACGGCCAAGCCGAGGCTATCCGCCAAGGACTGGCTCAAGCAATCGCCGCCCACGACCCGGAGCTCCGTAAAAAGCTCAAGCGTGAAGGCTTCCTAAAGCGCGACCCCCGCGCCGTAGAACGCAAAAAGTACGGCCTCAAAAAAGCGAGAAGGGCTCCACAATGGAGCAAACGATAGAATTTATGAAGTCTCTCTTCCCCTAGGAAGTGAGACTTCATAAATTTCATGCGACTTCGCTGCTTTAGGTTACGCCGCCGCGACCTCTCTCTCTTGTCATTCCCGCGCAGGTTCCCGATTTGTCCAAGAGCCTGCCTGCCGGCAGGCAGGCGGTACGCGATTGGCTACAAATCGCAATGCCTGAGGTGCGGGAATCCAGGAAAGGTGAGTTATGTTTAACCCCCCGGTACTATGACTAGTCATAGTAGCGGGATGGCCGCCGCATTTCTAACATATCAAAATACCCACCCCACTTTGGTTACACTGTACTAGTTCGCCCCGTAGTGAGCTTGCTCTACTTCTGGGGTACACTGATACCGAAGCTATTTTTTTGACCGAATGAGCAAAACAGCGTAAAATCTACCTAATTTCCTAATTTTCCAATCTTCTAATTTTCCAGCCATGCGCATCCTCGCCATCGAAACCAGCTGTGACGAAACCGCCTTAAGCGTCGTAGACGCCAGCGGCGGCTTAGAGAACTCGCGCTTTGAAGTTTTGGAAAATCTGATCATCAGCCAAATTGATGTCCACCGCCCCTGGGGTGGCGTCGTGCCGAACCTCGCCAAGCGCGAACATCAGAAAAACCTACCCAAGCTTTTTACCAAGCTCAAAGAGCGAATCAATCTAACTAGTATCGATCTTGTCGCCGTGACATCCGGCCCTGGCCTGGCCCCGGCGCTTTGGCAGGGGATAGAGTTCGCCAAGAAAATTGGCGAAGAGTACAACAAGCCGGTCGTCGGCGCCAACCATCTGGAAGGACATCTCTACAGTGTCTTGCTACCACGAAAGCAAGACACTGCAAGCACCAAAATACAAACTCCAAATCCCAAAGAAAGTATTAGCGGCATGGAATTTGGTGCTTGGAATTTGGAATTTCCAGCAGTTGCACTGCTGGTCAGCGGCGGACACACCATCCTCGCCCTTTTCAAGTCTCTCACTGAGTATGAAAAGCTCGGCGAGACGCGCGACGACGCCGTCGGCGAAGTCTTTGATAAGGTGGCGCGTATGCTTGAGCTTCCGTATCCTGGCGGCCCGGAAATAGAGCGAGTCGCCAAAGATGGCAATCCTAAAGCCATTGATTTCCCTCGGCCAATGATACATGAGCCGAGCTACGACTTCAGCTTCTCCGGCCTCAAAACCGCCGTCCTGTACCACCTCCGCGACCATTCTCCTGCGGTGACCACCCCTCTTAAGATAAGAGGGGCTGGGGGGAGTTATGATCAGCGCGCAGACATCGCCGCTTCATTCCAGGCCGCCGCCGTAGACGTGCTCACCCAAAAAACTCTGCGTGCCGCAAACGAGTTTGCCGCCCGCTCCGTCTTCATCGGCGGCGGCGTCGCCATGAATAAGGCGCTCCGCCACGAGCTCGCAAAGAAGTGCCAGGAGGAGGGCCTCGTCTTCGCCGCCCCCGACAACGCCTACAACACCGACAACGCCGTCATGATCGCCGCCGCCGCCTACATCAACCACCTCACCGGCAAGACCTACTCCATGGAAGCCCAACCCAACCTGAATCTATGAGTGGCAAAGTAACCAGTTTCGTGGTATAATATAAAGATGAACAAGGCCCAAGAACTGGTCAAAAACAAGCACCTAATCTGGTACACCAAAGACTTCGACAAGCTGGAAGACGCTTCTATCGTAGAAGCTGTCTTAAACTATGGGAATTGGAGCGACGTGCAAGAGCTCGTCTCCATCATGGGCATCCAAAAAGTAGCCGAAATTTTTCGCGAAAAATCTCAGCCATCAAAAATGGGTCGCCAAAATTATCGCCCGGAAATCAAAAATTACTTCACTCTTTATTTCAACAAATATGCCAGGTGGTAAAAATGCGATATGCACAGTGAAATCTTAACTCCAGAGCAAAAAGAGCTACTACCCATACTAAAAGCATTCAGCCCGAGCTTTGGCTTGGTTGGAGGCACCGCTATCGCCCTGCAAATTGGGCATCGCCGCTCCATTGATTTTGATTTATTTTCAGATCAAGGATTTAGAAACGGTGCAATAATAAAAGAAATTGAAGAGATTCAGAAAATAGATCAAATCATAGTCAACCGCAAAGAAGAGCTAACTTTTTTGACAAATGGAGTTAAATTTACTTTTTTTCAGTTTCCTTTCAAATTAGAGTACGAGCAAAATTTTGATTCTTATATCAAAATCCCTAGCCTCATTGTTTTAGGTGCTATGAAGGCTTACGCTCTGGGTCAAAGAGCAAAGTGGAAAGACTACGTCGATCTCTATTTTATAATCAAGCAATATCACTCCATCCAAGAAATAAGCGAAAAAGCAACAGAAATTTTTGATACAAAATTCAACGAAAAACTACTTCGTAGCCAACTCTCTTATTTTGAGGATGTGAACTATACCGAACAAGTCGAATTTATGCCGGGTTTCGAGGTGGACGACGAAACGGTAAAAAAGGGCCTGATAGAGTTTAGCCTCGCTAACTAGACGAAAGTTACCTCCGCCGACTCACTCGGCTTATTCGCACGAATTAGCCCAAGGGGCGAAACCTGGAAAGCAAAAGCGGGCGTTCCATCTCTGGAGCGCCCGCATCATCTCGTGCTTGCCCCGTGGCTACTAGCTTTACGGGGTGCCGCTCTCTTCAGCCGGAGCGACTTCGGCTATGTAGATGGCTCAAGTAGGCGGTCCATCTCGGCCTTGACCTTGCGCCAGTAGGGCAGGGTCGAGGACTTCTTGGCGCCCCGTGGTCCGCCGTTGTGCGTTCTGGCGGCCACCTGCCAGTCCTCCGCCTTCCAGGCCCTTGGGACGTAGCGACGCATATACGTGGCTACCACCTGGCTGGCCTTGAACTCGTCGGTCCGGCAATCTTCGTACTTCAGGTGGGCGATAGACTCGTCAAAGTCAACCGCATCCTGGAAGTACGCCCGGTGGATCTGGTAGGGCCCGATGGCCTCTCCACCGTCGCCGTCCGGAGGGTCGGCGACGTCTCCACACTCCACTATCCGCAGAGCCTGGAAAAAAGCCTCCCGCTCGGTCGGCCGACCCTCGCCACCGATGCCCCGCCCAATCAAGCAGGCAAGCAGCAGGCAGAGGACTATGGTTATTCGCTTTGTCATGGCCTTCTCCTTTCTGCTGTGAATTACCAAGCTCCTATGTCATTGCGAGCGTAGCGAAGCAATCTCAGGGATTGCCACGCTCCGCTCGCAATGACAAAGAAAAATAACAGCGCAATGAAGAGTTTCGTAATCCACAGCCTTCCTGGAAGACTAGGGCCAGTTCAACCTGGCCATAGATTATCACAAAAAACAAAAAAGTCAATCTTTAAAAAACCGCCATTTTCCGCTAAAATCTACCTATGAACTGGTTTAAGGAAGCACCCGTCTCAGCTGAGCTGGATCCATATCAGGCTCAGCTCAAGCAGGTAGAAGACTTTTTAAAAAGCCGTCACCCAGAGCTATTTACTGCTTCAGTAAGTGAGCAGGAAAGTTTGCGTGAAGATTTGGTTGCTCGCGAGCAGGCTATTAATGATGAGGAGGTTCTTTCTTTGTTTGAAAAATATAAAATCCAAGCAACCATCCATGAAAATCCAGACGGGACATTTGGTTTACCGGTAACACAACACTTTTCTGCTGAGCGCCTGCCTTTAGGATATGGGTATAAAGGGGGAGCGGCAAGGGTTCTTTTATTGCGGAGTCTAGGCTTGGATACTGACTGTACTCCGCGGGATATTGATATAGTACGAATTGCAGAACAAGAGCCAGAGCCCGGAGCTGATCACTTTGTTTCGGAAAAGTTTATGCCCGAAGACTACTCTCACGGGCATGGAGTAGAGCCAATTGGCGAGATTGCGCGATATTTGGAAACTAGAGATCTTACTATCAATGAGATATTTACGACTGATGAAGTTATTACAATGTCCCGCCAATGTCTTCTAGATACTATTCGGAGAGTCATCCGTCCAACCGCATATGAGCGTGAAAGGAATTCGGGTTCTGTATCATCTGCGATTCTAAGTAAAATAATCCGATTTTATGCCGAGGCCATCGTGCTTTATGGAGACGCCTCTCTTGCTGATGTAGATGATATGGAGCTCGAAGAGAGTTTTATCAGCCCTTTCTATTTAGCTTTAAATCTTGACCGAGCCATGGGAAGAGGTGCCTCTATCGCACAAAGTTTTGTAGATGAGCTGGTAGAGCGCGGTCAAATCCCAGACCACGTCGACACCGCCGAGGAGGCAGCGTATTATCTGAATAGTTTGCTCTGGCGCGGAGATTTCTATTATCGGCACGCACCGGAACAGCAGTTTGGTGAAGAGTACGCTCTATTGGCAGAGGATGAATTTGAAGCACTCCCTTTTTTCGTTGGCCATGGCAAAAACCGAACATTTATTTCTAAATCTAAAAAATCATAAACGAGAATATGGAACTCCCCAAAGCTTACGATTTTAGCAGTCACGAACCCGAGATCTACAAAAAGTGGATAGACTCCGGCTTTTTTTCGCCCGAGCGCTTGCCAAAGCGCGAGGTCCCGAGCGAGCCTGCGACGAGGGGCGACAACCTGCCTCCCAGTGACTTGAGACTAGTAACTAGTGACTCGAAAAGCGCAAAGCGCTTTTCGATGGTTCTCCCTCCACCAAACGTGACCGGCACCTTGCACATGGGCCACGCCGCCATGCTGGCCGTGCAAGACATCCTAGCGCGCTATCACCGCATGCGCGGGGATAAGACCCTGTGGCTGCCGGGCACAGACCACGCCGCCATTGCCACGCAATCTAAAGTAGAAAAAGAGCTGGTTAAGCGTGAAAAGAAAAATCGCCACGACCTCGGCCGCGAAGAGTTTCTCCGCCGCGTGGAAGATTTTGCTCAGCAAAGCCACGACACCATCAAACATCAGATAGAGCGCCTCGGCGCCAGCCTAGACTGGAGCCGAGAGGCCTTCACCCTAGACGAGCCGCGGAGCCTTGCCGTACGCGAAGCTTTTAAACGCATGTACGACGCCGGGCTTATCTATCGCGGGCACCGCATCGTCAACTGGGATCCAAAAGGCCAAACTACTATTTCTGACGACGAAATAGTTTATGAGGAGCGCAAAGACAAGTTTTATTACTTCAAATACGGCCCGTTTACAATCGGCACGGCTCGTCCGGAAACAAAGTTCGGCGACAAATACGTGGTCATGCACCCGGGTGACAAGCGCTATGCAGAGTATCAGCACGGCCAAAAGCTAACTGTTGAATGGATCAATGGCCCAATTGAAGCAATGATAATCAAAGACCCGATCGCTGACCCGGAGTTCGGCACCGGCGTGATGACCATTACCCCCTGGCACTCGGCAGAGGACTTTGCCTTGGCCGAAAAGCACGGGCTGGAGAAAGAGCAGATCATCGACAAGTACGGCAAGTTGCTACCAATCGCTCAAGAGTTCGCCGGCATGAAGATAACCGAAGCCAGAGAAAAAATAGTGGAGAAGCTAAAAGAAAAAGGTTTACTAGTTAAGATTGACGATGATTATATCCACAATGTCGCCACTGCCGAACGCACCGGCGGCACTGTTGAGCCACAGGTAATGCTCCAGTGGTTC
>PFBD01000028.1:0-682 GCA_002773415.1 Candidatus Harrisonbacteria bacterium CG10_big_fil_rev_8_21_14_0_10_49_15 | reverse complement strand
AATGTAAACAAGCCCTTTACTGTCGCTAACTCTAAGATAAATGGTATAGACTCTGGCTCAGAAACCACTCTCAAGGAGCTGATGACTAAAGTAGTGGAGAGCGGACAGATAACCATCACCCCGGACCGCTTTAACGCCGTTTACTTCAATTGGATAAACAACCTCCGCGACTGGTGCATCAGCCGCCAAATCTGGTACGGCCACCGCATCCCCGTGTGGTACAAAGGCGAAGAGATTTACGTCGGCACTGAAGCGCCGACAGGCGATGGTTGGGATCAAGACCCAGATACCTTAGATACTTGGTTCAGCTCCGGACTGTGGACATTTTCGACCCTGGGTTGGCCTAATGAGACAGAAGACCTCAAGACATACCACCCGACCAGCGTGCTCGAGACCGGCTACGACATTCTCTTTTTCTGGGTTGCTAAGATGATACTGATGACAGGCTTTCTACTTGGCGACATTCCGTTTAAGCAGGTTTATCTCCACGGTCTAGTCCGAGACGAAAAGGGGAAGAAGATGAGTAAGTCGTTGGGAAACATCATCGACCCGTTAGATATGGCTGATAAATATGGCGCAGACGCCACCCGGCTCTCGCTCATCATTGGCGCGGCCGCCGGCAACGACATGAAGCTCTCCGAAGACAAAGTCCGCGGCTACAAGAACTTCGCCAACAAAATCT
>PFBD01000017.1:23197-26924 GCA_002773415.1 Candidatus Harrisonbacteria bacterium CG10_big_fil_rev_8_21_14_0_10_49_15 | reverse complement strand
CTTCGCTCATTTGCTCCCGCGCAGTACCAAATACGTACAGCTTGGTCACAAGCCTCGCTCGCGCCTTGAACTGCATCCGAACACGTGATTCTGCTTTTAAGAGGCCGCAGATGGTACGCTGAAGTGACGCCTGTTGAGAGCTTTTTTTAGTTTTCTGATATGATTAATCTCAAATGAGGTTAAGCCGTATTCAAATAATTCTGATTGCCGTCGTTTTGGTGGCAGTTCTTGTTGTTGGTCTTGTTTTCACTTGCGTTATCCCGGGTATGCGGAAATGCGGCGGTGATGTGGTTGGCTACCAAGGAGAGTTACTTGTCTGGGGCGTGTTTGACTCGGCGAGTGTAATGACGGAGACACTGATTGCGGATTTTACACTTCGGAATCCGGGTGTGGCTGTTACTTACCGACAGCTTGACCCGCGCACCTACGAAACAGAACTTATTAACGCGCTGGCGGCCGGTACTGGTCCGGATGTTTTCATGATCCACAATACCTGGCTAGCAAAACACGGCAACAAGCTTTTCCCGCTGACTTCGGAGCAGTATCCTATAACGGAACTCCGCGACACCTTTCCGGAGGTTGTAGAGCAGGACTTAACGGCCGGTGGTCAGGTCTACGCGCTCCCCCTTTACATAGACTCGCTGGCTTTATTTTATAATCGCGATATTTTGGACGCGGCTGGACTGGCTAGGCCGCCACAGACTTGGAATGACTTCGTGAGCGTGGTGCCACGGCTGCGGCAGCTAGACTCGTTTGGGCGGCTGGTGCGGGCGGCAGGGGCGATTGGCGGCTCGGCCACGAATATTGACCGGGCTTCGGATCTGCTTTCGCTGATGATGCTGCAGTACGGCACCACGATGGTCAACAATAGCCGGACGGCGGCGACTTTTGCGAATTTTGCCCAGCCGGCAGTTGATTTTTACGCGTCGTTTGCCCGGCCAATGGACGGCAACTATACCTGGGACGCGGGCTTTACACAGTCTGTGGATGCTTTTAGCATTGGCCAGTCGGCGATGCTTTTTCACTATGGATACGAGATCCCACTACTTAAGGCGAAGAATCCATTTTTGAACTTTGTGGTCGCGCCGATGATCCAGGCGAATGTCAGCTCCCCTGTGAACTACGCAAGCTACTGGGCGCTTGGCGTTTCCACGCGTACGGCGGACCCGGCGATGGCTTGGGCGCTTGTTTTTAACTCCACGCTGAACCCGGCGGCGGTTGACCCGTACTTAAAGGCGGCCGGTAGGAGCCCGGCGCTGCGCGAGCTTATTGATACTTATGCCAAGAGCGGCGGTGAAGCCTCTGTTTTTGCCAGCCAGGCTTTGTCGGCCACCTCTTGGTACCAACCGAACCCTGTCGTTATTGACTCTATTTTTTCAAATTTGATTACTGAAGTTGTCAGCGGCAGAATACCCACAGAGACGGCCCTTCGCCAGGCGCAGACCAGAGTTACCGAATTACTTTCCGGTGCGGTACAATAACTGTATGAAACTTGTCTCAATAAATCGCCTAGCACTAGTTGGCACGCTACTTGGGGCAACGATTCTTTCAGTTGTTCTTTTTATGCAACCAGTATCAGTGGCGGCTCAAGAGGCCTGCCCGGATAAGTCCACGATAACACCGGGATACTCGATGTTTAGCGATTCCCGAGAGGCATACCGAGATGGCTATGCAAAGGGTTGTGAGCAAGGCATTGACCAGTCTTCTTCAAAGAATCTTTTCTGCGAAATAAGAAGTGTACCCTCTGAATATTTAGATAACTCTAGTCATTGGGAGGCGGGCTGTCGGCGAGGGCACGATGAAGGTTCGGAAATATACGAGAGGAACAATCAGCCGTCTGAAGCAGACCTCGCCGTCATCGCTCAGTGTCAGGCCTATAAAGAGTCGGCTACTGCGGACAAGGCGAGAACCAGCGATCCTTATTCCGAAGAAGATGCGAATAACTATTATCGTAGCTGTCTGGCCGGATATAAAGCCTTAGTAGAGAATAATCAGCCAAGCTCTTTCTGTTCAAGCCAGGGTAGCGAGCCGAAAAAAATCGGATGTATGGCGGGATTTTTATTTGCAGAGGAGAAACTCAAAGAGACTCCTTTGGAGCCGGCTAGCGCAGAAGTAGTGGAGCGAGCGCGAGAGATTAATTACTGCGGTATTGCCTCGATACTGGATCCAACAGCAAATCCGAACACCCGCAAAGGTACATATGAGGGTTGCGTGGACGGATACGAACAGGCAGAGGCGGGCGGTGAAAATATTTGCCCCCCCGCACCGGACGGCTCCCTTTCTGAGCCGGATCCGCGGATTCGGAGTTATAATGTTGCCTACGCAGATGCGTGCCGGGCTGGCCGACAGTACTTTCTTAATCCACCGGATCCGGATGACGACCCGGACCTTACATCTCTTGATACAACAACCAAGGGTATTGTGCCGAAGTGCGACCCGAGCCTGACCCCGGATGCAGTTGCGCCATTTCCGCGCGGCGTGGGGCCCTGTGACTTTAACCAATTTGTAGTGCTTATCAAGAACATCATGCGGTACCTTATTTTGCTGGTTATTCCGATTGCGGCGGCGATGATCGGCTGGGGTGGATTTCTGATAATGACGGCCGCGGGTAGCCCGGAGCGGGTGAAAAAAGGAACAAACGCGATTGTTATTGCACTGACCGGGATTTTAATAATCGCCGCTTCGTATTTGGTCGTCCAGGTTGTTATTAAGCTACTTGTCCCCACTGGGTCTGAGATTATTGAAAGAATTGGTGTATAATAGTTGGGAGATTGGAAAATTAGGAAATTAGGCATGAAAAAGTTCAAAAAAATATTTGCCCATTTGGCGCTGATACCGATGAGCTTGGCGGCGTCTACGACAGAGGTTAATCTGCAAGACGTGAATCCGCTTGGCGCGGGTGTGGGACTGCCGGAGCTTATTAAAAAGATCTTTGACGGTCTTTCAGTTCTTTTGATAGCGATAGTGCCTATCATGATAATCATCGGTGCTTTTCAGATGATGTTTTCCGCCGGAGACCCGGTGAAGTTTGCAAAAGGTCAAAAAACAATCGTTTATGCCGTTATCGGACTTGCCGTGCTTCTGCTTTCTCAGGGTATTGTCGCGATTGTGGAGAGAATATTACTTTCCGGGGTATAATATTACCATGAAAAGAAAATTAGCTATTTTTTCACTACTGGTCGCCCTTTCTTTTGGGCTGACTTCAGTTGCTTTTGCAGAAATTGGTGGAGATACGGGCGCTGGAGGAACAGTAGGCGGTGATACTGGAAGCGGTGGTACTATTGGCGGTGATACTGGTTCTGGTGGAACGATCGGGGGCAATACCGGCGAGCCGGGTGTAGTTGATACCGTTGGCGACGTCATGACCGTCCTTGAGAACCTGACGAACTGGATGTTTACCATCTTTATGGCCTTGGCCGTGATCATGGTTATAGCGGCCGCGTTTACCTACCTGACCTCTGGTGGCATCGGCGCGAAAAAAGACTCGCCGGCCGCCGTAAGCCAGGCTCATAAGATGCTCCTCTACTCCGCGGTGGCGATAGCCGTGGCTGTGCTGGCGAAGGGGTTTGTGAATGTTATCCGAATATTATTTGAAACCGGTACTTAATTCGTTTAAAATATAAACATGCATAAAAAATTATACTTTAGCTTGGCGGTGTTTGGTCTTAGTCTGCCGACTACTCTTTTTGCGGCAACTTCAACTATTCCGGCACCCCAAAATCAACTT
>PFBD01000017.1:16571-23149 GCA_002773415.1 Candidatus Harrisonbacteria bacterium CG10_big_fil_rev_8_21_14_0_10_49_15 | reverse complement strand
CTGGGCTTTTACAATCTTCTTGGCGGTGGCGGTTATCATGATCGTTGTTGCCGCCTTTAAATACCTGACATCTGGCGGCGGCGATAGTGTTAAGGACGCGCACAAGATGCTTATCTACGCGGTGGTCGCCATTATTATCGCCTTTCTGGCAAAAGGTTTTGTAACAGTAGTGGAGGGCTTGGTTGGAGTGAGCTCAACAGGGAGTTCTGTGCCGACATCTCCCCCTCCAACTACTCCGCCGCCCGCCACCCCACCGCCGGCTCCACCTATTTCAGGAGGTGGTTCGGGGTCTTCCCGTCCAGGTATTGGTTACTTTGAAATTAGTGACCCCAGGGTGTCATTGGCAGATACAGAATTGTTAATCAGTCTCTGCCCGGCGGTTAATGACCGGAGTCGCCCCGCTGTTAAGATTAATGGCTCACTGGCCCAGCTGGGTGGTAGCGGAGACGTTATTGAGGGTCTAAGCTGGGATACTCATATCGTTGACTTGGGGGATGATGAATCAATTGAGGTGAGTGTTCAACGATGCCCAGGAGATGAGTATAAACCGGTAGTTTGGGCAAATGATGAATACTATTACTAAAGCTCCGTGTTAGTAGATTATTAATTGAAACAAGTATCATGAAATTACAAGCATATCTTTGGAGCGCATGGTCTTTCCTTTTCCTAATGGTGGCGAGGGCGCACGCCGTTGAAGTTGATTGGGGAGTAAACATCAGCGGTGGTAGTGGAGGGGGCGGTGGTGGCGGAGGCGGTGGGGGTGGCGGAACTGGAGGTATTGGCATAGGGCGAGATGGCGTTGCCAATATTCCGCCGGCGGGGCAAACTATTCTAGGCGAAGGCTTCCCGGGCGTTGTCGTTCTTCTGTCCACACTGACTAACTGGCTGTTTACTATTTTGCTTATATTGGCGGTTATCTTCATTATTTTGGCCGCCTACAAGTACCTTGTCTCTGGTGGTGGTGATGGAGTGGCAGACGCGCACAAGATGCTTATCTATGCTGTGGTTGCCTTGGTAGTTGCCTTTTTGGCTAAGGGAATAGTCTTTGTGGTTAGACAGCTTGTCCTTGGTTAAATTTATCCCCAATAAAAATTGGCTTATTTCGTGCTACTATAAGCTTAATTGAAAAGGTCGACAGGTAATGGCGCGCATTCGCATTATTACTTTCGATTAGCATTATTCGCTAATACTCATGAAAAAGTTTTTCTTTACACTTGTTACCTTCTTGACCATGCCAGGGCTCGCCATGGCGCAGTCTGGCGGGTTTGACAGAGAAGTGATTCAGCCGCCAACTACGGTTACCAGCTTTGGCGGTTTCATTGATATCTTCAACACCTTGATTGGATGGTTGTTCACTGTTCTGCTTATTCTTTCAGTAATCTTTATCATCCTGGCCGCTTTCAGCTACTTGACGGCTGGCGGTGAGGAAGAAAAGATCAGCACCGCCCACAAGAAGATCATCTATGCCGTTGTAGCTTTGGTGGTCGCCTTCTTGGCTCAGGGTATCCGCTTCGTGGTCGCCGAACTGCTCGGTGCCGGTTAGAAGCCTCTCTCCTCTTGAGGAGTTGGAGGAGTTATGAATTAGGCTATTTCAAAAATCCGCCGTACGGCGGGTTTTTGCTTTGAATTGTCTACAAATTGAAACAGCCCCGGACACCATGCACTTACGTGCACGGGCCGGGGCCGTTGTTCGCCTCGCCTTGTGGCGCGAGGCCTACCGTGAGACACCTCCTTTCACTTGTGGATCCAGACCCGGATCGTTTCGCCCGGGATCGGCTTGGCCAGCGGCTGAATCCAGAGAAGAGTCTGGTATCTCTGCTGGTTGCCCAGCACTGGGCGATAGTCGCCCTCCCGCAGTCGCACTGGCTTCAGGAACTCGTCCTGGAGCGCGGCGGACTGCGCCTTCCAGCGCGTGTTGTCCGGAAGTCGGACCCAGATGCCACCTCCCAGTGGCACCGTGGTACTGGTCATCCCGTCCCATGACAGGGTGACCAGCGTGTCCGTCAGCGCGAAGTTGATGTCGCCTTCCGGCGTCATCAACTCCTCTTTCGACGGTGGATTCGGCGGCGCCGGCGGCTTCCAGCCCGGAGGCTGGTTGCCGTCGTCGTTCGCCGCAGGACGACGATCGTACCATGCGGCCCGATCCGCGTCCCGGTCCCTCTCGTACTCGCTCGGCGCCGAAGCACCGGACGAGTCGTTCGAAGCCGGGCGACTGGGAGCGACCTTGGTGGCCGCGATCCAGAACCCGACTCCGGCGAGTACGAGCAATGCGACGCCGAGCGTCCATTTCATCCACCTCTTCACTTCATTCTCCTTCCTAGGTTGGGGTACGGGACCGGAGCCCCTCACCGATTGCTGCGGCGCCGAAGGCGATTGCCTGTGCGAACAGCCTGGCGACTGCCTCGGCGCTTTCGCGCGTCTGGTCGTCCACCCGTGTCTCGTTGGTGTTGATGGATCGAGTGGCGTTGCCGGTGTTCACCTGCGACGCCATGAGTGCTGGCTCCGGGCTAAGTCCGAGCCTCTTGTAGGCTCGGACTCGGCGGATGTCTGCCGCGGTCGAGACTGCGGCAGACTCTGCTTTTCTCCTCTCAACTTGAATCTGGAGTCGGGATTTCTCGTACTCTTCCGAGAAGCGTACGCGGCCGATTACAAGCTTGTCTATCCGCATGCCAAGCCATTCCAGGACGATGCCGTCCTGTCCGTGCTGGATGCGGTCCATCTTGGCCGCTACCTTGTGTAGGTCGGTGGCCATCTGGGCTCGCTGATCCGGAGAGAGTGCCCGGAACTGCACTTCCAACTCCTTGGACTTTTCGGAGAGATCCCGGCCATGCGCCGTTGCCGCCCTCTTATCTCTAAGATAGGCGAAGAGGTCCAAGATCGGAAAACCGTTGATACTCGGCGGTATCTGGTTGTCGAGGTCCAGCTTGAGCAGCAGGACCAAGGGCAACTCCACGCCGATCATCTGGTAGGCATCGTCTACCGTTTTGGGCCCCTCGTGTGGTGAGGCGAACCAGTTTCGGGCCTCGTTGATGAGGATTTCGGTCACAATGCCGGGGACTCCGGTTTTTGGCTCGTCCCCCTTGATTGACCCCATTTCTCCGGAGCCAAGATCGGCAGAGCCATGGCCTCCGGCATTGACGAAGTTCCTGGCCCCGTGGCCAGTCTGCTCCCCACTGTAGGTGAAACTGAACTCCTGATCCACCTGCTGGCCGTCCGGCAGGTAAAACCGGACGAAGCCAAGGTCAACGTTGACCTTGCGCTGGTCGATCTGGATCTTCTGCAAGACCCAGAGCCCGAACCAGCGAAAGAAGAGCTTGAGCCCCTCGTCCTTCATGGTCGGCATGTGCCGACCAAAGATGGTGACGAGGCCGATGCTCGGCGGGTTCTCCTCCTCGATCTTATCGAACGAGGTAATGAGGCACCCGAGCGCCGGCACAATTGCCACTACCAGGCCGAGAGGCCAGCCGACAAACGGCGGCAAGCCATCGACCAGGGCGAGCCCCACGAACGCCCAGAAGGCGAAGTGGAACACGTGGAGGAGTCCGGCGATGTCCGGCTCGTCCTCTGCCTTGCTCCCGGGGCGGCTCATTGCCGCCCGGGTCGCTTCATCCACAACGTCGAGCGGGTCGGCGTCGCAACAGGTACGGGTCGGCGGGAGCTCGTCAGCCATTTCAGGCTTCTTGTCTTCCGCTTTCCGGTAGGAAAGCAGAAGCGTCGTGACGCTGACTAGAAGCGCGATGAGCGCTCCTGCCAGTCCGAATTGCCACAATTCCATGGTCAAATCTCCTTGGCCCGAGGGCCATGTTGCCCCGTAGGGCGTTTCTCCCTATTACGGGGCGACAGCCCAAAGGAGGGCCAAAAAACGTCTCGTTACAGGTACGAGACAGAAACGAAGCGCACCAGTGCTTAGTACTTAGTTCGTAGTACTTAGTTCGTAGTACTTAGGGCGCTGCCTCGATTCATTTCTGTCTCGTAAACCCTGTTTTTGTTAAAGAGCATATAGCCGCAAATATAGCCGCTATATCTTATATTATAGCATACTTCTTACCTATTTGTCAAGCTTGACCGCGTGTGCCTTTTTTACCTCATTTTCCTCCCACAATTTAAGTAAAAAGTACGCGGCCGCGTACTTTTTACTTATTCGGCGGAGAGGGTACCCATTCGCCTGGTCTCCATGAATTCTACGCAATCAAGCAAGTTTTTTTCTTTTAAGTCGCGGATAAGGTCTTTGGGGATTTTTACTTTCCCGATCCAGACGCTTTGCTGAACCATAACGAATTCCATCCTTTTTAAAACGGCACGTAACCAATCTCTCTTTTTCTTTTCCTTTTCGGGAATGTCAAATGTTACTAAAATATACTCCTCGCTTTCTTCTTTTGGGTAGTTAGGAATAAGCCAGAGCCGTGGCACTGTTTTTCGTAAGGCTTCTAGATACTCTCTCCCCTCTTCGGTAAGCGTGTATTGAATTTCGCCCTTGGGGCTTCTGGTATCGCTCACCATTTTATCTCGGCGAAGCCGATACATCATTTCTCGATACTTTCTGATATTGATATCTTCTAGATCAACTGCCCCGCCACCTCTCGCTCTTTCCATCTTGCCCACAGAGGCACCATAGCCCGCCGTCAAAAATGCACCCACAAAGTCCGGCAGGCTCATAGCTGTTTCACTTAATATCTCTAGCGCGCGCATTGTTACCTTTGCGGCTCTGCCCTGCTTTTTCCTTGGTTTCTTTTTAAGGTCTTTCATCGCTTATTACTAAGAATACCATGCCCTAAGTAAAAAAGTAAAAAGTACGCGGCCGCGTACTTTTTACTTAATTCTAAAAATGAACTTTCAAGCTTTTCCTGACTTCCAGGCAGAAGGGAAGATTAAAGAAGTAGCAGAGAAAACAAAAAGTGGACTTTCGTTCTTGTCCACTTTTTGGGATACAGATCAGTGTGCTGAGGGAGGGACTTGAACCCTCACGCCTTGCGGCACTAGCTCCTAAAGCTAGCGTGTCTGCCATTCCACCACCTCAGCGTGGTACTAGTATGCCGAAAAACCTTCTTCTCGTCTACTCCCCTTTCCTTCGTTTGCCTTGGCCCACATTAGCCTTGGCGGCGGCGGCCGTGGAAGTTTTTGTGGATGTCTTTGAGTTCTTTGTTGGTGATGTGAGTGTAGATCTGGGTGGTGGTGATTGAGGAGTGGCCGAGCATTTCTTGGACGGAGCGGAGGTCGGCACCGTTTCGAAGCAGGTCGGTGGCGAAGAGGTGGCGAAGTTTGTGGGGGCTGACGCGCTCGCCGATGCCGGCTTGGCGAGCGTACTTGTCTACCAGGCGCTGGACGGCGCGGGGTGTTATTTTGCCGATAACTTTTGCTGTTTTTTTCGATCCTTTAGGGACCTTGGAAAGACTGACGAAGAGCCAGTCTTCGGCGTCCGGACGCTTATCCAGATAGGCTTTGATGGTTTTGGCTGATCCCTCTGAAACAAAGACGACGCGAAGCTTCTCACCTTTGCCGCGGACGGTTATCTCTCCCCTGCCGAAGTCTAGGTAGCGCTTTAGATTGCACAGCTCGGAGAGACGGAGGCCGGTGGAGAATAAGAACTCTAGGATGGCTTTGTCGCGCAGGGAGCGGAGATCAGAACCGCTGGGGGCGGCGAGCATGCGCTCTAGGTCGGCGTATTCAATGATGTCTATTTGGCGTTTGGGTACTTTGGGCAGTTCTATCTTGTCGGTGGATAGGACGTCGTAGTCTTCTTTGATTAAGTATTTTAAAAAATTGCGGATGGCGATGACGTAGTAGTTTTGGGTGATTTTTTTCATGCTCCCTCCCCGACCGGTATCTTTGCGGGCCAGGCTTAGTCGAAACTCGCGGATGGCGGCGGCGGTGATGTCGCGCTCAGTTTTTATTTTTTGATCGGCGAAAAAGGCCTTGAGATATTGCTCGTAGTTGGCTCTGGTTTTTGGCGAGCGGTTTTTTTCTATCTCAAGGTAGTCTAGGTAGTTTTTCAGCAGTTCCTCAATTCTTGGCATTAATTAAGTATAGCATTTTGCGACGCCTTCATAGACCATGTTCGGAAGTCGCACTTCGGAAGGGAGACCTCGTAAATTTATTGAATTTCAATAGTTGCCGGGTCGGGGTGGAACTGGAGTTCAAAATCGGTGTAGGTGATGAGTGGCGGGAGGCGGTAGGTCTTTTTTTGAGATGATAAAATTGGATCCCCGACTCGTCGCTTCGCTCCTCTCGAGGATGACAAATGACTGGCTACGGCGCGAATGACGGAGGGGCGTTGCTCGCCGGGCCTGGGTAGACCACTTTCAATTCGCTTTATCTGGTAATATTTTAGTCTATCTTCCAGCCAGTCACCGAGGCTGCTTGTCAGGAGACTAGTCAGGACGCGCTTAAAAAGACTGGCAGTTTGATACTTGTGTCGGGCATCCAAGCGGTACTCGCTAATGCCCGCCCAACTATTGGCGCGGTTGAATTTTTTTATGAGCGCGGTCTGCCCATAAATGGGTGTGAGTTGAGTGTAGAGTAGATGCCAGTAGTCGTTTGGCTCTAAGGTGAGCTGGTAAGTATCGGGGGTTACGAAGTGA
>PFBD01000017.1:0-16477 GCA_002773415.1 Candidatus Harrisonbacteria bacterium CG10_big_fil_rev_8_21_14_0_10_49_15 | reverse complement strand
GCGGCTATAAGCACGTCCAGGTCAGAATCCTCGCTGACATTTCCAAGAGCGAGCGAGCCGCTACCGAAAGCGGCGTCTATGAACGGAATGTGGCGGAAAAGCCAGGCGCGGCGAAGGAGCGTCTGCCACTTTTTGTCGTACAAGACCTGCTGTTGTCGATATTGGATCTGATGCATGTAAGAATTGAATTTATGAGGTCTCACTTCCTAAGGGAAGAGAGACCTCATAAATTTCATTTTTTATTCTTCTGCGGATTGGGGTTTATCAACAAGGGCTACTTCCACGCCGGCGGCTTCGCCGGTGATGCGCAGGACGTCTTTGTCTATCTTCTTCAGCTCTTTGGTGGCGGTGTTGTAGGCGTTAACCGTGGTGGAGAGGTTGTTGCCGAGCTTGAGCATGTAGGTGTCGTACCGAGACAGGTGTTGACCAAGCTCTTCCACGCGCTTGATGATGTCTTTGGCGGTCTCTTCAATTTGCAGGGCGCGTAGTCCTTGAAGCACGGTTTGTAGATAGGCCAAAAAAGAGGTTGGAGAGACGATGATGACCTTGCTGTGGCGGGCGGCGCGCTGGATGAGATTTTCCGTGTCGCCACCCACGGCGCCGACTTTGTTTACGAGCAGGTCGTAGTAGATGGCTTCGTGCGGGATGAACATAAAGGCGAAGTCCATCGTCCCCTCGTTTGGGCGGACGTACTTGGCCGTTTCAGTGATGCGCAGTTTTAGGTCGTTTACAAATACTTTTTCTAAGCGGTCGCGCTCGCTTTGGTCGCGGGCTTCAACAAGCCGGTTGTAGTTTTCAAGACTGAACTTGGAGTCTATTGGGATTATTTTGTCTTTAACAAACACGGCCGCGTCTACTATCTCGCCATCGCTGAACTTATACTGCATTTGGTAACTGCCGGCGGGCAAGATGTTGGTGAGCAGGGTCTCCAAGTAGTATTCGCCCAAAATACCGCGCTGCTTTGGGTTTTTGAGAATGTCTTGGAGCTCGCGGAGCTGATCGGCAAAGCCGATAACTTGTTTTTGGCCCTCGCCTACCTTGGTCAGCTCGGTGGTTACTTCTTTGATAAACTGTTGGACGCTCTTGGCCATCTCTGAGGCGTGGGAATGGGCTGTTTTAGTGGAGTCGGTGAGCTTTTCGTCTAAGGTGCGGTTAAGCTCCTGCATCTGCTGCTGGAGCATTAAAATGGCTTGATCGGGCTCTTTGGTCGCTGATTGGCCGTCCGCGATGCGCTTGAGCAGGCGGAAGTACATGACGGCCATAGCCACGCCGATAAGGGCGGCGACAGAGCCGATGATGATAGAGATGCTTTCCATATAGGGTAATTATAACATGAAGACATCAGACAGGACCTCACTAATCACCAATAATCACTAATCAAACGAATGGACTGCGATGGTCGCGTTGGATTAGGCGATTGGTGATTATTAGTGATTCGTGACTAGCCGGAGGCGAAGATATCCACATCCTCAGCCTGACATGGGCTGAACCGTGTTATAATGTTTACATAACAAAAGAGAGGGCCTTGTGAGGAGGCGCTCTTTTTTGTTGTTTAAAAAACGATGACTTGGGTTATTAAAGCCAGGAGGTAGATACCAATGGCGTTGCAGACAAAGCCGGCGGCGGCGACAAGGCGCCAATTTGTTTTGGCGATGCCAAGCATGGTCAGGCCTATTTCGTCCGGAATGGGCGTGGCGAGAATGACCGCGCCGATAGCGAGTAGGAAAGTTTTGAAAAAACGAATTTTAAACAGGCGTTTGAACGCGCCTTGGCTGCGGCGCTGAAAGGCCGCGACTAGGTCGTCAACGATGCCGAAGCGGATGATTTGAAAAAGGCTTAGATCGCCAATGACCGCGCCCAGGCCGCCGAATATGCCGATTACAAGCGGCGAGCTGCCGGCTTGAGCAACCTCTATCAGAGTGACTGTAGCCGGCACCACGCCGAAAAAGGTGGCGTAAAAAATGCCGGCGATAAAAGAAGCGACGATAAAACCCAGGCCGGTGCCGCTACTGGTCGCGGTTAAGATCTGCTCAATGACGTTTGACTGCGCTAGGTAGATGGCCGCGGCAATACTGACGGCGAGAATTGGCAGCTGAAGCATCCAACGAGTCGTTGGCAGGCCGGTTGGTTTTTCTTTTTTCTGGGGCGCGCTCATATTTTATCCCTAGTCAACTCTTAAAACGGGCAAAAGGCTTTGGCCGCTCATTTCCGGGGGCTTTGGCAGGTCAAAAAGCTCTAAGATGCTTGGGGCGACGTCAGACAAGATACCGATAGCGCCGCCCTCGCTTTGATCCGGATTGGTGTTTGGCTTCGTTCTTAGCATCTGCTTGGCGCAGATATAGATTGGGACGGGGCTGGGGTCATGGCTGGTATCCATCTCGCCGGTGATTGGGTCGCGCATCACCTCCACGTTACCGTGGTCGGCGGTGATGACTAGGGCGACATCTTGCTCTTCGCAGTATTTGATAACGCGGCCAAGCTCGGTGTCTATTGTGCGAACGGCCTGGGCGGCGGCGTCGAAGTTACCGGTGTGAGCGACCATGTCGGCATTAGCAAAGTTGACCACGATAAAATCTTTTTGCCCGGCCTGGAGAGTTTCCAGAACTTTATCAGCAAGCTCGCGGGCGCGCATCTCCGGCCGCTCGGCGTGGCTCTCTACGTTGTTTGACGGCAAAAGGGCACTCTCCTGCCCCGGAAACGGATCATCTTGAAAGCCGTTGAAAAAGTAGGTTACGTGCGCGTACTTTTCGGTCTCGGCGAGCAAAAGCTGCTGCTTGCCCGCGTCTGAAAGTACTCGGCCGAGCGGATGAGTTACTTCTTCGCTTGGAAAGGCGACCGGTACTTGAAAGGCTGCGGTGTACTCGGTCATGGTCACGATGTGCAGGTTAGAAAACTTTTGGATTGGAAATGCCTTAAATTCCTTGTCTATAAAGGCTTCGGCTATCTGGCGGATGCTGTCTTCGCGAAAGTCAATAAAGATGAGCGCGTCGCCGTCTTTAATGGCGCTCGTCTTACCAAGAAGCAAAGTTGGCGGTATCTCTTGGTCATTTTTTCCTTGTTCGTAGGTGCTGGCGATTATAGTCTCTAACTTCTCCGGGCTGGTTGGCACTCGGCCGGTCATGACTTCATAGGCGGCTTGAGTTCTGTCCCAGTGACTGTCTCTGTCAAGGGAGAAGTGGCGGCCGGAGATGCTAGCAAGCACGCCAACGCCAAGGTGGTCGGTGACTTTTTTCAATTTTTCAAGAAGTTTGGATACGGATTGAGGTGGGCTGTCTTTTCCGTCGGCAAAAAGATGCAGATTTATTTGCCCTACCCCCTGCTGAGCCGCGTATTCCAGCAGGGCCTGGAGGTGGTCAAAAGAAGCGTGGATGTGGCCGGCGGTGAGTAGTCCGGCGATGTTCAGAGCGGAGTTGTTGGTTTTGACATGTTCAAAAGCGGCGGTGAATACTTCGTTTTTGAAAAATTTGCCGCGCTCTATAGAAAGAGTGATGCGTGGGTAGTGCTGAAAAATTATCTTGCCGGCGCCGATAGTGAGGTGGCCCACTTCGCTGTTACCAACTTCGCCCCAGGGCAGGCCGACGGCGATTCCGGAGGCTTGCAGAGCGCCGAACGGGTAACGAGAGCGCAGATACTCCAAGGAACGCGGCTTAACCGTATAAATTGGGTTGCTGGGGTCTTGTCTGCCCACCCCCCAGCCATCTAAAATTGCTAAAACAACGCGTTTTTTCATAGGGGTATTATACCACGTCATCATCAGGCTAATTACAATAAGGACCTCACTAATCACTAATAATCACGAATCAAACGAATGGGCTGCAATGGTCGTATTGGATTAGGCGATTAGTGATTATTCCTGCCTACCGGACAGGCAGGCGTGATTAGTGAAGTCTTGGGTGACGCTTAGCTTATTTATTCGCTATCAATTCGATATTCGGAAACCATGGATGGTTGCCAAATAGGGAATGTTTCCATATACTAAGAGAGTTATTTTTGAAGCAACTTATATCACTAAAATATTTTGACTCCTAAAAAATTCATGGTTTTACTGAAGAATTTAGCGAGCATACAACTATATGAGTTTCGATCTGACCCCGCTGGCCTGGGTGTTACTTGTGGCCGGCTTAGTTATTGGCTATGTAATTCGTTACAGCGTTGCGGGAAAAAAGGCTAAATCGGTTGAGGAGACGGTAAAGACTAAGGTTGAGGAGGCTCGTAAAGAGGCGGACGAGCTGACCACTAAGGCCAAGGAAAAAGCCCTGGCTATTATTGCGGACGCTCAAAAAGAGGCTAAAGAAGATAAAGAGAAGGTTGAAAAGTTGGAAGAGCGGGTGCTGAGGCGCGAGGAGAACTTAGAAAAGCAGATTTTGGCCACTACCCAAAAGGAAGAAAAGCTTGCAAGTCAGACAAAGGAGATTGAAGAAGAAAGCGCTAAGATAAAAGAGGTAAAAGAACAGGCTGTGGCTCAGCTTGAGAAAGTGGCCGGGTTTTCGGCGGAAGAAGCCAAGGAGAAGATCTTCACTGAAGTTGAGCAGAGGTATAAGGATGACCTGGTTGTTTCTATCACGAAGATGGAACGAGAGCGGCGCGAGGAGATTGAAAAGAAGGCCTCGGAAATTGTTACAACCGCGATTATGCGTTATGCCCGAACGCATGTCGCAGACACAACTACCAGCGTCTTCCCCCTACCCACTGAAGACTTAAAGGGCAAGATCATTGGTCGCGAAGGCCGCAACATTAAGGCGCTGGAACGAGCGACCGGGGTGGAGATAATCGTGGACGAGACGCCGGAGAGCGTTATCCTCTCCTCTTTTGACCCGCTGCGCCGCGAGATTGCCTACATGACTTTGGAGAAGCTGCTTAAAGACGGGCGCATTCAGCCGGCGAAGATAGAAGAAAAGGTTGACGAGGCCAAGGCTGAGCTTATCAAGCGGATGCAGAAGATTGGTGAAGACGCGGCCGCGGAGGTCGGCGTTATTGGCTTCCCGCGTGAGATAATGCAGCTACTGGGCCGGCTTCACTTTAGAACCAGTTATGGCCAGAATGTGCTGGTGCACTCTATTGAGATGGCGCACATCTCCGGCATGATCGCTAGGGAGCTGGGTGTGAATGTAGACATTGCGAAAAAAGGCGCGCTGGTCCACGACATTGGTAAGGCGATTAGCCATGAAGTTGAAGGTAAGCATGTGGACCTGGGTATTAAGATCTTGGAGAAGTATGGTGTTGAGGCGGCTGTGGTTGACTCTATGAAGAGCCACCACGAGGACTATCCGTTCTCAAGCCCGGAGTCGTACATCGTCACCGCGGCCGACATCTTGTCTGCGGCTCGACCGGGGGCGCGACGGGATACTGTGGAACAGTACATCAAGCGTTTAAAGGAGCTGGAAGAGACGGCCAGTAAGTTTGAGGGAGTTCAAAAGGCTTACGCGCTTTCGGCCGGTAGAGAGATTCGGGTGTTTGTAGTGCCAGAGAAGATAGACGACTTTAGAGCTTTGCAGTTGGCTAAAGACATGGCCAATAAGATCCAGACTGAGTTGCAGTATCCGGGTGAGATCAAGGTGAATATTATTCGGGAGATGAGAGCGGTGGAATATGCGCGCTAGCGCTGGTCACGAATCACGAATGACCACGAATCATCGAATGTGCTAAAGTTGTCTTCTGCAATTCGTTGATTCGTTGCCGCATATTCGATATTCGGAAAACAGGGGTGGGTTGTGGATTTTTAGCGTAGATGCTATATAATATCCTTATTACTAAAAAGTATTAACAAATTAATTAAATACTATGAAGAAAGATGATTTGGTACAGGTGATCATGAATGGCGCGGAGCTCGCGACCAAGAAGAAGGCACAGGAGGTTGTTGACCTGTTCTTTGATACAATCACTAACACCCTGAAGAAGGGTGAAGAGGTAAACATCACCGGTTTTGGTAAGTTTGAGGTTGTGAACCGAAAGGCTCGTCAGGGTGTTAACCCAAAGACTGGTGAGAAGATTCAGATTGCGGCTGCCAAGAAGCCGAAGTTTAAGCCAGGTACTCTTTTGAAGGAGGCTGTAAAATAACTTCCGCAGGATAAGCGTAGAAAAAAATCCCGACGTTTCGTCGGGGTTTTTTTGTTTGCCCCAGTACCAGAGCAGAGCACGGTACGGGGCTTTGCCCTGGCCAGTGGCAGATGTTATAATTGCGAGTAATGAAGATATTGAAAACTATTGTTGTTATTGTAGTGATTGTGGGCATGGTGGGCGCTTTTGTGCTCAGCGGAGTTGTGGCATTTTAGATATTGACCAAGGCGGGCTTGAACGCTACAATATCAGAGTTCTACATTTGAATAGTTGCGGGTATAGTACAATGGTAGTACGTTTGGTTGCCAATCAAAATACAGGGGTTCGATTCCCCTTACCCGCTCCATTCTACGCCTTGGCGGAGAATGGCCCTGCGTAGCCTCGGCGAAGCACGGGCTCTCATTAATTTTCTTGTCAGATTACCCTAGGCTTCGAATGGCAAGCCTATGCGCTACGTATACATATCTACGCCTTGGCGGAGAATGGCCCTGCGTAGCCTCGGCGAAGCACGGGCTTTCTCTACCTCTGGTATGATAATATTAGGCTTCGAACGGCAAGCACCGTTTACGACGGTTACTAGAGAGGTATTGGTCAATATTCTAGCTTGCTAAGCGATGTACTACGTATATATTCTACAAAGTGTAAATTCTCCTAATCAGACGTATATTGGCTCAACTCCAGATATCAAAACAAGGCTGATATCCCATAATTCAGGGGCTAACAAACACACACATAAATTTAGGCCGTGGAAAATTATTTGGATTTGCGGATTTCTGAACAAAGACAAAGCCATCGCCTTTGAACTATATTTGAAAACGGCTTCGGGAATCGCATTCCGAAGAAAAAGATTGGTGTAGTACAATTGTTTTTTATATATTTATTTACGCGTTCGTACCGCTCAAATGTAAATGTTGCGTAAATTTAGGGTATAATAAGGATACATGGAGAAGAAATTTAGATGGTCACGACTACGTACTAATAAAGGTTTTACCCTGATTGAACTTTTGGTGGCAATAACTATTTTTGTCATCCTTTCTTCGATCATTATTATTCGGATACGGCCACAGCGTCAGATAGAGACTGCGAGAAATGCCCAGCGGACCGCGCATATTGTGAGCTTGGCGGACGCGGTTAGCTTTTACGTGCTGGAGACTATGGGTGATTATCCGCCGGGAATTGACGCGTCACTGCGAATGATCGGTACCGCCACTAGTGGTTGCGATGCAATCTGTCCCCTCTTAGACCCCGAATCTCCACCGGTCGGACAAACCAATACCTTTGTTGACCTGGCCGCGGAGCTTGCGGGCGGAACTCATTCAAATACTGTCTGGGGTAGCGGCTATCTTGGCCTAACAATAGCCGGGATGCAGGCTGGTACCGGCACTTTTGAGTCAACGATTAAGGATGCCGGACAGGTATTGAGCTGGACTCAGTTAGAACCGAGCTTGGGTGCTCCTTACGGGAAGGCGCTGCCTAGCTTAAATACATCTATTGAATCCGGCTACCCGAGTGGGAATATTAGTATGAGTGGGGCTGTGGTTCACTATCATCTTGATCAGACCAGTGGCGCAATTGCAGATAGCTCTGGAACTAACAATAATGGGAGTACGCCAGGTGGGTTAACCCATAACCAGACGGGGATATTTAGCAAAGCTGTTCAGTTTAACGGCGGAGGGAACTATATCAACGTCCCTTACAACGCCAGCTTGCGCCTGCCAAACACGGGTGGTGCTCTTAGTACCTGGTTTTATATTGATCCAAGTCTTAACTTGTCTCAGGACACGGGTATGGGAATTATGCGCGTTCTTAATGATAGCAACTGGGCGGCGCCGTCGGGTTTTGGTTTGGAGGCGTACCGCAATACGCCGGGCGGACCGATTAAGCTAAAGGCGAGCATCGCCCAAGCCTGGAACAGCGTTCAGACCATAACGGGTAGTACTTCTTTACAACTTGGCACGTGGTATCACGTTGTGTTTACCTGGAACTCTTCAACTGTTTATATCTATTTAAACGGATCACAAGATGCTTCGGCGGGAAAATCCAAGACTGTTAACTGGGGTCAGAACCAGCCAACAATAATCGGCCATAACTTTGCGGCCATTTCCAACGGGCGGGCCTGGTTTAAGGGGAAGATGGATGAACTGACTATTTGGGGACGGACTGTTTCATCCGGTGAGGCCAGAGACATGTTTAAGCGCGGAGCCATGAAGGTAAAGTTCCAGGTGCGGACATGTGAGCTTTCCAACTGCTCCGGGGAGACGTTTATTGGACCGGATGGAACTAGCGGTACTTACTACTCTGAAGAAACTAATACTGGCTCCACTCCCCTGGTTCACAGTCTGGCTGGCTTGACCGATGCTCGATATCTTCAGTATCAAGCTGTTTTGGAAACTACGGATAGCGGGCAAACTCCACTTGTCTACTCTGTAAGTGTTACAAACTTGGAGAGCGTGTATGCGGCTTCCAGCTGCTTGGACTTAAGTAGCTCGCTGACGCCGAACTATTTGAATGAGGTGCCATTTGATCCGGATACTGGCAGTGCCGAGAAGACACAGTACGCCGTGAAAAAAATACCGGGTGGGATCGAGCTTAGGGCTTGCACGCCGGGGCTTGGGCAAGAGATTGAGATAATTCAATAATTTAGTACTTAGTGCTTAGTACCTAGTGCTTAGTACGTAGTACGTAGGGAGAATTATCTAATTGCTCTACTCGAACTAAGGAGATTTCAATATAGAAAAGCAAAATTCAAGAAGCTCCAGGACAGCTAGGCGGCAGTGACGCGCTCAAGCATCACCGTTCGGAACTTGCAGTCCACGGTGGCCTTATAGTCAAACTTGGCTAGGAAGCTGATGCCGGCCAGGGGCATACTCTCGGCAATGAGTACCTGGACGAAGCTGGTCTCGCCCTCCATGGAGGCAATGGCAAGCGCGGTCGGAATCTGCACCGTCTGGCCACTGGCGATTTGGGCCGGCGTCACACTCGAGACTTGGAGCCCGAGCTCTTTGGCAATCTTGGGTGTGACCTGGAGGTCACCGGTAAAGCCGGTATCCAGAATCATGTGCGGCGTCTGAACGGATCGGTCCCAGCCGAGCGCGACCTGGATGATCGGATGGTTCTCAATGAAAAAGCCTCGGACCATGAGCGCAGGAAGTTAGTGGCTACTTGGAGCAAAAGATTGCGCCAGAGTCTCGGCTACGTCATAGCCTATTTTGGCGACATAAAAGACGGTGTCAGGGTGCTTGGAGCGGGCCAGTGCAACGGCTTCAGCACTGGAGTTGCCGAGGTAGGCGTTCTTGCTCTGGATTTCTATGGCCAGAAACTTACCTCGGTGCTCCGGGTCGTACTGCACTTTGATGTGATTGTAGATATCCGACCCTTCTTTGGCGATCTTCTGGATATCAGCTTGCTTGATGAGTTCATCCCCGTTCATATGCCTTTAGTATATGACGAGTCGCATGAACTGACAATGGGCGTAGCGCCCACTCCTAAGGTTGCCGCTAGCGGCACGTTTCCGCTACTATCGGGCTGCGTCAGCGTACGCTAATATATCCGCGAACCCGAAAGGATGGGTGGGGTTTGTGCCGGTGCCGGCAAGTTCTGGGTGCGCTCGCGTGGAATCGAACCACGATTTTAGGATCCGCAATCCTATGTCCTATCCGTTGAACGACGAGCGCCTTAAGGTTTCTAGATTCTAGCCTATTTTCTTGGGTAAGTCTACAAACCGATCTTTTTTAGGATGTGGTCGGCGAGGGATTCTTCGTACTCAAATTCCGGTAAGAAATGGATTAAAACCTGTTGAGCATCTGTAAGCTTTTCGTATGAGATAAGGATCTTTAGATAAGTACTTAACTTCTGCTTCCGGCGGAAGACGAGCTCGGCGTAACGGTCGTTGGTCGGGTTTTCATGAGCGGCAAAAGCTTCAAATTCGGAGTATGGGAAGAACTCTCCTTCTTCGGCCAGCTTTTCCTCCGAAAGCCCCTCCGGGGCCAGGGCGATGCCCTCGTTAGAGATTGCGTGGAGTAGCTCCCGGGGCCGGCGACTGGCCAGGCCGATAATGATTGCCTCGGCTACGGCGACAAAAATAAGAAAGGTGAGGTTTTTTTGCCAAATGGCTATTACGGTTACGATTAGCACGATGAGCGCGTTCCAAAGATACCAAGCCGGGCTTTTAGGCACGTGGTGAGACTCCGGGGCGCTCCAGAAAAGATATTCTTCCATCGGGTAGTGAAAGCTCGGCTATTGTTTTACCGAGCTAATTAAGAGCTGGCTTCTTTAATTTTTTGGATAAGGGCTTGGATTGCGTTATCTGGAGTATCGCCCTCTCTTGAAACAGCTCCGGGGGGTATGCTGCTGCCTATCAATACATGAAAAAGTCTATATTCTTGCCAGTCTGGGTAATCATCTTTAAACATTTTGACTAGTGCATCGCCAGCGTCTGAGTAAACGATAGGAAGATACTTATCGTGCGTTTCTCTGACGAGCGAGAGAAGCTGTTCGTTTGTAAGTGGTTCTGCTTCTTGTCCCTGAGGTTTTTGTTTTTCTGGGTTATTCATATCTTTTACAATACCATATTTATTCAATAACTTTCAGCCGGCCCTCTTCGTTAAAGCCGTATTGGTAGCCGGCTGGGTCTTCGGGGATCTCGGTCAGGATGCCGCCGGTGATGAGGTCGTCTACTGTCTGTGGCAAGGCACCAAACTTTGACTGGTACTGCTGAGCCGCTTCTTCTAAGGTCTCAATAACCGCTATTCTGGCCAAGTATAGATGGGCGCGGTCTTTTATCTCTTGATCTTTGGCGGTTTCAAAGATGGTCTGCCAGATCTGCTTGGTTTGGTCGCGAAAGCCGAGGACGAGATAGTTTTCGGAGAAGCGGCGGATGTGACTTGGGGCGCCGGGAGTGTTGGCGGCGATGTCAAAGTACTTGGCGGCGTTTTGGTTGTCACTAAGCTCCAGGTGGTAGTTGGTGGCCAGGTAAAACGGGATGCGCCAGTCCGGAGAGGCGTGGGCCACCCCCCGCTCCCCTATCTCTAGGGAGTCGGTGAGGCCGTTTGGATAGCTCTTGATGGTTGGCAGGACCAGCACAGTAAATGCGTAAGGCGTGGCGAGCTTTGGGTCTAGGTGATTGATGATGGCCAGGCGGTCAAGGTACTTGCGATTGGTTTGCGAGAGCCGGAGGATGTCCAAACGGGCCTCTATCCAAAACAAAGAAGCTACCGCGGAGTGGAGCCCGAGGTCTAGGGATCTGATAGTTGCCGGAGACGCGGAAAAAGCCACTTTGGGTTCGGCGAGCTCTTGTTGGTCGTAAAGAAGCTGCGCTCCGACAACTGCGGCGAAGAGCAGAATGATGACGGGAATATTTAAGTAGCGGGATCTCATGATTTTCGTTGGCCTACAGTTCTCTTTTTTTGAAGATATAGACGGCGGCGATGAGTAGTAAGCTGGAGTAAAGAACGCCGTAGGCAACAGTGACGAACAAGACCGAGGAGGACACGCCGAGGTCGTGAACAACCAGGTTGCGGACATTAAACTTCTCTAAGTTTGGCAGGATGTAGTAGGCGCCTTTGGCGAATCCGTAAAGTGGGCCGCCGATGACTTTGATGTTGGCGAGCGCGGTTGGGAGCATGTGGCCGACAAAGAGCAGCATGGTCGCGCTGAGGATGCTTGGCAGTGGTGCGAGGAAGGAGGAAAAGAAGACCAGGATGGCGATGAATAGCCCGGCTTCAAGCAGTTGAAAAAACACGGCGACTAGAGCCATGTAGTCAAAGCCGGCGCCGGAGACAAGGACGACGGCGAGGTAGACGACGGTCATCAAGAGGATGGTTAAGACGATGGCGGCGAGCAGGCCGGCGAACTTGCCGAGGATGACATGGGCGCGGCTGACGGGCTTGGAAAGCACGAAGTAAAGAGTGCGGCGCTCTATCTCTTTGTAGATGATGCTGGAGGCCAGGAAGATGGTGATGACTGTGCCAAAAAGGTAGATGGCGGCCAGGCCAAAGCTTTTAACCATGGCGGTGTCGTTGTTGGCGATGGCCGCGAAAAAGATGTCAGAGATGATAAATACCAAAGCAAAGCCAAGAATGGTGTAAAGGATCTTGTCGCGCAAAGTCTCGCGAAAGGTGTTTTTAGCGATGGCGAGAATTGTTTTCATAGGTTTGCAGGTTCTGAAATTTTTTCCTCTGTTTTCTCTTGTCGGGTGGCTTCAATGAGTTTTACAAAGCTGACCTCAAGAGACTGGCCTTTACAAAACTCTTGGACCGGGCCGATGTAGAGCAGTTGGCCTTTATCAATGATGCCTATTTGGTCGCAGAGCTCTTCGGTGTCGTAGAGGATGTGCGAGTTGAAGAACACGGTTTTGCCGGCGGCCTTCAGAGATTTGATTATCTCTTTTATCTCTTTGCGGCCAAGCGGGTCCAGGCCGTCCAGCGGCTCGTCTAGGAATATATACTGTGGATCGTTTACCAGGGCTTGAGCAAAGCCGAGGCGCTGTTTCATCCCCTTGGAGTAGGTGGCTATTTTGGCGTCGCGGGCGTGGTGCAGGTTAATGCTACGGAGGATGTCTTCATAGCGCTCTTGCTCGCTTGCAGGCAGGCCAAACAGCTCTCCGCAGAAAATAAGAAACTCCAGGCCGGTTAGCCGGTCGTAAAAATAGGGTGCTTCGGGCATAAAGCCAAGGTTACGCCGGGTCTCGCTTTGGTCTACAGATCGGCCATCAATGCTGATACTGCCACTGTCTGGGCTGGCCAGGCCGACCATCATCTTCATGGTCGTGGTCTTGCCGGCGCCGTTTTGGCCCAAAAAGCCAAAAACCGTGTTATCCGGGATGGTCAGGGACAAATTTTCAATAATTGGCTTGCCCAGGTAGCTTTTAGAAACCTCACGAATCTCAATCATATGGGGTTTATTCTAGCATTGCAGGCCGAAAAAATGAAGAAAAGATTCTGGAGATTGGAAAATTAAGCTGGAAAAGGGATTTAATTAAAAAGTACGCGGCCGCGTACTTTTTAATTAAATCGCCTTTGCGCTTCCTAATCTACAAATCTGCTAATTTCCCAATCTCCTACTCCTTCCAGTCTTCAATAACCACCTTGCTTTTGCCGTGCTTTTTCACAACCACTTTTTGTTTTTCTTTCCATTTGAATTCGCGCATTATCTCCACGGGGATGCTGATGTAATACATGCCGCTACTGCGTTGGATCTTGCGGATATTGCGGTTTTCTATTTTTCTTCTAGCCATATAAATAGTATATCACAATCGTGCGATTAATCGCACGATTCTTTTTTGTGGGGGGGTGGGTGGCGTTACGGGCAGTACTGGGCCTTTTGGAAGCCGGCTTTGATGGCCTCCGCCTCGGTGCAGAAGTAGGCCTCACCCTTATCCGGATCTATTTTGACCTGGGAGTAGTTGTTGCAACCTTCGGTAAAGTAAAATCTGCCACTGCCGTCGGTGGGGATATTGCCCTTGATGGTACACTGCGCGGAGGCTGGCTGAACAGCGTCCTGACTGCGGGCTGCTTTTTCGTATTCGCACGCGCCCCACATCCCCTTTTCTTTGCGCATGGCCTGCTCGCGAGTCTCAAGCAGGAGGCCGTGATACAGCTTGTCGCGCGGAGCCTCGTTTAAGGCGGCGTAGCCGGCGGCGACCATGTATTCGTCTACCAAGGTATTACTCTCCAGCGGGGCGGGGTTAGGCAGGATGACGTAGCGCAGAAGGCGGCCGAAGTGGTCGGAGCCGGTTATGTCTTTACGCAACTCCACCTCTTTGCCCTCAATGAGCTCTTTTAGGGCTTGCTTAGACTCTTCGTAGTAACACTCTTTTGCCTCTGGTGCGTCTATGCCCAGGAGGCGGACGACGTCGCCGTCGGCAAGCTCAAAAGTATCGCCGTCGATGACGCGCGCCACCTTAGAAAGCTCGGCCTCGCCCGAGCGCAGGGCGGCGAGCTCGCTCTTTTTGATAAGGCTGTAGCCGCCGTAGCCGGCGGCCGCCAGGATGGCTGTTATGGCCGCGATGGAGATTTTTGTGCCGACTGCCATTGTTCGCTGATATAAAAATTACATTTATAATCCTTGCTCAAGGCAACGATAATCGCCTATGTCAGATCGACCTGGTTCATAGAGATATACCAAGTAATAAATTATGTCAGCCTCATTTGTATTAAAGCGTTCTACGAAGTCATCTATCCAATCTCTTGTGGGTTCACCGATTGGTGTTAATGTCTCTTCGTCGATAATAAGGACGTAAACTGGCATCCGGCGAGTAAAGCCGAATATGCTGACAGTGTTATTTTCGTATCGCGATAATAACTCTTGAATTGAAAGATTGGTTGAACGAATTTCACCAACAGCATAGGTGCACTCGGCATCATCAATGTAGCGGGACCCCAAGAATGAAAATCGCTCCACTAGACTGGTCTCAGCCGGATGTTGTATGGATGATGCAACTGCTCGTTCCATACGCCACAGCGATAAAGTATGGAGTGGCGCTGTTAAAAAAAATGCGCTACCTATTATTATGACGATTGATAGCGTAACGCTAAAAATGATCTTTGCCGTGGAGTTAAATACCTTCTTTCCTTGCTCGAATAAAGTCATGATTTGAGCCATTTCTTAGAAAATTTATAGAACCCCTCAGCAACTTGCATGCCGCGCTTGTTCGGCTTTGGTCGTGCATGTGGGGCAACGTACGATCGATGATATAAAGTACCAAGTATCTCGGGCATATCGGATATATCTATATATTTTGACCATTCCTTGATCAGTCCTCGGATGCGGGCCGCTGCAAAATGAATATTGTGTTTTGGCTGTGCCACGTACTTATACAAATGCTTTCGGTCTGCTTTTCGTAAATTTCCGGCAAATGGCAAGTTTTTGTCATCGGGATTTGGATTATACAATCCGTTTTTGATCAAACCGTTTGCTGTTTCAAGCTTTACCTGAGCTAAGCCGACAGACACATTTCTACCAAGAAGTTGCAACAGAAACTTATCTCGTATTTCTTCAAATGGACTCATGCGAACGATTTCATCAATAAGAATTGCGCCGAGCAAGAAATGGTCTATGTCATATTCTTGTGCCGCTTTCAAAATTATCTCTGAGTTAGAGATAATGATATCTCTAACGGCAGAAACAGAGGCTTTATCACCATCAACTGTTTCTATGAATGGTTGGCCTGAATCAATAATTGAAGCGATGTATTGCGCGGTGTATAGACTAATGGCATCGGTGCTATTAAAATGCCGGGTGCGATTAGCATAAGCCATAATGTCGGCCGCAGTAACCGCTTTTCTATCTAGATTATCTTTTTCAGATCTGTTGGGGACTCCGCGTAGATACTCGCCGTACTTGCCATTAACAACCAAGAGGTCGTCGGGCGCGTCCATCTTTACTTTATCGATTGTTTCTTGAAGTGATAGTGTCTTCAATGAATCAGAAAGGAACGCTAGGTTTTTGCCACGAGTATTTGTAACTACTAAAATAATCTGCATGGAGATATTTTGGCGTTTAACACTGGCTGTTTCTCTTATCCAAATTTTAGCATTGTTAGTGAATTTTGAGGAACAACTGTATTTTGTGGGGAAGATTCGCCTATAAGCCGTCCTGCCCCTGATTTTGCCTTGGGTGACGCAAACGGTGGCTGACCCCGTTTACACAACTGTCCGATATTTTCGGACACTTCAGAATAGCCCTCTTTTATAAGTTTTTTCTTTAAATCATTCCAATACTTTCTTGGTCGATCTGTACCCGTCAGTGCCTCGATGACATCAACAACGGAAAACCACCATTCGTTTTTATGGATAATTTTTCGTATTTCCTTTTTCTGAAAAACTGCTATTTTTGTTGTTACAATTTCTTTGGTCATGTTTATAAATCGTTTTCATCAATTAACTCAAAAATGGTTTTCCACTCTCAGCATTACTGATATATCCCCTTTCACTACCCTGTATTTTACCAGTTTTTGGGTTTGAGATGTAGCCGGGGGGATAAAAAAGAATCGTGCGATTAATCGTGCGATTAATCGCACGATTAATCGCACGATTCTTTTTTTTGGGGGGGCTGGCTTAAGAAGAGAAAGCAAAAAGTGGATAGGCAGTGCGTGTCCACTTTTCGGGGTACGGATCAATGCGGTGCTTTTTGGACGAAGTTCGAACATTGTATGAGCAAAATCCGCAGGATTTTGATGACTGACGCACGCGCCGAGCGCGTGGTGATGCGAACGCAAAGCGTACGCTCCGAGCGCCTGCCAACGCCAACCCTGTGCGCCTCGCGCTCCCTCCGGTCGCGTGTACAAAACCAAAAATTTCCTTCCCAACCCATTTTCGGCGGGGGGTGTGGGGGGAGCCGCTAAAAAAATGAAAGGAAATTTTATGGTTTTGTTTCCGCCGCTTCACTCCTCCAGAAAGGGCTAGTAATTTGAGTATAGCAA
>PFBD01000023.1:37083-91946 GCA_002773415.1 Candidatus Harrisonbacteria bacterium CG10_big_fil_rev_8_21_14_0_10_49_15 | reverse complement strand
CTTGCCCTCGTAAGCGGGTAGCTTGCGAAGGCGGCATTCGGAAAATATACAAATGCTTCGCATTTGAACATTTCTCCTCACTTGCCCTCGTAGCTTAATGGATAAAGCAGGACTCTTCTAAGGTCTTGATGGGGGTTCGATTCCCTCCGGGGGCACCAAAAAGCAAACGACTCACCGCGGTGAGTCGTTTGCTTTTTGGTTAATTTACAAATTTTATAAAAGTTTCTGTTTTTTTCACTAACTTTATAAAGTTAGTGAATGGACCTACTCTTTGGCAGAAGCTGGCTCGGAGACCGGGGCCCGACTCTTGTCTTTGGTCAATGCATTTCCGAGTAAGAACCGGACGGGGTGGCCCAGGATCTCTTTGATGCCGATCGCGTAGACCATGTCGGTCCAGAAGTGGGCTGGACGGGTGACGTTGGTGAACTGTTGGCGGCGGATGGCGGCGAAGATGGCAGGGATGGTCTTGGTTTTGGCAATAATAAGAGCGTAGTTGGTGTTTAAATATTTTCTTTTGTGGGTGTCACTGGTGGCGATCAGCGGTAATCCATAGCGGCGGGCGAGTTTGGCGGCCCGGCGATTTGGATTATAAAGCCACATATAAAACCAAGAGTGCTCAATGGCATCAAACAGGCTGATGTTAGCCTCTAGTTTTTCGTGCAAGCAGATTGGGCCGGGGTGATATGGGTGAGGAGCGACGACAAAAATATCGGGCTTAAGGCTCTTATACATCTCCAGCTCCACAAATGTGCGCACGTGCTCGGCGCGGGTGTCGCAATTTAAGATAAGCACATGGGCTCCCTCGATATACTGCTCAATGCCGGGAATGAGTAGAATGCCAAGATTCTCAGCGTAGGCGGCGAGTTCGGGAGAGTAGCCGCAAGCGGTATGCAGAGTGAGGGCCAGAACATCAAAGCCCTGCTCAGCAGCTTGGTCAATTATTTCTTTGGCGGTGAAGTCGCAGCTGTTACCGTCTAGCGGATCTTCGCTGGAGTGGAGGTGGAGATTGGATTTAAATCTCATTGGAAATCATCAGACGAATTACGAATAAAGTACGAATTTACGAATGTTCCTATTTTAGCATACGCACCGCAATCACAGTGATTTATTCCTCCTTTTTTAAAGGAGGTGGCCGGCTTTTTGGCCGGACGTAGGATTTGAAATCCCTCCCCCTGCGGGTACCTGCCTACCGGCAGGCAGGCTCCCTTTAGTAAAGGGAGAATTACAAAATCAAAATCCCCCAGATGATGGGGGATTTTGAACCCAGGTACTAATTTTGCCACGGACGAATGATTCGTAAATTCGCTTTGTATTCGCCTGCCTTCCGGTAGGCAGGTAATTCGTCTGATGTTACCCGCAGCGGGAAAAGCCGCAGGACTTACAGCTCATGCAGCCCTCTTGTAGGGTGAGCGCGCCACCGCAGTCCGGACACTGTGGCATCATGCCCATGTCGGCTAGCGATTTCTTGCCGACGGCTTTCTTTTGCGCTCCTTCAGTGTTTGTCGCGGTTGGCGCCGGAGCGGCAACCAGCTCAGCAAGCTGCTGAGCCTCGGCCAGCTGTTCAGTGCTGTCTTCCACGGTGCCACTCACATGCTCTTCCATTATCTGCGCGATCGCGTCCGGCAGGGAGAGGATGGTGCCGCGGTTGGTCATCACCGGCATTGGACCGCGGATGCCTTTGAGCTCTTTGATGATGTCTTCTACTTTGATGCCGGAGCGCAGAGCCGTGGAGATAAGGCGGCAGAGGCCCTCGGACTGCTCTTGGAAGAAGCCACCGCTTTTGCCTAAAGTGGCAAACACCTCCAGGGGCGCGCCGGCCTCGTCGTTGTTGATGGTCACGTACAAATTGCCGTAACCGGTCTTTACCTTGTAGGTCTTGCCGAAAACTACATCCGGGCGGACGCGCGGACTTATTCTGCCTTGGTCTATCGGTAGATTCATCGGCTTTTCGGTCTTAGCGGCAACGGCCTCCGGAGTATCTAGGCTGTCCATGATGGACTTCATGTCCTTACCGTCACCAATGCTGATTGCTTGGATCTGGCGAGAGCCATCGCGATAGAAGGTCATACCTTTGCAACCGAGCCTCCAAGCCATGATGTAACCTTCGGCCACGTCTTCTCTAGTGGCGCTGTTCGGAAAGTTGATGGTCTTACTGATGGAGTTGTCGGTGTGGCGCTGGAAGGCGGCCTGCATACGGATGTGGTCTTCGGCACTGATGTCCATAGAAACCACGAAGGTCTCGCGCAGTTCTTCAGGAAGAGCCATCAGTCCTTGGATAGAACCGGTCTTGCCAAGCTCCTCCATGACGCCGCCCTCACTAATTTCTATCTTGGCTTCTTCAAGCGCGGCTTTGAAAATAGGGTTCAGATACTGGTACTGGATGCCGTCTTTGTCTTGCTTGGTGAAGTACAGGGCGAATTCCGGTTCAATACCGGAGCTGCAGTCGGTGAACATTGAGATAGAGCCGGTTGGTGCGACTGTGGTTAGGGCGGCGTTTCGCATCTTTACCTTCTTCTTACCAAAGATGCTGCCTTCCCAGTTTGGGAATACGCCCTTTTCTTTGGCTAGCGCCTGACTGGCCTTGTGGGCTTCTTTGTTCACAAATGCCATTACCTTTTCGCCCAGAGCGCGTCCTTCCTCTGTGTTGTAGCCGATGCGCAGCTTGTAAAGCATGTCGGCAAAGCCCATCACACCCAGACCGATGCGGCGGTTGTTCTTAGCCTGATCATCAACTTTCTTAACCGGGTGGTCGTACAGGTCTATGACGTTATCCATCATGCGCACAGAGGCGCGGGTGGCAAAACGGAGGCGCTCCCACTTGACCTTCTTGTTCTCCACAAAGGCGGCGAGGTTGAGCGAGCCAAGGTTGCAGACGTCGTAGTGATGCAGGAACTGCTCTCCGCATGGGTTTGTGGCATCAATGTCGCCGAGCTGGGGCAGGGGGTTGGTGCGGTTAGCGGCGTCTAGGTTGACCACGCCCGGCTCACCGTTTTGCCAAGCACCTTCAACCAGGCGGTCAAAAAGATCCTTGGCGGTGATGTCTATTTCCTCAAAACCGGTGACAGAGCCGTTACCGGCGCGCAAGACGCGGTGCGGCTTGAGCTTCTTACCGTTAAAGGTAGCAAGCCACGGCTCGTTTGGCTTTTCCGTCACGGCCTTCATAAACTCGTCAGTGATGCCGATAGAGATGTTGAAGTTGCGGATGTCGCCTTCTTTTTTCTTGGACTCAATGAAGTCAAGAATATCCGGGTGGTCAATGCGCATGATACCCATGTTCGCGCCGTGACGGCCCTGCTGTTTGATGATGCCAAAGGCGGTGTCGTAGATGCGGAGGAACTCAACCGGACCGGAGCTCATGCCGTTGGTGCGCTTGGTCGGGTAGCCGGCCGGGCGCAGGCGACTAAAGGCAAAGCCAAGGCCGGAGCCGGCTTGCTGGAGGAGAGCCGACTCTTTCAAAGTCTGAAAAATATCATCAAGCGTATCGTGAACCGGCATCACGATGCAGTTGGCGATGATTGGCGTACCGGCGCCGACGTTAGTCAGCGTCCGGCCGGCCGGAGTGTACTCCTTGTTGGCCATGACTTCAAAGAAGTCTTGCTCAAAGCCGGCGACCTCCTTGGCAGACTTGCCGTAGCTCTTCTCTATCTCGGCCAGACCGCGGGCGACGCGGTGGAAGAGCTCGGCCGGAGTTTCTTGAGAGCCGTTTGGCTTGATGGCGAGGTAGCGTTTTTTCATAACGCGCTCGGCGTTATCGGAAAACGAAGCGTTGACCATTTTATCAAACTTTTTCATGTCGGTTTTAACCGGGCTAGCAGAAGTTGCAGTTCGTTTAGAGATTACAGCTTTCTTTACATTGGTCTTGGCCGCTCGAACAGTCGCTTTTGAGGCAGATGCTCGGCGAGAAACGCTTTTTTTCGCCATATTTTTATAATTTTTCCGGTTATTTTGTAAGATCGCTGACAATTTTTTGATCGCCGGCGGGTCTTCCTATTGTACTCCATCGTCTTCATTGCGAGTCAACCCACTTGGCAGAGATTGTTTGGGGAAAAGACGCAAATATTTCGTCACGAATCACAAATAATCACTAATCAAACGAATGCGCGCCATAGAGGAAACACAAAAACCAAAATCCCATCTTAAAGATGGGGTTTTGGGGTACGAATGTGCCGCGGGGGTGAGTTGAACACCCGACGCCGGCCTCTTCAGGGCCGCGCTCTACCGCTGAGCTACCGCGGCGTTTTAAGATACTCTTGCGCTCTTTATCAAAGCTCAAGATGTGTTTGAGTTTAGTATATTTTCGGCTTGAAAACAATAGATAGGAAGGGCGGCGTTATTTCCACAGTGCATTGGGTTTACAATTCCTTACGTGAGGATTATACTTAATTTATGCCCCATGTAAACTGCATACGCTGTGAAGCAACTTTTTACGCAAAGCCGCGCCATCTGAAAATCGGTTGGGGTAAGTATTGTTCACAGAAATGTCAGTTTGCCGCACAACGCAATGGATCGTATGTACAGTGTGCGGCTTGCAAGAAAAAAGTTTATCGCACCCCAAGACATTTTAAGCACTCAAATAGTGGAAGATTTTTCTGTGATAAAGCTTGCCACGCAGTTTGGAAGAATAAGTATGCCATCTCGGGCGAAAATCATCCGCGCTGGATCAATGGCAAGAATGCATATCGAAACATAATGAAGCGAGCCGGTGTTCCCCCGATCTGCAGAGACTGCAAAATTGAAAAATTTAAAGTTCTGCTCGTGCACCACAAGGATAGAAATAGAGAAAACAATAATCTTGATAATCTTGTTTGGTTATGTCATAATTGTCATTTCTTAGAGCATTACAACGACGGTAAAAAGAAATGATCTAGGAGACATGGTGTCCGTAGCTCAATTGGTAGAGCTCTGCTCTGTGGAGGCAGCGGTTGCGGGTTCAAGCCCCGTCGGACACCCAGCTGACAAGGTCAGGGCGAGGCCTATCTTTTTTAGGAAATACTCCTCCTGCGATGTTATTGTATTTTAAAAATGATATACTAAATCTATATCATCCTTTAACTTGTTTTTATACATGGATACTCTTTTAGTTGTCCTTGCGAGCTTTTCCCAGGCTAGTGTTGAATTTATTAGAAGGATTTTACCGAGTGGCACTAATGCGCTTCTTGTTGCAACGTTTATTTCTCTATCAGGGGGCATCTTGGGCCTTATTGCCGCGACAGCTCAAAACAAGTGGCACGAGTTTTCGAAATCTGCGCTTGGGTTCTCTGTATTAGCTGGTGTTGCGGTCTTGTTGCTTGATATCTTTTTAGTGACCGCCTACTCTCGAGGATTAAAGCTAAGCGTGGGTGTTCCTCTTTTTGTGGGAGCTACCGTTTTCTTTGGATTTTTTTACTCGCTCATCTCTGGAGACAAGATTTCCTGGATATCTGCTTTTGGATCTGGCCTCGTTGTTCTTGGGAGCATTTTGATTGCGACGCAAAACAGCTAGCTTCGCTTTTCAAACTAAACAGGGTTGAACCTTTCGACAGGCTCAAGGCGAGGCGGGGTTAGCTCCTCCTTCGCAAGGAACTACGGATGGACGCGGTAGGGGATCCCTAATATGAGGTTTGACCCCATAATTTTAAAGGCCTGGCAATTTTAGATGATTTGGGGCATGATTTGGATAGAAGGAGGTGTCTGATGACACAAGGTGAGATTCTTGCTGCGTTGCGGGCGGGGAAGCCGGTGTTTCCGGCGCGGTCGCTCGTCTTGGACAAGACCGTCGTTCTCGCGGCTCTGCGCGAGCGGGTCGCGTGGGCCAGGAGTACCGTGGCTGAGCTGCGGGCCTCGGAGAGGCCTGTCCACCCGGCCTTTACGGGGCTACGCATTCGCTGACCCCCGAAGAACGACTTCTTCAGGGGTCGTTCGCGTTTTGAGGTATAATTGAGTTATGAAAAAGCTATTGATTATTGCGGGACAGGAGGGGGTGGGGAAGTCCACGCTGACCAAGGCGCTGCTACCGGAACTGGAAAACGGGGCTGCTTTTGACGCGGAGAACATCTTACAGGTGAACCCTTTTGTGTTTGGGCCGGAGTTTAAGGATCTGGCGATAGCTAACTCAATGGCGCTGGTCTACAACTTTTTTGAACATGGCTATGAGCGCGTAGTGGCAGCGAGCTTTATAAATGGCCAAGATGGTTATGAGAGACTCAAGCCAAAACTAAAGCACAACCCGAAGATTTTGGTCCTGCAACTTACAGCCTCTCAAGAAGTTAGAGATAAGCGGCGAATAGAGCGCGAAAAACCAACTACAAAAGAGTGGCGCGACATTGTAGACGCTGTACGCGAAAAACCCTTTGACAAAGAGGATCCTGGCTACACATATGCAGAAATAGATAACAGTGAATTGACCGTGGACGAAACAGTGGTCATGATTAAGGAGAGGATGGTAGATTTTTTTGAATAGTATGAATTATGCCTGGGTGATGAAACGGTTGCTGACTCATCCTATATACTTTGTGGAGTTTATTTTTGTGGGGGCGCCGTTTTTCTTCGCGCAGGTGCTGGTGTTTGGGATTGGCTATATAACCTATAAGCTCAGCTTGACCGATGGGGTGGGAAGTTTTAGTTTTAACGCGGAAATCTTTGCATTGGACTTTGACCTGAATGCTTGGTTTTTGCTGGCACCAATTGGCGCGGCGATTGTCATTAAGCTCCTCTCGCTGGGGCTGGGAAAAAATATTGTACTGACCTGGCGACACTGGTTTTGGTCTTTTGCCACGATTGATACCCTGCTCTATGGCTTGGCGTTTGCGTATCTATACAGGCAGGGAGTTTTTCAGGCAGCTAATGGTGACATCGGGGTTGCCCTAGTCTTGGGCTTGTACGGTGTAACTATCTTGTTTACGTTTTTACATTTTTATTTGTATGAGAAGATTGGGGAAAATAGATAGCCTAATCTCACAGGTGGTTTGAGCATAGGCGCGGGCAGGAATTACCCTGCTCTTCATTGAGATTGTAATTTCTGGTACATTGGCTGAGTATGTATTTGTTAAGAACCAAAGAGACGCACCATAAATACTTAGCTTATCGAAATAACGGTGGGCTTGAGAAGGGTTGCGCGCTTTGTGAGCGAGAATCGCTAAAGGAGTTTAGGTTTTGGCGGGTTATTAAGAATGAGTTCCCGTATGACAGGGTGGCTGAAACTCACGATATGCTTATTCCAAAAAGGCACACTGGGGAGGGTGGCCTTACAGAGGAAGAAAGGAAGGAGCTCTGGGAGATAAAATGTGGAGAGTATATCAACAATAACTACCACTTTATAATGGAGGCTGTGACAAAGATTAAATCTATCCCGAATCATTTTCACCTGCATCTGACTAAGATCAAGGATCCGGAAAGTACAGAGCTATGAAAAAAATTTGTCCTTTTTGTACACTCCCGCAGATACAGGATCGGAAGATTCTGGAAAACGAGCTAGTATTCGCGTGCTTAACTTATATTCCGATCACTGTCGGTCATACACTCATTTTGCCGAAGCGGTGTGTGGCGACTTTTGGCGAGATGACTGCCGAAGAACAAGCGGCGGTTTTTGCATTGCGCGAGCAGGTTTGTGAGGCACTGCGGAAAACTTTTGGCGCGGAAGGATTTAATACCGCCTGGAACGAGGGCGAGGCGGCCGGGCAGAGTGAGCCACACTTTCACCTGCATGTGGTGCCGCGGACAAAAGGGGACACAGGAATCTATGAATACGATCCGCGGCAGTTTTTATATCGGCCGGGTAAGCGGCCGATCACGCCGGAGGCTGAGTTGCGGGAAGTGGCTGAACTCATTAAGGCTAATCTGGCTCGACATGGATGACGAGAGGCGAGAGAACAATGGCGTATTCAAGGAGCGTCTGGTAATGCGTCAGCGGCCTTAGCCTCTTGATAGCACTTCTCGCACTCCCAATATTCTCCAAAGATTTTTTTAAACTCTTTATTCTCTGGCAAAACGCTACGAAAATAATGGCCACCGCGATAGCGACGATTTGGGTAGACTACAATGTTCAGCTTTTTACCGCATACGATACAAGAGCGACGTATGGTGCGAGATTTTTTGGAAGCATTTACCATACCTAAGTAAACGAAACAAACAAGAGGGCATTACAATCTCTCTCTGACAGTTTCTCCATATCTGCCACTTTTATAATAACCGGTCATAAAAATAAACGGCCGTTTCTTTTTATGACCGGTTGTGTTACTCTGGCTTGTAAGGAGATACTTGTTTGTTTTTATAAGTAGGATTACTTATCAATCTTTTAATTCAACATCTTATGCCTTCCTATTATCGGGGCCGGAAACCGAAAAATCGTGTGGAGTTTTTGCGAGAACTTCGTCAAAAAGATATGGATCGCGACGATCTTTTGGAACTATTTGCGATCATTACCGCCCCCATAGCCGCCCTTATTCCAGAAAAGCCATATGAAGATAAAAGCCATGCAGAAATAAAATTTGATCTTTAAAAATTGCCGGTAGATAAAAAGCGTTTCAAACAACTGATGTATGAGTTGCGACGCGATAAACTTGTTCAAGAAGATAAAAAGAGTGGGCGTTACAGTATTACCACCGTCGGTAGGAGGTGGCTAAAATCTTTTGTAGAAAAGCCTACTACGGATTATGCGCCCGGGCCGGCAGAACGTGCGACGGTAACCGTCATTAGTTATGATATTCCGGAATCAATGAGGATATTCCGGGATTGGCTTCGCTATGTGCTGTTGCATCAGCTGGGCATGAAGCAAGTTCATCAGAGCGTGTATATCGGCAAGATAAAACTACCAGAGGAGCTGGTAAAAGATATTGTTCGCTACGAACTGGACGAACACATTGAGATTTTTGAGATGACCAAGTCTGGCACCTTACGCCAACGAAATCTTTAGAGAAAAGAGTGGCGTGGTAAGAGTGGGAGGAGAGATTCTTTTTCTTCATAGCTGACTACCTTGCCTACCGGTCATAAAAAGAAACGGCCGTTTCTTTTTATGACCGGTGGAAGAATAGCTGAGTTGGTGCCTCCAAACGTGGAGTCTAAGAGAGACTCAAGGTGGTGACTATTCGCCCCTGAAATAGACTAGGCCCCCGGGTGCGCGATGCGCGCCCGGGGGCCTGCGGTTGGCGAGGTCAGTCGGCGGTTGCCGACGCCTCGGTGTTCTTGTCGGGATCAAAGGCCTCCCACGAGACCCTGCCGGCGAGCTCCTCCGACGGCAGAGCACTGCCGTTTGTGTCGAAGACCAGCGCTGGCGTCGCGGTGAGCTCGCCCTGCCAGTCCAGACGGAACGTGAGCGCCGTGCCGCCCTGATACGTTGGCCAGGCGTAGGCGACCCATGACTGCTCGTTGACGTCCGGGTCGGTCTCGCTGACCATGACGTAGAAGGCGTACGATGGCTGTTGCCTGAAGGCGATGCCGATCTTGTTGAACTCCAGCCTTGGTTGCGGGAAGATCTCCCGGCCGGTTCGAGACTTGGCCTGGTACAGTTGCCAGAGCGAGCCGTACTCCCCGACGCCGTCGGAGTCGTTGTCGAACAGCTTCTGCACCTTGGCGTCTGCCTGCGCCGCGGCGATCTGCTTCAGGATCGCGACAGCACGCAGATCGTTTTTTTTGCTGTCTCCGGCGTTCAGCAGGTTGGGGATCACGAGCATCATGATGATGGCGAGGATGGAAATCACGATCATGAACTCGATCAGGGTGAAACCCTTCGGAATGCGCCTCTGACTGGTGGACATGTGTCCCTCCCGTGTTTCATACCAGTGCCCATGGAACCCCTCCACAGTGCTATGTATTAAATACACTACTTTCTTTTTTTCGTCAATCGGTTTACAAAATTGGTGATGTGTTGTATTTTATTAGAGGAAAAAATGACTGTCGGACTCGTTGTCCGGTAGTTGGAAACAATCTGTCCTGAACTTTGCACGAATGTGCTTTCCCGTGGAGGGGAATATGAACAATCCGCTCGCGCTCTGTCTGCTGACGGGGCTGTGTTTCGGGAGTTGGCCCGTGGTTGCGCGCTGGTCAGGATTCCCCGGGTCGTGGATTGCCGTGGCGGTCGCGGCTTGCACGCTAGTCGTGGTCGGCTTCACTTTCAATTTACAGGAGGGGCAGGCAACGGGGCGCGGCGTGCTGATTGTTCTGGCCGCTGGCACGCTCAACGGCCTGGGCATGATCATGTTCGGGAAACTGCTAGGTACACCTGGACTAGACGCGTCCAAGTACATTCCAATTGTGTACGGCATGCTACCGGCGGTGTCCATGGTGGGCATGCTCGTGGTCTTCCGCGATCCGGCCTACGCAACCAAGTTCATCGGGCTGGCTCTGGTGTGTGCGGGAGTCTGGCTCATCAACCGATAAAGAGGAGGGGCTGATGCCGAACATCGAGCTGATTGGGTTCTCAGAAGTGGACGCGGATCACCTGGGTAGAAACTTGTTTCGCTATTTCCAGAGTGCGACGTTCGTAGCTGACCTGGTCATCACCTTGAACCCCAGGGTTACGGTGCGCAACATGACTGGAAGCGACGACTCATTCGTTCGTGTCTACGACACGGAGGAAGGGCGAGCGGAGTGGATTGCCGGCGCGCTTTCGAACATCGGTCTGGATGTGGAGGTGATCCTGGTCGCCGGATTCTACCCGGCGGAGAGACTCCCCTCGGACAGTCCGATTGAGGAGCCGCTGTGGGCTGCCACTAGCGGCGTGTGGCCAGGGCTTGATTCCTAGCCACACAAACGCATTGCCCGCCTAGTACCAAAAGGGAACGGCGGGCTTTCGACTATTGACTATTGCAACTGAGTTGCGTTAGTATGTTTAGTATATGGAACTTATTTATATCGTGATCGCGCTGTTGGCAGTTAGTGGAGTGTCATTAGTTGGCTTGTTACTACTGCCGCTGGGCGAGGAGAGATTTAAACACATCAGCTCTGGGCTGGCGGTGGTGATGCTTTTGGGAGCGGCGGCGCTCGACTTATTGCCGGAGGCGCTGGAGATGGCCTCGGGGAGTATGGTCGCTTTTTGGCTGGCGGTCGGGTTTTTCCTTTCTGTGGTTTTGAGAAGATTCGTCGGGCATGAACACCGGCACGATCATAGCGGTCATGGACATAAAGGGTCGCTGGTGGGCGTGGTCTTGTTTGGCGACGCACTGCACAACTTTATGGATGGCGCGCTGATTGGGTTGGCATTTTTAGCAAGTACGGAGGTTGGGATTGCGGCGACCGTGGCGGTGATGGCGCATGAGATCCCGCAAGAGATCGCGGACTTTGGTATTTTGCTGGGCGAAGGACTTAGTCGCGCGCGGGCGCTATTTTTGAACTTTATGTCGGCGCTGGTATCGCTTTTGGGAGGTGTTGGCATTTGGTTTAGTAGCCAGTGGTTGCCGGCTATCTCGGGAGTGGTTATCCCGCTAGTAACCGGAACGTTCCTTTATATTGCTTTCGTGTTAGCGCGAGCGATGTGGCGCGAGTTTTCGGAGCCGGAGGCTCGCCGCGGGCACTTAACTGGGATTGGAGTGGGTTTTTTGATTTTGGTCTTGCTTTTGACTTTTGTGCCGGAGGATGATCACGGCCAGGGGATTGTGGACGATCATGAAGACGAGGCGATGATCATAATGCATAGTATCTCGTATGCAGAATAAGATTTTGCAAACGCTGAAAGAGCGCGGCTATAGAATGACCAAAGCAAGGCAGGGGATCGCCGGTATCTTAAGCGAGGCGGGCGCGCCGCTAGCGGCCGCGGATATTCTGGGCCCGCTGGATTCCCGCCTACGCGGGGATGACATAAAAAAGCTGCGGGTCAATAAAACGACTGTGTATCGCGAGTTGGAGATGCTACGCGCGGAAAACCTGATCCTAGAGGTAGACTTTGGCGACGCGATAAAACGGTATGAGTTGGCGGACTCCAAGCATCACCATCACCTTATTTGTGTCGGCTGTACACGCGTGCAAGACGTGGAGGTAGATGCGCCGCTGGCAGCAACAGAGAGGCGGCTGGAGCGCCAGACGAGCTTTAAGATAGAGCGGCACGCGCTGGAGTTTTTTGGTTTGTGCGCGCAGTGCCGATTTCCACGGCGATAGCGGCGTACTACTTCAGCAAGAAGATACCGAAGGGTTGATTTTTAAAATTTATCAGGCAGAATAAGTACTAGAGCGAATGGGCGCTCTTTTTCGTTGAAGGGAGTTGCTGCATGAATGCGGGACAGACGAAGAGTCGCTTTCACATCGACCCGGCTGAGAGTGCGCGGCGGGCGGACAAAGCGGCAGAGAAGGTGAGGGCCGCCTTGCCGGTGGACGTGCCGGACGCAACGAGGCGAATGGCGGAGCGGAGCGTCAGGCACAATGCCTTGGTGGCGCACCTGAGGCAGGAGAGCGCCGCAGGCCGGTCGGCGTAGCCGACTGAGCGTGGGTTTCTGGCCGCGGGGAAGATCATTTCCCCGCGGCCATTTTGTTTTTCACAGCGCGATTCATTCGGTTTTATGCTATATTAAAATCATTAAAATAATTACGAATACAATACGAATTTACGTATGTAGGAGAAACGTTTTTAGCGAATTCGTAAATACGTAAAGGATTCGTAATTCGTCTGCTTAAATATGTTACACGAATTTTTTAGGCGTATTGCGCATAGGACAGCGGCGGCGGTTGGATCTCCTTGGGCTTTTTCGATTGCTATTGTTCTCTTGGTGGCCTGGGCGGCCTCTGGACCATTTTTTAATTTTTCCAATACTTGGCAGTTAGTCATCAATACCTTTACAACCATCTCGACATTTTTAACGGTGTTTTTGATTCAAAATACACAGAACCGAGACTCTAAAGCAATCCACTTGAAGTTGGATGAGCTTATCAAAGTAGCCAGGCAGGCACGGAACGAACTGATTGATATTGAGGACCGAACAGATGAAGAGTTGAAGGTGTTTGAAGATGAGTTTAGTAAGCCCTCGATGGATGGGGTTGCGCTCGGCGGCGGAGTGGTGGTGGCGGTTAAGCCGGAGAAAAAAAAGAAGGCTCAGAAACTACTGGAGGAGTTTCATAAAGAGCGAGAGGCTGAGCGAGAAGACAATAAGGCAAAGATCATCACCGCCTTGGAGAAGAAGGCAAAGAACAAAGTGAAGAACTATGTTACTAATGATGAGGTGCAGGCGCTGACAGGAGTATCAGACGCGACCGCGACTCGGTACATGGATACGTTGGAAAAAGAAGGAAAAGTAGAGCAGATAGGCGAAGGAAGGGTGGTACGGTATATCCTCAAAAATTAGAAGAACGGCTCACATTATCTAGTGAGCCGTTCTTTGTGAGCCGTAACTTTGATATACTAAATGCTATGACACCAGTTGAGGCGTTTATTGTAGCGAATCCGCTCCTGACCTATTTGATCATTTTTTTCGGGATGACCTTTGAAGGAGAGGGCATTGTACTGCTGTCGTCTATCTTTGCCGGTCCGGGCAAAACCCTGGCTTGGAGCATTTTGGCGGTAGTTATTTTTTCCGGCGTGGTTGTCGGCGACTTGGCCTGGTACGCGGCCGGTTATTACTCGCGGGGCACACGGGTTGGCTGCTGGCTGGATCGCTGCCTTGAAAAGCGAAGTAACTGGTTGCGGGCGAAGATTGTTGACCGCTATAGTCGCTACGCGCTGGCTTCCAAGTTTCTCTACTTCACGACGCACGCGACGGTGTTTGTGGCCGGTTGGCACAAGTTGGATTTTAAAAAGTTTTGGCGAATAACGCTATGGGCGAGCGGACTCTGGACAGTGATCATGCTGATTGTCGGATACCTCTTCTATCATTTTATTGAACTTATCGGCTGGAAGGCCGTGATGCACCGGATAGAGTTGGTGGTGGTGGTACTTATCGCTATCGCTCTACTGGGACGGTGGCTGACACAGTGGCTGATGGGTTATACTAAGATAGATGCCAAACTCACAGGACAACCCGAACAACCGGCAGAACAAAAAACTTGACCCAGTTTTAAAAAAGAAGATCGCTCAACTTGGTGCTAGTCTGGGCAGCGCGACAGCATCAGTACTTGAATCGGGTACGGCGAGCTCATTTTACGCCTCGTTGCAATCGCAGCACCGAGACACCTATCGACTTTTCAAACGCCTAACCAAGGAGATAAAAAGAGCTAATCATCTCACGCATGAGATGGAGTGGATCTTAGACAACTTCTATATCATAGAGGCGGCGCTTAGTGATATTCAGAAGAGTATCCCGAAAAAGGTTTTTAGACAGCTGCCCCAGATAACCACCAGCCAAGGGCGCACGCTGCCGCGAGTACACTATGTTTTTGAGAAGCTTCTAAAGACGACCAAGAACGTTGTTACGAAAAAGACCCTGGCTACTTTTATTGAGGCGTACCAACAGAGCGCGCCTCTTTCTGTTCTGGAGCTAACTATTTTGCCAAACGCCCTGAAAACGCTGCTGGTTGAGAACATCCAGCAGTTGATGAGGCGGAGCCTGACATCACTGAAGCAGTATGAGCAGTCTAGGTACTGGCACGAAAAGATACACAAAGAGGCAGAACGTAAGAACCCAAACTTTTCTGAGCTCATTAACAGCTTGACTGATGAGTATCCGGTCTTGCCTCTGCATATGGGATTTTTTTTGCAAGAGAAACTGACTCGCGATGGCCTGAAAACGACGGCGCCGATAAAACAGTGGATCCGGCTCAACTTTCAAAAACAGGGGATTGATAGTGCTAATCTAAGCGAGCTGGAGCGAAGCTCTCGGGAGGCCAACTCGCACTTGATAACTAACAATCTGGCGAGCCTGCACTGGATTAATCAGTTTCTTTGGGATGATTTTACGGCAGAGGTAAACAGTATTGATACTGTTCTTTTTGAAGATCCGGCACGGTTCTATCACCTGACTGAAGCAAAAAGCCGGGGCTTGTTCAGGGCGCTGGCCGTTAGTATTGCCGAGCGCAGTGGCGTACATGAGGTGGAGGTGGCTCGGCTAGCGTTGCGGTTCGCGAGGGATGCCCAAGCTGACGCAACCACTGATCCGCGGACGCACCATGTTGGTTACTATCTGCTCGGCGAAGGTCGAGCGCTAATTGAGCGGGAACTGCACTACCGGCCGCGGATAGTTGAACGAGTTCGAAGATTAATAAAGCGCCATCCATACGCTACTTACTTTGGGCCGGCAGCGGCGCTGACCATTGGCTTGGGCATACTGATAAGCCCGCTTATTCCAGCTGTTTCATCTGGGCAGCCGCTTGGTGTTTTGGTCGTGGTTTGGCTCGCTCTCTTACTTATTTTAAGCGAGATCGCTTTGACTCTTACCAATACCTTGGTGGCTCGGATAATCCCGCCGCGGGTACTGCCTCGGCTGGATTTAACTAAGGGCGTGCTGGATCAGCACAAAACCATGGTGGCGATACCGGCTGTTTTGCGAAGCAAGGCGGTTATTGATGAGTTGGCCCGGAAGTTGGAAAACCACTTTTTAAGCAACCGGGATGAGAATATATTTTTTTCTCTGCTTGGCGGACTGCCGGATGCCGACTCCGAAACGCTGCCAACTGACGCGGAGCTGTTAGCCTACGCTCAGCTGATGGTCGCGGAGCTGAATAAGCGCTACCCGCGTAAGCAGGGTTTGCGTTTCTTTTTCTTGCCGCGGAGCAGGCGCTGGAACCCGCAGGAGGGAGTCTTTATGGAGTGGGAGCGAAAGCGCGGTAAGCTGCGCGAGTTGAATAAGCTGTTGAGAGGAGATACACAAACCAGCTATCAGCTAACGGAGGCGCAGCGGCGAGCAATACCAAAAGACATTGTCTATGTCATTACTTTAGATGAAGACACGCAGCTGCTGCGGGAGAGCGCGAGCGAGCTTATCGGCTGCATAAGCCATCCACTACACCGCCCTTACTTTGACGAAGCACGCGGAGTTATTACTGAAGGCTATGGGATAATCCAGCCGGCGGTAACGGTTGAGCTGGACAGCGCTCACCGCTCGGTTTTTTCCAGATTTTTTTCTTTTACGGTTGGGCTAGACCCGTACTCCACCACAAGCACAGATCTTTATCATGACCTGTTTGGAGCCGGTATCTTTTATGGTAAGGGTATTTATGACATTGATATTATTGAACAGGTCATGGCCGATAAGATCCCGGAGAATTTGGTACTTAGTCATGATCTGTTAGAGGGAATTTATGCTCGAGTGGGGATGGCGACCGATATCCAGATATTTGAGAAGTTTCCGCAGCGCTACCACGAGTACATGCGCCGGCTGAATCGGCATATCCGCGGGGATTGGCAGATAGTGAGCTGGATCCTGAGAGCCAAAGAACGGTTCGCGGTAATTGACCGGTGGAAAATCGCGGATAATCTGCGGCGGAGTCTTATCCGGCCGGCCCTACTACTGATACTGATTGCGAGCTGGGCGGGGGTGGTGACCGGGCTTTGGTTTTGGCAAATCGGCGTGGCTATCTTTTTAAGCTTACCTATTTTGCTGCAGTGGCTGCTTCGCTTTAGTCAATTTACTACCAACGAGCATCCAAAGCGATACCTTCTTCTAATAAAGGAACTGCTAGCGACCATCTTGGGTCGGATCTTGCTCCAGGCCTCGTTTCTGCTTCATCAGACCATCGTCACTTTGGGCGCGATTGGGAGCGCGCTAGTCCGCCAGTTAGTCACCAAGAGAAAGTTGCTAGAGTGGGACTCGGCCAGCGCAGTGGCGGCGCGAGCAAGCGACCGCTTGCATGAAGTGGCCTTGGCACTCTGGAGCACGCAGCCGATCGGTTTGTTTTTAGTGGCGGCGGCGCTGCTGATAACTGATCGGATGATGAGTGTGGTCCTGGCGGCTTGGGGTTTATTATGGCTGGCCTCGCCGCTGTTTGCTTACCTGATAAGTCAAAACGAATATGGCAAAGACGGCGAAACCCGAGCGCCGGATATTTCAGCGCGGCAAGAACGGTTCCTGCGGATGGTTGCCTGCCGAACTGCCCGGTTCTTTATTGAGCACGGCCTGCCGGAGTATCACTGGCTTATTCCGGACAACCTAAGTGAGCAGCGGCACAACCAGATCCAAACAACGACCTCGCCAACAAATATCGGCATGCAGCTTTTAAGCCTGCTTGCTTCATATGAATTTGGTTATCTTGGTTTGAAGGATTTTGAGCATCGGATAAGCGCGACTATGGGGGCGCTAGAGAGCATGGAGCGCTGGCGCGGGCACTTCTTCAACTGGTATGACCTGAAGACAAAGAATCCGGTCTTTCCTAAGTATGTGTCCTCAGTTGATAGCGCTAACTTCTCCCTTAGCCTGCTTCTGTTAGCCCAGGGACTGCGATCGCTTACTCAAACGCCGCTTGTTGATACGGCGATGCTTCAAGGCATCCAAGACATGCTTTTGGCCACGCGCGACTCGGCGGAGGATCTACTGAAAATATCTCACGACGCAGAAAAGAAGATCGTGCTGCAGCGAATTATCAAAGAGGCCGCTCAGCTTGCCAAAGAGCTTGAGTGGCAAGCGCCGCGGCCGGCCGAGTTGCTCTTGTTCTTGGACAAGCTGGCAAGCAAACGAGTGGAGTGGCAGACCCTGCTAGAAGAGGTGGCAGTTCGCCACGGCATTGAAGAGTTCTTTGATATTGATTACTGGCTGCTGCGTCTTGGTAAAGCAGACGAGCAGATCCGAGCCTTAATAGACTCACTGCTACCATTTGCGACCGCCGCCGCGCTAAGCGCGCCGGTCCAACATGAACCCGGGAGCGAACAGTTTGCGCGACAGCTCCACGTCTTTACCGATGCGGTTGGCACGCCGGTGAGCCTTGCAGAACTGGCGGACGGACGCTTTGTTGCCAGGCTGGATAGTCTTGACCTTTATAACAGCATTAAAGATTCTCAGCTGCCGCTGATTACAAAAGAGGCACTACGAACTTGGCTTAGTGATTTGATGAGGAGTGTTCAAGAAAGTGGCAGACAGGCGGCCGGGGAGATAGAGCGCTTTGCGGGACTTGAAACCAGATGCCAACAACTTTTCGAAGAGGCGGACTTTTCTTTCTTGTATAATCCGGAGCGGGGCTTGTTCCGAGTGGGCTACAACGCCGCTTTTGAGACCATGGATACGGTCCACTACAACCTGATGGCTTCAGAGACAAATATCATCAGCCTGATTGCGATTCTAAAGAACCAAGCACCGAAAAAACACTGGTTTTACCTGAGCCGAAAACTTATTAATGGCCGCGGGCGACCGCTGCTCTCTTCCTGGGGGGGGTCACTTTTTGAATACTTAACCACACTGCTCTTCTTTAAGACCAGTCCGCTCAGTGTACTTGGGGCGACGGCAACAAACGCGACCAGGGCGCATATTAAATATGGTGCTCGCCATGGCGTTCCGTGGGGGATTGGTGAGTCGGCTTATGACACTTTGGACATCAATCAAAACTATCAGTACCAGGTCTTTGGTGTGCCGGAGCTTGGTTTAAAACGGAATTTGAATAACTATCTTGTGGCCGCTCCTTACACAACTTTCCTGGCGCTACCGTTTACCAAGCCGTCCAGAGCGGTTGCGAATCTTCGCCGAATGATGCGGCGCGGGATGTTTAGCCGCTATGGATTTTATGACGCGCTAGACTTTTCAAAAGACAGCCACAAAAAACGCGCCCGAGGGGTGAGGGCGGAGGTGCACTACGCCCACCACCAAGGATTTATTATGGCGGCGCTGCTGAACACTTTGCGCGACAACCGCCTGCACAAGCTAAGCGAGGCGGACCCGCGCCTGCGTTCGGTCGCACTACTACTTGATGAAAAAATGCCAAATGTGGTGCCGCCAAAGACACGAGTGCTTCGCAATCATCTGCCGCTAAAGTATCTGCCGGCGAGCAGTAGTGAGAGCGACCCGCACCGAACGCCGGATGCGTTTGCCGGCGAACCGGAGTACGCTTATTTGGGTAATGGCAGCTGGCAGACAGTTATTAGCAGTGCCGGAGTTGGCCGAAGCAGTTATCTGCAGACGGAACTTTTCAAGGGCGAAGATGATTTTGTTTTAGAGCGCGGCGGTTTGGCGCTTTACATTCGAGACAAGGCAAGTGGGGAAATTTGGTCGCCAACGCCTTTGCCGGTGGCGGGCGGCAAGTATGCTGTTCAGTTTAAAGAGAACGCGGCTGTCTTCACGACGGAGCGGGGGACTCTGGAGTCAGAGTTGTTTGTGACGGTCGCCCCGGATGAGCCGGTGGAGATCAGAGAGCTGACCCTGACTAACAGTGGCGAGACGCTGTACACGCTGGAGGTGGCCAGTTATGGCGAGGTGGCACTAGCGGAGCCGGGGCAGATCCGCCACCACCCGATGTTTCAAAAACTATTTGTCCGGGCAGAGCCGGACCAAAAAAATGAGGCGATAATCTTTAGCCGGAATGACCGAAGTAACAGTAGCAGTAATGGTAACACCGAAAAGAAACGGGGTGAGGGAATTACCCTTGGACACACGCTGACCAAACTAGGTAAGGCGGATGCGGAGTTGCGAGTGCTTCGTGAGGACTGCGTGGACCGAAGTGGCTCGCTAAGCACGCCGCTCCTGTTTCAGAGAGCGACGCAAGAAGGGATTCCGAACTACCCACTGGACCCGGTCGCGAGTTTAAAAAAGACGGTTGTGGTGCCGGCAGGCAAGTCGGTGCGCCTAGCCTTTATCACGGCGGTCGCGCCGACTGCAGACGCGCTGCGAGTGCTTTTGAAAAAATATCGGGACGAGGCCAGCAGTCATGGTGTGGTGAAAAATACCAACAAGCAGAGTAGCCGAACATTAGCGAAGCTGGCGACGGCGTCTCAAGACGCGCTGGTTTTCCAGGAGCTTTTGAGCAGAGTGATGACGGGGCGGCGCAAGCCTGGTCAGAGCAGTAATCAGAGCTTGGAAAATGGAACCATTGCCGCTTTGTGGCAGCACGGCCTGACCGGAACACTACCGCTTTTAGTCGCCAAAGTGCATGACCTTGAAGACATCTGGTTCGCGCGGCGACTGCTTGCCTTTGAACAGTACGCTCGCTACAAGGGCGTTACTTTAGATATCGCTATTTTAAATGACTACCCGGTTGGCTACATAAAAGCGCTGGAAGACGAAATAGACTTTATTATCAGCTACAACCGCTCGTCCGTAAAAGAGTCGCTTGGCGGAATTTATCATATCCGAACTAAGCTTATCCAGCCGGAGGAAGAGGCGATGATTCGCTCGGCGGCTTCGGTAGAGCTGGATAGCAAGCAGGGCTCTTTAAGCGATCAGCTTAAGCGCCTGGTTGTGCCAACTGACGCTGTGCCAGTTGTGCCACTGGTAGCGCGTGCAGGCCAGCGGGCAAAACCGCAGGCGAGTCTTTCCAAGTTATCTGCTGAGTTGCCGGCTAAACTATTTGAAAATGGGTATGGCGGTTTTGATCCGGAAACAAGCGAGTACTGCATGACGCTTACAGATCAAGACCGGTCGCCGGTGGCTTGGGCGAACATCATCGGCCGGCCAAACTTTGGGACAATTGTTACCGCGGAAGGGAACGCGACAACCTGGTCTATAGACAGTTACGATAATCGCTTAACCCCGTGGCATAATGATGTTCTTGTAGAGCGAACAGGGGAGTATCTTTATCTGCGCGACGACTCTACCGGGGAGTTTTGGAGCGCTACACCGGCACCGGCGCGGCGAGGGCACAACTACGAAGTAAGACATGGACGAGGCTACTCTACATTCTCCACCGCTCACGAGAAGATCCGCCAGGATCTGATGGTAACTGTGGCTGTTAATGACACGGTTAAAATACAAAAGCTTAGCTTAACGAACAAAGGAGATGAAGATTGTCGGCTTTCTTTATTCACGCTAATTGAGCCGACTCTTGGACCCCAACGCGACACGACCCGGCATGGACTGCGGATCTGGACCGATGACTCGCTGGGGGCGATCTTTATGCAAAATCCACTGCGGAATGACTTGGCGGGGCGAGTGGCTTTTGTGTTTGTTTCAAGTGGAATGATTTCGTTCAGTAATGACCGGCATGAATTCTTTGGCCACTGCGGTAGCCCGGAGGCGCCGGCGGCGCTTAGTAATGACCGGCTTAGCGGTGCGATAGACCAACCGGTTGACCCGGCGGCGGCGATGCAGTCCACTATTAAGCTACCAGCCGGTAGCACGGTTGAGATAACCATTTTGCTAGGTGATGCGGAGAGCGAGGTGGCGGCCCGGGAGTTGATTGAACGCTACGGAGCGCGGCCGGCGATAGAATCTCGGAGCGAGACAAGCGCCGTCTGGGATGAGCTTTCTGAAGGTGTCGCCATTAAAACACCGGACAAGAGCCTGGACCTGCTTGGTAATACTTGGCTCTTATACCAGACTGCGAGCGCGCGGCTATTTGGTAAGACCGGTTTGTATCAGCCGAGTGGCGCATATGGTTTTCGTGATCAGCTACAAGACGTGATGGCTTTTGTTTGGACCAGGCCGGAGATAGTGCGAGAGCATATTTTGCGAGCGGCGCGGCACCAGTTCCAAGAAGGTGACGTGATGGCTTGGTGGCACGAGCATAATAATTTTGGCGTGCGGGCACTTTTTTCAGACCACGCGCTTTGGCTGCCGTATGTGCTTAGTTTTTACGTTACCCACACCGGAGACTATGCTATTTTGAACGAAGAGCTGCCATTTTTAATAGCGCCGGTGCCGCACTTTATTGAGCGGCCGGAGTGGCTTGGTGTTCCGGAGACTACTACTGAATCACATTCGCTTTACGAGCATGCTGTCCGAGCAATAGAGCACAGCCTACGCTTTGGCGAGCATGGCCTGCCACTAATTGGTAAGGGGGACTGGAACGACGGACTTAATAACGCCGGTGTGCGCGGGCGGGGAGAAAGTGTTTGGCTGGGTTGGTTCTTGTTTACAGTGCTTGACCAGTTTGAGCCAGTCGCAAAGCAACGCTCTGATATGGAGCGCGCCAGGCGCTTTGTTGATATTAAGACGGGACTGCAAACCGCGCTGGAGGACCACGCCTGGGATGGCAAGTGGTACAAACGCGCTTATCTAGACAATGGCGCGCCCTTGGGATCTTCGCTGAATGATGAGTTCCGGATAGACTCCATTGCTCAGTCTTGGGCTGTGCTGAGTGGGGCCAGTAAACCGGAGCGGGCGGCGCTCGCGATTGATTCGGCCTTGGCACTGCTTTCTCCAGATAAGCAGTTTATCCGTCTACTAACCCCGCCGCTAGAGAAGAGCGAGCTAAACCCGGGTTACTTAAAAGACTACCCGCCCGGTGTGCGGGAAAACGGGGCGCAGTACAATCACGCGGCCATTTGGTTAGTGCAAGCACTTTGCAGGCAGGGCCGGGGGGACGATGCGATGGCTCTACTAGACCTGATTAACCCAATTAAGCGGAGCGACAGTAAAGAAAAGGCAGATCGTTATCGGGTGGAGCCGTACGTGGTTTCTTCTGAGGTCTACACTGAGCCTTCGTATGCAGGAAGAGGGGGGTGGACTTGGTATACCGGGTCGGCTGGCCTGTTTTACAGAACGCTGGTAGAGTATATTTTTGGCTTGAAAAAGCAGGGGGCACTCCTGCAGATTGAGCCGTGTATTCCAAGCAGTTGGAAGGAGTGTGAAATAACCTACCGGTACGGGCAGACGGACTACGTTATTACAATTGAAAATCCTCTTGGCAAATGTAGTGGTGTTCGCGCCGTATTTATTGATAGCACGCAGACTCGTGGTAACACCCTGGAACTGGAAGATGATCAGGTAGAGCATCAGGTGCGGGTGGTACTGAGGTAGGACATAAAAGTTAGGAGGTCTCTCCTGACCTCACGAATCACTAATAAGCACGAATCAGACTAATCTAAGACAAGGCGCCGAGAGCTATTCGTGGGAATAGTGATTATTCGTGATTAGTGACGTCCATGTTAAAAAAACATCTACTCAAAAATAAACGTATCGTGGTGATTGGTGGTGCTAACGGAACGGCGGCGGTATTGCAGGCGCTCAAGAGGAGAGTTGGTCACCTGAGCGTCATTCAGACGCCGGCGGATGATGGTGGCAGTGGCGGAGCGGTGCGGGCTCACTTTAAGATAATGGCGCCGGGAGACGCGCGCCGGGCGCTGGTGGCACTTTCAGAGACTAAGGATAAAAAAGCGTTAGCCGCGTTTACGCATAGATTTGAAACCGGACCACTGAAGGGGCAAGTGTTGGGAAATTTGATTATCGCCGGATTAGCCAGAAATCTTGGCGGTTTTGAGGAGGCAATTGAAGAGCTGAAAAAAGCCCTAAAAGTGCGCGGGGATATTTTACCGGCCAGCCTGACACCGGCGACGCTGTATGCGGTGTTGGCTAATGGTCATCGAATAGTGGGGGAGACGCACATTGATCTGCGTAAAAATACTAGAGTAGGGATTATGCGGGTGGGGTTTGTGAAGCCGGTGCCGCTTAACCCAAGGGCGCGGCAGGCGATTGAGCGCGCGGACGCAATCATTATTGGCCCGGGGGACTTGTATACTTCTATAATTCCGAATTTTCTAGTGACTGGTATGAAAGAGGCGGTTGCGCAGTCTGAAGCCAAAAAAATCTATATAATCAACGCCGCAAACAAGCCGGCAGAAACCGCTGGTTTTACGGATGAGGATTATGTTCGAGAACTGAAAAAATACGTGGGCGTGGTAGAGGAGGTGATTCGCCCCCGAGACATCTTAGGTTATTCTCCCTTTTCTAAAGGGAGCCTGCCTGCCGGTAGGCAGGTACCCGTAGGGGGAGGGATTTTAGAAATGGAACGCTACACCCCCTCACAAATTTGGCGAGCAGTGCGGGAAATTTTATGAAATGCTGGCTACCACCTGCTTGTCATTCTAGCGAAGGTTCCCGATTTGTCTACGAGCCTGCCCGCCGGCAGGCAGGCACTTGAGTAGATACAAATCGCAATGCCCGTGGTACAGGAATCCAGAGGTTTGTTGTTAAGGCTGGATCCCCGACTCCTCGCTTCGCTCGTCTCGGGGATGACAGACTCTGCGCAAGAACGATAATAAAGATTCCTAGCGGCTATTGCTTCATTAGCGCCTCATTTAAATCAGGTACTATTATGGCTTAAAAGTCGGTGCAGGAATCCCGTTCCCATTACCTAACTCGCCCAATTCTATCTCTTGTAATCAAAGATCTATCCTTTTTCGGTATTATTACATATATGAAAAACCAATCAACGCTTCAACCACCAGCTTCAACACCTCTTAATATTGCGTGGCTTTTGGGCTCAGTATCATCTTTAATTTATGCCCTTGTACCAACTAAGGTGTTGGATGGTATTTTTGATCCAGCAACTATTTTGTTCGTGGCATCCTTTGGGATAGTTATAGCACTGATTTTAGGATTGCACGGATGGCAACAGCAGAAACGGCTTGGAGCTGAAAAACCCACTGTACCATCTCTCTGGGTTTGGTGGATTGCAGTTCCTATATTCTTGATAACTCTTGGTTTTATTGTTTTTGGTATCTATAACATAGTTGCCTAAGTGCATCGGTCGGAGTTGCTTACCCAATACCATAGTTCAGACGGCCGTCTGAACTATGATGTTTGGATATTGAAAAGTGGCACAGAGGGGACCGCCGTTAGTCGTCGGTGGGTTCGGGGGCTTCTTTTTCGTCTTGCTCTTCGGTGGGGTTGAAACTGGAGGTGAAGGCGTCTTTGGCGGCGGCAATAGTCTTTTTAGATATTTCTTTGGCGAGTTTTTTGTCTTCGCGGAGCTTGTCGGCGGTTTTATCAATACCGACGGCGATTTTTTCGCCCTCAAAGCTGTAGGTGGAACCAGAGCGGGTGACGGTGCCGTGCTTCATAGCAGAGTTGATGATGTCGGCTTCGTAGTTGATGCCGGTGCCGTACATGATGTCAAACTCGGCCACGCGAAATGGCGGGGCGACTTTGTTTTTCACGATTTTGGCTTTAACACGACTACCAACCACGTCTTCGCCTTTCTTGATCTGGGCGGTGCGGCGCAGGTCGATGCGAACCGAGGAGGCGAATTTCAGAGCGCGCCCTCCCGGCTGGGTTTCCGGGCTCCCGAACATAATTCCGATTTTCATACGGATTTGGTTGATAAAAACAACCGAGACGTTGTAACGAGCGACGATGGCGGTGAGTTTGCGCAGAGCCTGGCTCATCATCCGAGCTTGCAGGCCCATGAACTGCTGGCCCATCTCTCCTTCTATCTCGCTTTTGGGGGTAAGGGCGGCCACAGAATCTATCACAACCAGGTCAATCATGCCGGAGCGAACCAAGCTTTCTAGAATATTAAGGGCCTCTTCGCCATTATCCGGCTGGCTGATGAGTAAGTCTTTCACTTTGACACCTAGACGGGCGGCGTAAACAGGATCAAGTGCGTGCTCGGCGTCAATGTAGGCGGCACGGCCACCCTTGGCCTGAGACTGGGCAACTACGTTGAGGGCTAAGGTACTTTTGCCTGAGCTTTCAGGGCCGAAGATCTCCACGATGCGCCCCTGAGGTAGGCCGCCAACGCCGAGGGCCAAGTCTAAGGAAAACGAACCGGTTGGGATAACATCCACGTCTACCAGCTTGGCCTCGCCAAGACTCATAATGGAGCCCTCGCCAAACTTGCCGCGGAGGTCGTCTACCAGACCTTGGATATCTTTAAACTCGGCTTTGGTTTCTTCAGTTTTTTTCTTCTTGGCCATAGGTGATTAAATTCCAAATAACAATATCCAAATTCCAAATAAATTCCAATTTTTTAAATTCGAACTTGAGATTTATTTGGTGCTTGATGCTTGGGATTTGGTGCTTCTTTTAAGTATACTACAACGTCGGTTCTTCTAAAACCGAGCTGGTGCTGGTGGTCGTATCCTCAAGCGTGGACGTAGGGGTCGGAACAGTTGAGGAGTTAGTATTTGTGGGAATAAGGACTGACTCATAGAAAACTTCGCGAACAACGCGAGTAGAGCCGCCGAGCAAGCGTTCCACTCGGAATTCAATGAAGTTTATATCCGGGTCAAAGTTGTAGGGCCGAGCGAAGCTACCGTCCGGTTCAACCGGAACGATTTGGTCGTTTATTAACAGTTTATCGCGTGGATCAATTTTGCCGCGAAGGATTATGGTTGATGTAGTAACTATAAAGGGCTGCGGAGTGGCGGGCGGATTGGTTACCAGTAGATCCGGCTCTCCCAGAACTCCGGGGCCCCACAAAAGAGTAACAACTCCGAGCACAACGACAACGCCGACTAAGATGGCGATGAGGCGTCCTTTTTTGGGCAGGGCGAAACGATTGCCGGGGAGGAGGTCGCGACTGCCGGAAATGCGATGGTCAAACTCGCGCTTGTAGGCGCTACTTACCTCAACCGGATCCATGTCCAAAACCTCGGCCAGGCTAGCCAAATGGGCGCGAACATAAGGAAAGGCGGGTAGCTTTTCTCGGTCGTTTTCCACGATTGCCTGCAGATAGCTCAGCGGCATATCCGCAGCCTTGGCGATGGCCTCGATATCAAGGTCTTTGGCCGCGGCAGAATCTAAGATGCGTTCACGAAGAGTTGGTTGAGGAGCCATAGAAGATATATGAGTAACAAGTAGCCAGTAACGAGGGTCTAGTTTTTTTCAGCGTGCAGTTACTATAGTAGCCAGGGGATGAGGTGTCAAATTACCAGCCTGGCTGATGATTTGACTACTCGGTGATGGTGGCAATGTCGGCGTCGAACTGGTTCTTGCGTGCCAGGGTGCCACTGCCGTAACCGGCCCACATGTGAGATTTGTAGTATCCGCCGGCATAGTACCGAGCGGCGGCGCAGCGGATCTGAGTATCGCCGGAGTATTCACTGGCGCAGGCGTTTAGATTGTCCTTAAGTAGAAGGGCGGTGGCAATAAACGCGTCGGAATTTCGCCACGGAGAAGCCGGATTGGAACCGGTTAAACTGGCGACCTTGTCTTTGTAAAGGACCCAAGTCGTAGGGATAAACTGAGATGGACCCATAGCGCCGCCGTAAGCGCCATCAGAGTTTGCGCAGGAGACCAGAGTGGTTTCCGGATCCAAACCAAGGGAGGCGGTTATTTGTAAGAATGGCGTTACGTCGTCTCGGCGAGATTCCGGCGGGCCCGGGGCCATGGCGGTGTGATAAGTACAGCTGCCAACGTTACGGCCAAGCGCGGATTCGCGGTCTAAGGTGGCTAACAGGAAAGATGCTGTAACGCCGGTTAAATCTTGGGCGTTCTTGGCAAACTCGTAAGCTTGCTGGAAGGTCATCTCGCCGCCGCCGAGCAACTGGAAGAGGCGGGAGCGGATCTGGGCGGCTTCGACTTTGCGGGCTTCCGCAATTTGCTGGTAACGCGCCTCTTGGTCCTTAGTGACATCCAGTAGTTCTTTTTTAACCTCCTTAGCACTGGCGACCTCGGTTTTTTGTGATTCTTGGAAGGCGCGGAAAGTTGAGGCTTCAGTTTTTTGAGTGGCAAGGTCGTCTTTATGGGCGAGTAGCTCGTTCTTAAGCGCGGTGACCTCCCGAACTTTGACTGTCAGGTGAGACTGCACGGCCATCAAGCTATTAAGGTCATCAAAAAAGGCCGAGAGGTTTGGGCTCTTAAGCAAGATAGCTACAAGGCTTGTCTGTTCTTGGGCATAGAGTGTTTGGAGCGCGCTGGCGATAGCGGCCCGCTGCCTGTCTATTTTTTGTTCAGTAGTGATAATGCTTACTTCGTTTTTGGCGATATCACGATTCAGGCGCGAAAGAGTGGTATTGATGTACTGGATCTGAGCATTTAGTTTGGCTATCTTGCTATCCAAACCATTGATCTCGGAGGTTAGGTTGTTGCCTTGGGCGCGGTAGCGGCGGGCCTCTTCTTCGTGGATCTTTATTTCATGCTCAAGCTGAGCAAGCTCGGCCTCAAGGTCGGCGCGTTCGGAGGCGGTCATATCTTGTTGAGCAAATGTAGTCCCGACCTCGGCCAGAGCGATCGCGACAACAAAAAATGCTCCTAGGACAAAAGCCAGGATGATACGGCTGAAATATGACGGGTTGTTTTTGTTTTGAGAAATCATGCTTGTAGACCCGGCAGTTACTCTATTATAGCAAACAAAAGAGAGCCGCGTTGTTATGCGGCTCTCTATCAGACGAATTACGAATATAGTTACGTATTTACGAATTCGTATATTCGTTATTGGATTCGTAATTCGCCTGATGTTTACTCGGTTTTAGGCTCGCCGCCTTCGGTGGTAGCACCCTCCTCAGGCTTTTTCACTTCAGCCTCGGTGGCGATAGAGGCGACGTCTGCTTCGGCGCTTAGGGCCGCGTCTTCTTCTTCGCTCATCTTTTCGGTAACTGTGGCTATCACGGTTTCCATGTCGGCGTCTACCTCAACACCCTCAGGAATTGCCAGGTCTTTGATGTGGATAGAATCACCAATGTTTACCAACTTGGTCAGGTCAACTGTTAAGTGGTGAGGAAGCTGGGCCGGTAGGGCTTCAACTTCAAGCTCAGAAACAGACTTAACCAACACGGCTCCTAAAGTCTTAACGGCCGGGGACTCGCCTTCAAAGACAAGCTCCACGGCAGCAGATATTTTCTCGTCCATGCGGACCTGATAAAAATCTACACTGATGACGTCGTCGGTGATTGGGTGGTACTGCACGTTGTGAATTAGCACGGGGCGCTTTTCCTCGCCCACGACAAGCTCAACAACGGTACTTTCACCGGCCTCATTTAAAACCTTATTAAATTCTTTACTGGAAACGGAGAGGTGTTCGTTGCCGATACCATGACCGTAGAGCTCAACCGGGACAAGGCCCTGCTGGCGGAGCTGCTTTACCTGGCGACCGAACAGATCGCGCTTTTGAGTTGCTAGTTGCATAGAGTTAGCTGTTTAGCTGTTTAGCTGTTTAGCTTCTTAGGCAGTAGGCAGGTAGGCCGCAACCGAAACCTAAGCAGCTAATCAGCTTTTGGTACAGAATAGGGAAAGAGTAGCAGAGAAATAGAGCTTTGGCAAGCTCTGGACTTCACTAATCGGTAATGATCACTAATCTCACAAATCAGTCTCAATGCTTGCCACGCATTCGGCGATTTGTGATTATTCCTGCCTACCGGACAGGCAGGCGTGATTAGCGAGGGGTAGAAGTCTAGCGGCGGGTCAGCTCTGGAAAGTTGTCTAGCTCACGACTCAGCTCGACTAAGACGTGGCGATAGTCAGTCTGGTCGCGATAGTCAAAGACCGGGAGCTTAGACCCTGGCTCGGGCAGGTCGCCGCCGGCTAAGACGATGGTGAAGCTGGGCTCATGAGCGGGATCAGCCGGGAAGATATTTACTTTCTCCAGCGCGGTGCGCACAGCTTCTGAATTTAAGCCACGATACTCAACATAGAGTGGGTGGGATATGCGGCCGCCGCCCTGCTTGCCGGCATCGCGTTTCTTTTTGTACTCCTGCTCAGCGTTGTCTAGTAAGAAAAGCTTTGTAATACCAATGCTTTTCATGGCTTCCCAGCATGGCGCGCAGGCCCAGTAATGGCCGGCGAGGTATAGCTCGGCGCCAGTGGCATCAACGCCGGCGGACTGGACGGCTTTCACGGCAGCTGGCTCTGCATGATTGCTGAAGTGGCAGTGGTCCGGGCAGAGGTCGTAGTCTTCGCCGCTCTTGCAGTTTAGGGCGATGCGCGGGCAAAAGCTTTCATGGGCGGAGCCGTTTCTAGCAACAGCAAGGACCTTCCCTTCCTTAACAATTACAGCGGCGGCCGGATTGCTGACCTCCGGGTGCTCTTTTCTCATCTGCTCGCACTCTGCGAGAGCCCGCGCCATGAATTCGTTATCCGCGGATACAGTTTCCTGAGTGCCCCAGCTAGGGACGTACTCGTCCAACCGACGCTGATTGCCTGCGCCATGAATTGATTCTGACATGGGTTTATTCGCTGGCCCTGTACTGCTCTTTTATTTTCTCTAGCTGGCCGCTTTTGATGAACTCCAATTCCTCACTACTGTCTGTGCGCGCTTGCAGGTTATGAGCGGTGGCATCTTGGTACTTGGCTTTGACAGCGCCGTGCAGCTGGGCGTCGTCGTCGGCAAGTGGCGTATCTAAGGTGTGAAAGACGAGCTGATACATGCGCTCACCCGGGTATAGACGCAGGGGTTGTGGGGTGGCGTTGTAAACGGGAATTGTAAGGTGACCTGAATAGCCGACGTCCACAACGCCGCTTTCAATTACAAAGCCGCGGCGGATCATTGAGCTACGCGGGTACAGGAGCGCCATTAAATCATTTGCTTTAAGGCTGAGTTTTTCCAGGGTAGAGACGATTGCGAACTCGTTGGGTAGGAACTCAAAGTACTGGCCAGGGCGAAGTTTTATTAACTTAAAGTCGTCGCTGTTTGCTTTGTGTTCTGTGTAGTCGGGCCTAGTGACGGTGCGACCAGCCTCTCCGTACTGCCACTGCTGAGGTACATAAAAGTTCCAGCCGGCGCGAAGGTCTAGAGAGTTTGGCTGGATCTGAAACTGGTCAGCGACTGGATCAAGAATTATCTTCCCTTCTTTAATGTACTTCTTAATATCTGTTTTACCGAGAATGCCCATAATAATTTTGAATTTGGTTAGCAGTAATGTTTCTACAGAATACCAAGTAGCTCACTTTTTACAAGACGATCTTGAGGCCCTTAATCGGACCGAGGGGGTGATACTGACTGTTTATTTTTTCAACTATCTCATCAACTAGGGATTCGTCGCCTTTTTCACCGCGATCAAAGTAGTCCGGCTGACACTCCAGAAAAACCTCTTTATGGTCATTTTCCCGATCAATCAGCTCCCAAGCCTGGTCGTAGTGGATGTCGTAAATATGAGCGTTGCTGATGGAGTGAGTATAAGTACCAACTTGGTAGCCAAGCTTGGCGGCGAGCAGATGTTGAAGCAGGCCAAAGCCGGCGGCGTCGTGCGGAGCGCCGAGCATCATGTCATTAGAACGAATAATACTGTGCAGGTGGAGCTTATTGGCGATGATGGTCACTGTGAAGGTAAAAGGGCAGGGGACGTTCTTTTTCTTGGTGCCGGTGCCCAGGCCGTCGTCCGCCGGGTCCCAGGCCATGACCACGCCGTGGCGAGATCCGGGTTCATTTTGAAGAAGGCGGACCAGGTCACCTATCTGATCTCGGCCAAAGTGGTGGCGCCAGCGATATCCATAGGCGGCGGCGATAGTGCCGTCGGCTTCGGTAAAGTCGTCCCAGATGTGGGTAAACTTGGTTAAAAATGGGTCGGGGCGGTTAGAGCCGGTTAAAAACCAGATCTGCTCGGCGACGAAGAGCTTGATAGGGATCTTGCGCAGGGTCAACAGGGGAAAGCCCTCGTCTATCGCGATGGTCAGGCCGGGCAGGGCGACGGTCTCATGGCCGGTACGCTCGTTGCGCTCGCGTAAGCCGTGATTCATTATCTCTCGGAGCGCCTCTCGATATTTGAAGTCAAACTGTGTCATAATTCTATATATGCTTATTCTAGTCGCTGCGCTCGCAGAAAACAATGCAATAGGAAAAGAGAATGATCTGCCCTGGTATTTACCGGAGGACTTGAAGCATTTTAAAAAAATCACTTCGGGTAAAACCGTGCTGATGGGGAGAAAGACTTTTGAGTCTATTGTAGCGCGGCTAGGTAAGCCGCTACCGAATCGGACGAATATTGTGATTACGCGACAGCAAAATTATACTCCTGGTCATCCTGAACGTAGTGAAGGATCTCGGGATTCCCTGCCTGCCGGCAGGCAGGTTCGGTATGTGCCTCAGAATGACGGATGGGATTCGGTGGAGGTGTACCCGAGCGTAGAAGACGCAGTGAAGGCGCACCCGGACGAGGATATTTATGGAATCGGCGGCGGGCAGATATTTGACCAAACAATTTGCGATGCCGGCCGGATGTACCTAACGCACGTGCACCAGAACGTAGAAGGCGCAGACGCCTTTTTCCCGGAGATAAAGACGGACGAGTGGCGCGAGACCGAACGCGAGGACCACGAGGGGTATAGTTTTGTGACTTACGAGCGGGCGTAGCCTTTATTGACAAAGTATACTATTTGTATATACTAATTATGGGATATGAAATACGTTGATTGGGATTTGGCTAAAAATAAATGGTTGAAGGAAACTCGCGATGTCAGCTTTGAAGACGTTGTTGCTGCTATTGAGTCGGGAAAGTTGCTCACTGTAGTTGACCATAGTAATATAAAAAGGTATCCGAATCAGAAAATCTTCATCGTTAATATAGAAAATTATGCGTATAAAGTTCCTTTTGTAGAAGACGATGAAAAAATTTTTCTAAAAACCATTTATCCGAGTCGAAGAGAAACAAAGAAATATATTATTGATGAAAAGTAATAATCATATGAAATACATCAAGCTTGATGCAGAGGAGAAGAAAATAGAAAAAGATTTTGCAGCCGGCAAATACAAGCCTGTTAAAAATCTTAAGAAGGAGATGGCGCGATACCAGGCGGTTGCGCGGGAGACGCTTAACAAGACGCGTAGCATTAACATTCGGATCTCTAATCGGTCTTTACAGAGACTGAAAGCCGCGGCTATACGCGAGGGGCTACCATACCAAACTTTGATTAGCTCAATTCTGCATAAATACTCTGAAGGCCGAGATATTCCGGCTAATTCTGAAACTGTGGCAGGCAGAAGTCGGGGCGGTCGGGGGTAGAGAGCTGCCACAGAGCAGAAAAGTAGTGGCGGTGGGCGGCGGCGATGTCTGCCGACTCAATAATCAAACCAAAGGTCTCGCGCTTGGAGGAGAGAATCATTACCTTGTTGTCGTAGACGTAGGTAGTGATAGGGAACTCCATGCCACTGGGCGCCCAGCGCATCTCGCGTAAGTCGCCAAGACTACTGGGGTAAATGCGATTGGGCTCGCCAACTTTGGAACGAATAACGCGCAGGGCAATGCATTTTTTGATGCGGCGAGTGACCATGTCGTCAGCGGCCTGGCGGCCAATAACTTCCCACATTGACTGGGTGGAGAAAATGCCAATGAGTTTTTTATCAGTGGTGGTGAGCGAGTCTTCGTAGGCCTGCTTATAACCCTCTAGGCCTGGGTAGTAGCGAATATGAGGTTTGGTTTCGCCGGCATCGTAGAGTGAGGCAAACTGGGGGAGCGTGTCTTTAAGAGCGCGCTCTTTTTCGTGTAGTAGGCTTTTGAGGGCGGTCGGGTCTTGCGCTTGATAGTGGTTGCGTTTGCCAAAGGGGACAATGGCCATTAGGCCGCGCTCAATAAGCTCCTCCACGGCATCGTAGAGATTAGTGCGCTGGGTTTTGGCAGCTTTGGCGATGGCTTGGATGGAGACCGGGCCAAGCTGTAAGGAGGCGAGGTAGACGGCGGCCTGCTTTTTAGTGAGGCCAAAATCGGTTAAAAACTGCTTAAGCTCAGATATATTGTATGACTTTTTCATACAGATTTTATAGCATATTTAGCCTTATATTTCAAGCTTTTGTGTATTTTAATACAAATACTGTATCACCTTTTTTGACGTTTTGTCAAGATTGACGTATATTGGCTTTGTCAGTGTGATCTTTAACAACCAAGGCGAAAGCCCGGCTGGCCACCGCAAATGGCTAAGGAGGTATATATGGACTGGATGAGGCTCGATACCGGTCTCAGCGACCGTGCCGTTTTCCTGGAAGCCAGCCGTATCCTGGATGCGCACAATGGCGCGTGCGAGATACGGGTGTGGCATGCCTTGATGCGAAGGCGCTTCGAGTGCATAGTCAGCACCGTCTGTAGCCAGGAAGCTAAAGACCGCTTGGTTCGCGCGAGCCCGAAGCACGAGGTTCTCTTCTACCCGATCATTCGGGGAGTGGTCAGGCGGCAGAATTCGTCAACGACCTCTCCGAAGCCACCCTCTATCGGCCTCAGGATCGACTTGGGCTTGGGGTTCTAGGAGGGAGTCCGCAATAAGAACAGAGCACGACCTTCGGGTACGGCTCTTTTTCTTTTATCAAATTAATATGCGGCCGCATATTAATTTGATAATTGGTTTTTATAACTCGCCATGCACATCGGAAATCCCTCCCTCCGACGTAAACCGTCGGAGTACTCCCTTTAAAAAAGGGAGAATTAGACTGCGGGGGCTACACATAACCCCTCCCAGCCTCCCCTTATCTTAAGGGGAGGAGAGGCGGCCACCTTCGTCAAGACTACGGACGGGCGAGGTAAGAGAGGGGGTTCCAAAAGTTACGAGGTTCGGCCTCGTAACTTTTAAAGGTTGTTGAAGAGGCGGAGGCGGCGGGTAATGACGGCTTTCATGGCGTCGATGGCGGCGGGTTCTACTTTGTACGGCGCGATTTCGCCGGGTTTGTCGGCTAGGCCTTTTTCCAGACCCTCGCGCCAGGCGCGGCGCATCTCGGTGGAGATATGGATGATAGAGATGCCGGCGGCGATAGCGGCGGTGAAGTCTTCGTCGCTGACGCCGGAGCCGCCGTGGAGGACGAGCGGGACGCCAACTGCTTCGCGGATCTCAGCGATGCGCTCTATAAAGAGGTGGGGATTCTTGCCTTTGGCGAGCATGCCGTGGACGTTACCAACGGCCGGGGCGAACAGGTCTACGCCGGTCTCGCTGACAAAGCGATGCGAGTCGGCCACGGAGGCGATGGCGTCTTTGGTGATGGCCGCGCCTTCGGGTAGACTGTCCATTACTTTAGAGCCGGAGCCAATATAGCCAAACTCGCCTTCAATAAGGGCGGGGGAGGCTTTACCGCGCGCGTAAACAACCACTTCTTTGGTGGCGCGGATATTATCTTCCAGGGTTTCTTTGGCGGCATCTATAATGACACTGTCAAAGTCGGCGTCTACGGCGTCCTTAGAGCGCTGGACTGTGGCAGTGTGATCGGCGTTTATGTAGATCGGGTGGTCGTACTCTTTCGCGGCGGCGCGAACATAGGCAACGGCCTCCGGAATACCAAAGAAGTCGCGCTCGCCATCAGAAAAGCCGATGATGACCGGTATTTTGTGGCCAACATCCTTTGACACATCAAGGGCGGACTCAATAACGGCCTTAGTCATAGTGATGTCGGCGGCATTGAAGTGGCCGATGGCAACTTTATTTTCTCGCGCCCAGCTGAGCGACTCGCGTAGTGTTTGCATATAGATTAGTATACCAGCTTTTTGACAACCCCTTGAAAACTACTTATCTTCTTATATGGAGGTGCACTATGGCTCTGAGCTTACATATAAGGCCAGATAGCTGCGAGGTGCCCGGCTGTATTGCCTGCGTCTGCGCTATGTCCGGCACGCAGGAGCAGGACGAGACGGGCGAATCGTGGCCGATCGCCTTGCCGTCAACCGACAGGCTCCTCTTCATCCCGAATGGGCTAGAAGAGCCGCCGAAGTAGGATGGCGGCAAAACGCGGCGGCGTCTGTGGAGGGAACTCTGCAGGCGCCGCTTTGCTTTTTGAGGATTTGTGGCTACATTTGACGAAAAATGCCTTTTTTGCTAGTATCTACACATTCTGGTGCGATGTTCAACTAGGTACTAAGCACTAGATACTTGTACTAAATATATGGCTACTACGACTAAGACTAAAGATTCTGCTCTGGCCGCGCTGCTTAAAGCGGAGGCGAGCACCATTAAAAGCCTAAAGCCGAACGACTATGTTGACAGTGTGCTGATCGCGAAGGTAAAGCGAGCGGCTTATTTTGATCTAGGGAGCTTTGGCACGGGGATTGTTTTTGGCGCTGAGTACTTGAACGCAAGCGACATCATCAAGAAGATGCCTATTGGCGAGAAGATCTCCGCCAAGGTTGTTGAAGAGGAGAACGTGGATGGTTATGTAGAAATTTCGCTGGCAGAGGCCGGTCGGGCCAAGCAGTGGGAGGGGATCAAAGAGATAAAAGACCAAGATGACCCGATTAGCGTTCACATTTCTGGCGCGAACTCCGGCGGCTTGCTAACCGAGGTAGAGGGGATGAAGGCGTTCTTGCCGGTTAGCCAGCTTTCTAACGAACACTACCCGCGGGTTTCCGATGGTAGCAAAGAAAAGATCTTGGAAGAATTGAAAAAGTTGGTTGGCGAGGTGCTGAAGGTGAAGATAATCAGCAACACCCAGAACACAAACAAACTGATTGTGAGTGAGCGAGAGGTGGCTGACGAGAGCGTTAAAGTCCGGTTGGAAAACTACTCGGTTGGCGACGTGGTAGACGGGACTATCTCCGGCGTGGCTGACTTTGGTGCCTTTATGCGCTTTACAGACCAGCCGTCAATTGAGGGCCTAATTCACATCTCCGAGCTTGACCACAAGCTTATTGAAGACCCCAAGGAAATTGTTAAGGTAGACGAGGTTATCAAGGCGAAGATCGTTGAGATAAAAGACGGTCGAGTCAGCCTCTCTCTGAAAGCCCTAAAGCCGAACCCATGGGACACTATCTTGGAGACCTTTAACGAGGGCCAAGAGGTGCAGGGCACAGTAACTCGTTTTAATCCGTTTGGCGCTTTTGTCGGCCTTACTCCGGAAATTCAGGGCCTTATCCACGTTACCGAGTTTGGCGGCGTAGAAGAGATGAAGCAGCGCATTAACCTGAATCAGCAGTACACTTTCCGCATTGACTCCATTAAGCCGGCGGAGAAGCGAATAATCTTGAAGATGCTGGAGAAGAAGGAAGATTAATTTCCAATTTACGAATTTTCAATTTTCAAACAATGAATTAATTCTGTAATGTTTTAAACATTGAAAAATTGAATCATTGAAAATTGTTTAGAAATTAGAAATTGAGAATTAGAAATTTACTACAAATATGTTATCAACCACGCAAAAAAAACGAACCATTAAAGACGTTAAGACCACGGAGAAGGACACCGGATCGGTACCGGTCCAGGTTGCTCTTTTGACGCGCCGGATAAACGAACTGACAAAACACCTGAAAAAGCACAAAAAGGACAACCACTCTCGCCGGGGCTTACTGCTGATGGTCGGCAAGCGCCGCCGTCTTGTGAGCTACTTTGAAAAGACTGATAAAAAGGGCCACGCCAAGCTTATCAAGCAGCTGGGGCTCAAAAAGTAGCTGTTCCCGAATAACGAATAGGAAAACGAATCAGCGAATCCAGTTCAAAAAGCTCATTTTCATTCGTTGATTCGTTAAGAATTCGATATTCGCAGACTATTATATGAGTAGCAAACACAGTGATCAAAGAGTTGGGATATTCATAGATATCCAAAATCTTTATCACTCCTCAAAAAATCTTTACAATGCTCGCGTCAACTATAAAGAGTTGATGGCGAGTTTGCTTGGCGACAGAAAGCTGATTCGCGCGCTGGCGTATGTCGTCCAGACCGAGGGCGTGGCCGGCATGCAGCTGACCGAGGAACAGGCCAAAGAGCGGACCACTAAAAGCGAGTCTACTTTCTTTGATGCTTTGAAGCAGGCTGGGATAGAGCTACGGATAAAGGACATTCAGGTTTTTTCCGGTGGAGCGAAAAAAGCGGACTGGGATGTGGGGATGGCGATAGACGCGGTGCGGATGGCGGAGTTTTTGGATGTGGTGGTTTTGGTCACAGGTGACGGAGACTTTGTGCCGCTGGTCCAGTACTTAAAATGGGGGCGCGGGCGCGAAGTGGAGGTGGCCGCTTTCAGCCGAACCACAAACTCTAAGCTGCGCGAAGAGGCAGACTCATTTTTTGCTCTGGAGGAGATACCAAAAGTTCTCATTCGGAAACGAGGGCGTCGCGGTGACGCAAACCAAAAGGCGAAAACAGATAAAAATTAACAAATTAATTCAGCCAACCTAGCTAAACATCGTGGGGGATAGGAACGAGTGAGGCGCCCTAATACTTAGCAGTACGGGCAAGCATTCATTCCTGCATCCCATGTGTTAGCGGTTAGGCAGGGTAGTGTGAACACTACCTAATAACACATATATATGAATCCCGTTAGTAATTGGATCAGATTGTATCCAATACAAGGCGGGGATAGTTTGCAACAAATTTCAGTAGTGATAATAAAAAATTAACAACAATTACTAACGGGATGAACTTAAACAGACAGCAGTTTACGACTACGCACGCCGGACGGCCACTCACATTAGAAGTATCTGAACTCGCGAACCAGGCAAACGCGGCCGTACTTGGTAAGTATGGAGACAGCGCCTTGTTGGCAACCGTGGTCATGGGTAAGGAGTCTAATCTGCCTTACTTCCCACTTCAAGTTATTTACGAAGAACGATTTTACGCAATTGGTAAGATCTTAGGTAGTCGCTTTATGCGCCGGGAGGGTCGGCCGTCTGAAGAAGCGGTGCTTTCCGGCCGAGTTATTGATCGGGTTATCCGCCCGCTCTTTGATAATCAAATCCGCCGGGAGATTCAGGTGGTGATTACTATTTTGTCTCTGGACCCGAAAGAAGACTTAGACTTTTTGGCGCTGATGACGGCTTCAGCGGCGCTGGCGATTTCTTCCGTACCTTGGGCCGGGCCGGTGGCCGGTGTGCGCGTTGTTAAAAAAGACGACCGGTTCCTGCTGAACCCGCGTGCGGACGAGGCGGAAGGCTTTACGATTGATTCGTTTGTCGCCGGTAAAGCTGACCGCATCAATATGATCGAGCTAGAGGGACGAGAGGCGGACGAGGCAGACGTGGTCGCCGCTTTTGAGATGGCGAGCAAGGAAGTAGAGGCGCTTATCAAGTTTCAGCAAGAGATGGTGGCCAAGATTGGTAAACCAAAGGTGACGATAGAAACGGCGGGCATAGATGAAGAGTTGCGAAAGATAATTGCAGAGTTTGCGATGGCAAAGCTGGAGGAGGCGATTTATCTGGCTGTTAAAACCGAGCGTGAGGCGGCGCTAGAAAAGATCCGCGCGGAGATAGACGAGCACTTGGTCGAAAAAGAAGTAGAGGACGAAAAACTGAAGCACGTTGATCATATCTTAGAAGAAATAATCGACGGAGTCGTCCACAAGAACGTTTTAGACAGTGGTAAGCGCCCGGACGGACGGGCGCTAGACGAGGTGCGGCCGCTTTATGGTGAGGTTGGACTGCTTGCGAAGACGCACGGCAGTGGCCTTTTCATTCGTGGCGGTACCCAGGCCCTTGCAGTAACAACTGTTGGCGCGCCGGGTGACGAGCAGCTGGTTGAGTCGATGACGGAGTCTAAAAAGCAGCGCTTCTTGCTCCATTATAACTTTCCGCCATACTCGGTTGGTGAGACGGGCTTTTTCCGCGGTCCGGGCAGGCGCGAGATAGGGCATGGCGCCCTGGCGCGTAAAGCGCTTCAGAACATGTTGCCTGCCAAAGAAGATTTCCCATACACACTGAGAATAGTTTCAGAAATCCTAGCAAGCAACGGTTCATCTTCAATGGCCACGGTTTGCGCGGGAACTTTGTCTATGATGGACGCCGGTGTGCCGCTAAAAAAGCCGGTGGCCGGCATAGCGATGGGGCTGATGAGCAACAAGAGCGGCGACTATAAGATACTGACTGACATTCAAGGTTACGAAGACCACTACGGTGACGCGGACTTTAAAGTAGCCGGTACTACGGACGGCGTAACCGCTATTCAGATGGATGTGAAGATTGAGGGTCTGACAGTAGCGATGCTGCGCGAGGGACTGGCTCAGGCAAGAGTTGCCCGAATGCAGATTCTTGAAGTAATGAAAGGCGTGTTACCGGCGCCGCGGCCGGAACTTTCACCGCTGGCACCACACGTGCTTTCGCTGAAGATCCCGTCAGACATGATTGGGCTGGTCATTGGTCCGGGTGGAAAGACTATCAACGGCATCATTGAAAAGACCGGCGCACTATCTATTGATATTGAAGAAGACGGTACCGTCTTTATCGCCGGTGATAGTGGAGAGACAGCAAAAGCGGCGCTGGAAGAAGTGCGAGCACTGACCAAGACCTATGACATAGGGGAGTTGGTCACGGGTACCGTTATTAAGCTCTTGGAATTTGGCGGTATTGTTGAGATGGATGCCGGTCAGGACGGCATGGTGCATATTTCTGAAGTTAAGGATGGATTTGTGAAAGATATCAAAGATGTTCTGGAGGTGGGACAGCGTGTCAAAGCGAAGATAATCAAGATGGATCACGGAAAGATCGGCCTTTCAATGAAAGGCATTGAGCAGAGCTGAGGTGTCCGAATAACGAATACACACAGACGAATCGGCGAATGGCCCATGGGCTTTTTTCGCTTATTCGTTGATTCGTTTTTTATTCGTTATTCGCAGACCACTTTGTTTTTGTGGTATAGTAAAGGGAACGAAAATATCGTTTATTATTAAGAATTTTTGCCTATGGCAAACAATAACAATCAATCTTTTGACAATACTCAGAGTCAACCCTTCGACGATGCTCAGGGTAAACCCGTTAACACGGGAGCAGGAGACCAAGGTAGCGGATCTTTGACTGACCGCCTTAACAACGTTGCTCAGGCCAGCCCTGGACAGCCGCCTCAGAATTTACCTGGTGCAGCGCCAGCAAGCGCCCCTCAGGATAAATTGGTGCCGGAACCAGGTCCAGCTGCAGCGGACCAGCAGCAGCCCCGCACGATGATGACTGACATGGGTCAGATGACACCTCCCGCGGCGCCAGCCAACCAGCCTTCCTTTACTCCTGCTGGTATAGATGCGAATGAGCCGATGTTCACTCCGGAGACAGCGAATGGCATGGAGATGGAGCCGGATATTGCAGGGAGTAAATCTCACACCCTTTGGTGGATCCTTGGAATTGTTATGGGTATAATCATTCTCGGACTTATTGGCTACTTTGTAGTTTACCCGATCTTTAGCTCTGGCGAGCCAGTGATCAATCCGCCTGTTGCCGAGCAACCGGCGACAGAGGATCAGCCGGGACAGTCGGAGCTTCTCTCACACACCTCCGCCTTTAAAGGAGCACCGCAGGGGCAAATAACTGTCTCGCTCGATGGGACTGTGACGAGCGCGGCGGTGACCACAACTCTACGCCGGGAGGCGGCTGAGTTGCCAGATGGTTTGACTGAAATAATCTTTACTGACGGAGCGGGTAACCAGGTTCCCTTTGGTCAATTTGTGGCAGCAGTCGCGCCAAGCCTTGGCGATCAGGAATCTACTGCCGCGCTTTTCGCGGATGACTTTACCGCATTCATCTACAAAAATGCGGATGGCATCTGGCCTGGTTATATAGGTAAGCTGGACGCAACTGACCCGGCGGCGCTCACCGCGTGGTTTGAGGCCTTGGAAGCTAGTAGCTTGGGTGAGTTCTTTGTAACCAGCCCGGGGGATTTCCAGGAATTCCGTAACGGTACCGTCTTAGGCTTGCCTGACCGCTTTGCGCCGACAGAAACTGCCGGTGCCTCTTTGGGATACCTTGCAAATGAAACCGAGGTTCTTATCAGTACCTCGTTTGAAGGAATGAAGGAGGCCATCCGCCTACTTGGGTGGGCGAGTTAGGTAGTAATAGATGAACAGCACTCAGCATCAATCTCAGAAAGTAAGCACGGTCTTAACAAGGCCGCGGGTATCTTTGCGAACCATGAGCTCTGATATTGGCGGTGGGGGCAACCAGCCGAGCGCAGAAGTTTTAATGCTGCCGGAGACGGAGCACTTAAAGACAGAAGGAGGCTCAAAAGAAGGAGGCTCAAAAACAAAAAGCGTGCTGATGCTGATTCTGCTTATTGCTCTTGGGGTTGTCTTTTACTACTTCGTTTACCCACAGCTCCGAGTGGCGCTTGGTGCTTAAGAGCAGGGGACGAGGTATTATTCCCGCTCGTCGTCTTCGCGGACGCGGAACCCGTAGGCTTCGCTGACGTGCTCTTTGCGAACCTGGTCACTGGCCTCAAGGTCAGCGATTGTTCGCGCCGTCTTTAGCAAACGGTAATAACTGCGAGGGGATAATTTATTGCCCTGGAACAACTTTTTGATGAGCTCTTCAGCAGTAGAGTCTGGGCGGATAAGGCTTTCGACGAGCCTAGAGCTCATCTCACTGTTAGTAACGAGTTTTGTGCCGGTCTCGCTAAACCGCTGCTGCTGCATGAGTCGAGCGCGGTGGACCTGTTCACGGGTTGATTGCCAAGATTGAATATCGGCTTCGGTTGTTTTTTGGCGGAGCTCTTCAATATCAAGTCGCGGCACGATTATTTGAATATCAATCCTGTCTAAAAGCGGGCCGGATAACTTCTTTTGATACCGCTGGATCTGGGCCATGGGGCAGCTGCACACTTTTTCCTTGTCTTGATAATAACCGCAAGGGCAGGGATTCATGGCGGCAATAAGAATAAAGCGGGCTGGAAACTCTAGGTTGCCTCGGACTCGGCTAACAACTGCCCGGCCGCTTTCAAGCGGCTGGCGAAGAGACTCAAGCAAGTCGCGGCGAAATTCAGGTATTTCATCTAAAAAGAGGATGCCCCGGTGGGCAAGGCTTATTTCTCCGGGTCGCGGCGTGCCACCGCCACCAAAGATAGCGGCTGGTGAAGCAGTCTGATGCGGGGATCGGAAGGGCCGGCGCTTGATGCAGGGCTCCTCACCAAGTAGGCCGGCGGCGCTGTATATCTGGGTCATTTCAATGACCTCTTGATCTGTTGCCGGCGGCAAGATAGAGACCAAGGCCTGGGCGAGCATGGTCTTACCAGTGCCGGGCGGCCCGCTCATCAAAACATTATGCCCGCCGGCGGCGGCGATCATCAGGGCACGTTTCGCCTGTTGCTGGCCTTTGATATCAGCGATAGTGATGGAAAACTCTTCGGGGATGTCGTTAACCCGTGTAACCGGCATCGGCGGAATGGGTTGGCGAGACTCAAGATGAGCAATAGCTTGGCGGAGATTTTTTATTGGAATGACGCGCAGACCCTCAACCATGGCCGCTTCAGCCGCGTTGGCGGCCGGCACGAGCAGTTCGTAGGCCTGTTGTTTTTTAGCACAACGGGCAATGCTAAGCGCGCCGCTTATTGGTCGTACTTGTCCGGAAAGAGCCAGCTCGCCGACGATGAATGTTTCTTCCAGGTCAACGCTAGAGCCCTCTAACTGGCCGGTGGCTTGCAAGTAACCGATGGCGATTGGCAGGTCGTACTGCGAGCCGGTTTTCTTTATGTCGGCCGGAGCCAGATTAACAATGACTCGTCGGTTTTCCGCCGCGGGTGGACGAACTTTAATGTTCTTGAGCGCAGCATTTATTCGCTCTTTTGACTCAGAGAGGGCCTTGTCAGCAAGGCCGACTATCGTAAAATTATGAAGACCGACGTGAACGTCGGTCTCAACCTCAATGGCCATTGCTTCAATTCCTTCCAGTTCAGCGGACAGTACTCGAGAAAAATTGGAGGACATGGTTGTTTAGCTGTTTAGCTGTTTAGCTGTTTAGCTGTTTAGCTGTTTAGCTGTTTAGCTGTTTAGCTGTTTAGCTGTTTAGCTGTTTAGCTGTTTAGCTGTTTAGCTTATTAGGTTTTTCTAGCCGTGGCCTACTGCCCTAAACAGCTAATAAGCTAAGCAGCTTGTGTTCTTTCTTTCAGCTTACAGTCTCGGCAGAGGCGGGACTCCGGGTCGGCCTTGAGTAGCTCTAGGCCTATAACTCCTTCGCAACCCTCGCACTTTCCATAAGTGCCAACCTCCATTTTGGCGAGGGCGTCAGTGACGCGACCGAGTCTCGCTTTTAGCGACTCGGCAGAGCCAACGTTGGCGCTAAAGGCCTCGGCCTCGTCTGTCTCTTCGTCAAAAGAGTCAATATCGTCGCCCATATCTACAGGCTTTGATAGCTCGGCAATGTTTTTTTCGAGCTTTTTCTTTTCAGTCTCTAGCTGCTGACGCAGTTCTTGTTGGATTTGTGGGTCGATCATATTTTTAGCTGATTAGCTTATTAGCTGTTTAGCTTATTAGGATTAATTGTAGGGGAAAAGGAGGGGAGTGTCTAGGCGGCGCGGCGTTTTTTGGCGTTGGCCAGCTTTTCAGACATGCTCAGTATTTTGCCGGCTGACTTTGACTTCTTTGCTTGTTGGCCTACATCTTCGGCGCCGGCGACTGACTTACCTTTAGAAACCGGGCCTGGCTGACCGTACTGGTCTAAGCGAGGGTCGCGGGCCAGTTCGCCGGTATCCTCTTGTTTAGATTCGTCTTCAGAGGGTCGGCCGGTGGATGCGTCCCTTTCACGTCGAGCAGTACCTGCTTCCGAGCGGGCTTTATTGACCGGGTGTGATGGCTGTCTTCCTTGAGGGCGAGTGGATGCCTGTTCGCCGGGTTGGGCGTATGGGCTTTCAGAAGACTTGCCTCCCGCTGTCTGCGGACCCATGGTCTGGCCGAACTGGTCGGTGGCGGTGAAGCCTTGAGTACCCGCAGATGGCTTTTCTTTTTTATGAGCAGTGGCGGCGGCTTGCGCGGCAACAGTTTGGCGGGCACCGGCGGCACCTTGGCGCATACTCTTCACGTCTCCACCGACCGCCGCGGCGAGATTCAAAGCTTTTTCTCCGCCAGGAATCCTGGCCGCTATCTTTTCAGCATATCGAGTTTCAAAATAAACAACCACGACGTATAAAATGCTGGAAGGAATTATCTCCACGATAGGGATAAGTTCGATGATGAAGCCGATGACTGGAGACACGTTCATGAGCTTGGTATTGACGCCCATGAAATGAAATACAACCCGGAAGATAACTACGCCGAGCGGACCAATGACGCTGCCGAGAGCCGGGATGATACTTAGCAAATCAAAGACAATCGCCAGCAATAGCAATAGAACAAGATCAAGCAGATCTATTTTGAGTTTCTTTTTTTCTGCTGAAGATTCTGCTTCACTCATACCTTCCTATTTTAGCAGAATAGACGTCACTAATCACTAATATCCACCAATCAAACTAATGAAAATCAAGTCTAACGGCGGCGAATTAGGCGATTTGTGATTATTAGTGATTGGTGAGGTCTATCTCACTTCGAAGTGTAGATGTGGGCCGGTGGAGTTACCGGTAGAACCAACGCCACCAAGGCGCTGGCCGCGGCTAACGTACTGCCCAGTAGAGACATCAATGGTGGACATGTGCGCGTACAAAGTCTGGCGGCCGTTGTCGTGACGGATAATAACCCGATTACCATAGCCGCCCTCCCAACCACGTTTGGCGTACTCCACGATACCGTTTTCAACGGCAACGATACTAGTGCCTGTTGGGGCGGCTAGGTCGTAAGCTCCATAGCGGCCGTGCTGACCCGCGGTTTGCCGACCACGTGATCCAAGCGGGTAAACTGCAGAGTTGCTGACGCGGGCTATATAGCCGGTGAGCGAGGAGGCGACAGAGCGCGCGGCGCTACTACCGCTACTACCGCCGATGGTTGCCTTACCGCCCGGGATAATGAGTGCGTCTCCGGTAGCGATAATATTTTCTTTTATCTCGTTAGCATTGGTGATAACAGAAGGGGTAACGCCGTAGCGGATGGCAAGCGCGCCAACAGTCTCACCTTTTTTGACTGTGTGAACAACACCGTCAACCGGTAAGATAGTCAGTTTTTGACCGATTGCTAAGGCGCTTGGCTTTATGTTTGGATTGCTGTTTAAAAGGGTGGTCAGGGTGATGTTAAAGCGGGAGGCAATCGCAGAAAGATTGTCGCCCTCTTCAACTACATAAGTTATGACCTCGCTCCGCGCCGGGCCCGTACCAGCGCCCGTGGCGTTACCGGACAGGGTGGCGCTACTAAAGAGAAGCGCGTCTGCGGCGTCGTAGTCTATTTCGCCGGAAAGTAAGGGGTTGGCGGCTTGTAGAGTGGCGTCTTGGGCAGCTAGCGTTTCGTTAACTAGGCCGGCAGAGTCGTCAGCGCCACCAAACACAGCCTGGGTCTGGCTCGGCCGGACCGGGGCGACCGCGTTAACTAAAAGTCCGCCAAGCACGATGATGGCGGTGATTCCAAGTGGAGTGGTGACTGCCTTTTTCACAAATGGCAGAGCACGACTCCAGTATGTTAAAAGAGTACTTATATAAGAGAGGGTTACTTATCTGTCGGCTACGCCCTAGGGCTCTTAAAGCCTATAAAATCTAGGTTTTTCGGGCATAGCGTCCGTTTTCGCATTCTGAAAAATTGATGAATTTCTCAGGCATAGGGTCATACTAGCAGGCCTAGATAGGGCGTCAAGTACCCCGCGGTGGATATTTTTTGTGGTCTAAAAATTCACTTTTTTGGAGGTTTTTTGTGTGAATGAGTCATATCAAGTACAATGAGAGGCCAGTGCTTAGTACGTAGTGCTTAGTACTTAGGTACTGGCTCCGATTGAAGTTATTATTTGTAAAAAATTGCGTTTCAGCAGTTAACGACTACGCACTAGGTACTACGTACTAAGTACTAAAAATATGGATTTAAATGAAAGACAAAAACAAGCAGTAGAACACCCGGGCGGGCCGCTTTTAATTGCCGCTGGGGCGGGGAGTGGGAAGACAAGGGCGCTAACGGCTCGGTTGAGACTACTTATTCAAAAAGGGGTGCCGGCGCACGAGATAATCGCAATCACTTTTACCAATAAAGCCGCGAAGGAGATGCGCGAGCGAGTGTTCGGGGTGTCGACGCCGGCGGCGTGGTCGCCTACATTTCCGGTTCCGGGGACGCCGTTTTTGGGTACGTTTCACTCTCTTGGCGCTCGGTTTCTTAAACAGGAAATAGAGGCTGTTGGTAGCCGAAACAGAAACTTTTCCATCGTGGACTCTGATGGCTCTCTTTCCATAATCAAGAAGATATTGAAAGATATGGACATTCCGGCGGACAAGTTCAACCCTCGCGTGGCGCAGTCGCGGATAAGCCGGATAAAGAGCGAGCTGGAGAGTGTTAGCGAGCTAGCAAGTTCAGGGGAGTGGTTTGACGGGTTAGTGGCTGAGCTTTATGGAAAATACGAAGCGCGACTGGAGGCGCACAACGCGTTTGACTTTGATGACCTACTGGAAAAGATAGTCCGTTTGTTCAAAAATAATAAACAGGTCCGGGAGAAGTACCAAAAACTTTTTTCGCATCTCCTTGTTGATGAATACCAAGACGTTAACACCGTGCAATATCAATTGATTCGTATATTAGTAGAAAAACATAAAAACATAACTGTCGTCGGTGATGATTCACAAGCAATTTACGGCTTCCGTCTGGCAGACTTTAGAAACTTTCTTAACTTCAGTACGGATTGGCCGGAGGCAACTGTTATAAAACTTGAGCAAAATTACCGCTCTACTAGTACGATCATTGAAGCCTCAAATGCCGTAATTGAAAATAACAAGGTGCGTACGCCAAAAAGGCTTTGGACAGACAGGGGGGCGGGCGAACCGATTCAAATGGTCGCGGCCGTGGATCCGGACATTGAGGCGACTTGGGTGGCGCATGAGATCCAGGATATTCGTGATAAGGAGCCGCTGGCAGGCATTGCTATTTTGTACCGGACAAACGCGCAGTCGCGAGCGCCGGAGCAGGCGCTGATTAGCGAGAATATCCGCTACAAGATCTATGGTGGGTTTAAGTTTTATGACCGCAAGGAGGTTAAAGACGTGCTGGCGGTTCTCCGGATCGCGCTTAATCATGACGACCTGTTAGCGACAGAGCGGCTGGAAAAGGCTTTTGGCAAACGCGTAGGTCAGCCGCTAGTAGAGGCAATTACCAGGCAATCTGCGGAGCAGGCACCCGTTGATTTGATCAACTGGTTTTTGCGAGAGAGCGAGTATCCGGAGTTTTTAGAGCGAAAAACAGACAATGCTCAGGAGCGACTGGAAAACATAGCAGAGTTAACAGTGTTCGCATCTAGATTTAAATCTTTAGAGGAGTTTTTGGAGCGGATCTCGCTACTGGAGGCGACCGATGACATTAAGGAGACAAAAGAGGGGGAGCGGCCGCCGGTGTTGATGATGAGTATCCACATGTCTAAGGGCTTGGAATTTGATTATGTTTTTTTGATCGGCTGTAACGAGGGTATTTTGCCGCACGAGAGATGTATGAGCAAAGAGGAGGATGTTGAGGAGGAGCGACGGCTGATGTATGTGGCGATGACGCGGGCGCGCAAAGTGCTTTACCTGCTTTACCAAAGTTTTCCGTCGCGTTTTTTGCGCGAGGTGCCTCGAGAGTATTATGATTTCATCAGTCCGACGGGCACGTGCAATGAGTTGCCGGACGAGAGTGATGTGTGGATAGAGGAATAATTTTCAATTCTCAATTTCCAATTTTCAATGAGTCGCTACCTTGGGCAACATTGGTTGAAAAATCCGGAGGTGATCAAAAAGATCGTCGCTGGTTTAAAGTTGAAAAAGGGAGAGACAGTTATTGAGATTGGGCCGGGTAGAGGAGCGCTGACGTGGCCTCTATTTGAGCAGTGCAAAAAATTGAGCTGTAGCTACATTGGAATCGAAAAAGATGTAACTCTCGCTCATGAGCTGGCCACCAGAATGAAGAATTATGAAGTAAGAAGTAAGGGAAAATACGAAATCATCGCCGGGGATGCGCTCAGGATACTCCCTGCCTTAATTCTTAATTCTAACTTCTTACCTCTCGATCGTTATGCGATCGTGGGTAATTTGCCCTATTACATCACCGGCAAGATATTGCGAACCATCAGTGAGCTGGAGCACAAGCCCGAGCAGAGCGTTTTAATGGTTCAAAAAGAAGTCGGGGAGCGGCTGGCCGCGCAGCCGCCGAAAATGAATCTGCTGGCCGCGGCCACTCAGATCTGGGCCGAGGCTAGAGTTTTATTTGAGGTACCGGCAAAAGACTTTTCGCCGCCGCCGAAAGTAAACTCCGCGGTTGTGGAGTTGAGAATAAAGCCTGGAGAGTTAAAAAAAGAGGGGTTAGAGAGTTATTATGCCTTCATTCATGCGGCTTTTAAACAGCCAAGGAAGATGCTTTTGAATAACTTGGCAACCGGATTAGCTATGCCAAAAAATCAGATTCTGGAGGTATTTACGAATCAAGGGATAGACGAAAAAACGAGGGCTCAAGACCTTTCAGTTGAACGCCTTCGACAGCTGGCTATTGCGATGTCCCAACCATTAGAATAGTGCCCCTAGTGACCGACTGGCTGCTACAGGTCGGACCAGTCACATACAAGCAAACTCCCCCAGGGCTGTAGGTACCTAGGGCCTGGGCGCCGGGTGCGTAAATTCGTCCATAGGGATAGACCTGAGTGAGACCCCCTTGATACACATAGGTGCCGGCTGGCCCGGGAGCGCTGATAGTCAACAAGATTCCATCGGAACAGGTGCAGTAAAATACCTGCGAAATCTGCCCACCAAAGCCGAGAATGCCATAGGCTGGCTGGCTGGTGTACCAAAAGACGCCGCTTGCGGCTGTAACAGCTATTACTATCGCCACTATGATAACCCAGTATTTTTTAATAAATGATTTCATAGGCCTAGGGTCGAAAGTTTAAAATAAAGTTTCCGCTGGTGCCGTTGTCATTATCAATATACACCCAAAATGGAAATTCTGCTCCGCCGTCTTCGTTGTCTTTGTATACTGGAATGGAGCTAGTCATGGTGAATTCAAGCCTTTGGCCGTCTGGGGAGGAGAGATGATAAATCTCGTCAGGGCCCAGAGAGATGGTGTTGTCCTTCGTAAAGCCGGTGCCGGTGACAACCACGGTCTGGCCGCGCCGGACCGGGTTCGGCGTAATAAGGGTGATTTGGGGCGCCTGGGAAGATGGGGCTGGAGTTGAGGCCGTAGGCTGCGGCTGAGCCGGTGAGGTAGGTACTATTTTGGTTGGTTGAGCTTGGGCAGACTGCCCCGAGAACTGATTCAGCTTTGCGCGGGTAGACGGGCCGACAAAGCCGGTACCGGCGCTCAAGCCAATCGGAGCTAGAATGACACTCCGGTATAACTCTTGGAACTTAATTACTGCCGCATAGGTCGCCGGGCCAAAATAGCTGGTCTCCGCCCCGGGTGAGCCCGGCCCTGTTTGCGCCACCCTGGTCACGGAAAGAAAATTTAATGTTTTTTGGAGTTCAAGCACATCCGGGCCGGAATCACCGATACTTAAATTTCTATAAAAATCAGCTTGAGCTAGGTTAAAGTAACCAAAAAATACAACTATTGTGACAATAGTACCAAGGAAAGATATCCACTGTGTTTTTTGCCGCCCGCTCATGTGCTTTTCATGATATCATAAGAGGAGTGATTTGTTCACTGTGAGCCTGTTTAGACATGTTTGGCTAATAAAGCGATCGCTATTTTTCAATATACTTTCTTGACCATCATTATGCGATTCTTAAAGTCATTGATTATCACTGTCAGTATTGGTTTGACTGTCTTTTTTTTGCTCGTTGTCTTTGATGCCATGGTAACGACAGTGAGCATAGAAGGCAATCCACTCGGCGGGAATACCGCCTTACTTAGTAAGTCATTTCAATCTCCTTTGAATACCCAGGCCATGGCTAAAGAGGTGGCTCAGATAATGTTTGAAGCTAACCCGGAAGGACCGGAGACCGTTAATGGCATCGGGCAGATAGCGACTCTTTCGCCGGAGCGAATGGTTAATACGGTCTTAGGAAACAAGATAGAAGAATCTATTTCGTTGCTACTTGATGAGCCGGTTCAAGAGGAGAGACTAATTATCATACCGAATCCGGACAAGGCGGACTGGCAGTACTACTTGGAGCGGCGCACAAAAATAATTCACGATAGCGCAAAAACCATCGCAGAAAACAACATTAGTTTTTCGGATGACTCTGTGACGGATTTACTTTTGCTGAGTGTTATTTATGAGCGAGCGATAGACCGTCTTTACAATACTTCGACTCCGGAAAACTTTTTGTTTGCACACACAGAGCAAATCCGGTTGTTACAGATTCAAAAAAAGCTTTTTGAAACCTTGGTAAATTACGAACAAGACCCCTTGGCTGCTTCGCTGGCAGTCGCGGTATTGCAAAGAGTAGAGGATGAGCTAGCGGCTTTGTCAGAGGCGCTATCAGATTTAATTGTTACGTATGGAGCGACAAGTTAAAAAAATACCATTGGTTATTACGGCGCTACTGTTACTTATTTTAGTTAGCGGAGGCTTAGCGACGGCGCGTCAAGCTACAGCGCAACAAGCCGTGCCGGCTAATGTTGACTCTACGGCTAGCCCGATTACGGCGGCCTCGACGGTTGCCGCAGATTACAGTACCGCGGAGAGTCTTGGTCAACAGTTGCTGGAGTGGGCCGAAAAACTAGCTAACGAGAAACTGCGCCGAGAGTTAATTGACTGGATAACAAGCGAAGTGCTTAGTTTTGTGGGCGACGGCCTGGACGGCGCGCCAAAGTTTGTGGAAAATTGGACTTCTTTCCTTGGAGAGGCGGCGAACTCCGCGAAAAGATCGGTTGCCGGTCTTTTCGCGGATGCGAATCTTTGTGATTCTTTCAAGCCACAGATCTTGCAAGCGCTTGGTAGTGTGAGTGTTAGCGGAAGCACATGGTCATTGGGCGCTTCTGTTGGCTGTAGTACAGATGCTGGAGAGGCGGCTAAATTTGATAAGAACTTTGGCGAAGGAGGTTGGGACGCGTATCAACAATCTCTGCGGCCGGAAAATAACTACATATTATCATTAGTTCGCGCGGAGACAGTCCAGGCATCGGTGGCGGAGAGAGCGGAGCGGGCGGCCGAAGCCGAAGGAGTTGCGGGCGGGGGATTTCTCAGCGACTCAGTGGACGGATTTATTAAAACGCCCGGTTCAGTGATAAAGGACCTAACATCTAGGGTTGCGGGCATTGAGATAGACTACACCTTGGCCGCTGACAGCCTGGAGGAATACGTCAACGCAATCGCCAACTCACTCATGGGTTCTATTTTGGACAAGGGCCTGGCTAGTGTTATCGGTAGCTTAAACAGCGGGGGAAGCGGTAGGAGCGGCGGCTGGGGTAATGTTCCGCCCGGGGGGGGCGCCGGCCGGGGGATTAACAATGCTCGCTTCGGTCAAGAAAAGAAAACTTTCTTAAGAGATATTAAGCAGGCGATTTCTTTACGCGAGAAAGGACAGGCCTTTTATGACAATGCCTCCGGCTCGGTCTCCTTAGCGGATGGAGAGACGGCTTTGGCGGCATTAGAATACTTACGCGATGAGTTTTATTTAATTAATGAGGATGGCGACTTGAACAGCTCAAAATATACTGATGATGCAGGAAATGAGCAGTTCGTTTGTTCCGCGAACTTCAGGATCGCCAAGCGTTTGCAAAACCGAGTTTTGCCGGATATTGAAGATATGATAAAGGATGTTGAATCGGTGATGGACGCACTAGAAGACGCGGCGGTTGATGAGGCCGGGCGCAATCAAGACCTGTTGAGAAGAATGACGGATATTCAGGCGGCGATCTCGGATGTAGCCAATTCACCGGAGGGACGACAGACATTGACTGAACTGAAAGCCGGCTTGGGGGGAGGCATAGTCGTAGATGCCAGGCAGTTTGAGAATAATATTACAGGGGCGAGAAAGATCTTTGGCAGAGCGTATAACATGCTCACGGAAGATCAAAACTGGGCCGGTAGACTGGATGATTGCACCAAGCACCGGTCGCCGGCCGGAAGTTATAGTGGGGGAACTCTGCCGTTCTCATACTCCGGAGACAGTTGGACCACGGTGCCGGAAAGGCCGTTCCCGTGGGAGTAGAATATTTGATCTATGAATTTTTCAATCCTAAAAAACAAGAAAATAGTCTTCCTGGTGGCAGTGCTCCTGATTGGCGCTTTCTTGTTGCCGGGGATTGCCGGAGCTCAGGATGCGGTGGATCCTGGTGCCCTTGAGGTTGACTGCAGTACTTTTGATTTTGGGTGTAAAACAGGAAATCTTGTCTTGACTTTACTGGCGAGCATTCAATTATTTTTTGGGACATTGCTTAATTGGGTAAGCCAAGCCGCGATTTGGATGATTGGATTGGGGACGGAGATAATTAAACTGCCGGTGGTGAGTGAGGGCTTTAGAATATCTTTGAGTGTCGTAAACCTTCTTTTTGTGCTGGGGATTATTATTGCTGCTTTCCGGATTATTCTGGGGATTGGCGAGCGAGAGGCGCAAAAAATGGTGGGTCTTATCGTGCTGGCGGCCCTGCTGGTTAATTTCAGCATGCTTATCGCCGGCTTTTTACTTGATATTAGCAATGTTCTAACAAACTTCTTTATTAGTGGCGGCCTAAACGGAGAGTCTATCGGTTCGGCCTTCGCGCCACAGCGCTTTACAACCATTGTTCCGGACGGCGTTGACGTAGATTGGCTGAATCGGTTTGTCGGCAGCTTACAGGTAACAATATTGTCCATTGGGTTGACCGCGTTTGCGCTTATTACAATGGCGACTGTATTTATCATGGCGCTGGTGCGTAATATGTGGGTGGCTTTCTTACTTATTTTAATGCCACTTTCGTGGGGAGCTTGGGGTTTCCCGATGCTGTCAAAATACCACAAGGAGTGGTGGGATAACTTTATTAAGTGGGGGGTTATTTACCTGCCGACGGCGACATTCTTCTTGTGGTTGGCGATTTCTACCACTGCCCTAATGAGCCGTGCGGACAGTCCTTTTACCCAGGGCCTGCCGTCCATTGGCGAGGCTGACAGCGTGGGGGCGAAGTTGATGGAGACGCTCTCCACTACGGGCATACAGCTATTGATCCTGGGCGCCCTGATCTACGGAGGTTTGAAAGTAGCGGCGAGCTTAGGCGGCACCGGATCAGGGATCGGCCTGAAGATGGCCGGCATGGCCGGGAGTGGCGCGAAAAAGTTAGCCTGGGGAGCGACCAAGGGTACGGCTGGATTTGCCTATCGCCGCTCTGGTACAGAGCGAGCCGGAAAAGCAACGTCGCGTCTCCTGGGAAGGGGCATGAATGCGGTTGGTCTAACTGGTATTGGAAATACTTTAATGAAGGCTGGTTCTTACGATAAACAAAAGGAGCGGTATCAAAAAGGCATGTATGCAAATCAGACCAACGAAGCCATTAAAAAAGAGCTTGCTGGTCGCATGCTTAATATGGACCCGGCGCAGCGGCAGGCGCTCTTTGATGAGGCAAAGAAGCGAGATATGCTTGGCGATATTCCTGAAGAAAAAGTTGGCGCTTTCGCCAAGATGATCAAGGCTGCGAATCCGGGTAAGGAAGCCAAGGATATTGACGACCTTAAAGATCTGGCAAGGGCATTTCCGGATATGGCACCGCAGATCACAGGACAGACAAAGAGCGAGGTGCTTAGCAAGATGGATGGCAAGGCACTTGGTAATCTTTCCAAAAAGCAGTTGGAGGACAGCGATACTGTACTCACTTTGACACGTAACCAGCTAACTACAGCTGCACGAGCGTCGGGTGAAAAGGAGGATACAATTCAAACTTCGCTCACTAAAATACTTTCTGAGAGCGACAGCGGTCTTCCCGAGCTTATCTCTAAAGACTTACGGGCTCTTAATGCGAGCATCTCTGATGCTAGAGAGCGTGAGAAAAAAGCGAAAACACCTGAAGACGCCCTTAAAGCCCGTGCGGATCTGCGTGTCGCTATAACGGAGCGTGCTGAGACTGTGTCTGAACTTAACCCGAAGAATCTCAGCTTAACCGATCAAGCGAAGAATGCGCTGGAGAAGATTAAACATCTCAATGCTAATATTGGATCTACGGGATCTCAGGTGAAACCAACAAAACCCAAAGATGGCGAGGAAGGTAAGTAAAAATAGCTGTAATTAAAGCACATGATCTCTACCACCCACACACAATCGCCATGGCCCTTTGAGAACTTGCCACCTGAGCTTGCAGACTGGCTTAAATCTGAGGCCGTAGAAAGGATCGTTGAAGAGCTCAATACTAAATTTAATCTCTTAGATTTAGGAAGAGAGCGTGCGATCGGCTACACCTGCACCTGGCTAGTACTGGGCTATATAAAGCCGACGGAATTTATCCAAACACTGGTTCAAGAATTTGGCATTGAACAGAAAATTGCGATTGCCTTGGTTAAACAGATCAAAGAGCGTGTTTTCCATCCTGTTAAAATGGGAATGAAAAACCGGTTACATATTGACATTGACTTACTTGAAACACCACCTGTTAATCCGAAGCCTAAATTAGAAACTCCACAGCCGGCCGCGTCGCCACAGAACACAGTCAACTTAAAGGCACAGGGACTACA
>PFBD01000023.1:13921-37023 GCA_002773415.1 Candidatus Harrisonbacteria bacterium CG10_big_fil_rev_8_21_14_0_10_49_15 | reverse complement strand
AGAAAACAACCCAGAGCACCCATTTAGCTTGACTGAACAGAACCCAAACCCATCAGGGTCTCCGAATAACGAATAGGGGTCTCATCAGAGAAAATTATTAGGACCTCACTAATCACTAATAATCACGAATCGCCTAATGGGGAATAAAAAGTGATCAGCAGCTTGTTTACCCGGAGCTTAGTTATAGAATTGTTGGTTGTGCTTTTAATGCCCACAATGGGTTAGGTGGCGATCGTAAAGAGAGACACTATCAAAGTGCCTTAGCTCAAGCATTTACTGAGGCCGGACTCGCCTTTAAGGAACAAGTTTACTACAGAATTAAATACAAGGATAAGTTGGTGGGTAAAGATTATTTAGATTTTCTCGTAGAGGATCGGGATGGAAATAAAGTGGTTGTGGAAATAAAATCTGATAGGCGCTTCTCTCGTAAACATATCGTTCAGGTGATAGAATACTTAAAGGTTACTGATTGTCGATTAGCGATTTTGATAAACTTTGGCTCTTCGGCAGTAGTTTTTAAAAGAATAGTTAATTGATTTTACATTCGTTTGATTAGTGATTATTAGTGATTAGTGAAGTCCATGAGCCAGCAGTTTCAAGTACCACAATTTATAGACATTGAAGACAAGATAATCGGACCGCTCACCTTGAAGCAGTTCGGTTATTTGGCTATAGCTGGCGCTTTTAGCTTTGTTTTATTTTTCGTGTTGGTTACCTGGCTCTGGATAGTTATTACTGTTCTGTTAACGGGGATGGCGGCCGGCTTGGCGTTTATAAAATACAATGGCCGTCCTTTGCTGGTAATGCTTGGGGCGATGGGTAAGTATTTTTGGCAACCGAAGTTCTACCTCTGGAAGAGCAAGCCGGCAACAGTAGCAGGGGCGGATATCAAGTTTGGCCCCCTGCCAAAGCAGGGGATTAGTAAAAATCCGCTAAAAAATCTGCTGCTGCGTATGTCTACGTCTAAGTCGTCCATTGCCGGACGTGAAAAAAAATCTCCAGAGGCAACTCAGGCGGCGCTGAAAGGCGAGGGGCTACGCACAACATAGGACGTCACTAATCACTAATAACCACCAATCTCACGAATGTGTTGCGTAAAGCTGGGTGGATTAGTTTGATTAGTGCTTATTAGTGATTCGTGAAGTCAACTTAGTGATTCAGGGAGTTTATAACGCATGGTATACTAATATAGTATGTCGCCAGCGCAATCATCAAAATCAAAAGAGGCGCTCCCAACTCAGAAGTTTGTCGAAGTAAAGGGAACTAAAGACGGAGTTTTGATACTTAAAAATGGTAGTCTCCGGCAGATACTGGCTGTCTCCGGTATCAACTTTGACCTGAAGTCGGAAGATGAACAGCAAGCCATTGTGGCTTCTTATCAGAGCTTTTTAAACTCTCTTAACTTCTCCCTGCAGATATTTGTCCATTCGCGCAAGATAAACACAGAAAGCTATGTGGAGCACTTGCAGGAACTGGAGGCAAGAGAAGTAAACCCCTTACTTAAAACTCAGCTGGGTGAATATCGCGAGTTTATCAAGTCTTTTACGATTGAGAATGCGATAATGAGCAAGAATTTTTTTGTGGTCGTTCCTTACGATCCTATTCAGATACCGGGGAAGGGGAGCGGCGGAGTTTTGGGGTTTTTCGGTAAAAAGAAGAAGGGTGCCGAAGCCCAAAAAAAGCAGGCGGACGCAGAAGATGCGACCATCACGAAACAGCTGAGCCAGTTGGCACAGCGAACTGACCAGATAACAACAGGACTGAACCAGCTTGGGTTGCGTTCGGTCGCACTGAACGATGATGAGGTCGTCGAGCTTTTTTATAACTTATACAATCCGGACGCAGTGGAGAAGAAAGGACTGGATCTTTCGGATGATAACGAAAAAAAAGCTGCTTAGCTTATTAGCTGTTTAGCTTCTTAGGAGCCGCATGCAAAAGAAGAAAGAAATTAACACCTACAAAGACCTGATTGTTTGGCAAAAAGCCATTACTTTAGTTGTTGAGGTTTATAAACTTACTGATACGTTTCCATCTTCTGAACTTTACGGCTTAACTTCACAAATGCGCCGCTGCTCGGTTTCTATACCGTCTAATATAGCCGAGGGGCGCAGAAGGAGTACTAAGCAAGATTTTCACCGTTTTTTAACTATGGCATATGCTTCGGGGGCAGAGCTAGAAACTCAGGTAATTATTTCAAAATCCTTACCGTTTGGCGCGAATCTAGACTATAATAAAGTGGATGCCCTTCTAGATGAAGTTATGCGCATGCTAAATAAAATGATCACGAAAGACTCTAACCAGCTAAGAAGCTAAACAGCTAAACAGCTCGAAAACATGGACGAACGAGTAAAAGACATAATCGCGCCGGCGGCAGTGGAGATAACGCCGAACTATATAAAACTTGGCAATAAGTATGCCACGACTCTTTTTATATTTACCTATCCGCGCTACTTGGCAACCGGCTGGTTTAGTCCGGTTATTAACTACCCGGACCTGATTGATATCTCTATTCATATCAATCCGATTGACGCCGCGGAGGCGCTTAAAAACCTTCGGAAAAAGGCGACTCAGGTGGAGGCTCAGCTTATGGAACAAGAAGAGGACGGCAAGATCCGCAGTCCTGTCCTGGAGACGGCTAGAGAAGACATTGAGTCTTTGCGCGACAGCCTGCAGCAAGCACAGGAGAATTTGTTTACAGCCGGTGCTTATGTCACTTTGTACGCGGAGACGGTAGACGCGCTAAAAAAACTGGAGGGGAGGGTCGCGAATTTGTTAGAGAGTCGCCTTATTTACACTAAGCCGGCCTTGTTCCAACAGATGGAGGGGTTGGGCACGGTATTCCCGGCTGGCCAAGACAAGCTTGGTATAACCACGCCGCTTAACTCCGGACCACTTTCTTCTTTTTTCCCGTTTGTGTCCCTGAACATGACCTCGGATGAGGGGATAATGTACGGCGTGAATCGCCACAACAATACCTTGGTTATTTTTGACCGCTTTAGTCTGGAGAACGCAAACATGGTCATCTTTGCCAAGTCTGGATCCGGTAAGTCGTACACCGCGAAGCTGGAGGCACTGCGCCTCCTAATGACCGGGGTGGATGTTCTTATTATTGACCCGGAGAATGAGTATGAAACACTGGCCCAGGCAGTCGGCGGTAGTTACTTTAAAATCTCACTTGCGTCAGAGTATAATGTGAACCCCTTTGATATCCCGGTCGTGCCGGAGGACGAGAGCCCAGAGGAGGTACTACGGACTCATATCGTGAACCTGACCGGGCTTCTTAAGCTGATGGTTGGGGAAACCTCTTCGGAAGAAGATACTATAATTGACCGCGCCTTGACGGAAGTATATGCCTCGCGCGAAATAATTGCCGGACAAGATTTTGCCGGCAAGGAACCGCCACTCCTGAAAGACATGGAGACTATTTTACGGAACATGGATGGCGGCGCCAGTCTTGCTGACCGTTTGTACCGCTACACCCAGGGCAGCTTCTCGGGATTTACTAACAAGCCGACTAATATTGACCTGAACAATCGGTTGATAATCTTCTCCATGCGCGACTTGGAAGACGAGCTGCGGCCAATTGCCATGTATATCATCTTGAACTTCATCTGGAGCTTAATTAGGGCAAGACTAAAGAAGCGGATTGTATTTATTGACGAGGCGTGGATCTTGATGAAAAACCAAGACAGCGCGACCTTCTTGTTCGGGCTGGTAAAGCGAGCGCGTAAGTATTTCTTGGGCGTGACCACGATTACTCAAGACGTGGAAGACTTTTTGCTCTCGCCGTATGGACGGCCGATAATCACAAACTCCAGCTTGCAGCTGCTACTGAAACAGGCACCGGCGATGATGGACTCTATTGCCAAGACCTTTGACTTGTCGGAAGGGGAGAGGGGTCTACTCTTAGAGGCGTCTGTGGGCCAAGGGCTCTTCTTCGCCGGTTTTAACCATGTGGCAATTCAGATTGTAGCTTCGTATGCCGAAAATCAGCTTATTACTACTAACCCGGAAGAAGTGTTAGCTAACAAACAACAGCCTGGAGCACAGAACTAAGGTGTATACTATATATATGACTGAGTGCGCGAAAAAAAATACCTACTTGGCGATGCTTTTTGTGGGGTTTGCCCTTCTTTTATATTTACCGGGGAGCGCAGCCGCGCAAACAGAATCAGACGCCGAGGCTGATATATTAGGTATCATATCTTGGCAGGCTGATAGCTACGCTCCGGCTGACTATCACGGGAAGGTACTGCCCGGGCGGACTAGCACCATTAATTTAGTTTTTGAGCTTTTAGTTGATGGCCGGCCGGCGACTGACCTGGACCAGACATCAATTCGCTGGCTGGTAAACAACCGGCCACTCCAAGGCGGTTTGGGCATGCGCGTGGCCACACTTGAAGCTCGTGACTATTCGGCTGGGCTCGTGACCGTGCGGGTACTTATTGAAGACTATGCCGGAAAGCGCGTTGAAACAACGGTGCGTATTCCTATAATGGAGCCGCGGGTTGTTGTTAACGCCCCCTACGCCTCAAATAATGTATTTGGTGAGTCTGTGCACGTAAGCGCTCGGCCGTTCTTCTTTTCAGTACGAAGCTTAGCCGGCTTACTTTTTGAGTGGGAGGTTAATAATGAAGCTGTCTTAAGCGGTAACGGCGTCCATAAGCTGGCTTTTGATCCGGTTGACGCCTTGGTCGGCCAAAAGGCGACAATCAGCGTGCGAGTCCGGGACCGGGCAAATGTCTTAGCGAGTAGCCGAGATACTATTAAGCTTATCTTGCGTTAAGTATGCGCCGGTATTTCTTTTCTTTAGTACTAGTTGGCATGGCAATAAGTTTGTCTGCAGGACTACTAGTCTTGGCGGCGCCATATGCACTGGCCCAGAGCACAGAGCTACTGGTGCAGTTCCCGGGCGCAACCACCACAGACACTCCACCAGGCGAGTATATCAAGGCTATCTACCAGTGGAGCATTGGTTTGGCGGCACTTCTGGCGATGGGAATGCTGGTTTTTGGTGGGTTTAAATACACGCTCTCGGCCGGCAGTGTTGGTAGTCAAGACAGCGCTAAGAGCACTATTAAAAACGCGCTTTTGGGGTTGGTGCTTCTTTTAGGAGCGGTACTTATCTTAACAACCATAAACCCTTCGCTTAGTACCCTGGACATTGGTTTAGATAGCGCGCGGATTCGCCAAGGGAAACAACTGCTTGCCGAGGAGGGGGCGCGACTGAACGTCCAGGCCGCCTTTCTTAATTCTTACAAAGAAGCGGGGGAGGCAGCGCGAGGCCGACTCTTTGGCATTGGCCTTGAAGCTTATAATAAGATGAAGGCAGAAACAGATATTTATGTTTCGGGTGATGGTAATGATATTGTTGACATTGTCGGTCCGGAAACCGGAGATGATGACTTGCATGAGTACATGGCGGAGGCTTTGGATGATAAAAACTCTGAGGCAGTCCGGCGCGGGTATCGGGACGCGGTTATCGCCGCTATCTATTACAATGCTCAAAATCTAAATTCAAAGGATTTCGCAATTTTACTAAAGCGGATTCGGGGCCATGAAGACTTTAAGGCGGTGAAGGGAACAGATTATTTAAGCGCTGATCCATGGGGGCTGGTTAAAGAGGGCGTGCCACCTGTAGGGAAGGAGATTGAGGGATCCGGACAGGCTCTTTTTGTAGAGAGGTATAGGCCGGTGTACACGGCGGCGATGGGGCGGCTCTCGGTCTCTCCCTCAACCGTTGAAGCTGAGGCGGCGAAGGATCTTCTCGTTCTAAGACAGCGGATACTTAAACATCGAGATTACCCGGATGATCCGATTGCAAGCTTGGGCGCCCTACTGGGCCCATCACCATTGGGATTTGATTTGTTAGAACTGATGCAAACAGCGGCTAGTCGTGACATACCGGTAGCGGAGTGGAGGGCATACCAAGACGCGGTAATAGTCGCTATATACCTCATTGCTGATGGCTTGCCCACGATTGAGTTTGGACAGATGATTGCCTTGTTGCGGAACAATCCGTCTTTTATCGCGGCTAACGGACCGGATTACTTAAAGGACGACCCATTTGAAAGGAAAGATATTAAACCCTAATACCTATGAAACGCAAACTGATTATTATTGGCATCGTTCTTGTTTTGACTTTAGTGGTCGTTGGTTATTTTTTTGCACTGCCCTACATGGATGACACGGCCACCGAAGTAAACGATCCGACTATTGAAGAGGGGACTAGGGAAGAACTGGTGGTTGCGCCGGTTCCCCTGGCAGTGACCATGGCCAGTGTCTTTGATTACTGGGTGCGTGCTGATGACAGCAGTATTTACTATGTAACTCCCGGCGGCACCATCCTACAAAAAACAGTTGGCCAAGAGGCGGAGATTGTCTCCACCTTAGCCTTAGAGGGTCTACGCTCGGTGACCCCTTCTAATGACGGCTCGCTGGCAATAATTGAGTTTGGGCCGGACAATCAACCCCAGTTTCGGATATTCAACGCTACTTCTCGCTCGTGGCGCTCTTTGCCGGAGACTGTTAGGGCGGCAACCTGGAGCCCAGACGCCACCAGGATTGCCTATTTGGAGCACGACGAATTGCCTGCGGGGCAGATAACGCTCTATCTTCTTGATATTGCAAGTGGAGTTAGCCAGCGAGTGAGTAGCATCCATTTGTTGGATGCGGAGTTAGCCTGGCCCACGGCTGACGCTTTATACATCAGCACACCGGCCTCTGGGCAAGCAGAGTCTTATTTATGGCGTTACTTAATTGGTGACGGCACATGGCAGTTGGTTATAGGGCCGCAGCGCTCGTTAGCGGTAAACTGGATTCCTGATACTGACCGAGTGATACTTTTTGAGCCTAGGGAAAATAGTGTCAGTGTTGGTTTCTTACCAGAGCTTGTTGGAGGGGAGCGCTTCTTTAAGACCCTACCCTCAAAGTGCACCGCGGCGGAGAATATTTTATACTGCGCGGTTCCCCAAGACTCTTTACCGGTAAACTTTTTTGATGAGTATCATATGCGGGGTTTGTACACGGCGGATTCCCTGCTGGCCGTTGATTTTACAACTGAGGAGCGAGTAACACTTTGGCTGGATGATTTTGCCGCGCCGATTGGCATTGATGCATATCGGTTAGAGATAGCCGGGGATCATTTGTACTTTATGAATCGGTACGATGGTCGGCTTTATAGCCTAGAGCTAGCTGATTAGCTTCTTAGCTGTTTAGGGTTGTAGGTCGCGGCCCTAGAAGCTAAGAAGCTGTCGCTATAGCGGCTTGATTATCACTCCGCGCTCTCTACCTTCGCCGTCAGACTCTGTTTTTACATCGGGACGCATTGATAGCTCTACATGAACCAGACGCCGCTCATAGGCGTTCATGGCCGGTAGACGCACTTCTTTTTGCATAGTGGTCGCTTTTTGAGCGGCAGCCTTGGCTAGCTGAACGATAAGTTGCTCGCGCTCTTTGCGATAGTTGTTTATATCAATAAAGTAGTTAGACTCATCACCATCTTTGCGTGCCATCAGGGTGATAAGATGCTTGAAGTCTTTTACAAGCGTCGGGATCTGGGCTTTAAACCACTCGTCTTCATCGGCGACAATGCTTATTCTTTTTGTTTCTTCGTCAAACTCCACCGAGGCGGCGCGCAGACCAAGAAGCTCAACGATCTTTTTTATTCTCTCGGACAATGTATTCATATGTTTTTTGACCTCACTAATCACTAATAATCACCAATCAAACTAATCTAGCACATTACTTGTTGTGTATTCGTGGGATTAGTGATTATTCGTAATTGGTGAAGTCTCTTGCCCGTAGAGCCTTTTGTTAATTGCCCGTTGCTGGAAGATAGAGAACACCGCCGTCGTAAGCCAGTACAGACCGATAGCGGAGGGGAGGTTTAACAGGAAGATGAGGGTAATCGCCGGCACGATGTACATCATCGACTGGCTCATGCGGGCGCTAGCGTCTTTTGGCTTTCCTGATTTTTCCCCGTCTTTATCTAGCCGCGGGCGAAGGCTTATTCTAGTTTGCAGGTACTGGGCCAGTACTGCTAAAACAACGATTATGATACTGGTTTTTGTAACATCTATCAATCCCAGGAATAATGTGGAGAGTTGCTCCGGCTGGGGCATAAAGGAGTAGAGCCTGGTGAATGCCTCTTCAGAGAAACCTTGTAAAAATACGCGGTAAACGGCGAAGAGAATAGGCAGCTGAATAAGTAAGTAGAGGAATGGTGAAAACGGGTTTACCTCGTACTTTTTGTAAAGTGCCATCATGGCGGTAGCCTGCTCCTCTCGATTGCCTTTGTGTTTCTTTTGAACCTCCTTGAGCTCGGGCTGCATCTTCTGCATCAAGGCCTGATTTTTCAGCCCTTTATAAAAGACAGGATAAAGAACAAGCCGGATAAACACTGTTAAAAGAATGATGGCCAGGCCAAGGTCGCCAAAAGTAACCCGCTCGAAAAGAAAGACTAAGGCGTTAAAGAGGGGATCTGTTAAGAATGTGTTGAAAATACCGGACATAACTGGTTTTCGAATAACGAATGCGCCCCAACGAATCCACGAATAATCAGAAGGCGTTTGGGAAACATTCGCCGATTCGTTTTTTTATTCGTTATTCGCAGACTTTAATATTGATTTTAGCTCTTTTATCATACCACGCTCGCTGGTTTCGTCTGTAACGGATGGTAGTAGGGTGACGAGTATATCGGTAGGGGCCGGTAGCTGATCGTTTGGCTTAGAGATGACATCATACGCCAGGCGCTTGAGCCGGTTGCGGTCGTGGGCCTTTGGGGCCACTTTTTTGCTCACAACAACGGCAAGCCGTCCGTGGGCGACCGCTCCGGGAAAAATCTTGGTCACTGTATAGCGGCCTCTGATTACTTGGCCCTTTTTCCCAATGACAGACTGGGCCGGAAGACGAAATTTCTTTGCCAACATTGCGAATCAACAATAGCAAAAACTGACTGTTTTAAACAGTCAGTTCTTTACGGCCTTTTCGGCGTCGCCGCTGGAGCACTTTCTTCCCGGTGGCGCTACTGGAGCGCTTTAGGTAGCCGTGCGTGCGGGCGCGCTTCTTTTTCTTAGGCTGATAGGTTCGTTTTGGCATGTGGGTATACTACTAGGTTTCGTTTGTTTTGACAAGTTGTATTGCTATAGCAGAGTAGGGTATAGTAAGTCACACATAGGACTTCACAAATCATGAACTTGTTAGCAATTTGTGATTGGTGGCAAGCCGGAGGCGAGTTATCCACACTCTATCCACATTTTATTCTTTTCCCGTTGTTTGACCGAGGGCCGCAGTCCACTACAATAGAAGGAACGTAGCAGTACGAGCTGCTTAGCTGATTAGCTTCTTAGGCGGGTAGGGTGTGGCAGGAGCTTTTATGGGCTAAACAGTTAATAAGCTAATAAGCTAAACAGTTAAGATATGGAAACAAAAGGGGAGACGACTACCGTGGGCTCGTTTGATCACTCTGGGGGCAACCTGCATGACTTAGGTTCGTTGTGGCAGGCGGCGCTTGGAGAAATTGAGATCCAAGTCTCCCGACCAAACTTTGTTACTTGGTTTAAAAACAGTGAACTGATAGGTAAAGAGGACAACGAAGCGAAGATAAGTCTACCAAACAACTTTGCTAAAGAATGGATTGAGAATAAGTACTGTAAAGTCGTGCTTGGCGCCCTGCGCGCCTTAGACGAGACCATCACTAAGGTAACCTTTGTGGTTGCCAACACAAAGGCGGCTATGCCGGTTCGCCAAAAGCCGAGTGTGGCCGACAACCAGGCTCAGTCATCCTTCCCCGAGTTTAAAATAGATGCGGAAACCAATCTGAATCCGCGCTACACCCTTGATACATACATTGTTGGAAAGTCTAACGAGCTATCCCACGCGGCGGCCACGGCGATTGTGGAAGACGTGGGCACAAAATACAACCCTCTTTTTATATACGGCGGGGTTGGACTAGGTAAAACCCACCTTATTCAGGCGGTTGGTAATGAAATAAAAAAGAAGCACCAGGGTAAGGTAAAAGTTCGTTATGTTTCTTCGGAGAAGTTCACGAATGATGTTATTTGGGCTATCCGAAACAAGCGGATGGAGACGATGAAAGAGAAGTATCGCCTTGTAGACGTGCTTATTATTGATGATATTCAGTTTATTATTGGTAAAGCCGCCACTGAAGAGGAGTTTTTCCACACATTTAACGCCCTTTACGAAAACAACAAGCAGATAATCATCTCCAGTGATAAGCCGCCAAAGTTTATGCCGAATCTGGCAGAAAGACTCCGAAGCAGGTTTGAGGGTGGGATGATCGCGGACATAGACTACCCGGATTACGAGCTCCGCTACTCCATTATTAAGTCCAAGCTCCAAGACAAAGGTGCGCAGATGGAGGATGCGGTGGTTGAGTTTATCGCGGCAAAACTTTCTAAGAACTTCCGGGAGATAGAGGGGGCGATTAACAGGATATTGTTTTTCCAAAAAACAAAAGGGATGCCGATTAGCGTTAAGCTTGCCGAGCAGATAATCACTGAGCTCGCGTCTGAGCCAATTAAGAATATAAGCCCGAACGCGGTTATCCGGGCTGTGGCCGAGGCCTTTGAGGTCTCTTTGGCGGATTTGGAAAGCTCTTCACGCAAGCGCGAGTTGGTTGGGCCACGCCAGATAACAATGTACATGCTACGCGAGATGCTTGATCTGTCATACCCAAACATAGGAGAGAGGCTTGGTAAAAGAGACCACACCACTGCTTTGTACGCGTACGAAAAAATAGCGAAGGAGGTCACAAGAAACCAAGCTCTTAACCAAAAAATAATGAGTATTAAAGAGTTAATAAGTCGGGAATAACTGCTGGATATTTTAGGGGGTTGTGTGGATAAAAAAATCCGCCCAAACCAAAAGAGTGAACTTATACCCAGAGACCCCAAGCTATTACTACTGATTCGGACAAACCTGTGCATAAGTTTAACTTCACAAAACCTTCATGGAAACTACGATAGATACCTACTCGCAACTACTTATCCACTTTTCCACACCCCCTATAGTGAGCGACTTTGCTTTTTTAAAACTAAAACAATAACAATAATAGGTAAGTTATGAAGTTAATAATTCTACGAACAAATTTAAAAGAAGGTCTATCTGCTTTAGAGAGAGCGGCGACAGATAATTCTCAGCTACCTATTTTAAAGAATGTTTTACTAAGGGCAGATAAGCAGCTTGTGCTAGCGGCGACAAACCTTGAGATAGGGGTAACTTATACGGCGGCCGGAAAGATAGTGGAACCGGGGAGTATCACAGTGCCTCTGGCGGCTTTGCATAGCATTATCACTAACAGCGCCAGTGAGCGGATAAATTTAGAGACGCACGAAAATACTTTAGAGGTGCAGACCGATAACTATGACGCGAAGATCCAGGGTATTAGTTCCGAGGATTTCCCGATAATTCCAAAAATAGAAGATAACACCCATCAGTTGGAAATAGAGGCCGCGGCACTGCAAGAGGCGTTGACACAGGTGGTTGGCGCTACACAAGTGTCAGACCTTAAACCGGAGCTGCACAGTGTTTTGATCAAGTACGAGTCTGGGGCGCTAAAATTTGCGGCTACAGACGGTTTTAGGTTGGCAGAGAAGACTCTTTTAGATAATTCTTTCACCACGAATTTTACAAATGGATTTTCGGTTATTGTGCCGCTAAAAACGGTTAGCGAGGTGTTGCGGATATTTCCGACAGATTCAACTGTGCGGGTGCAGATAGATCCGCATCAAATCGTATTTACCACAGATTCTATTGAACTTGTATCTCGTTTAATAGACGCGGAGTATCCGGACTATACTCAAATAATTCCAAAAGCTGTTACAAGTGAGGTGGTAGTGAGCCGGAGTGAGTTTTTGGCGGGGCTAAAGCTTGTGAGCGGGTTTTCCGGTAAGGGTAGTGATATTCGGTTGAAGATTCGTGAGGGTGGCGGAGAGCTGGAGATCTATGCCGCTGATCAGTATGTGGGCGAGAATAATTATTTAGTGCCGATAAAGAAGTATCAGGCCGGAGAGGTTCTGGAGCTGTCTTTTAATTGGCGTTATTTAATAGACGGGATCCGGCCACTAGTCGGCGAGCAGATATCACTCGGGTTTTCCAGTGAGGCCAAACCGGCGATAATTAAGCCGGTGGGAGATGATTCGGTGTTTTATATCGTGATGCCGATAAATCCTAACTAGACGTCACTAATCACCAATAATCACTAATCGCACGAATAGCCGCGCTAAATGGCTTGGTTTGATTAGTGATTTTCGTTGTTAGTGAAGTCCTCATCGGTTTCGGTTGGGTCGGCTGGCCTCGGGATAGGTTTTTGGGTTAGGCGGCTGGAAGGGGGGACGGGTTGGTTGTAGGTGATGCCCGGGATGAAGCCGGGGATGTTGGCGTGGGCCCACTGAAGCACAGAGGTTTCCCAGTTTGCGTACTGCGAGTCGCTGGCCGGGTTGGTTGGCGGGGAGCCGGTCGGGGTTCGCTTGTTCACGTAGTGGAGGATGTTGTGAATGTGTGGGTAGGTGTTGTCGCCGCTTGTGTAGTAGGCGGTGTACTGGCCGTTGAGCATGGGGCGGGTCTCTGGTGATGGGGCGATGGGGGCGAAGCTGACGGGTGTTTGCGTTTCTAGAGCTTCTGATAAAAAGGCACTGAGCATGGGCACGGCCGCTAAAATACTGCCACCTTGGGCAATCATGGGCGTGCTGTCGTTGTTGCCGGCCCAGACACCAACGGCAAGCGCCGGGGTGTAGCCTACGGCCCATGCGTCTCGGTAGTCGTTTGTGGTTCCGGTTTTAATAGCTACGTCGTGCCCGGGGAAGACTGTTAAGTTGAGGCTACTTGAAAAGAGTCCGGAGCGAGCCTGAACATCTGATAGAATATCGTTGATTACGCGTGGGTACTCCGGTTCAATGACTTGGGTTGCCTTGTCTTCGTACTCTTCTAGTATCTTTCCTTCTCGGGTGGTTATTTTTAAGATCATAGTCTTCTCGTGGTAGATGCCTTCTTGAGCCAGGGTGGAGTAAGCACCGACAAGATCAATAAGCTTTACCTCGCCGCCGCCAAGCACTAAAGAGAGGCCATAGCGCCGTGGGTCGGTTAGGGTCTGAACACCAAATGAATCAAGCGTTTCAATGAGGTTGTTGATACCGATGAGGTATAAGGTTTTAACAGCTGGAACGTTAATGGACTGAGAAAGGGCGGTGCGGAAGTTGACCGGGCCGCGGAAGCGGCTGTCAAAGTTTTGTGGTTGGTAGCTACTCGCGCCAGTTGAGTTGAACTCTGTCTGGACATCAAAGAGAACGGTTTGCTCTGGGTAGCCCATTTTTAGGGCGGCGAGGTAGGCGAATGGTTTAAGGGCGGACCCTGGCTGGCGTAGGCCTTGGGTGGCCACGTTGAACTGTCCGTCTATTTCTTCGTCAAAGTAGTCTCTAGAGCCAACCATGGCAAGTATCTGGCCCGTAGTCGCGTCTTGGGCCACCAGAGCGGCGTTGGTGCCGCCGTAAAGGTCTGTGTTGCGCTCTGCTCCGGCAGAGACCGCGGCCTCGGCTATTTCTTGCAGGTCGGCGTCTAAGGTTGTGACCACTTTTAGGCCGCTGCGGCGGACAAAGTCTTCGCCATACTTTTCATCTAAATACTCTTTAATACCAATGACAAAGTGGGTTGCTATTTTTGAGTTGCGGGGTTTGGCGAATTGAAGTTCTTCTTCTTGGGCGGCTGTCATTTCGGCTTCGGTAATGTAGCCGAGGTCGGCCATGCGGCGGAGAACGGTGTTTTTGCGCTCCATAAGATCATCAACATGGCTTCCCCACGGTGAGTAGTAGGTTGGCGCTTGTGGAAGGCTGGCCAGGAGTGCGGATTCGGCTAGGGTTAGGTCGTTTGTGCTCTTTGAGAAGTAGGTCTCACTGGCGGATTCAATCCCATAAGCGGTGCCACCGTAAGGTATCTCGTTCAGATATAGCTCAAGGATCCTGTCTTTATCAAAGGTGCTTTCAAGCTTGTAGCTTAAGACGAGCTCTTTGAGCTTGCGGGTAAAAGTCTTTTCGGGAGATAAAAAGACATTTTTAGCGAGTTGTTGAGTGATGGTGGATCCTCCGGCGGTGCGTTCTCCGGTGCGGGCGTTTATCCAAAGGGCTCTTATAAAGCCCCGGATGCTAAAACCGTGGTGGTTGTAAAAATCGCTATCTTCAATGGCGACGGTCGCATCTTTAACATATTGAGGGATCTGGTCAAAGGCTATAATGGTGCGGCGCTCTTCGTCGTAAAGTTCAAACAGGACGCGCTCTCCGGTTCGGTCATAGATCTTGGTTGATTCAGAGATCTGTTGGTTCTCAAGGAGCTCTAGTGGTGGCAGAGAGTTAAGGGTGGCGATGGCAATAACGGCGACTGTGCCGAGGATGACTAAAAAAACGCCAGCGGCGGCTATAAGCGTGTATTTTAAAAAGCGGCGGGTTTTCTTTTTGGACATAGCTATGGGTAGATTCCAAGTTTTGAAGTTGGTGTCTGGTCTTTGTATGGTCAAGAGTCTATGTAAGTATACCAAACCAAAAACCTCCCGGATATATCCAGGAGGTTTTTGGTTTCTTAGACCTCTTAGACCTCTTCGTCCTCGTCGTCGTCAACAAGTATTTCCTCGTCGTCCTCAATGTCGTCCTCGTCGTCGAGATCATCTTCGTCCTCGTCGTCGTCAGATGCTTCAACTTCGTCAACATCTTCTTCCTCGTCAATGAGGGCGATCGCCTCACCGTCCATTGCCTCCTCATCCTCATCGCCTTCTATGAGGGCAAGCACATCTTGCTCCAAGGCCTCAATGTCGATGTCGAGGGTGGACTGGGTGTCTGAATACATAATTACTGTTTTGATTGTTCAACCCGATATGTAATACTTCGACCTTTCGGTGTTACTTTTAACTTCAAAATGAAATAAGTAGCGTAATTATAGTCAGGGGATTAAAGCTGTCAAGCCCCCCGCCATCAAACGAATAACGAATTCACTCATACGTATTTACGAATCGCTGCAGCCATACGTAAATTCGTAATTACATTCGTAATTAGTTTGATGACTTGCGGGCAAGTCTGGTGTGGTGAGCGGTGGTTATTGCTACTGCTAGGGCGTCGCTGGCGTTATCATCACCTTTTAACTTTACAGAAAGAAGATGGCGGACCATTTTTGCGACCATTTCTTTGTCGGCGTTACCATAACCGGTGACTGCGCTTTTGATCTGGCCGGGTGTGTATTCGTAGATTGGGATATTGTGCTCAAGAAGAAGGAGTAGAATGACGCCGCGGGCGTGGGCGACCTCAAAAGCGGTTTTTTTGTTTTTGGAAAAGAAGAGAGTCTCAACCCCGGCGATGTCGGGTTGGTGTTTTTTTAAAAGTTCTCGAAGATCATGGGCGAGCAGGTTAAGTTTGTCCGGGATCGTTTTAGCTTTAATGACTAAAACACCATGGGCCTGCTCGCTAAGAGAGCCATCTGTATTTTCTTTTATTACTCCGTAGCCCATAAGGGCGGAGCCGGGGTCGATGCCTAAAATTTTCATTTGAGTAATCGCGAATAATACGGATGAGCGACAGTTAATAATGCGAATTCGCTGCGTTGGTAAAAACGGATTGGACGTCCGGGTGGGATTTAATGGCCTGGGTAAGTTTAGATAGTTCAACCTGGCTGGATTCGGTAATGGCTTGGGGGAATTTGGCTATCCATGAGTCGGTGGTTTTTGCAAAAGCCCACAAGACGCTGCCGGGGTCGGCTATCTTCCCGCCGGCGTCAGTTATTATCTTGCGTAGCTCGTGGTTGATTCGGTTGGTGTTGTCGGTGGCGCAGGTGATGATAAGCGCGACTCCTTCCGGGCCATAGGCCTCCATGGTGAATTCGCTGAGATCTTTTTCTTGTTGGCGACTAAGAGCTCGCGTAATGTTCTCCTGGGGTACGTTAGCGGCGCCGGCTTGTTCTATTAACGACCGGAGGGTGGGGTTTGTATCCGGGTTAGCGTCAGTTCGAGCCGCGCTAGAGATTGCGGCAAGAAATTTGGAAAAAGTAGCGCCTTTTTTCTTGTCTTGCGCTTCCTTTTTGTGTTTTATTTGTTTCCACTTACTATGTCCAGCCATATTTTTTAGCTTATTAGCTGTTTAGCCTGCCTGCCGGTAGGCAGGCTTCTTAGGAAGGTAGGAGTAGTTTCTTTGGAAGCTTATTATCTTATTACTTTTTCGTAAAGGTGGTATTCTAAATATAATGGTTCAGCTTTTTAATCCTAATCAGCTAAAAAGCTAAACAGCTAAACAGCTCGTTACGGCATGATTCCCAACGCGAACCCAAAATTACAAGCACAGCTGGAGCGACTGGCTCGGGAGAGTCAGGAGCGTTTGGCTAAAAAAAGCGCCTCTGATAAAAAAGCTCAGTATATTGATCTGATGACCGCGCCGATTGAGCTGGATGGGCTGAAGCTTGTTCCGGAGGAGCGCGCGAGGGAGCTTAAAGCGGTTATTTTTGAACACAAAGGGCATAAAGCGGCTTTGGGGGCGCTGCGCCCTGACGAGCCGGCGGTGGGGTCGCTGATTAAAGAGTTTCAGGATCGGGGTTTTGAGCTGAGTGTGTTTTTGATCTCTCAGGAAAGCCTGGACTACGCCCTTGGGTTTTATAAATTCGTTCCGCAAGACTCTTCACAAATAACAAGCAAGGTTAATATTGAGCCGGAGATGGTGGCGAAGTTGCAAAAAGAGTTGGTGACGGTCGGTAAGGTTCGCGATCGGCTGGCGCAGCTTTTTAGCGCGACTGATAATATCTCCACAAAAGAGATAATGGAGGTGGCGCTGGCTGGGGCGCTGACTAACCGAGCTTCAGATCTGCATTTTGAGACAAGCGAGGGTGGGTTTAAACTTCGCTACCGAATTGATGGCATGCTACAAGTAGTTATTGAGCAGATTCCGCCGCAAGTTTATAAGCTGATAATTTCGCGTCTTAAGTTGTTATCTAATCTGCGAATAAATATCACCACCGAGAGTCAGGATGGTCGGTTTACGATTGGGATGGGGGAGGTGAATATTGAGTTGCGAGTTTCGGTGGTGCCGGCGCCTTTTGGTGAGTCTATCGTGATGCGGGTGTTAGATCCGCGTTCTATCCAGCTGGAGCTTACAGACTTAGGTATTCGAGATGATGACTTAGCAATAATGCAGGCTGAGATTCGGGCCCCGAACGGCATGATCCTTAACACTGGGCCAACCGGTAGTGGTAAGACGACTACGCTGTACGCTTTTTTGCGGACAATAACGGACGCGGCCACAAAAACAATCACAATTGAAGATCCGGTGGAGTACCACCTAGAGGGGATAGAGCAGACCCAGGTGAACGTGGAGGCTGGATATACATTTGCTAATGGGTTGTCGGCGATGATGCGGCAAGATCCGGATGTTATTTTGGTTGGTGAGGTGAGAGATACCGAGACGGCCGGCATTGCTTTGCAGGCGGCCTTAACGGGCCACCTGGTGTTCTCAACGCTTCACACCAACTCTGCCAGCGGTGCTATTCCTCGTTTGCTTGACTTGGGGGCGTCACCAAGCAGTATTGGCCCGGCCTTAAATCTTATTATTGCTCAGCGGCTGGTGCGGCGACTTTGTAAAGACTGCAAGGTCTCATTGGAAATTACTCCGGAGCTTAAAACAAAGATAGATGCTTTTCTAAAAGAGCTACCAGAGCGGGTGAAGCGCCCTGAGTCCGCCGCGATAACTTTGTTCGGGCCTAAGGAGGGTGGTTGTGAGACTTGTAATACACATAGCTACAAGGGGCGAGTGGGTATTTATGAATTACTGAAGGCTGGGAAGGAGATGGAGACGCTGATTAATAAGCGCGCGGGCGAGGGGGAGATTGAAGACTTTGCGCGCGGGCGAGGGATGGTTATGCTTCAACAGGACGGAATTTTACGAGTTTTAAAAGGAGATACCAGCTTTGAGGAGGTGGAGAGCGTAACCGGAGAGTTGCAGTGGTAGGGGGCGGATGGGGGTTGACAAAACCTAGGCTTTTGCTATACTAGTGGCTTATTCGCGCCTTTTGGCGCGGGTTTAAAGTGTTTAGTAGGTGGGTATTGACAAATTTATACTCATGTGCTATAGTAATTTTATACTGCCTGAAACGCTTAAAAAACGTTTGGTAGTGGGCAACTGGAATGCATTGTTGATTTGGATGGTCTGGTTTCGACTGGATCACTCCTCGACCGCGTTCTTACCTCTTCTATTTTATACAAGAGAATCCAATCAGTAATCTCCCCAGGTACTGATTTTGCCCACTACTGAGCGTTTTTTTATTTATACCATCTCCAATTAATCATTTCACACAAATTCCTGAATTTTGGCTACAAAACTTCGCTTCGCTCTCGCCATATCCCTAATATGACTCTAACTCCAGCTTGTTTTTCGCCTAAAATTAAGGAATTTGTTAATGTGAAAGCGTTAATCGGAGATGGTATTATTTGGGGGTTGCTCCATTATGTGCGGCTTTTTGCTATACTCAAGACGTTATGAGTACAGAAATGAATCAGGAGCCCTTCGACGGTGCTCAGGGTAAACCGGGGGATGACCGAGCGGTGGATCTAGTGCTGAGGCCGCAGAACTGGGACGACTATGTTGGCCAAGACAAGGTTAAGCGCAACTTAAAGGTTATCTTAGGCGCGGCGTTAAAGCGGAAAGAGGCATGCGACCATCTGCTTTTTTTTGGCCAGGCCGGATTAGGAAAGACCACGCTGGCGAATTTAGTTGCCTTGGAGTTGGGCGCGCCCCTGCGGATAACTTCGGGGCCGGCCTTAGAGAAGATGGCAGATCTGGCCGCGGTGCTAACTAACTTGAATGCCGGAGATGTTTTGTTTGTGGACGAGGTGCACAGACTGAATCGGTTGATAGAGGAGGTGCTTTACCCGGCGATGGAGATGCGTAAGTTGCACTTAGTGGTTGGTAAGGGGCCGGCGGCGCGGACGGTGACCATGGATCTGCCGCCGTTTACGCTTGTGGCGGCGACCACGCGGCCAAACTTGTTGTCGGCGCCCCTGCGGAGCCGCTTTGGGGCGAGCTTTAAATTGGATTATTACGAGGTGGTGGATATTGAGGCGATTGTACGACGGAGCGCGCGTTTACTGGGGGTGCAGATAGATGACAAGGCGATCTCTATTATCGCGCGGGCCAGTCGGTACACACCGCGAACCGCGAATAGATTACTGCGCCGCGCGCGTGACTATGCTGAGGTGCATGGTACGGGTGTAATTGATGAGGCGGCGGCGTTAAAGACTATGGAGATGTTGGAGATAGATGAGTTGGGGTTAGACTCGCATGACCGGCGGATCCTGGAAATAATTATTGATAAGTTTGGTGGTGGGCCGGTTGGCCTGGCGACATTAGGAGCGGCTATGAATGAAGACGCCGGGGTGATTGAGGATGTGTACGAGCCATACTTAATGAGTATTGGACTACTAACGCGGACACCGGGTGGGCGGAAAGTCACTGAGGCAGCATACCAACACCTTGGCCGTTCGCATCAGGCCAAGATGTTGTAAATAACAAATTTCAAGCACCAAATATCAAATAAGTTCCAATTTCAAAATTTTAAAACTTGCGATTTGAGATTTATTTGGAATTTAGATATTGGATTTTGTAATTTGATTTTTATATGATAAAAATCCAGGAGGTTCTACCAAACCCGGCGGGGGCGGATAAGGATGGAGAGTATATTATTTTAGTTAATCAGGCGAGTAGTTCGGTGAGTTTGAGCGGCTGGGCTTTACGAGATAAAAGTGGCAAGATGTTTCGTTTGGATGGGTATGAGTTGCCGGCTGGCGAGGGGTTGAAGTTCATGTATAGCGTGACTAAAATAACGTTGAATAACTCAGATGAGGTCGTGGAGCTCCTGAACTCGGCTGGCGAAGTGGAGGATGCGATCAGTTACACGGCGGCGGTTGCGGAAGATCAGCCAGTGCTCCAGGCCGCGGCGCTTTCGGAGGAGGTGAGGGCACAGCTTTTTGATGAGTTGGCCGGGCCGGGAAAGTCTGTTGATCAGGCAACTGGAATTTATTCAGGACAGTTTTGGTTGATCCTGGTCTTAGCCGGGGTTGTGCTGGCGAATCTTGCCATGTATATTTTTAAGAACGCGAAGAAGCCTTAATAAAAGATACCAATATACAAATGTGTACAAATGAAACGAATGACTACTAATCTGCCCGTGCTATATTCCACATTGGTATGATTAGTATCATTCGTACTCCATTTGTATATTGGTATCTTCTACTTGGAAGTTATGGAATATTTACTAAACAATGAATCTGAATTAGCCGGTGTGGCTGGCGAGGTGGCCGAGGCACTGCTTAGTCAGCCGCTTCGCAAACGAGCGACCGTGCTGGCGCTGATTGGCGAGCTGGGCGCGGGGAAGACTACGTTCAGCAAGCATTTTCTGAAATTTTTAGGCGTTACGGAGCAAATTGTAAGCCCAACTTTTGTTATCATTAAATCCTACGTACTAAGTACTAAGTACTACGAACTAGCCCATCACATCGATACGTATCGCTTAGAAGAGCCGGTGGCAGAGTTGAAGAAATTAGAGATTGAAAAAGTTCTGGATGATCCGAAGCACCTGGTATTAATTGAGTGGGCAGACAGAGTAGAGGAGCTGTTACCGCCGGACGCGATTCGGCTGGAGTTTAGCCACGAAGACGGCAACAAACGTTCCCTCAAAGTGAGCGGGATGGATTTATAAAAAGAAAGACCCGCGCTTCGGATCTTCCTTTCGGACAGATTGTGCGGGTCTCGGTCTAGCCGGCCATTCTGGCGAGGAACTCATCCCTCTCGACTTTACTGGCGCGTCTGCCGAGGATGACGGCGCCGTAAAAGGAGAGAAGCGAACCCGCGCTGAGCATGGCCACGGTTGTTTTCATCCAACCGAGGCTGGTTGGAATCAGCGCCAAGGTACAGAGAACGCTTCCCTGATTGAAGCGAATGTTTGATCGAATCCTGAGTTCGCAGCTGGTCATGGCACACTTCACTTTCTGGCTTTTTTATAGCACGGTAGGTATGATAAAGGCAAGCTGAGAGAATTTCTAATTATACTAAGTACTCTAATTTCTAAATTCATAACCCCTCCCAGCCTCCCCTTATTTTAAGGGGAGGGGTCGTCGCAGGCAGGTATTTGGTATTTCTTAAGGCAATTGGAACAATTCATGCGTAAACTTTTACTCATAGACTCACATGCGCTTATTCACCGGCTGTTTCACGGGATGCCGCCGCTGACCACGGAAGACAATGAGCCGGTAGGGGCTATTTATGGGTTGTGTCAGTTACTGATAAAAATAGTGCGGGAGGAGCAGCCGGACTATATCGCGGCGTGCTTTGATCGGCCGGAGCCGACTTTTCGCAAACAGGAGTTTGAAGCGTACAAGGCCACGCGGGCGGCGACGATGCCGGATATAATTCCACAGCTGATTGAGTCGCGCAGTACATTCGCGGCTTTTGGGATCCCGGTGTATGAGCTGGCCGGATATGAGGCAGATGATTTGATCGCGACCATTGTGGAGAATTACAAGGATACTCCGGATCTACAGATCGTTATTTTATCCGGCGACAGGGACCTGTTGCAGTTAGTGGTGGATGAGAAGGTGGTTGCGGATATGATCAAGAGCGGGGCTAGTGAGGTGGACAGATACAATGAAGAGGCGGTGATTGCTAAATATGAGTTGCGGCCGGACCAGATCCCGGATTTAAAGGGGTTAATGGGAGACGCCTCGGATAATATTCCGGGTGTACCGAATGTGGGGCAGAAGACGGCGACGCTGCTGCTGAAGGATTTTGGTAGCGTGGAAGGGGTTTATGAAAACCTGGTAATTATCCCGGAGAAGCACGCGAAAAAATTAGAAGGCAACAAAGAGCAGGCGCTACTGTCTAAGAGGTTGGCGACCGTGGAGCGAGCTGCGCCTATTGAGCTAAACGGGTTAGAGGCGGTGACTGCGAAGGAGTTTGATAAAGAGCGGTTGTCTGCCTACTTCAAAAAGTTTGGTTTTGCGTCGCTGGTGGATAGGATATAAGAATAATTCTTTACATATGCCCGAGCTGCCGGAGGTTGAAACTGTGGTAAGGACGCTGAATAAGCATGTGATAGGCCGGACGATAACGGCCGTTTGGTTTGATTGGCCAAAATTGGTAAAAGATCCGCTAAAGCAGAGTCGGTTGGTAGTATCAAAAAAGGCGGTTTTGGATTTTAGAAAGAATATTATTGGTAAGAAAATAGTTCGAGCGGAGCGGGTAGCCAAGAATATTTTAATCTATCTTTCCAGCGACGCTTCCGGTCGAGCGGAGGCAGATTATGTGATGTTGGTTCATCAAAAGATGAGCGGCCATCTTCTACTGGGCAGGTGGAAGCTGGTAAAAGGAGCGCCGGTGGCGTTAGCACCGAAAGAGATGGTGGAGGATTCCATGAACGGTTATATCCGTCTTATATTGTATTTAGAAAATGGAGAAATGATTGCTCTTTCAGATCTGCGGCGCTTTGCCAAGGTATTATTTGGTCCGACAAAAATTATCAAGACTCTTCCGGAGCTTTTAACATTGGGGCCGGATGCGCTTGATCCTAAATTAAAACCAGTAGAGTTTAGTCGGCGAGTGCGCAGTTCTGGGCGGGCAATTAAGACGGTGTTGCTGGATCCGGGCAAGATTGCCGGTATTGGGAATATCTATTCTGATGATGCTTTGTGGCACGCGCAGATAAGCCCAAGTAAACCGGCGAATCAATTAACAGACGCAGAAGCGAAGAATTTGTTTTTAGCGGTGCGGCGGGTCTTGCGCAAGGCAGTGCGCTTAAGAGGAACGACGATTGGTGATTTTAGAGATCCATATGGACAGCCGGGTGGCTACGCAAAAGAACGGGTGGCTTATCACCGGCATGGGGAGGCTTGCGGCCGGTGCGGCGTGCTTATGGTTCGTCAAAAAATAGGGGGTCGAAGCGCTCATTTTTGCCCTAAGTGCCAAAAGTTATGAGGCCGAACCTCGTAACTTTCTGGGTAATTTGCGTTATTGGGAATTAATTTGTATGCTCTAAGTGATTGATTTTTTAACTATGTCTAAAAAGGGAAAGCA
>PFBD01000023.1:7272-13880 GCA_002773415.1 Candidatus Harrisonbacteria bacterium CG10_big_fil_rev_8_21_14_0_10_49_15 | reverse complement strand
AATAACCGCCTCTTCAATTGCAAGAATTTTGCAGGCACGAGGGCTGAAAGTGACGGCGATGAAGATTGATCCGTATGTGAATGTGGACGCCGGCACCATGAACCCGGTTGAGCACGGCGAGGTATTTGTGCTTAGTGATGGCCTGGAGACGGACCAAGACCTAGGCAACTACGAGCGATTTTTGAATATGGATCTGCCTAGCGTGAACTACATGACAACGGGTAGTATTTACCTTTCGGTCATCGCTAAGGAAAGAGCTTTGGAGTATAAGGGGAAGAATGTTGAGGTGGTGCCGGATATTCCGAACGCGGTTATTGAGCAGATTGACCGGGCGGTGGCTAAGGCTAATGCAGACGCGGTTGTGGTGGAGGTGGGAGGAACTCTTGGTGAATACCAGAATATTCTTTTTTTGGAGGCGTATCGAATATTAAAGACGCGAAACCCTAAGAGCTCCGTCTTTGTGCTAGTGAGTTATCTGCCAATTCAAAATGGCGGCGAGCTGAAGAGTAAGCCGACCCAGTACGCTATTCGGACGGCAAACAGCGCTGGAATCCAGCCGGACTTTATCATCGCCAGAGCGGCGGTGCCGATAGACAGGATGCGGAAAGAAAAAATTGCTTTTAATTGCGGTATTCGTCCGCAAGACGTTATCTCCGCGCCGGATGTGGAGAGTATTTATGAGATCCCGCTTAATTTTGAAAAGGATGGTTTGAGCGATTCTTTGTTGGAGAAGCTTAATTTACCAAAGGGTAGTCGGGACATGAAAGAGTGGACGACTTTTGTGAATAAGGTAAAGAATGCGAAGAAGACGGTGAAGGTGGCTATCGTTGGAAAATATTTTTCGGCTGGAAATTTCGTACTTACCGATGCCTATATTTCCGTTATTGAAGCGGTTAAGCAGGCCTGTGCTTGGCAGGGATTTAAACCCGAATTTACATGGTTAGACTCATCTGATTTTGAAGGTAAGGGAGCGGGCGCACGATTAAAGGAATTACAAAAGCAAGACGGGGTGATAGTGCCGGGCGGGTTTGGTACTCGGGCTATTGAAGGCAAAATAAATGTTGTTCAGTATTGCCGGGAAAATAAGATTCCATACTTGGGTTTGTGTTACGGCATGCAGTTGATGGTGGTGGAGTATGCGCGGCACGTGGCCGGCCTAAAAGGTGCGCACACTACTGAGGTGGACGAGAAGACCGGACATCCGGTAATTGATATTATGCCGGAGCAGAAAGAGATTTTAAAAGGAAACAATTTTGGCGCGACCATGCGGCTTGGTAATTATCCGGCTAAAATTAAGAAGGGGACGGTTGCCTACGCTGCCTATAAAAAAGAATCAGTTGTGGAGCGGCACCGGCACAGATACGAGGTTAATCCGGAATACATTGAGCAGATTGAAAAAGCCGGTTTGGTGTTTTCCGCGGCTAGCCCGGACAGGCGGCTGATGGAGATGGCAGAGCTTCCGAAGAGCAAGCACCCATTTTTCTTAGGTACACAGGCGCATCCGGAGCTTATCAGCCGGCCGCTAGACCCGCATCCGCTGTTTATGGCATTCATCAAAGCTAGCGGAGCAAAGAATCGCTAGCTTTGAAAATTCCAAATACCAAGCATCAAATACCAAATAAACTCCAAATAACAAACATGGAGAAACAGTATGACTTGGAAGAGCGGACATTACAGTTCGCAATTGATGTTCGTAAATTTATAGCGAAATTACCAAAAAATTCTCAAAATATTGAAGACGGTAAACAAGTGATTCGTTCTTCCGGTTCAATCGGGGCAAATTACATTGAGGCAAATGAATCTTTGAGTAAGAAAGACTTTGTTTTAAGAATAAAGATTTCTCGGAAAGAAGCTAAGGAAACGATTTATTGGGTGCGCATAATCCTTGCTGTAAATGGTCCTGATTTTACTGATGAGTGCCGTGATTTGTTAAATGAAGCAACTGAATTAAAAAAGATATTATCAGCAATTCTAAATAAAAGTAGCTAGTTTTAATTTGAATTTTGTGATTTATTTGGAATTTGGAAATTGAGAATTGAAAATTTCTAAAGAATTATGATTCTTTATTTACATGGTCCCGATGATTATCGCCGGCAGCAGGCACTGGCCGAGAAGATATTAAAGCCATATCTAGCCAAGCATCCCTCAGGTAGCCAGGGGTATTTTGATCTAAGCCGTACAGGCGAGTTAGAGCGCTTGCGCGAGTTTGTTGGCAATCAAGGGCTTTTTGACTCGACGAAGCTAGTAGTTGCCAGTGGAGCAGAGGCGGTGGAGACCAAACAACTTAAGCCGTTACTACAGGAGTTTTTAGAGCATTCGAAGACGACCTTGGTTTTGGTTTGTGAGAAAAAGCTTGGCAAGCCGTTTGATTTTTTATTGGCTGAGCCCGTGAAGAGTTGGGAGTTTAAAAAACTGACGCCGCCAGAGTTTTTAAGTTTTGTAAAAGCGGAGGCAACGAAGCGGGCGATTAATGTGTCCGCGGAGCAGATTAAGCAGTTAGCAGTGGCTTACCCTGGGGACTTCTGGGCCGTTAGTACGGAGCTAGATAAGTTGGCGGTAGGGAGTAGTTTGGAGGCGCTGGAGACACCGCCAGTTTTTTTTGATCTGATTAAACAGTTCAGCTATGCTCGGTCGCCGGCGGAGAGATTGCGAACCCTTTACTATCTACTAGAGTACAGTGAGCCGGCCCTAGTTTTTAACATGGCGGCGGCTTTTACTTCCGGGGTGGCTAAGGTGGCCATGGCTGACTACGACGCGGCCATTAAGAGTGGCAAGTTGGAATACCCGGACGCACTTCTTTCCGTTGCTTTACAGTAGAACAAAAAATCCGTCCGCGATCCATAGATCGGGACGGATGTTTTGTTTATTTTTTGAGCTTGGCCGCTAAACGTGATTTGGTTCGAGACGCCTTGTTTGGCTTGATCAACTTTGTTTTGGCTGCCTTATCAAGGCCCTTGTAGACAGTGGATAAGAATGCTTCTGCCTTTTTAGTGTCTTCGGCAAGTAGTTTATGGTACTGCTTGATGGTTTTTTTCAGGGCTAGCTTTTTAGACGCGTTTATTTTGCGTCGTTTTTCGTTTTGGCGCAGGGCCTTTCTGACTGATTCAATTACAGGCATATGTGGTTAAATTCCAAATTACAATATCCAAATTCCAAAAAATTTTCAAGTTTCGAAGTTTAAACTTTCGAAATTCGGATTTATTTGGTATTTGATTTTTGGGATTTGGTGCTTACTGATAAGGTGGGCTTTTGGTTAGTGCTCATAAAGATACAGGAATATCCCAATTCTGTCAATTAGAGTAGCGGCGTAGAGCTTGCTATAATGTATCCATTAAAGAGCTGCTTAGCTGCTTAGCTTTTTAGGCGGGTAGGCCGCGGCCAAAATCTAATAAGCCTGCCTACCGGCAGGCAGGCTAAACAGCTAATAAGCCTGCCTACCGGCAGGCAGGCTAAACAGCTAATAAGCTAAACAGTTAAACAGCTAATCTCATGATTTACAGCATTTCCGGGACACTACGATTAAAGCAGGCTACCAGCGCGGTTATTCAGGCTGACTGCGTGGCCTATCGAGTTTATACTTCTGCTTCAACCATAGCGGCTTTGCCGGCGACTGGGGAGCCGGTGGAGTTTTTAACGCATCTACATGTGCGCGAAGATAGCCAAGAGTTGTTTGGTTTTTTGACTGCTGCAGAACTGGAGTTGTTTGAGGCGCTGATTGGGATAAGTGGTGTTGGCCCGCGGTCGGCGCTAAATGTGATGAGCGTGGCGCCGGTAGAGCAGTTAACGGCGGCGATTAATGAGGGGCGCGCGGATCTACTAAAAAAGGCGAGCGGAGTTGGTGGGAAGACAGCGGAGAGGATAGTACTGGAGCTGAAAGGGAAGCTGTCTATTGGCGACACCGGGCAGACGGTGGGGCAGATGGATGCGGACGTGGACCTGGAGGAGACTTTGGTTGGGCTTGGACTGACACGCGCCTCCGCGCGGGCGGCTATCGCGAAAATAGACCCGGAGCTAAGGGGGTTTAATGATAGGCTGAAAGCTGCTTTGAAGAAGCAGGGTTAATTTCCAATTTACGAATTTTCAATTTCCAAACAATTTCCAATTATTAAAATTTTAGAATGTTTTAAACATTAGATCATTGTTTGAAAATTAGAAATTGAAAATTGAAAATTCTTATGATCGTTGCACTAAAGAATTCATATCATTGGTTGCTCGCTAGAATCTCTGCCATTTTCTATGGTTTTCCTTCGCGGAAGCTGATTGTAATTGGCGTGACGGGAACGAAGGGGAAAACGACGAGCGTGGAGTTGATTGCGGCCTTACTCCGAACCGGGGGTGAGCGAGTGGCATTTTTATCTTCGGCAAATATGGACAGTGGTAACGGTGTTAGCCCGCGCACGGGTAATACGATGCCGGGGCGGTTTGCAATTGCGCGCTTTTTAAGGCGGGCGGTGACAAGCGGTTGTAAATACGCGGTCTTAGAGGTAACTAGTCAGGGGGTTTTGCAACACAGGCATGAGTGGATAGAGTTTGACGCGGCTGTGTTCACAAATCTGCACCCGGAGCACGTGGAGGCGCATGGAAGTTTTGAGGCGTATCGTGCGGCCAAGGTGAGTTTTTTTGAGTATGTGGCTGGAGGGTTTGCGAATAACGAATCCGCGACCGCGAATCAACGAATGGCAGAATTCGGATTTTTAAGATTCGTTGATTCGTTGTTTTATTCGATATTCGGACACACCAAAAAGGAGAAGAAGTTTTTTATCAATTCAGCTAGTGAGCATGGGCGGTACTTTGCGGAGGCGATTGGCGACTATAAAGTAAGCTGGTATGACCGCAAGTGGCTGGTGCATGATTTTTTAAAAAATGAGATAGAAAAGATCAGCCCGTGGTTAAGGGCGGATTTTAATCTGGAGAACGCGGCAGCGGCAGCAGTTGTGGCGCTTGCCTATGGTGTAAGTGCGCAGCAGGTGCTGGTGGGATTGAGTGAGTTTTCCGGAGTGGCCGGCCGGCTGGAGATACTGGAGGGGACGGATGGCAAGCGAGTTGTTATAGACGCCGCGCTTACTCCCGAGTCCTTGGAAGCACTCTACCAGTATTTAGCTACTCACTACTCGCTACTAGCTACTAGCTCGGCTAAAAGCCGATTGATCTGCGTCTTCGGCAGTGCCGGTGGTGGCCGCGACACCTGGAAGCGTCCGAAGCTGGGCGAGATAGCAGACAAGTACTGCGCCAAGATATTGTTAACTAACGACGACCCGTATACCGAGAGCCAACAAGGGATCGTGGAGGAGATAGCGGCCGGAATAAAAGATAAAAGCAAGGTGGAGATTATTTTAGATAGGAATCGTGCGATTAATCGTGCGATTAATCGTGCGAATCCGGGTGACGTCGTGGCGATTACGGGCATGGGAAGCCAGACGTATCAGTACATCGGCAAGCAGAAGCTACCCTGGAGCGACCGGGAGGCGGTGCAGAGATCGCTCTTATAAAATTCATATAAATATGGTATAATATGGCAGATGTATAACTGGTCAACGGACACAACTGAATTAAAGAAAGACCCGGAAAAGTATGCTATCTGGCGGCTGGAACAGCTGATTAATTTTGGTTTGAATGGCGAAAAAATCAGCGAGCGAGAACTACGCCGGTATTGGGATAAGCTGGAGATAGACGAGGCGCGCAGGCAGACGCTGGAGATCTTGCTCAGGGAAAAGAGCTAAAAGGGGACATCTTGACAAAATAGCCAATACTGTGCTATAATTGTAGATAGAAGTTTGAAATAGCTACTTGTTTATCTTGAGTTTATCGCGGGTGATTTTAGCCGCACAAATAGGTTTCTTAGGTTTGTCATTCTTAGCTTGACTGGGAATCCAGGTTTAATGAATCTATCTGTGCGGCCAAAAGAGAGCCGCTAGTGCAGAGCTTCTGAACACCTGCCTTGTTGGCGGGTTAGTAAGTGGTTCGATGGATCTCAAAGGAGGGATCTATCATGGCGAAGCAGACAATCACGATCGACCAGGGGATGGAGCTCTTGACGTTGGCCAAGCGGTTGACGGCGGACGAGTACTAGCGGCGGCACCGCTGGTTCGCGAGGATCACGGATCCGGGCTTCAACCCGGACCAGCTGGAGCAGGGTCTGCTGACCCCGACCAGCTTCGGCCCCGAGATCTCCCCTCCCTTCACGGGTGCAGAGCTGGTCGCTGACGGGCCGGGAGACGAACGGCTGGTGATCAGCCGCATCCAGCTCCTGCCCGCGCTCCAGCCGGGTGACGGCGACGTCATCCGCTTCGGCGAGGCCTGCGACCGGGCCGAGGCCAATCCGGAGACGAGCTGGGGTCAGCGTGCCGCCTTCGCGGTGCGTGATGCCGGCAACCGCGGCGAGATCTCCAAGGAGGTCTGGCCTGTCGGCGTCTACGCCGTCTTCGGCAAGACTCGCTGGCGCAGCCCGCGGAACGGCCGCGTCTGTGCGTGGTACGTCATCCGGGACGGGGACGGCTTCGACTGCGACGACGTCTGGGTGGACAACTTCGTCGACGCCCGCGGTCGTTTCCTCTCCCTCGAGCCCGCGGCGCAGCCGGCGGGCGGCAAGTAGTTCGGCTCCGGGTGGC
>PFBD01000023.1:2645-7249 GCA_002773415.1 Candidatus Harrisonbacteria bacterium CG10_big_fil_rev_8_21_14_0_10_49_15 | reverse complement strand
ACCCGCAAACCCTACGGCCCTGACAGAAGTTCTGTCAGGGTCGTTCACTTTTATATTAACTGCAATGGTGTGGATGTCGGATGTTGTAAGATAGCATTCTAAGCTAGGCTCAGTTTATGTAATTACAGCTCGTCATTGCATCTCGCATCTTATTCTTATTCTTATTTCTATTCTTCGCTCCAAATATCATAACTCAGACGGCCGTCTGAGTTATGATATTTGGATTTTGGGAGACGCAAGGTCAGTAGGGGATTAGGGTGGTGGATTAGATAGATGTGGGAGCTAGATACGCTGGCGGAGGGTGCCGGCTTTGGTTATCTCAAATATTTCTACATACTCATCAAGCTCGAAGGAGACAAGGTCTTTGATAAATTCTTCCGGGAGCTTTATCTTTCCAATGTATACACTTTGTTGAAGTGGCTTCATGCCAAAACTAACGACAGTTGCTCGTACCCAGTTGCGATATATGCGTTGCTTTTCCGGGATATCATAGCTAAAAACAGTAACTGTTTTTTGTGGTTGGGTTTTAGGATTATACTCTGGTAACTCGGGTGATTTCTTTTTTAAAAATTGATGGAGCCAGTCGCGGCCGGTTGTCGTGATTTGAAATTTTTGGGATTTAGGATCTATCGCGATAAGCTGGTCGCGGCGCAGTTCATAGGTAAGCTGGGAAAATCGCTTTTTCGCCGACTTGTTTAATTTTGCTTCTGGGATTTTGAATTTGGTAGTTGTAAGACTTTTATCCACATATTTTTCTTTGGGGATAAGGCCATCGAGGGGACTAAGAAGTAAGCCGAAAAATTTTTCCAGCTCATCGCGGGCCATTTCTCGTTCTCGGAGTTCTCGTAAGACTTCATATCGGTTTTTAGGTCGACCACGATAGTAAGAGGGCATAGGTCAAGATTCGTTACTTAACTTTTTGATTGTGCGCCCCTCCATTATATCATAGTTCAGACGGCCGTCTGAACTATGATATAATGGAGGGGATTGGGAGAAAGAGGAATGCAAGGGTAGGGGAGAGGGGAAGATTATCTGATATACTAAAAACATGAAGCTGACCTTTTTTGGTGGGGCGCAGTCGGTGACTGGTGCCAACTATCTATTGGAGTTTAAGGATCCGAGTATGCCGAGTGGTATGCGGAAGATTTTGGTGGATTGCGGGATGAATCAGGGTGGGAAGTTTGTGGAGGAGCGTAACTACGAGCCGTTTGCGTATGATCCGGCGGAAATTTCTGACGTTTTTATCACTCATGCGCACATAGACCACACTGGTTTACTACCGAAACTTGTTAAGCATGGGTTTGATGGAGTAGTGCACTCCACGCCACCAACGCGAGATTTTGCTGAGTTGCTGTTGAAGGACTCTATGCATATTTTAGCCTTGGAGGCAGAGCGAGATAATAAGGAGACGCTTTACGAAGAAGAGAATATTGTGGAGCTGATGAACCGTTGGCAGGGGACTAACTACCATCAAAAGATAACGTTGGGTGGAGAGGCTCATGGGACACCGGCGGCAGAGGTGACGCTACATAATGCCGGGCATATTCTTGGTTCGGCTTCTATTGAAATAGCGGCTGAGGGCAAGAAGATTTTATTTAGTGGCGACCTTGGGAATAACCCATCGCCGCTTATCGAGCCGTCTGAGATCCCTAAGGATATTGATTATGTGTTGATGGAGACGGTCTATGGTAACCGGAATCATGAAGACAGACAACGGCGGAGTGAGAAGCTGGAAGAGGTGGTTCGCCAAAGCGTGGCAGATGGGGGCGTGATGATGATCCCAGCTTTTGCGATGGAGCGGACACAGATACTGTTGATGGAGCTTAAAGATATGTTGCGGAAGAACAACATTCCGGAAGTGCCGATTTTCTTGGATAGCCCGCTCGCGATTAGTTTGACCGCTGTCTATAATCACTATCGTCATTATTTTAAAGAAGAGATTCAGAGCCGGTATGCGGACATTGAGTATATGTTTCGGTTTCCGGGCTTGAAGCAGACGTTAACGACTGAAGAGTCAAAGGGAATAAACCGCGTACAGAATCCAAAGATCGTTATTGCCGGCTCGGGAATGAGCACAGCAGGGCGGATTATTCATCATGAGAAGCGTTATTTGCCGGATCCGAAAAGCACGCTACTTATTTTTGGCTATCAGGCGACGGGTTCGCTTGGAAGGCGGTTGCTAGATGGTGAAAAGTCGGTTCGGATTTTGGGAGAAGACGTACCGGTGCGGGCCCATATCAAGGCGATTGGTGCGTTTTCCGCGCACGCGGATCAGCGGCAGCTTTTAGAATGGGTAAAGCCGCTGAAAGGTAGAGTAAAAAAGATTTGGTTGGTTCAGGGTGAGTTAGACGCCGCGACCGCGTTTAAGGATAAGTTAAAAACAGATCTGGACTTGGAAGCAGAGATACCTACGCCGGGGGATATAGTAGAGTTATAGTATACTTAATAACAAGCACCAAAATTTATGGTAACAAAAAAGAAAGCAATAAAGCGGGTTGGGGGGAGGGCGACTACTAAGAATTTGGCTCGGTTAAATCCGCGTGATCATTTGAAGTATAAGATCTGCGTCTCCGGAGCGGCCGAGACAGGCTTATGTTCTAAAAACGCCATCCAGCTGGCAGAGGAGATGGGCCGAGAGATAGCTAGGGCCGGGATGGTGCTTGTGACTGGCGCAACCACCGGGATTCCGTACTGGGCGGCCAAGGGAGCGAAGGAGGCGGGCGGGATGGTCATCGGCCTTTCGCCGGCCAGCTCGGAGATCTCGCATATCAAGACGTACCGCTTGCCGACCGATTATCACGACATGCTTATTTATACTGGATTTGAGTATGGCGGCAGGAACCTGTTGTTAACTAGAGCGTCGGACGCAGTAATCACTATCTGCGGACGCATTGGAACCCTGAACGAGTTTACGGTCGCTTTTGAAGACAAGAAGCCGTGCGGGGTGTTAGAGGGGAGTGGCGGCACGGCGGATATGATCCGAGATATTTTGAAAAAAGCTAAGCGAGGTTATGGGCAGACGGTCTTTGCGAATACGCCGCAAGAACTGCTAGCAAAGTTGATACCTGTTATTCGCGCCACGGATCAAAAAGCGCATTCTAGCGGGACGTATGATCCGAACTTGCGCGCCGTTCGCGATGATTCTTAAGAGTATTCACTGGATAATCTTGGTTCCACATTAATCAGATCTATAGAATGAGAGTCGCCATCATAGCTCTTGAGCGAACAGTTGTTGTTATCCGGTCTGGCATGAATCAGATGGGCTCTTTCCTGATCGAGGATCGTTGGATGCGGGCGGCTTGGTATGTATTTCTAATACTTTTGCCGTTTACAACCAGGGTGCTGCTTGGACATGTGACGCGTGGTTTTCATGAGTACGAAGCTTTGTTTTTGTACGGGACGGATGTCCTTCTTCTTTTACTTTTGTTATTTGCTTTTGGTCTTCATAGACACCATAAGGAAGAGTGGCATGGGAGATCGTTGCACCAGTTGGTGGTTCCTATCTTCTTGTTTGTTATAGCGGCGGGTGTTTCAGTGGCTGTTGCTCCTTCTTTTGCTCTTTCGTTGTACGCGTTCGCGCGTCTTTTTTTGCTGACTTTACTGGCATGGTGGGCAATACCGATATTTTTGACTAAGCACCGAGTTTTACAGATGACTGTGGCTGTTTTGGCTGTTGTGGCAGTTATCCAGGCTTTTATAGGGATAGCCCAGTTTAGCTTGCAGGGTTCGCTTGGCCTGGAGTTATTTGGGGAGTCATATTTGGACCCGGTACTACCTGGAGCCGGTAGTAAGATTCCGTTTGGCGCGGGTCTGCTGCGAGCGTATGGTACTTTCCCGCATCCGAATATTCTCGGAGCGTTCTTATTGATTGGTTTGTTCGCGCTTATTTATTTCTACGTATACCTGGACTGGAAACTTTATCGTTACGACTCTAATAAAACAGTGAAAGAGAACTGGCAGCTTTTTATTCATAATCATGCGTTTTATTCGCGATTAATTATCGCGGTCGGATTCTTCGTTGTCTTACTTGGTTTGGCGGTAACTTTTTCAAGAGGCGCCTGGATATCGGCGTTAGCGGGATTAAGCGTTATTACGGTCATTATGCTCCTACGGCATAGGGTCCGCTCTCTACTACGCCTGCTTTTTACTTTGTTTTTTACAGCACTCGCTGTTTACTGGCTTCTTTCTCCGGTATTAAACGAGCGCGCGCAACTTTCTTCTACAGAGCCCGCCGTGAGTTATCGCTTGGTATACAATCAGATCGGTACAGAGCTTGTGGATCAGTATCCCCTTGGGGTTGGGGTTGGTAGTCAGGTGTTGCACTCGGTTAGGGGTGGGGTGTACCAAGCCCATGGGTTGAGTCAGGTTTGGGAGTGGGAGCCTATTCATAACCTCTACTTGCTTATTGGTAGCGAGGTGGGCATTGTCGGCCTCTTGAGTTTTCTCTTTTTCTTGGCTATCTTGTTGTGGCAGCTTATCAGGCGTCAGTTGCCGCTTGTGAAGCTATTCACGCTTGGAGCCTTGGTTTCTTTACTGGTTTTTGGCTTGTTTGATCACTTTTTGTGGACCATTCAGCCGGGGCGGCTGATGCTCTGGGTAGTGAT
>PFBD01000023.1:0-2560 GCA_002773415.1 Candidatus Harrisonbacteria bacterium CG10_big_fil_rev_8_21_14_0_10_49_15 | reverse complement strand
CGCCACTGCCTCGCTTCACTCGGCAACCCCAAAAAGAAAAAATGTTCCTTGCTTTTTTGATTTTCGCGGGGATGGTTTTTTCTAAAATGGAAAGGACATTTTTCTTTTTGGGGTTCTGCCTTCCAAGTATTCAGGCAGGTGGCGGAACAATGCGGCCGAAGTTTTGGCAAAGCTATTTTTTGGGGAAAGGATTTGCCAAAACTTCGGCTGATTTGTTTTTGAATTCGGATGTCTCAAATGGAAAAGGAGGGGTTTGGGGAGGAATTTTCTATTTGCTCCGCTTTTTGTTTTGACGGGATTTGGGGCGGACAGGTTATCCACGTATACAAGATTTGACTATGGTTATCTATAGGAGTAATATTTAAGCATTAACGCAAATACTTAAATATGTTAGAATCGTCACAAATATCAAAAATTAAAGAATCCCTAAAGACACAAAACATTTCTTTGGTCGATGTGTTTAGTTTGCTCGGGGATAAAAGCCGGTTCCTTATTATAAAACTCCTTATCGAGCAAGGAGAGATGTGTGTTACCGATCTTGCTAATGTTCTGGATATTTCAGTATCGGCAGTATCACAGCATCTGCGGATACTTGAGATGTCGAGGATGGTTGAGGGCGAAAGGATGGGGCAGATGATGTGTTATAAGCCAAAGATAGACGATCCCAGAATTAAGAAAATTATGAATTTAATATAGTTAAAAAAATAACTTAAAAATATTATGAAAAACGTAACCATATATTCAACGCCAACTTGTCACTTCTGTCATGCGACTAAAGAATTTTTCAAGGAACACAATATTGTATTCACTGACTATAACGTTTCTAAAGATTCTGCGAGGCGCGACGAGATGATTCAAAAAAGTGGACAGATGGGCGTACCGGTCATTTTTGTTGATGATGAGATGGTAGCGGGTTTTGATGAGCAAAAACTGCGAGAACTTTTAAATATTAACAGCTAAAATAGCTATGGGAAAGACAATTAAACAAAGCTACCAGGTAGTGTTTATATGTAGTGAATGCAAAATGAAGTATCACGACGAGGCAACTGTGAAGAAATGTGAAGCGTGGTGTAAGAGAAATAAAAGCTGCAACTTGGATATCGTTAAGTATGCAATCAAAGAAGACGAATACTCAAATTAAAATTACTATCTTAATTATCATTCTCGCCGGGGTTGGTGTTTTTTGGTATTTTCAAAGCAGGTCATCATTTCCTATTCCGGGTGGGGAAACAGTATTGTTCGATAACGAAAACAAAGAATCTTCTGTTGAGACGGCTCTTGATACTTCTACAAATCAAATTATGCAAACACAAAGAGAAATTTTGGTTACAGATGGAGTTAGGCACTCTATTCCGCTTAGTGAAATATTATCTGGTGGTCCCGGCAAAGACGGTATTCCTTCTATAGATGATCCGAAATTCATTTTGGCGAGTGAAGCTACTTTTCTTAATGACAGCGACCCGGGACTTGGTTTGACTATAAACGGAGAAAGTCGATTCTATCCATATCGCATTCTTGTCTGGCATGAAATAGTCAACGACAGGGTTGTTGGAGAGCCGGTCTTAGTAACCTACTGTCCGCTTTGCGCAACCGGAATCGTTTTTGATCGGAGGGTTGATGGCGAGGTGCAAGAGTTTGGAGTGTCGGGTAGACTTTGGCAATCAAATCTTTTGATGTATAACCGTGCTGGAAATGAGAAAAATGAGTCGCTCTGGTCTCAAGTGCTTGGCGAAGCCGTCCTCGGCGTACATACGGAAAAAAAGCTAACGATTGTACGGTCGGATGTTGTACGCTTTGGCGATTGGAGGCGAGCGCACCCTAATACTAAAGTACTGTCGCAAGATACAGGTGTTGTGCGAAGTTACGGCCGTGATCCGTATGGCGATTATTATACCAGTGAATCGGTTTCGTTTGGCGCGACATTCACCGATACTCGTCTGCACCCGAAAGCTCTGGTGCATGGCATCGAAATCGGCGGACAATATAAGGCATATCACGATGGCGCGCTTTCCGGAACGATAACTGACACGTTTGGAGGTATGAGTATTGTTGTCACAAAAACTGATTTTGGCGAGATTCGCTTTACAGTCAATGGAGAGTCACTCGCCTCAATCCCAGGCTTTTGGTTCTCGTGGCTTGCGGTTCATCCGGAGACGGAATTATTAAAGTAATTATGGAAGAAACAAAAAATAACTACGAACTCAAGAAGCAGGAACGAGAAAAGACTCGCGAAAGAGAGCGACGACAGGATAACTTTGCGAAAATACATAAATCGCTTGTACGATATGGTTTTTGGATTCTCACTCTTGTAGTTATCGGATATGGTGTTTTCCTTCTTGCTCAAACAGCGGGCCCTGACGGAGAAGATTTTAGCACTCGCTATGAAATACAAGGGCGTGATCACATCGCTGATGGTGCATTGCATCTTCCCTACAACTCAAATCCGCCGTCTTCTGGTTGGCACTACGCTTCACCGGCTCATGGAGGATTTTACGAAGAATCATTACCTGACGAACGAGTGATACACAATCTTGAGCACGGAGATATTTGGATTGCGTAT
>PFBD01000012.1:5447-22305 GCA_002773415.1 Candidatus Harrisonbacteria bacterium CG10_big_fil_rev_8_21_14_0_10_49_15 | reverse complement strand
CGGTTTATGAGCGGTTTGGCTACTTGCGAGAGGATATGCCGCTTGCCGGAGGCTACGAGTTTATGTTGAGGGTGCTTGAAAAAGAAGGAGTGCGCAGTTGCTACTTATCACGAATTGCAGTTAAAATGAGGGGTAGGAAGCGGCTCAGCGCGCTTGGCCGTTTACTAGAGATGACTAGAGGAAATATTCAAGCGTACCGGGCGTGGCGTTTGAATGGATTGAAGATAAGTCCGCTGTTTATACTAAGAAAACCGTTTTCAAAGATAAAACAAATTATAAGTAAGACGAGAGCAATATAGACATGGAAAAAGTACTTGTGTGTGGTGCCGGTGGATTTATCGGGCATCACTTGATGCGTTACTTAAAAGAAAAAGGTTACTGGGTACGCGGCGCGGATATAAAGCTGCCGGAGTTTTCTTCGCCGGACGAGGCGGATGAGTTTTTGCAGATTGACTTGCGGGATATGGAAAACTGCCTAAAGGCGACCGAGGGGATTGATAAGGTGTATCAGCTGGCCGCGGATATGGGCGGGATGCAGTATATTGCGAACACGCATGCGGATGTGATGCGTAACAGTGGGTTGATAAATTTGAATATTGCCGAGGCGTGTAAGGTTAACAAGGTGAAGCGCGTTTTCTTTTCTTCTTCGGCTTGCGTGTATCCGGAGGAGAGGCAGCTGACGCCAGAGGTGGTGCCGCTGAAAGAGAGCGATGCCTACCCGGCTAACCCGGACACGGCTTATGGTTGGGAAAAGCTTTTTTCGGAGAATTTGTACTACGCGTACGCGCAAGATCATGGGCTTGATGTGCGGGTGGCGCGGTACCACAATGTTTTCGGTCCGGAGGGGACGTATGAAGGGGGTAAGGAAAAGGCGCCGGCGAATATGTGTCAGCAGGTGGCGGCGGCTCCGGACGGCGGCAGTATGTGGATAGTGAACGATGGAAAGCAGACGCGTTCGTTCTGCTATATTGATGAGTGTTTGGAGGCGAGTTACCGGTTGATGGAGTCGGATATCACAGAGCCGCTGAACATTGGCTCTGACGAGCTTATTTCAATGGAGGACATGGCGCAGATGGTTATTGGTATTTCCGGGAAGAAGATTTCTATTGAAAATGACATGACTAAGGCGCAGGGGGTGCGGGGGCGAAATTCTGACAACACCTTAATTAAAGAAAAGTTGGGTTGGGCGCCGTCGCAAAAGCTTGAGGACGGAATGAAGTTGACTTACGCCTGGATAAACAAACAAATTAATCCGGCTGGATAATTATGGTTAAAGTGGTTCTTCGCGGCGGGCTGGGAAACCAGATGTTTCAGTATGCCGCCGGGCTTCGCATTGCTTTGAAGCAGGGGGCGCCGCTTGTTTTAGATACGGTACTACTGCATGACCGCTGGCCGCGGAAGGAGTTTACTTATAGAAGTTTTGATCTGGATATTTTTACATTAAAGCCGGAATTCACAAGGCTTTCGCGGGTGGCGGATGCGTTGCCGATTCCGGGTTTTTGGTTGGGGCTGGATATGGCGAGTATGAAGGTGAGTGGGATTTTGGGAGGACCCAAGTTTTTGGTTGAAAAAAAGGAGCATGCGTTTGACCCGGAGGTCTACAGCGCCACGGGGAGTGTGACTTTGTTTGGTCGCTGGCAAAACCCAAGGTATTTTGCGGATATTGAAAAAGAGTTGCGAGTCGCGTTTCAGTTTAAGATCCCGCTGGGCGAGGAGGCGGCGAGCGTAAAAGAGCGGATAATGGCTAGCGAGTCTGTGGCGCTGTGCGTGCGACGAGGGGATTATGTTCAGCACAAGAGCGCCAAGGCACTGATGGGTGAGACTAATGTTGATTACTATGCAAAGGCGATAGCGCACATTAATGAACAAGTGGATAGTCCGCGATTTTTCGTATTTACGGACGACATTGAGTTTTGCAAGCAGGAGATTGGTTTGCCGGCTGATACAGTTTATATTGGTAAGATGGGGCCGAAGTGGAGCTGGCATTTGGAACTGATGTCGCTGTGTAAACATAGCATTATCGCCAACAGCACTTTTTACTGGTGGGGGGCTTGGTTGAACCCTCAGCCAGAGGGCGTTGTGATTGCGCCGGCCCGTTGGTATGCTGATAGAGAGGAACAGCCGGGTATTTTTCCGGCGCATTGGGTACAGATGTGATGAAAAATTTATTCAAAAAGTTAAAAGAAAAGTTTTTTGCTGATCCGCAGGTCGTTGTTTTGCTTAAGCCGCATGGACAGACAGGTTTCTTGGATGGTGAGCTGGCGCGACTGATGGCGTACTCTTTGCGGCGGGGCAGTAATAGGCGGGAGGTTTTGATAAATCCGAGAGTAAATAGAAAATCGGACTGTGTTTTGGCGTGTGACCCGGAGTCGCTGGCTGGTGCGTTGGCACAGAAGCAGTCTGAAGACATTTCTTTTGTGGCCGCCGGTCCGGTTTTGGATTGGCAGCCGGCAGTGCCGGTTGACCCACGGATTGACTTGATCTTAGCGCCGACAGAGGCAATTAAGGAGAGCTGGATTAGTCACGACCAGGCTTGGCAAGAGCGGATAGCGGTGTGGCGGCCGGGTGTCCTAGACAGGGGCGTGGCAAGCCGGTCTAAGGGAACTTGTCTTATTTATGCTCGGGGAATAAAGAAAGAGTTTTTTGATAAAGTGGCGACTTGGTTTTGGGAACAGGACTTTCGATTTGATGTGTATGATAAAGACGAGTTTGACGAGAGGGCGTTTGATAACTTGCTGAAGAAGAGTAGTTGGGTCTTGTATTTGAATGAAGAGCCGACAGATCACCTACCTCTTTACGCGGCTTGGATGGCGAATGTGCCGACGCTGGTGTATTCAAAGAAAATGATTGAAGTCCCGACTACGGCGGGAGTGGCGCTGACAGATGAAGACGAGCTACGTGCGGCTTTGTCTGCTTTTGTGGCTGGAAAAGAGGAGTATGCGCCGCGGGCACACGCTCTTGCCAGTCATACGGACAAGGTTGCCGCCGGCAGGTTGCTGAGTATTGTGCGGGGGTATAGTACGGATTAAAACGGCTCACGGAAAACGGCTCACATGGACAATTTTCTCCATGTGAGCCGTTTTTTACGCTCTTTTCAAGCGCTATAATTTAGCCATGGACTTGCCGGATTAGTAAGTCGTGCTATACTTTTTTTACAACTGAATATTGTATCAAGAGTGCGGGGAGTCCCCAGTAGCAGTGCGAGCACGCTACGGGGCAGGGTTCTGGCCCGAAGATCCGCCGGCAACCGCCTAGAAGTAACGTTTTAGGAAAGGTGCTAATTCCAGCCCGATAGGGGAAGATAATTTTGTTTAATCTCTTCTCTTTCGGAAGAGTTTTTAATTTTAATCAAATAAAGAATTACCCCTAGAGAGATAGACTGTCGCCATCTCACGGGGTGAAAATCAAAGATTTTCATGTATCAGCCAAAAACTTACACAGTAGAAAGCGTTACGGCCGGGCATCCGGATAAAGTTTGTGATCAGATCTCAGACGCGATTTTAGACGCCTGCTTGGAACAAGATCCAATGAGTCGGGTGGCGGTGGAGACCTTTGGGTCGCATGGCCTGCTGGTTATTGGTGGTGAGATAACAACCACTGCAAGGGTTGATTACGAAGCAATCGCGCGTCAGGTTTACAAAGATATTGGTTATGACGAAGACTTGAAGGTTATTTCGCATATTGCCGTGCAGTCGCCGGATATTGCTCAAGGGGTGAACCCGGGCGGCGCCGGCGACCAAGGGATAATGTACGGGTTCGCGAGTAATGAGACAGACGTGTTGCTACCGAGTGCGGTGGTAAGTGTGCACGCGCTGGCAGAGCAGTTAGAGAAGGTGCGTCGGAGTGGTGGGTTGAGTTGGTTACTGCCGGATGGGAAGGCGCAGATAACGGTGCATGACGGAAAGATAAGCGCGGTGTTGGTAAGCACGCAGCACAAGCCGCTAAGCCAAGAAGAGATCCGGGCCGGAGTGATTGAGCAGATCATCTCTCCGGTGATGGGTGATTTGGAGGGGATTGAAGTACTGGTGAACCCGACCGGAAAGTTTGAACAGGGCGGTTTTGAAGCTGACGCCGGGCTGACGGGGCGGAAGATAATGGTGGATACGTATTGCGGGCTGGTGCCGCATGGCGGCGGGGCATTTTCCGGAAAAGACGCGACTAAGGTGGATCGCTCGGCCGCGTATATGGCGAGATTTGCGGCCAAAAATATGGTGGCGCAGGGATATGCAAACAAGTGTTTGGTTTCGGTGGCATATGCGATTGGCCGAGTGGAGCCGCTGATGGTGGAGGCGATTGATGAGAATGGTCGGAGTTTGGCCGCGGAGGTGAAGCGTCAATTTGATTTTCGGCCGACCGCGATTATTGAGCGGTTGGGATTGCGACGGCCGATATTTCGGCCTACCGCGGCTTATGGCCACTTTGGTAAGGTGGGTCTGCCATGGGAGGAGGTAAAGGCATTTGTGGCTGAGCCTAGAGTAGAGATGGAGAAGGTCTAACCGGATTTTCTCGCTAACTCAATTTCATTTCTCTGACCACATCCCTTTGATTTTTCAGGTTATTTTCCATTTTCAATCTGCATACACTTTTACAGGGCACGTGCCCTGTAAAAGTGTATGCAGATTGAGTTTTAGATATTGAGAGGGATTCAGCCACTGCTTATACTTTTTGACAACTAACGGTAAATTGAGGATAATCCACAGCGGAACCATTCACTCAAAACACAAGGAGAACTGAGGTGAATAGACGAACCGTTCGCGGTGTCGCCTTCGACTTGGAAGGTACGATACTGAGCGTGGAAGAAATCCACTTTGGTGGATTCATCCGGGCTGCGGGCGAGTTTGGTCTGACCATCTCGTTCGCGGAGCTTCGAGCTCAGATTCCGCACGCCATCGGCGGCGGCGATCTGGTGATTGCACAGGGGCTGGCGCGATTCATTGGGGGCGGCGTGAATGCTGATCAGATTCTTGCGTGTAAGCGCAGGCACTACTGGGAGGCGCTCAACGGCACCGACATCGAGCCACGTCCGGGCTGGCGCGAGGTTTTTGGTCAGATTACGGGGACTCTGCGGTTGCCGGTGGCAATCGGCTCGCTGACCCCGCGTGATCAGGCTGAGGTTCTGCTGGAGCGCTCCGGCGTCGGCGAACTTATCTCGTCTGGCAGGACCGTACTGCTGGAGGATGTATCGCGTCGAAAGCCGGCCCCGGACGTCTGGCATCGGACAGCCGAACTGCTGGGTATTGACCCGGCTGACCAGCTCGTCTTTGAGGACAGCCCGGCTGGTGTGGAGGCGGCTCGTGCCGCCGGCTGTATGGTCGTGGTCGTGCCCTATCACCGCTTTCCGGAGCTGTTGTACCAGCTGGTGGCGTCTGGCGCTCACCGGCTGTTCATGGATTGGCGGGAGTTGAATCTCTTGCCTCTGATTGAGAACTTGGAGGCGGAGTCGCTATAACAAGGCCCTTGAAAGGAGGGTCGGGGGCCGGGTCATTAGTGACTCGGCTCTTATTTATTTTCAGCTAAGCCGGAACTATAGGCGATTATTTCTTCAACAATTGAATCAATTTTCTTTTCTTCGGGAACAACGTCAAGTATGTGCGGATGATTAACTGCAATCTCAATCGGTTCTTTTTCTAAAAATTCGTCCCAGTGGCTAAGCTTCCATGCGTCCCAGGGGTAGTTGCGCTCGCTTATTCTTCGTTTTAGCTCGGCTGTGCTCGGAGGCAGACAGCGGATGATGATTAGTTTAGAGTTAGCGCCGTGAGCTACTTTGGCGTATATGCCGGCGAAGTTAGCATACTCGTCGGCTCGCCAGGCATTGATGGAGTACGGCGCGTCAATGATTGGGGATTTACTAAGACGGAGCTGTTCCCCAGCATAAGCAAGTAAAAACTCAACCGTTGGTTTGCGCACTTTTTCGTACTCTTCTGTTTCTAAGCGGGTTTTAGTGAAGACGCTCTGGAACATGTCTTTAGAGATATAGGAAGAGTCTTGAATTGCCCGACAAAGAGCGCGGGCGACTGTGGACTTTCCGGATCCGGGCACACCGATGACCAGGAATAAAAAAGGCTTTTTCAGCAGTCTTGCTTTTAGCAACATACTAAAATGCTAAAGCAAAAGCCAGGAAAAAGAAAGGAGTCGGATTAAGCAACTGATGATTTTTAGGTGGGAATTTGCTATGATGGGCAACATCATGCTGGTACTCAAAAGAATATCTGCCGTAGTTCGGGAGGGGGGAGCTCCCCTTTTTTTCAAGAAGGTTTTTATGCGATTTATCGTCCGGAGCGATAAGAATTTCTTTTTTCACTTGATGCCCAAAGGGCATCCCGTAGGGGCGCTGAAATTAATAACTCTTAGTCCTGAAAAGAAGGATGTTATTATCGCGGAGAGGATTATGACGGCTTTTCATAAAGCATTTGCGGAGGAGCAGTCTAATGCCAGGGAGAGAAAGTATGTAGACGCGTGGGATGACAACAGGAATGAATACCAGGATGAACTGATTAAAATCTTACATTCTCATAATCCGGAAAGTCTTGTTGACTATTTGTCTAGTATGCACCGCCGGAAATCCACCTATGGAGTATCCGGCAATATTACGGAGTACCGGCGACTGCAACGTAATTCTTATCTGCGAAAAAAAGAGGTCGCGGGGATAAAGGATGTTTTGGTTTCATTTGCCGAAGCGCTGGGTGTTTTGCCTTATGAAACAGTTGTTCCACATGTGGCGAAGAAGAATATCTATGAGAACTCAGATTTTCTTGTTGGGGAGATTGAAAATAAATTGGGTATAAAAATAGCCCCACCGGAGGTTGAAGGGGGTTTGTTTAAGCTTGGTCTTAAGAGTGGATCTTTTGATCATAGAGATATGTGGTCTTTATACTTGGCTTGGAGAATCAAAAATTTTGTCAGTACCGAGGGCTCTATCGGGGAAATAGGAGGAGGTCTGGGAAAGGCGGCTTTGTATTCTAGTCGGTTTGGTTTGCGCGATTATTCTATTTTTGACCTTCCAATTATGAATGTGATGACGGCCTGGCATCTGATTAAGGCTCTGCCTAACGAAAAAGTAGTTCTATACGGGGAGCCTCAGGAAGAAAAAGCACTTCGCATTTTGCCATATTGGATATTCCCGGATAAAAAATTCGATATGATTGTTAATCAAGACTCGCTGCCTGAGATAGGAGAAGAAATAGTTAAGGATTATCTTGGTAAGATTAAAAATTGCTCAAGGTATTTTTTGAGTATAAATCATGAGCATCAGGCGCCGCTGTTTCCAGGTTCTAAACATCGTAATTTGGTTATTCCTAGGCTTATTCATGAGGTGGGTGGATTTACGCGCACTTATCGTTTTCCTTTTTGGCTCAGAAAGGGCTATGTTGAAGAGTTGTATGAGGTTGAACAATAAATTGGCGTACGGTAATATGGCAGAGAAATTCGTAATACAAAATGTCTGAGAATAATGTGAAAAATATAGTTTGTGAACCGGGAAGGCTTATTAAGAACTGTCGGGTTTGTGATTCGGAGAATTTGGAGTTGGCGATTGATCTTGGTTTTCAGCCGTGGGGGAATCACTTTCTAAAAAAGGAAGAGGTTGGTAAAGAGCCTTTTTACCCTTTGCGAGTTATTTTTTGTCATGATTGTCGGACGCCGCAACTAGACTACACTGTGCCTAAGGAGACGATGTTTGCCGAGCACACGTATCTTTCCGGGATAACCAAGAGCCTAAGCGAGCATTTTCGGAAGGTGGCTGAAGAAGTGGATAAGCGTTTTTTTGCGGATGTTAAGGAGAAGTCTGTTTTAGACCTTGGCTCAAACGATGGTACTCAGCTGAAGCACTTTCAGGCTTTGGGCTATGATGTGCTGGGAATTGACTCAGCAACAGAGCCGGCCAGGGTTGCCAATGAAGCCGGGGTTCCGACAGTGCATGCTTTTTTTAACTTGGAGACGGCGAAGAAGTTAGAGAAAAATTTTGATGTTATTAACGCGGCCGGCTTTTTCTTTCATTTGGAGGAGTTGCACTCGGTTTGCGAGGGGATTAAAGAAGTTTTAGCGGAGAAGGGGGTGTTTGTGGTCCAGTTTTTGTACACGAAGAAAATATTGGAGAATATGGCGTTTGACCAGATCTACCACGAGCACCTGCTTTATTACAACTTGAAGAATGTAGAAACGCTTTTGAATAGACACGGACTGTCAACCTTTGATGCTTATCTGACGCCGGCTCACGGTGGCTCAATGGTGGCGTATGTAACGCACAAGGGTTCCAGGGATCGCTCCGCGGCTCTTGAGGAGTATGTGGCACAAGAAGAGGCGGATAAGAGTAATGAGCTAGAGACGTATGTGGAGTTTGCTAAAAAGCTGGAGGCGATGAAAGAGGAGAATCTGGCGTATTTGCGTAAAGCGAAGGCGGATGGTAAGCGCGTTATTGGCATGGGCGCGCCGGTCAAGGGGAATACTTTGCTAAACTACTTTGGGATTGGCAGAGATCTCTTGGAGTGCTTGGTGGAGAAAAACGAATCGCGCCGAGGTCTGTATTCGCCGGGCAGCCATCTGGAGATCTTAATTGAGAAAGAGCTACCCACGCCACCGGATGTGTATTACGTACTGGCTTGGAACTTTAAAAAGGAGATTTTGGCCAATAATCAGGAGCTTATCGCCAAGGGGGTTGAGTTTTACTTCCCAGTCAACCCAAATTAAGTATAATTGAAATATGAAAATATTAGTTACAGGTGGGGCGGGGTACATTGGTTCAGTCTTGGTGCCGGAGCTTTTGAGCGCCGGGCATGAGGTGACGGTGGTTGATAATTTTTTATATGGTCAGACGTCGCTTTTGGATGTTTGTAATTATAAAACGCTGACGGTTGTCCGCGGGGATGCAAGGGATGAGAAGTTGATGGCCGAGCATATTAAAGGCAAGGATTTTATTTTTCCGTTGGCTTGTATTGTCGGAGTGCCGGCATGTGATCGTGACCCGGTTGCCGCGCGAACGGTTAACTTGGAGGCAGTTCAGCTTATACTAAAGCTGAGAGAACCTTCACAGAAAATAATTTTCCCGAATACGAACAGCGGCTATGGGCGGATGCAGGAGGGGGTGGCGTATTGTGATGAAACTAATCCGCTTGAACCCATATCTCTTTACGGTACTCTAAAAGTTCAGATGGAGAAGGAGTTGTTAGAGTCCGGTAATGCGATTACTTTGCGGTTGGCCACGGTTTTTGGCGCCAGTCCACGAATGCGAATGGATCTGCTGGTGAATGATTTTGTCTACCGTGCTTTGACGGACAGGGTTGTGGTTTTGTTTGAAGCGCATTTTATGCGTAATTATATTCATGTGCGTGATGTTGGCCGGGCTTTTATTCATGCTATGGAGAATTTTGAGGCAATGAAAAATGAGCCGTACAACGTGGGTCTAAGCAACGCGAATTTGAGTAAGGCAGAGCTTTGCGCGGAGATAAAAAAGGAGCTACCGAAGTTTGTTTATGTTGAGTCCGCGATTGGCAAGGATCCGGATAAGCGAGATTACATTGTCAATAATGCCAAGATTGAAAAAGCCGGTTTCCTGCCGCAGGTTTCCTTAAAGGAGGGTATTGCAGAGCTTATAAAGGCGTATGAGGTAGTTCGGCGCACAGAGTTTACGAATTTATAAATAGAAAGAGGCCGCCTCCATTCGTCTGGTTAGGACGAACGAAGACGGCCTCAGTGCGTGCGTTCCGGTACCTAGGGGTGCCGGAGGATGTTCCACTGTTGGAGTAGCTCCGCGTAGGTCATCGGAGCGTTGCCGATGAATTCTGCCTGGAGACCATGTCCCATGGGCAGATCTTCGGCCCGGGACAGGTCCCGGCTTCGGAAGAAGCGCTGGAGCATGGCTTCGTGGCCGAATGCCCCCTTGACCCCGCTGTCGCAGATCTCGGCAAGCGAGGTGACCAAGGTGATCGACTCGTTCGAGAGGTTGCCGTGCGCCTCTTGCAGGGCTGTCAGGTCGGCCCACTCCTCTTCGCTGAGCGCGACTGCCCAGTAGAAGGAAATGCCGATGAATGACTCCCTCCGGTTGTTGGGATCGACGGCGTCCATCGCTTCCTTGGTCAGACCGTTGAGTCCGGCCGCGAAGAACTCCGCCCGTGCCTTGACTGTGTCCTTCAGCGCGCGGAGTTTCGCCTGGTCACTCTCGGACACGGACACGGCGTTGCGCGGCGTCGGTGCCATCACGCTGGATTCCGCGACCTGCCCGAGTTGGCGAAGCTCTAGTGTGTCGCGCGTCGGACGGTCGAAGGTCAGCTCCTCCTCCACCTCGCGGCGGAAGGTGTCGAGCGGACCCTTGTCCGCCTTGGCCGAGTCACCGATCCAGTTGCCTCCGATGAGGCAGAGCTGGCGGCGGACCAGGGCGATGGGATGCCCATCGTCCTTGACCTCAAGGAAAACCTGGGATGGGTCGGAAGCGCGGAAGATGATTCCGACACTTGAGACGTTGTTTACCGTTCGCACTCGTGATCCTCCTTCTGAAATTGCAACCGCCTAGAGGCCGATTGCTTTGGATAGAAGCGAGTCGACCTCCTCAGGCCGAATCAGTTCAAGGGGATAGGCGTCCGGAGACGCCTGATTAAACGCCTTGCTCTGCACGCAGAGCAGTCTTGCTCCTTGGCTGAAGACCGAAGCATGGGCCACGAAGCAGCCGATTGCCAGGGTCATCCCGGGAGTCAAAACGCATTCGTAGATCTCACCCTCCGGAGTTCCGTCTGGACTCACCCGCTGAAGGCGGTAAAGTCCGCGACCGGAAACCAGAAAGAAGAACTCGGTTGTTTCCCGGTGGAAGTGATTCCCGCCAGGAGCCGGCCGAAACAGGTCAAAATCCTGGACATTGAAATCGCCGTCCAGGCAGTTGAAGCTCCGGATGGTCCGGCGGTCGTTTGTGTGACCGGAGTCCAGATGCCCACAGAAGAACTGCCCGTGCATTTTGTCAGGCACGATGGTCCTCCTTTCGGGTGGAGTGTGTTCAGATGACGTTCATTCCGTAATGAATCAGGACACTCTGGTGTAGAGTGTTAGTATGAATAAAGCGAAAAACTTTCTAAGGAGGAGCGCCTGGAAATCAGTATTCTGCTGGAAAAGGGGTATCGGGGCCGAGCCATTGCGAGAGCAATGGTGAGAAGCCCGAATACGATCAGTGAAGAGATTAAACGAAACAGCGTCGGTGGGATGTATGATCCGCGCAAAGCTGAGATCAAAGCAAGGGTCAAGCTCAAAGATCGCCGCTTTCAGTGGCGCAAAATCAACCAACATGATGGCTTGCGCCAATACATCATCACTGGACTGGAGCAGGGTTGGAATCCGGATGAGATCAGCGGGAGAATGAGAGACGACCAAGAACCGTTTTATGCCTCCAAAACCGCCATATACGAATGGCTGTACTCAGCCAGGGGGCAGCGGTACTGTCGCTTGCTGTATAGTCAAAGATATCGTCCCAAGCCTAGGAAGGCCAAAAGGGCTAGGGTGATGATTCCAGAGAGAAAGCCTTTATCCATGCGCCCCAAGGGGGCGGCCAATCGGAGTCGGTATGGTCACTGGGAGGGTGATGCCATAGTCTCTGGACTGCGAGGAACAGGTGGTGCAGCCGTGGCCAGTGAACGCAAAAGCAAACTCATCAGAGCCAAAGTCGTGCCTTCGCTCTCACCAAAGCCATACGCGCGTACGCTTGGCAGTCTGACCAAGGACTGTCATGTGCGCAGCTGGAGTTTTGACAACGGCATTGAGAATCGAGCGCACCGGCAACTCAAGGCTCCCGCCTTTTTCTGTGACCCATACAGCTCTTGGCAAAAGGGAGGAGTGGAGAACGCGAACAAGCTGATCAGACGATATCTGCCCAAGGGAACGAATTTTGCCAAAGTGAAGCAGTTCGAGCTTGACCGAGTCGTCTCACTTATCAACAACAAGCCAAGAAAGATATTGAAATACAAAACAGCGCTGGAGGTCGCCAGCGCTGTCGGGGTGGTACAATTACAAAGAAAAGAGGGGTGTCCTGATTAGGGGGTGAATTTAGCTGAAAAGGGCCGTCAAGATAATATCACAAAATGGGTAAATGTCAAACCGCTTTTGCGGTTTGGGCTGGTTTGCGTTAGAATTGCAGGCATTATCTTATGACTAGCCTTGTGAAGCGAAAAAATTTGGTGCTTGGAAAGGGGTTTATCGGCTCCTATCTTGCTAAGCATTTGCGGGACAGCGGCGAAGAAGTGCGCGTGCTGGCTCGTGACGGGGGCGTGGATTTGCGCCAGGCCGAGAATCAGCAAGCGAGCTTTGAGTGGGCGGATAGAGTTTGGTTTGTGGCTTGGGATGTGGGCGTTTGGAAAAAAGATACCCCGCCTTCTTACGAGGCGGATATTTTGGAGTCTAACTTGCAGTTGTGCCGATCGGTCTTTAGGGTGTTAGAAAAGACAAAGAAGCCGTTTTTATTTGTTAGCTCACAGGCATCTCTTTTTCCGGATCTAATGACGCTGGGCGTTACTAAGAAGGTGGGTGAGCTTTGGACTAAGATATTGGGAGGGCAGATTGCCAGATTTTGGAACGTGTACGGCTGGGAGCCGGTGGGCGAGAAAAGTCATTTAATACCGGACCTGGTTTGGAATGGTTTGCAGGGAGAGAAGATACAGCTAAGGTCTAGCGGTGAAGAGACGCGTCAGTTTGTGTATGTGCAGGACGCGGTCGAGGCTTTGGTTTATCAGTTTGATAGCGGGCAAGAGGTTGCGGAGATTGTTAGTGGCACGTGGACGCCGGTGCGAGAAGTTGCCCGGCTCGTGGGGGAAAAGCTGGGGGTGGGGGTGGTTTTGGGAGAGCAGGCCGGAAAGCCTTCGCTCGCCACTCCGTCAACTCCGCTTTTGGGATGGCTGCCAAGGTTCTCGCTGGAGCAGGGGGTTGAGGAGACCATTAAGGAAGCAAAAAGCCTGAGTTAATATGGAGTCAAAAAAGCCGTTAATTTCCATAATTTGCGCGATTCGCAATGACGCGCGTTTTATCCGCGAGACGCTGGAGTCAGTGGTTAAGCAGACCTATTCAAATTGGGAGCTGATTGTGATGGACGCGGTTTCCACGGATGGGACGCTGGATATAGTAAAGGAGTTCGCGGCCAAGTATCCGAATATTATTTGGCGCTCTGAGCCGGACAAAGGCCAGTGGGATGCGCTAGACAAGGCACTGGCGCTTTCCAAAGGTGAATATCTTTTTCAACTTTGCGGCCAGGATGGCTATCTTAATGAAAACTGGTTTGCGGAGTGCGTAGCCGCATTTGAGAATCAGCCGGAGGTTTCGCTTGTTTGGGGGATTCCCTTTAACATGAGCGAAGACGGTAAGCTGCTTGGGCCGCACTATAGTTTTGCCGGTTATTTGCCTGAAAACACTACATACGGTTCGAAAACTAAATTGTTGGATACCATAGCGGCGAAAATAGACTGGAGCCGGCCGGGATCTATTAAGCGTCTATTTGAGCTGCTTGGCAAGATGACCTGGTCACGGTTTTTGCTGGTTATTCGCAATTCCAAAAAAAGAGGTATTCCGCAAAAGGCGGATTGGTTTAGTCACTGGCTTAAGACTAGCCAGGCCTTTCCGGAGGGGAATATGTGTGTTCGGAAAGATGTTTATGTGCGTAATACCGTAAGATTTCCGGAGGAGACAATGACTAACGCCGCTTTGTTTGATTTTTGTTATAACTTTAACGCTAATGGGTATCTGGCTTACGGCCTGCCGGTTGTGGCTAGTTTTGGACGAACGCACATTGGCGGTCAGCCTTTGCGGGAATTAGATCAAGAGTTGTTTAGGAAGTATAAACAACAAGTGAAGGAGCTAAGAGAGAGAGTTGAAAAGCAGAAGATAGTCAAATTTGTTAACCCGGAAGGAGAGGTTATTTTTAGTCACAAGCTAGAGAGGTAATTATTTGTAGTATTGATAGATTCATATATAATAACAACTTATGAACTCTAAGACAGTTTTAATTACGGGAATTACGGGCTTTGTGGGTAGCCACCTGGCTGATTATATTTTGAGAGTCGCGCCGGACGTAAAAATCGTCGGGTTGGTGCGGTGGCGTTCTCCGAAGGAAAACATTAAGGGGATTCTGGATAAAGTAACTCTTGAGTATGGAGATTTGCTAGATTTAGCGTCGCTGGAGTCAGTAATTGAAAAATATAAGCCTGAGATAATTTTTCATCTTGCGGCCCAGTCGTATGTTGATTTTAGTTTTGTGGCACCAATAGTAACTTTGAATACGAATATAATCGGTACGACGAATCTGTTAGAGGCGGTGAAGAAGCTTAAATTGTCATCGGGTTATGATCCTGTAGTGCATATTTGCAGTTCTTCGGAGGTGTACGGACAAGTTGAGGAGAGTGAGGTTCCTATCACGGAGGAGAATCCACTGCGCCCGGCTTCCCCATACGCGGTCAGCAAGGTGGGCGAAGATATGCTTGGTCTTCAGTATTGGCTTTCTTGGAAGATAAAAACTATCCGGACGCGTATGTTCACGCACACCGGCCCGCGGCGAGGAGAGGTGTTTGCGCTTTCTAATTTTGCAAAACAGATTGCGGCGATTGAAGCCGGGAAACAACCTTCTGTACTGCGGGTTGGGAATTTGCAGAGTGTTCGGACTTGGATGGACGTCCGAGACGCGGTTGAAGCGTATTGGATGTTGGTGCATAAATGCCAGCCGGGTGAGGTGTATAACATCGGTGGCTCCGAGAAGATGACCATAGGTGAAATGCTTAATAAGCTTATTGCCATGAGCACGGTAAAGAGTATTAAGGTAGAAGTTGATCCGGCCAGACTGCGGCCGTCTGATGTTACACTGCAAATACCGGCAACCGGAAAATTTGAAAAAGCCACGGGCTGGGAGTCTAAGATACCGATGGAAAAGACTCTTAAAGATACGCTGGAATATTGGCGAGCGTATTACCGGGAATTGGATTAGCTTAGATGATATGCCTGTGAATAAAATTGGAGGGAAACTTAATATTGATTTGTATAAGAAGCTTTACCTTATTCGGCGCGCCGAGCAGGGGATTATTGATAACTATGCTTCGGATGCGATGAAGACGCCGATGCATATGTCGATGGGGGAGGAGGCGATTGTGGCCGGGGTTTGTCAGGCGCTTAAAAAAAATGATCAGGTTTTAGGCACGTATCGTAGTCATGCTTTATATTTGGCAAAAACCGGTGATGTGACGAGGTTTTTTGCTGAGATGTATGGCAAGGTTACGGGTGTTGCCGATGGAAAGGCCGGCTCCATGCATCTTTCATCTCCGGAAAACGGATACTTGATGAGTTCCGCTATAGTTGCGACGACGATTCCGGTGGCCGTAGGCGTCGCCTATGCCAATAAATTGAAGAAAAATAATGCTATGACTGCGGTGTTTTTTGGCGATGGGGCTACCGAGGGCGGTGTTTTTTGGGAGAGCTTGAATTTTGCCTGCTTGAAGAAACTGCCAATGCTTTTTGTGTGCGAAGACAACGAACTTGCGGTTCATACCGATTTGCAGACGCGCCACGGCTATGATTCGCTGGATAAAATAGTCTCGCAGTTCAACTGCTTATCTTTTAAGAGCTCTTCTACTGATGCCGGAGTTATTCACGAGATTACTGTGAAGGCTATTCAGGAAGCAAGGAGTCAGCAAAAAACGGTATTTTTGCATTTTGATTACTATCGCTATCTTGAGCATGTAGGTATAAATGAAGATTTTGACGCCGGTTATAGGGCGAGAAAAGATTTTTTGAAATGGCAGAAAAAAGATCCAGTCTGGGTTGGAAGAGAAAAACTGATTGCTAGTGGTTTGAGCGAGGCGCGGGTTGGCAAGATTGAGCGGGAGATAGATGAACGGGTGACTCGGGCTATTAGCGAGGCGGAAGAAGCAGAGTTTCCCGCGAGAAAAGAATTGTATGCAAATGTTTTCCATGGAGAAAAAAAATAAGCAAAAATTTAAAAAACCCAGAACCTTAACGTACGCAGATGCTCTTAAAGAGGCACTGACGCAGGAGATGGCTCGTAATAAGCGGGTTCTTGCTTATGGAATCGGATTGCCGGATCATAAGGCAATTTTTGACACGACAAACGGGTTGTTGGAAAAGTTTGGACCGGAGCGGGTGTTTGATACGCCTATTTCGGAAGACGCGATGACCGGCTTTGGGGTTGGCGCCGCGATGAATGGTTTTATTCCGGTTCACCACCATATCCGCGTTGATTTTCTTCTTTTAGCGATGAATCAGCTTGCGAATATTGCCTCAACTGTAAGCTACGGCTCAAGCGGGAAGTTGGGGGCGCCGTTGGTTATTAGAGCTGTTATCGGCCGGGGCTGGGGACAGGGGTTTCAGCACTCAAAAAGTATGCAGTCTGTTTTCGCGCATATCCCGGGCTTAAAGGTGGTAATGCCGACGACTGCTCGGGATGCGAAGGGCCTACTTATCTCCGCTATGCGGGATGGGAATCCGGTACTTGTTCTTGAGCATCGGTGGCTTTATTGGCAAACCGGCGAGGTGCCGGCAGAATCTTATGAAGTGCCTATTGGACCTGGACAGATACTGCGAAAAGGAAAAGATATTACTATTGTCGCGACTTCTTGGATGAACGTGGAGGCGGCGCAGGCCGCTGATATTTTGGCAAGGCGTGGTATTAGCGTGGAAATTGTAGATGTGCGGTCTCTTGCCCCGCTTGATGATACGGTTATAATTAGGTCGGTCAAAAAAACTGGACACTGCATTGTCGCTGATCTTGACTGGGTTGATTACGGGGTGAGCGCGGAGATTGCCACGAGGGTATACGAAAAGTGCTTTGGCCAGCTTAAGGCGCCGGTGGAGCGGATTGGCTTTGCTCATACGCCCTGCCCGACGGTGCGGTCTC
>PFBD01000012.1:757-5399 GCA_002773415.1 Candidatus Harrisonbacteria bacterium CG10_big_fil_rev_8_21_14_0_10_49_15 | reverse complement strand
ACCGACTTATCCAAAGAAAATTTTTACAGCCATGAAAACAGATTCAAAGGACCTTTTTAAGGGTAAAAATGTCTTGGTTACTGGCGGAACCGGAACGGTAGGGCCTATTCTTGTTAAGAGGCTTCTTGAGCTGGGAGCAAATGTATCAGTGGTTTCAATTGACAGTGACGAAAGAGCTAAGGCTGTATTGGGCGATATTTCGATATTTCGATGGGGCGATTTACGTGATTATAAAACTTGCCTTGAGATAGCAAAAAATAAGGATTATGTATTCCATCTTATGGCAGTTAAAAGTAATACTCAGAAAGGACTTTCTAAGGTTGCTAGTGCATATGTCCCGTTTTTGCTCTGTAATACTAATATGATGGAGGCGGCTTTTAGGTGCGGAGTGAAACGGTATATGTTTGTCGGTAGTATCGGTGAGTATCCTGCGATTCCGATACGTCACGAAGATGATGTTTGGAACGGACCTCCCGCGGCGAATGACCGTTATATGGGTATTGCAAAGCGAGCCGGTGAGGCTCAGGCGGAAACTTATCTGCACGAATATGGATGGGATGCGGTGCGCATCGTTCGTTTGTCTAATGTTTATGGTCCTTATGACGACTTTGACCCTAAGACTTCACATGTTATTCCGTCTCTAATTTCAAGAATGATCAACGGAGAAAATCCGATTAAGGTTGCTGGAGATGGTACTGCACAGAGAGATTTCATTTATTCTGAGGACGTCGTTTCCGGGATGCTTCTTGCTATGGAAAAAGCACCAGCTTGTTTTCCGATAAATTTAGGAAGTGGCGTAGGAATCAGCATAAAAGATGTTGCGGAAGCTATCGCAGATCTTGTTCCGGAAAAACCGGGGATTGAGTGGGATCCATCGCGACCGACCGGTGATGCCGTAAGAATTTTGGCGGTTGAAAGAGCTAAAGAGGCTATCGGGTTTGAAGCTAGTACATCGCTGAGGGAAGGTATTGGAAAAACAATTCATTGGTATCTTGCGAATCGCGATCTTGCTGATCGGCGAGGTAAAGAGCTTCATGAAAAATCTTAAAAAGATTATTCCGGTTTCAATATCAGAGCTTTTTGACCGTTTGACAGTAAGTCAAATTAAGGAGCTTTTTGATGAGAAGAACAGACAGAGCCATAGCGACGAGCTTTTAAAAATTGAGAAAGCCATCGATGGGTTTTTTAAGAGCCATCCCGTGGCGATGAATGCGTATTTTATTCGTTTAATAATCATTTTAGCTCAAATCAATATTCATATCTGGCGTACGAAAGAAGCTATGCAGTCAGGTGAAAAATTTTATGAAAATACGAAACTAGCCCACCAACTTAATGGCGTCAGAAACAAGGTTAAAAATCTTATACTTCAAGAAGCTAATTCTAATCTGGGAGCGAAAAAAAGTAATACAGACACTGAGGCGTTAGACTTTTGGAACGTAAGCATCTTGGACGGCAAAGAATCATTTAATCGTTTACTGGGGGAAATAGATCAAAGGAGTATTTTTTCAACGGATGATTCATTAAATTTTACTCTTACGGATCTTATTGATGAGGCTACGATTTCTCAAATTAAGGAGGCTCTATTTACAGGAGATGCGAAGAAAACAAGCAGAAATAGGCTATGTGAACTGAGTTATGATATAAATACCATTCTTAACGAGGAGAGAGCGCTCAGTGGTCGTTTGATGCGGTATATAATACTTCTTGCTCAAATTAATTTCTATGTTTGGTTTAATAAAGATAGAATGCAACAGGAGCCCGAACAATATGACAAACTTCTGGAGCAAGCACAGGATTTAAATAGTCTTAGAAACCATGTCAGGAATATATTAATGGATGAATTTCAGGAGGGATCTCCGGCAATTATGAAGTCGTCTTTTTTAGATTTTGAAGGTAACAACAATTGGTATTCGGCCACTATCAACTCTTTGGGGGTGGGGAGAGGGGCAGAATCAACTTTTTCTCTTAATGAGGGTGATTTTGCGAAAATGTTTGGTATAAAAATTGAAGAACTACCTTCGAGCGCGCTGAAAATAATTAGAGAAAAAGATTTTCGATATGAAAAACTTAAGGGAGCGCAGCGTGATGAGATTTTGTTAACAGTTGTTAAGAGAATTATTAGCGGTAATTTTTGGGTTTCCGGTCAGGATAAAAAAGATATTTGGGAAAAAGGTTGGTCTGAAAACTTAGCCACCTACAACAAGACATTGGCGTCTGAGGGTTTGATTCCGAAATTTATCCAATCGCATCCGGCACTTCGGCTAAATGGGGAATATATACGTCCACTAGAATCTGATTTTGAATTTAATTTCGCAGATGTTTATCGGCAATGGGCATTTCAGACTTTTTTTTCAGACGTAAAGGCAATTTATGAATTTGGTTGCGGCTCAGGACAGCACTTGGTTTCGCTCGCTGAGGTATTCAAAGGGAGGGAGCTTCATGGATTAGATTGGGCTGAGTCTTCGTCTAAAATTATAAGTGCCTTGAACAAAGATAGGGGTTGGAATATTGAGGCGCATGTGTTTGACATGTTTAATCCGGACGAAAAAGTGGGCTTTGATAAACCGAGTGCGGTTTTCACAGTGGGTACGATGGAGCAAATGGGAAAAAATTTTGAGCCGTTTTTGCAGTATCTGTTAAAGAATAAGCCGGCGATCGTTGTTCATATGGAGACTATTGAGGAGTTTTATGACGATTCTAACTTTTTTGATTATCTTGCACATGTGTACGATAATGCTAGGAACTATTTGTCGGGGTATTTAACTCGGTTAAAGCAATTAGAGAAAGAGGGAAAAATTACGATTATTAAGGCGCAGCATATTCCTTTTGGGAGCATGTATCACGATTCTTATTCTTTCGTGGCTTGGAAGCCGAAATAAAATGCAGACAAAAAAAATAGGGAAACTTGTTGTGCCGGCAATTGGCCAAGGTGCCGGTGGTAATGATAAATGTGATGATATTCACCGGATAGGTATTATTCGGCTGGGAATTGAGCTTGGTATGACTTTAATTGACACAGCTGAGGTTTATCAAGATGGACATTCAGAAGAGGTTGTAGGTAAGGCTATTTCCGGTTTGAGAGAAAAGGTAATCATTTCTACGAAGGTTAGTCCCGAGCATGGTGACGCCGTGGGCATAAAAAAAGCTTTTGAAGGAAGTCTTCGTCGTTTAGGGGTTGATTATATTGATATTTATCAACTGCACTGGCCTAGTCCCTTAATACCTATTGAAGAAACGATGGAAGCTCTGTTCAAACTTAAAGAGGAGGGGAAGGTGATGCATGTTGGAGTTAGTAATTTTTCTTTAGAAAAATTTAAGGAGGCTGAACGTGCTATAAAAGGGAAGATTGAATCAAATCAGTTGGAGTACAATCTTGTTGAACGTGGTATTGAGGAGGATTTTTTATCCTATTCAGAAGAAAACGATATACTTGTTCTTGCGTATAATCCATCACTCAAGCCTATTAAAAATCGCTTAATATTGGAAAACATAGGTAAGAAATATAATAAAACCACCGCTCAAGTTGTATTGAATTGGTTGGCTTCTCATAAGACAGTTGTTCCAATTCCGAAAACTTTGAATTTTGATCATCTCAAGGAGAATGCAGCGGCATTTGATTTTAAAATGGCAGAAGATGATTTTAAAGAAATTCAGAATGTTTTTCAACCTAAAATTGTGGAGGTAGACCCGTCAAAAATTAGAGTATTGTCTTCGAAGAATGAACCGGTCTACACTACCCTTGAAGAGGCGCTTAAAAATAATGCTAATCTTAAACCGAGCCCAGTAGAGCTCGCTAAAGAGATAGTGGAAGGAGGAATTTTAAAGCCGGTTCGCGTAAAAGTTAGCGATGATGCAGGTGGGTGGTATGAATATGATCTTATTCAAGGAAGGGTTCGATATTGGGCCTGGATTATTGCATATGGAAAGGACCGCCCCATAAAGGTTTGCATCTATGAATAATCAGTATTAAAGTAGGCTAATGATAACTTCAGAGGTATTGAAAGGTTTTGTGGGTAAGAAGACCTTGGTTACCGGCGGGACCGGTCTTATTGGGCGTCAGGTGGTAAAGATTTTGGCTGACGCGGGTGCCCGCGTGACTATTGTTTCGCTGGATAAGGTCAATGTGGACGAGCGGGTTGAGCACATTTTGGGTGACTTGACTGACTTTGCTTTTGCTAAAAAAGCGACCGCAGGCATGGATTTTGTCTTTCACATGGCCGGTATTAAGGGCTCTATTGAAGTTACGAAGTCTAAACCGGCTAGCTTTTTCGTGCCAATACTGATGTTTAATACGAATGTACTGGAGGCATGCAGAGTTAATAATGTTCAGAAAGTGGTTTACACCAGCTCTATCGGTGCGTATTCAAGCGCGGAGGTATTTAAGGAGGGAGAAAATCAGGATGGCCCGCCTATGGATATGTTTCCGGGATGGGCAAAACGGATGGCCGAGCTGCAGGTGGAAGCTTATAAGATTCAGTATGGGTTGAAGAATTTCGCGATTGTTCGGCCGTGTAACGTTTATGGTCCGGGAGACAACTTTGATCCTAAGAACGCGATGGTTATTCCTTCGCTAATGCATCGCATTTATCACAAGGAGGATCCGGTGGTAGTTTGGGGCGATGGTACGGCGATTAGAGACTTT
>PFBD01000012.1:0-738 GCA_002773415.1 Candidatus Harrisonbacteria bacterium CG10_big_fil_rev_8_21_14_0_10_49_15 | reverse complement strand
TGGCCGAAGGCATTATTCTGGCGTTGCACTATGGCACAGATGGAGGTTTTGTGAATCTTGGCAGTGGCGAGGGCGTCAGCATAAAAGAGTTAGTGGAGACGCTGCACAGTTTTTTACCGTTTAATTATGAGTTTGATACGTCTAAGCCGGCCGGCTTTCCTAGGAGGGTGATGGATATTTCACTGGCGCGTGAAAAGATACATTATAATCCGACGACGTCGCTTCGCGAGGGTCTGGAAGAAACATGGAATTGGTTTATTGAAAATCAGGACGAGTATTTACAGAAGAAGAATTATTTTGCGGAAAAATGAAGCCGTTTGCGCAGATAATTGAAAGTTTGAATTCGTAGCGAAAAAGTTATATCATAGGCCGTATGCTTACTGTATCAAAAACTGATCTTAAGGATGTTCTGCTTTTCCAGTTGGAACACCATGAAGACCATCGGGGCAGTTATACTCAGCTTTATCGCAAGGATGAGTATTCCAGCCTTATAAAAGAGCAGACCGGACAAGAAGTTGAATTTCTAGAAGATGACTTTGCTTGTTCTTCTAAAAATGTTTTGCGCGGTATCCACGGTGATGATCGCACCTGGAAGTTGGTAACGTGTTTGTCCGGTAGATTTTACATCGTGATTGTTAATTGTGATGAATCTTCGGCGGATTTTGGCAAGTGGCAGAAGTTTATTTTAACTAAGGAAAACGGAAAACAGCTACTTATCCCTCCGATGCACGGGCATGG
>PFBD01000014.1:3670-3993 GCA_002773415.1 Candidatus Harrisonbacteria bacterium CG10_big_fil_rev_8_21_14_0_10_49_15 | reverse complement strand
CCGTTCCAAAGGCGCTAGAGAATAGATAATTATATGACCCGTCAAGATTTGCATAATTTATCCAGGCGGTGATAGTCACGGCGCTGGCACCATCAACTTCGGATCCAATTGTCCCATTTCCAAGGGTTATGTATTCATTAGACCCGCCAAGGGTGACGGCTTTGCCAATTTTGCCGTCTACCCAGTCGGCGGCTTCCATGTTCGTGAGGGTGCCGGTGTTGCCGCGGCCGGAGAAGTCGGTGGCCTTGGATCCCCTGCCGTCTTCAAAAGACCAGTAGCCGACGAGACCGAGTTTGGTTGGCTGTTTATGGACAACTTGAGCT
>PFBD01000014.1:0-3657 GCA_002773415.1 Candidatus Harrisonbacteria bacterium CG10_big_fil_rev_8_21_14_0_10_49_15 | reverse complement strand
GGCTGTTTATGGACAACTTGAGCTCCCAGTCTTCTAATTTCGTTTTGTGAAAGGGCGCGGCTGTAGATGCGGACTTCGTCTATGTAGCCGTCAAAGTCGGTGGCGACGGCGGGGCCGTTGACTGATTTTGCGCCGACTCGAAAATTTTCCGAGCTCGAGTTTGGGGCGGTGAGGTCGCTGTCGCTGCCACTCAGTTCACCGTTTACGTAGATATAGGTAATACTGCCTTCGTAGGTAACGGCGACGTGCTGCCACACATTGAGGGAGATGGCTCCGTTAGCGGCGGCGGCCGGGCCATTGGCACCGCTTGCACGTGTGTGCTCAACTGTATTGTTGCCGCTTTCTTTGTTTAGATATACGCGATAACCCTCTCCAGACGCATCTTTTGAGATGAAGTTGCCAAAGCCATACGTTGCGTTACTTCCATAGGTATGCGGGTATATCCAGGCGGCGATTGTATAGTTGCCAGTTAGGTCGGTGCTGGAAGAGTTTGTCGCTTGGACGTAGTCTCCGCTTCCGTCAAAATCTAGAGCTTTGCCGAATTTGCCGTCTACCCAGCTTGAGGCCGTTAGGCCGGTGAATGAGCCGGTGTTGCCGTTTCCGGAAAAGTCGGTGGCGGTGGTGTCGCCGGAGTCGTCAAAAGAGTAGTAGAGCTGGAGGCCGAGAGTATTTGGGGGAGCAGAGAGGATTGTGGCGGCTTCGGCTTGATTGGCAAAGACAAGAAAGCCAAACACAATAATTGCAATCAAGCCGCAATTTCCAATTTCCAATTTCCAATTTCCAATTTCCAATTTTCAAACAATGTCATAATTTCTTAATTACTATTTTTCAAACTTGAGCTGATATTGTTGACTGGTTTGAACATGGTTATATTATAGCAAATTTTATGGCTCACGCGTTAAGAAATCCCTCACCGCAAGCGGTCCCCTCCCTTTTTCAAAGGGAGAATAAATCTCTAGCGGCTCATGTTGTATAGCTGGAGGACTTCAGATGCACTCAAGGCGCGGTTGTAGATGCGGACATCGTCGATGGAACCGAAAAGATTACAGTGTCTTCAAGACTTTTTTAAACTCCTCAACTGTCATGTGTAAATCTTTAATTATGGCGCGGAGCATACCTAGCGGAATATCCTTCCCGTGTATCGGAATTGTCGTCTTTCGTCCGTCCGGATGCGCAAAAAACATGTGGCTACCTTTGCCGTGAATATGCGAAAATCCCAGTTTCTTCAGGACATTGATTAACTGCCTAGCCTTAATTAGAGGCGGCTTAGGCATGAACCTTTGGATGATCAATCGCTACGGTCTCGAAAAGCTCAAAACTATCGTCTGTTGGAATAATTTCGCCTACTTTCTTTAGCCCCTTAAGATGCACGGTAATCGCTTCCCGAACACGACTTTTCGCCTCCAACATGGTCTTACCAAAAGTATGGCACCCGGGCAAAGCAGGTACGTAAGCGTGAAAATGCTTCCCGTCCGGCTCAATAATAACGCGAAATGTGTGATTAGTTGACTTCATATATTTACATACTATCACAACCAAACATGAAATTTCAATGTGGCGGCTAGGCGGTACGACCACGTCGGTGAAATCCCTCACCGCAAGCGGTCCCCTCCCTTTGGTTCGACTAGGCTCACCACGAGTAGGAAAGGGAGAATTAGCGGCCGAGGTTGTAGAGCTGGAGGACTTCGGCGGCGGAAAGGGCGCGGTTGTAGACCCTGACTTCATCTACTTGACCGTAAAGGTTGAAGCCGTCTGAGAGCTTGCCCACGAGAATATTGTCTGTCCCTGTTGGGGTTGATGAATTTGCAGTTTGATTAGCAAGAGCCCCGTCGACGTATATTATTTGAGTGGAGCCATCCCAGGTTCCGACTATGTGATACCACTCGTTTAGGTCGTAGCCGGATTTTATAACTTCAGTCCCCTTCCAATTAAAAGCAATTTTATTCACGGATTCTTCAAAGTATAGCGCCCAGGAGTTGGTTCTATTTTTGTCTATGATACCAGCTGTTTGTTTTACATTACTGGTCTGCCTGACCCAAACGGAAACGCTCATTCCGGTAGATGGGTCTAGGGCGCTCGTGTGAGTGATGGATATGTATTGTTTGATACCTGCTACGCCCGAAGAGTCTGGGTCGTCGTTGTCAAAATTAAGTGCTTGACCAACTTTACCAGACACAAAGGTTGGTGTGTGGGGGGGATTTAGGATAGTTGAGTTTCCCCCTTGGCCGCTGCGGTCGTAGGCGGTGGTTGTGTCTACGTCTTGGCCGTTGAAGCTCCAAAGACCTACTAGGCCTTCGGTGAGCCTATTGTTTTGGCTGGCGTTGACGCGCACGGCCGTCTCGTTGTAGAGTTTTGTGATTTCGGCTTGGGATAAAGCTCTGTTGTAGATACGGACGTCGTCGATGGAGCCGTTCAAATTCCAACCATCGGTAGATGCATAGCTACCGATATAAATCTTTTTGAGGTTATTTGAAATGGCCGTCGAATACGTTTTTGTTGCTCCATGTTGTGTACCATTGATAAAGAGTTGGGCACTTGAAGCAGTAGAATTAAAGACGTATGTGTAATGCCGCCAAATGTTATCGTTGTTACCTGATGACAAGTTGTCAAAAGGGACGTAGCCAGTCTGGTTTCCGCCGTACGTACCAAGATTAGAACCAATTTGATAGAACGATTTCGTTCCACTACTATCTTTTGAGGAGACAAAAATAGTGCCATTCGAGTCGTATGCTATAATCCTTCCCCAGAAAGAAATCGTATGAGTTCCAAACATAGGCACCGTGAACCCTGATGTAACAACATAATCATCCACCCCATCAAAGCTCAGTGCCTTGCCGCGCTTGCCTGCCACCCAGTCGGCGGCCTCCATGTTGGTTAAGGTGCCGGTGTTGCCGTTGCCGGAAAAATCAGTGGCCTTGGTTCCGGTGGCGTCTTCAAAAGACCAGTAGCCGACGAGGCCGTCGTTGGTCGGGGAAGTTATTTTTGCCTGGCTCGTCCGCTCGTAAAGGCTGGCCACCTCGGTGGCAGAGAGAGCTCTGTTGTAGATACGGACTTCGTCGATTTGGCCGTTTAAAGAGTAAGAAGAATCAGCATTACTGTTAGTTGCAATCTTCAAATTCTCACTTCCATAATACGGGGAGTCGGTTTCAGCCTCACTCTTTACTAAAGCACCATCAAGATACAAATTGGCTGTATTGCCAGAATCATCAAAAACAAATACGACATGATACCATATGCCAGCCGTTGGAGTATTCACATACGCATGATCCTTCCAAGCCGTATTTTGACTATTGCGAAAACCAAAAATCCAAGAGTTGCCAAGTCCGATATCGTTTGCGCTCCACCAGATGTAAAAATTAGCACCATTATTAGGACTGGCCTTCTCAATCAAAAATGCACCATTCACGTTGTTAAATTTTGCCCATGTTGCCAGCGTAAACGAACTTGAAAGAGTACTCAAATTAGACCCGCTAATATCTACATACTCATCCACCCCACCAAAGCTCAGTGCCTTGCCTATTTTTCCATCCACCCAGTCGGCGGCTTCCATGTTGGTGAGGGTGCCGGTGTTGCCGTTGCCGGAAAAGTCGGTGGCGGTTGAGCCGCTGCCGTCTTCAAAGGAATAGTATGCAACTAAACCAAGGTTATTCGGTGGTT
>PFBD01000029.1 GCA_002773415.1 Candidatus Harrisonbacteria bacterium CG10_big_fil_rev_8_21_14_0_10_49_15 | reverse complement strand
GCAAAGAAGATAATGCTGGTGGCGATCAAGAATTGATTACCCGAAAATATAAGGATGAGAGCGCCAACCGCAGGGCCAAGCAGGCCGGCGACCTGTTTGACTATGTAGAGGATGCTAGTATCTTTGGCGCTATTGGTCTTATTAGTGTCGCTGGCTAAGAAGAGGTAGAGGTGGGCCACCCAGTAAAGGGCATCGTAGAGGGCGGCGAGCAAGGCCAGGCCGATAAAGAGAAGCCAATTGTCGGCGGCGAGTGTGTAGAGACCTAAAAAGAAGAGGATAATTGTGGCTGTTGCGAACATGAGCGTTAGCCGGGCGCCTTTTGCTTTAACAAATGAGCGCGCAAAAAAGTTGAAGGGTACGTTTACCGCTGTGAAGACGAAGTAGTAAAACATAACATCACCAAGGCTGTAGCCCGTCTGCAATAACAGGATCGGAATAAAGATCGAGATGATGCTGCGGGCGAATAGGTGCAGCCAGATGGCAAACTCGACTTGCCAGAAGTTAGAGTGTGCCAGTTGATGTAGTTTATTCTGATGGTAGAAATTCCAAAGTTGCATAAGTTAGTACTTAGTTCTTAGTGCGTAGTGCGTAGGAATATTATACCACTGAGTTGGTATGTACTGTTGTCACTAAGCACTAGGTACTAAGAACTACGCACTATGTGCTAAGTATTTCTTTGAGTTTTTCAAGGCCAACTGGTTTGGTCAGATGGTAGTTAAAGCCGGCTTGTTTGGCGCGAGCTTTGTCTTGTTCAGAGCCGTAGCCGGTTAAAGCGATTAGGGTTGTGTTTGAGGCCGAAAATCCGCCGCTTCGGATCTGCTTGGCCAGCGTGTAGCCGTCTGTTTGCGGTAGGCCGATATCTAGGATTATAAAATCCGGATTTTGAGTTTTGAGCATGATGAGTGCCTCGGAGGCGTTATGACAAGTCGCGCAGTCATGACCGAGTAAGAGGAGTAGTTTACTCATGGCTCTGGCGGCATCTTTATTGTCATCAACTATAATTATAGTTTTTTTGCCTGCTTCTTTAGCGCGAGCCAGTGCGCCACTGACTCGCTTTTTTGTTGGTAAAGGAAGAGCCTGTTGTGAAGCTAGGGGAATCATTATTGTAAAGGTGCTACCTTTACCTATTCCCTCACTTTCAGCTTTCACCCAACCGCCGTGTAGTTCGGCGATGGTCTTTACGAGTCGCAGACCAACACCAAGACCCTCTCTCTGGTGTCGCATCGCCTCGCTACGTCTAAAAAGCTTAAATAGGTCTTCTTTGATTTCTGGATCTAGGCCTATGCCGGTGTCGCTGATTGTAATGTAGGCGCCGTCTTGGTCGGCTGATGTGCTTACCGTGATAGATCCGCCTTGATCAGTATACTTGGCCGAGTTTGTGAGTAGATTAACGGTTGCTTGTTCTATCCGGATAGGATCGGCTTTGATATAGATAGGTTTTTCCGGTTGATTAATTTTTAAGTTATGAGTGATGCGGATAGTCGCAACCGAGTGGGTGGTTTCTACGGCTGCCTCAACTGCGTCGCGAATATCAACTACTTCTTTTTTAAGGCGGATTTCCCCGCGCGTTATTCTGGCAATATCAAGCAGGTCATCAAGGAGTCTTTTGATGAACTTGGTCTGACGTTGGAGGGAGTGAATGGTTTCTGTTACTTCCGGGTTGTAACTTTCTTGAAGAAGAAGCAGCTGAAGAGAGCTTAACATGGCCGCCAGTGGATTACGGAGTTCGTGAGCCAAGATTGCCAAAAAATCGCTCTTGGCGGTGTCGTCCGCCTTTACTTCTTGGTGCAGGCGAGCGTTCTCAATCGCTACGGCGGCTCTGGCGGCTATTTCTTCAGCTAGGCGCAGATCGGCCTCGGAGTATCGTTTGTGGTTTTGCGCATGGGCCATGGTTAGCACGCCTATCTTCTTATCTCGAACAACTAGGGGCGTGATGATTACTGAAGAAAGCCCGAGGGCGTGAAGAAGCTCTAGGTGTTTTTCGTCTCGTGCGCTGGCTTCCAGCATGGCCTCGGTTATTCTGGGGTGGAATTCGGTTTCACCGGTGCGAAGTACATGGGGAATACCGCGGTCGTCGTTTAAATGAGCTGGATATTGTTGTCGGAGCTGTTTGGCGAGTGGTATTTTGGCCGGGTCCTTGTGCATGACGGCGATTGGCTTGAGTTCATTAGTCTGGACTATGTCGATTGAGCACCAGTCGGCGAACTCTGGGACCAGTAATTCCGCGAGTGCCTGCATGCGGGACTCTAGTTCGAGTGTTTGGGTAAGGGCAGTGTTTGCTCTGAGCATGAAGTTATGCTCTTTCTGGGCTCTTGTGAAAGAGGTGTGGTCGTTGGCAACAACTAACAATCCCTTTTTTCCATGCCACTGTATCGGCGTTTTATAAAGGTCTAGGTAATAGACTCGGCCACTAGCGGTAACCCATAATTGGTTAGTAAGCCTATCCTTTTTATGCTGGCCGAGAAAAGGTTCTATGCTTTCAATAATCTGTTCTTGGTAGGCTGGGTGGGCAAACTCGCTGAATTTTTTACCGATGGCTTGGCTGGCGAGGTTAAGCTCGCAAATCTTGGTACCGGTTGGATTAAGATAAGAAAGCACGCCGTCAGTATAAACAAAGACGGTATTCGGAGAGTGCTCAGCGGTATCTGTATGAATTGACTTGGGTGTTGCCATGCCTTTGTTTTACCAGTGTCGGGCGAAAAGCACAAGGCTTGGCTAAACCAATCGCTTCGCGATTGACCGCCCACTCAACATCACCAAGATGTTGATCTAGGGCTTCATGAAGATAAGTTCACTTAAACTTCACCTTCTCATCTCTATCATGAAGCGGCAATGTAGGCGATGGTGTCTTAATTGTCCCGGGTGTATTATATATCTAAGTAGTGTAGAGTAATTATTTATGCGTATATTAATCGTTGAGGATGAGGAGAAGTTGGCCCAGTCTATAAAGAAAGGGCTGGAGGCGAAGGGGCATGCTGTAGATTACGTTCTTGATGGTCAAGAAGGTGAACAGCGTGCGGAAATGTTTGCCGATAACTATGATCTGCTTATTTTGGACCTGATGTTGCCGAAAAAGAATGGCTTTGAGGTTTGCAAGTCGTTGCGAGACAAGGGTTTAACTTTCCCTATCTTGATCTTAACGGCGCGAGATACAATTGAAGACAAGGTTTTGGTTTTGGATAACGGCGCGGATGACTATTTGGTCAAGCCATTTTCCTTTGAGGAGCTTTCGGCACGGATGCGAGCGCTGATGCGCCGGCCTACTGATGCTTTGCCGACTGAGCTACAGATTAAAGATTTGCGGCTTAATCCTAGCACCAGGGAGGTGTATCGTGGTGAGAAGAAAATAGATCTTACCTTGAAGGAGTTTGAGATGCTTAATTTTCTGATGCGGCATCCGGGACAGGTAAAAGAGCGCGAGGAGATATTCACGCATTTGTGGGATTTTGCTTCTAACGCGTTGTCAAATGTCATTGATGTGCATATGAAGAATTTACGCAAAAAAATAGATGACGGATACGATGAAAAACTTTTGGAGACGGTGCGCGGTGTGGGCTATAAGATTGAGGGATAACATTCGTTATCGGCTGGCAGTCTCGCCACGCTTACAAGTGCTTTTTTTGTATTGGTTTTTTGGATTGTCTGTTTTGGTGGTTGTCAGCGTGATTGTGGA
>PFBD01000022.1:734-62711 GCA_002773415.1 Candidatus Harrisonbacteria bacterium CG10_big_fil_rev_8_21_14_0_10_49_15 | reverse complement strand
TAAGCCGTCGCGTCTACAGCGCGATGCGATTGACCACTCCGCCATCTGCCCAATGTTGCAAATTTTAGCGCACTTTTACTCCTCTTTCAACTCCTCCGGATCTTCTGGCGGTAGCTCTTTCCCATTACCATTGCCGCTGAGCAGGTCCATATGTTCTTTGTGCCCGGAAGAACCGGACTTCTTTTTCAGCTGCTCCAGGTATTCGTTAATGGCGTTGTCTATCTTTAGAATGACTATCTTGCTCTTGCGAAGCATCTTTATCAGAATCTGGTGCAGGGCGATATCTATTCGCTCAAGCGGAATGCGCTCCAAAAAGCGATCAAGCGAACTTTTAGGCTGATCCTCTTCCCAGAACTGCTCAGCCACGCGCGGCATGGCACGCGCGAGCATATAGACTATCACGGCTAGGCTGGCCATGAAGGCCATTTGAATAACAAAATCTAGCATTGGCCTTTATTATACTTCGTAGCGTGTAAATCGGGAAACTTGGATGTTCTCCCCCACTTTGGCTATTGTATTTTTGATGTAGGCCTCCACGTTGATGTCCGGCTCTCGGACATACGGTTGGGTAAGCAGGTCTTCAATTGACTCCGGAGCAACAGCGGCGATATGCATGGCGACGTTTCGGGCGCAGTCCTTAAACGATTCGTTGCGGGTAACAAAGTCTGTCTCGGCACGAATCTCTAGCAAGACACCGACTCGGCCGCCGTGAATGTAGGCTTCCAGGTGGCCGGCACCGGTTTCGCGATCTCCTTTTTTATCGGCTTTGAGCAGTCCCTTAACTGTGATTATTTCCCTTGCCTTGGCAAAGTCGCCAGCCGCTTCTTCCAGGGCCTTTTTACAGTCCAAGATGCCGGCGCCGGTCTCTTGGCGAAGTTTTGCTACGTCTTGTGCACTCATAGGATAGAAGTAAGAAGTTAGATTTTAGAATGAGAGGTCTATTCAACTGCTTCGTTCGCAGGGCCTTCTTTCTTTTCCGGAGCAGCTACCTTAGCAGGCACTTTAGCCTTGCCTTCTTTGATGGCCGTGGTCAGCTTTGCGAGTATATAAGTAATACTAGCACGACTTGTGTCATTGGCGGGGATAACGTAGTCGATCATATCCGGGTTTGCGCTGGTGTTGGCGATCACTATTACGGGGATGTTCTTGATCTTGGCCTCGCGAATAGCAGTGTCGTGCGCGTCGGCACTAACGACGATAAGCGCGGCTGGCAATCTCTCCAAACGCTCCAGGCCGCCAAACAAGCGGTCCATGCGCTCTGCTTCTTTTTCCATGGCCACTCGCTCTTTCTTCTTGTATTTATCAAGTTTGCCTCCGGCTTGGTCTTCTTTCAACTTGATGTAGTAGTTTATGCGAGTGCTGATAGAATCGAAGTTGGTCAGCGTACCGCCAAGCCAACGCTGAGTGACAAACGGAAAATTAAACTCTTCGGCTGCGGCCTTCACCAGATCGCGCGCCTCTGGTCGTGTGCCGACAAATAGAACGGACTGTCCGGTGCCGGCGACTTCGCGCAAGAACTCTTCGGCTTTGGCTATTTGAGTCTTGGTCTTCTCTAGGTCAATAATTTCAAACCCGGTGCGCGTGGTGAACACATACTTGCGCATCTTTGGGTGAGTGACGGAGCGTTTCCGGCCAAACAAAATACCGGCCTTGGCCATCTCTTGGATCTCCGGCAAGTCAGCTACAGCATCTGGAGCATCCGCTTCAGTTGCCTCCGTGGTTTCTGCAACCTCCCGCTCATCTGAAGATGAGCGAGGCTCGCCCACATTGTGGGCGGCTGTCTCTACGTCTGTTTTTACTTCGTCCATATTTTTGTATCAAATGACAAATAACAATATCCAAATTCCAAATAAGTTCCAAGTTTCGAAATTCTAAATTTGAAATTTATTTGGTGCTTGATGCTTGTGATTTGGTGCTTAAAATATAATGCGCGCCTGTCGGCGCGCAAACAATAAGAAAAACGATTGTTTACGCCCGATTTTACCCTCGTGACGCTGGGGTTGCCCGAACTAGCCGGACGATTTGTAATGAATAGAATATACCTGATTATGAGTTTTTATGCAAGCGTTTGACTGGAAGGCGATAATTTTTTACTTTTCATTGTTTTATGGCTATGGTTATGGCCTGTCTTTTTAATTAGCGACCGCTAATTAAAAAGATATTGTATTAATATAACAAAGGGGACAGTCCCCTTTTATTTACCTTTTTATTTAGTGGCGCCTACGTACTAAGAACTACCTGCCTTGCCGGAGACAAGTCAAGGCGGGAGTACTACGCACCAGAAAGCAGTTTCTTGACTGCTTGCCGGATGCCGGTTTCAAAATTTGTGCGGGTGAAGCGACGGGCGCTATGACGGATCATAGCGGGGTCAAAGGTCATTTTTTCAAAACGGTGGACGGCGGCGGCAAGGCTTTCCGGGGTTTGTTCGTTGAATAAGAGGCCGGTTTCCGGAGTGACTATTTCGCGGGCGCCGCCGGCGTTGTAGGCAATGACGGGCGTGCCGCAGGCCTGAGCCTCGGCCATGACTAGACCGAAATCTTCGTCGTTGGGCATTATTAGTGCGCGTGCGTTTGTGTATAGATCGCGAAGTTGCGTTTCGGATGCTTGGCCTAGAAATTCAATTGGATTAGTACTTAGTCCGTAGTGCTTAGTACGTAGTTCGCTCAGGCGCTCTAGGGCGGCGCGCTCGTGGCCGGAGCCGACTATTTTGAGGGGTAGGTTTAGCTTAGCGAACGCGTCAATGACCAGATCAAAGCGTTTGTATGGGAGAAGGCGGCCGGCGGCTAAATAGTAGCTGCGGGATTCTTCGCTTCGCTCAGAATGACTCGAGGGGAAGGATTCATGACGGAAAAATTCCGGGTCGACGGGGGGGTAGACTACTTCGGCGGCGCGGTGGTAGTAGTTTTTTACTTTTTCGGCGATGTAGTGCGAGTTTGCCAAAAGTAAGTCCGGACGCTGGCCGGCGTTGTAGTCCCAGTGGCGCACATAGGCAAAGGCGGGCGCGGCGAAGATCTTCATGGCTAGATTCTTGGGGCTGTTATCAAAATAGGTTTCAGTCTCCCAGGCGTAACGAAGCGGTGTGTGGATATAGGAAAGATGCTTGGTGGTTTTAGAGTTGTAACTGATGCCCTTGGCAAAGCCGGCGGTGTCGGAGATTATCAGATCAAAATCCGAGCCAAGGTTAATGGAGCGGGCGGCCAGCGGCATGAATGGAATAAATAAGCGATGGTGGTCGCGGGCAAACTGAAAGTCTAAAAAACTGGTGCCGCGGATGCGACCGGAGAAGCGGTTATTGGTCTTAACAGGGTCGTGAAGCGGCGTAAAAACAGGTGCGTCTGGAAACATCTCCATTAATACGCTAAGCACGCGTTCGCCGCCGCCAAGCTGGTTCAAGTAATCGTGAACTAAAGCAATTCGCATTAGAGCAATTAGGTAAATTAGAATAATTAGAGCAATTTTCTACAACTATGTTAACAACTCTAACGTATTATCGTGTTAGAATAAAGGTATGCCAAAAAGGGCTAACTCTGGGGAAATCTCATTCGCACCACCATCAGTTGAGACTGCTTTTTCTTTTGCGCCGGCTAGGAGGCACTCCTATGGAACGGGCGCGACGAAGCGAATACTGGATGTTGTAATCAGCCTGGGCGGTTTGTCTTTTTTCGCTATTTTATATCCTCTTTTTACCTTGGTCATCAAGCTGGACTCACGCGGGCCGGTATTGGTAAAACTCCCAAGAGTGAGTGGTGGGTCTATTATCGGTTTGTATAAATTTCGGACCATGGTAGCCGGCGCGCACACGCAGAAAAAACGGTTACGCCATTTAAACGAACGGGGTGATGGACCCTTCTTTAAGATGACTCACGACCCGCGCGTTACTCGGGCTGGCCGGATTATTCGACGCTTTAGATTAGACGAGGTTCCGCAGTTTATCAATGTCCTACGTGGTGAGCTTTCAGTGGTCGGCCCGCGCCCGCATGAGTTGCAGGAGGTTGCGCAGTACCCGGATGAGTTTAAGTTTTTAACTCGTGAGAGGGCGGGAATTACAGGTCTGTCGCAGATAAACGGCGCCTCTAGTCTTCCTTTTAGCGAGGAGCTGGAGCACGATGGCTACTATGCTCAGCATAAGTCCCTTTGGCTAGACCTGGCGATCATGGGAAAAACGGCTATAATTATGTTGTTTGATCCGTCCGCTGTATAATAGTTAGGAAATTGGGAGATTAGAAGATTAGGGAATTAGGATGACAAATAATCTTAAATCACAACAAGGGTTTACTCTGATAGAGCTGCTTATTTATACGGCGCTGACGGCTATTATTGTTGGCATGTTTGGCGCTATTTTGATAACTGTGACTCGTGTTCAGGGAGACCAGAGTGGCTCCACAAAAGTGACTCGCGAGTTGAACTTCTTGGTTGGTGCTTTGCGTCAGCGAATAAATGACGCAGAGATTATCAATAGCGGTGGTGTTGATTCTTTGATATACGAACCGGCCAGCTTCCCCGGAACATCGACCACCATTGCCCTTGATGGCAGTGTAATAACGGTGGCGGAAAACGGTGAGTCGGCTGCGCCTCTTTCTACTGATCAGATCAGGGTTGATTATCTTGAATTTGACCTTCTTACAGATGAGGACAGCACAGTTGTCCAGATAACGCTTACAGTTTCAAATAACACGAATAATCCGGACGAGGCGGCTAGTAAGACTATTCAAACGAGTGTGGCACCTTTCCTGCTAGCGCAGTGAAGCTACCAATCATTTTAGTAGCTTCTCAGACGGAGTCGGTTAGGATGATGACAGCTCCGGAGCGGCGAACTTCAAGGACGCCGCTTGTAATATCAAACTCATCTACCTTGTTGCCGGTGCGCACAAGGAGCTTTCCTTGTTTAAGCTCGGAGACGAGCGGACTGTGTTTTGGCAGTACGGTAATTTGCCCGGAGCTGGTCGGGATGGTCGCGCTCTCTACTTCTTGCGAGAACTGGACGCCGTCTGGAGTTACTATTTTAAGATCCAGCGTACTCATGTTATTTTACTTCATCGATCGTCCCTTTCATGTAAAAGGCGCTTTCCGGTTTGTCGTCGTGCTTACCCTCAAGAATTTCGCGGAAGCCGCGAACGGTTTCGGCGACAGACACGTACTTACCGGAGGCACCGGTAAACTGCTCAGCCACGAAAAATGGCTGGCTTAAGAAACGCTGGATCTTTCGGGCGCGCTCCACAGTTCGCTTGTCTTCGTCTGAAAGCTCGTCCATACCTAAGATGGCAATAATGTCTTGCAAATCCTTGTAGCGCTGTAACACGCGCTGCACGCCTAGGGCGGTGTCGTAGTGCTCCTGGCCAACTACCTCCGGGTCTAGCACGGTGGAGTTGGAGTCAAGCGGATCCACAGCCGGGTAAATTCCCAACTCAGCCAAGGAACGAGAAAGCACCACGGTGGAGTCCAGGTGAGCAAAGGTTGTGGCCGGGGCCGGGTCGGTCAGGTCGTCAGCCGGTACGTACACGGCCTGCACAGAAGTGATAGAGCCGTCGTTAGTACTAGTGATGCGCTCTTGTAGCCCACCCATTTCAGTGGCTAGAGTTGGCTGGTAACCCACGGCAGATGGGATTCGTCCTAAGAGAGCAGAGAGCTCGGAGCCGGCTTGTGTAAAGCGGAAGATGTTGTCCACGAAAAGAAGCACGTCTTTTTTCATTTCGTCGCGGAAGTACTCGGCCATGGAAAGCGCAGACAAGGCCACGCGAGCGCGAGCGCCCGGCGGCTCGTTCATCTGGCCAAAAACTAAGGCTGTTTTACCAAGTACACCGCTCTCTTCCATCTCGCGGTACAGGTCGTTTCCCTCGCGAGTACGCTCGCCCACTCCGGCGAACAAAGAGTAGCCGCTGTGCTCAGAAGCGATGTTGCGGATAAGCTCTTGGATGATGACTGTCTTACCAACACCGGCGCCGCCAAACAGACCCACCTTGCCTCCTTTTAAGAATGGGCACATCAGGTCGATAACCTTAATACCGGTCTCAAAGGTCTCGCTCTTTGTGCTTTGGTCGGAGACAGCCGGAGCAGGGCGGTGAATTGGGTAGCGTTTTTCGGTCTTGGGTGCGGCTTGGCCGTCTATTGGCTGACCGGTAACATCAAACATGCGGCCGAGCACGCCTTCACCAACCGGCACGGAGATAGGCGAACCTGTGGCGCGAACTTCTTTGCCGCGGATAAGCCCATCAGTAGAGTCCATGGCCACGGTGCGGACTTCGTGCAGGCCCAAGTGCTTGGCCACCTCCAAAACAAGCAGTCCTTCCGGACGCTCTATCTCCAGCGCGTCGTAGATCTTGGGCAGCTCGCCCTCAAAACGCACATCCACAACCGGACCAATGATCTGCGTCACAACCCCGTTTTCAGTTTTTACTTTTGTTTCTGCTGTTTTCATATTTTTGTTTTTTCTAGTTTCTAGTTTCCAAATTCCAGTTTCTAGCTGATTGCTTCCGCGCCGGCGGCTATTTCCGCTATTTCTTGGGTAATACTTTGCTGGCGGATACGGTTGTAGGAAAGGGTGAGATCGTCTTTAAGCTCTTGCGCGTTTTCGGTCGCGTTTTTCATGGCGAACATGCGCATGCTTTCTTCCGAGGCCCGGCCCTCGTGCAGGGCGTGGAGCAAGCTGACATCCACAAGTTTAGGCACAATGGTATTTACAATAACGCTCACACTGGGTTCAAACAGATAGGGCGAAAACGCTTTGAGTGAACCGTTTGCCAGCTCCTCGGTGCGTTCTTCGCTCGTCGCCGCTGCCGCCAGGACCTCATCTATCTCGGTCACATTGATAGGCAGGATGACGCGAGTGCGGACGACTTGGGTGAATGAGGAGACGTAGTCGGTGAATAAAATTTCTACCCTTTTATATCCTTCATCAAGATAGTCTTTTCTGATTTTTTCAGCGATTGGCTCTATCCATCCTGAAGTTAATTTATCAGGAATGTCCTTATGCGCTCCCATGATGTTCATTTTTAGCTTCATTCCTTCTAGGCCTGCTTTTTTGCCAATTGTGTAAAGATCCATATCCTCCCCAGAGTTAGCGCGACGGCGTAGCTCACGGATAATGTTGGCGTTGTAGCCGCCGCAGAGTCCTTTATCAGCGGCGATTATCACGAGCAGGGTTTTGTTGCCGGTCCCCTGTTTTAAATACGGATTCTCCAGGGTTTTGTCACTACCCAGATTTTTAAGAAGCTCGCGCGCGTACAGGGCGTATGGGCGAATCGCAAGAACGCCGTCAACCGCGCGCTTCATCTTGGTTCGGGCGATCATCTCCATGGCGCTGGTTATCTTTTGGATGTTGCCAACGGTTTTGATCTTAGATTTTACTTCTTTTTGACTAGCCATATTAGATTAATTTCTAATTTTCAATTTCTAATTTCTAAACAATTTCCAATGCCTCAATTTATCAATGTTTAAAACATTAGAGAATTAATTCATTGTTTGAAAATTAAAAATTCGTAAATTGAAAATTAACCTTGCATTTGTTGGAACTCCTTGATCGCTTGCTTAAGCTCGTTCTCCAGCTTCTCGTCCCAGGTCTCGCTCATGCCTTTAAGCAGTTCTTTTTTGGAGGCTGTCAGATACTGGTACCACTTTTGCTCGGTGGCGCCAATGTCAGCGAGCGCGAGCTTGTCGGCGGCGCCACTGGTTAGGAAGTAGATCCAGGCGGCCTGTTGGCTGGCTGGGAGCGGCTTGTTCTGCGCTTGTTTTAAACCCTCGGTGATGCGGGCGCCTCTGTCTAACTTAGCTTTGGTGTCGGCGTCTAGGTCAGAAGCAAACTGAGAAAAGCTCTCCAGCTCGCGGAACTGAGCGAGCTCCAACTTCACCTTACCGGCGATCTTTTTCATGGACTTTATCTGAGCAGTACCACCAACCCGAGAGACAGACAGACCAGCATTAACGGCCGGGCGGATGCCCTTGTAAAACAGATTGGTCTCTAAAAAGATCTGACCGTCGGTGATGGAAATGACGTTAGTCGGAATATAGGCGGAAAGGTCACCTGCTTGGGTCTCAATAATTGGCAGGGCCGTCATAGAGCCACCACCGGCTTTTTCATTCCGGCGGCAGGAGCGCTCCAGCAGACGAGAGTGCAGGTAAAAGACGTCACCCGGATAGGCTTCACGGCCCGGCGGGCGGCGAAGTAGTAGAGAGATCTCGCGGTAGGCCACGGCGTGCTTAGACAGGTCGTCGTAGATAACCAGGGTGTCTTGGCCTTTGTCCATAAAGTACTCGGCGACAGCCGCGCCTGCGTATGGAGCAAGGTAAGAAAGTGCCGCGCTCTCAGAGCTACCGGCAAGCACAATAGTCGTATACTCCAGTGCGCCGGCCTCTTCCAGCTTGGCAGTGATGCGGGCGACCTTACTCTTTTTCTGACCAATGGCCACGTAAACACATTTAATACCGGTCCCCTTTTGGGCCAGAATTGTGTCCATGGCAACAGTGGTTTTACCGGTCTGGCGGTCACCGATGATGAGCTCTCGCTGACCACGGCCAACTGGCGTGAGCGCGTCAATGGCCTTGATACCGGTCTGGAGCGGCTGATTCACAGGTTCACGAGCCATGACGCCCGGAGCCTTGCGCTCAATATACATGTCTTTGTCCGCGGCAATCGGCCCTTTTGCGTCAAGCGGATTCATAAGCGGGTCTACCATGCGGCCCAAAATAGCATCGCCAACAGGGATCTGAAGCACCTTGCCGGTACGCTTGACCGTGTCGCCCTCGCCCACCTCGGCAGCGTCACCTAAAATAATAGCGCCGACTGTGTCGGACTCCAGGTTTAGAGCAATACCCATGGCGCCGCTAGCGAAGGTCAACATTTCGCCGGACTGAACTCCGGCCAGGCCGCTCATGCGGGCAATGCCGTCGCCGGTCTCCACGACCGTGCCGACCTCTTGCTTGGAAACACCGGTTTCCAGGGTTTCAATTTTCTTTTTAATACCGGCGATGATTTGATCTACACTGCTCATAATTTCATTAATTTCTAATTTTCAATTTTTAATTTCTCAATTTTTTCAATGTTTAAAATATTGGCCCATTAGTTCATTGTTTGAACCTGCCTGCCGGCAGGCAGGAATTGAAAATTCGTAAATTGAAAATTTTTCTTTTTACTCTTCCATTAACTTTTTCTCTAATTTCCCGGCTGTGTGTCCGAGCGAGCCTTCGTACTCCATGCCCCGGTACCGCGCTCGGAAGCCGCCGAATAGCTCCTTGTCTAGAGTTGCTATGAGCGGTGCGTCTTTGGCACCAATCGACATTCGGATGTTGGCTTCTTCGGCAGGGGTAAGAGGATGGGCGGTGGTGATGTGAAGCGCAACAGCTAGAATGCGCTCACGCTCGGCAGATTCCAGCTCCCCTGCAACGTTCGGAAGCAGACCTTCCAGGTGGTAGCGCTCCATAAACGCGAAAAATTGTTGCATAACCTTTTGTCGGTCCACTTCTTCTTCGCTCATCTGCAGCAAAGTTTTGGCAAGTTGCTTGGCAGTGATCATAACTCTTTAACGGCAGAGGCGGCGCGCTTAATAATACGCTCATCAACTTTAGCATCTACTTCCTCTGCTAAGATCTTTTTAACGCCACTCGCAATAAGAGTCGCGGCGTGAGCACGGACTTGGTCCATGGAGGTTTTCTGACTGGACCGGATCTGCTCCTCTGCCCTGCGTAAGATCTCCTCGTGCTCTTTGAGCGCCTTGGCTCTTCCCGCATCCACGATGCCTTTGCTTTCGCCTTCGGCTCGCTCTATTAAAGCCTGAGCGTCGGTGCGGGCGCTCCCGAGAACTGTTTGGCGCTCGGCCTCAGCGGCCAGCTTCTGCGCCTCTGCGTTTTGCGCGGCGGCCAAACTGGCTTCAACTTCGTCTTTGCGTTGCTCAATAATGCGGGCGATGGGGCCAAAAGCCCACTTTTTGAGCACCAAGAAAATCAAAAAGACATTGACGAAATTTACGATCGCCAGCTTCCAGTCAAACCCTATTTTTCCTAGTACTTCCTCCATAACCTTAGTATTCCCGAATGATACGAATCTTGATTAATAATGCGAACCGATAATTTTTACTCTTTAATTTTGTATTCTTGAAAAATCTCTTGTTCGCGTTATCACCTTACGTGCTATTTGGGTTATTCGTGATTACTCTCTAGACAACGAAGAACAAAACCATCGCGTAGATAGCGGTGGACTCGGCCATGGCCACACCGATAATCATCTTTGGAAAGATGTTGTTGGTGGTCTCCGGGTTGCGGCCGATGGCTTCCATGGCCTTACCCACAATATATCCTTCGCCAACCGCGGTACCAAGCATGGCTAAGGCAATTAGGCCTTTAGCTATATATCTTGCTGCTTCTGCTTCCATATGTTTTATGAATTATTTTGTTAATTACGACTTTTTAGAGTATTCCCGAATATACGAATCAAGGTAATAACTCGAACTTTTCTTTTGGTGCCTCATTCGGGTTATTCGCGATTACTATCATTTGGGGATTACTTTTGCATCCGGAACGGATGAGGCGTAGTATGCCGCGCAAAGAGCTCCGAAAACAATGGCCTGGATAATACCAAAGAAAAGCGAAAGTGTCATCCAAAGACTGGGAAGGACAAAGGCTAGCGCGCCGAAGATCATGACTAGGAGCACCTCGCCCGCGTAGATATTACCAAATAAACGCAAAGAAAGCGATAGGATCTTGGCTAACTCGGAGACGATATCTAAAAAACCGATGCCAAACTCAATTAGGGCTGTCATTCCTTGGCTAAATCCCTGGTGAAAGCCATCAATGAGCGGCTTTATTTTGATAAACTGGCCAAGGTAGCGCCAGACACCAAGCCGAGTTAGAGCCGTAGCTTGAATAAAAATGATCATGGCCAGCGCCATGCCAAGAGTGGTGTTAAAGTCTGAGGTTGGTGTGCGGAAAATGGCGATGCCATCCCAAGTGATGCTGGTTAGCCCGGGAATGATATTGATAAGATTAGCCACGCCTACAAAAACAAACAGGGAAAGGATTATTGGTAAAATCTCATTGGCTTTTTGGCGACTGCCGGAGAGCTGTTCTGTAAAGGTGACCATGGATTCGTACAGCCCCTCAATAGCGATTTGAAATTTGCCTGGTTTTTCCACGCTAAACCGGCGGATAACCAGCGCGCAAAATGAAATAGATAATACGAGTAAAAGTACTATTTGCAAAGCGGTATTAGAAATAGGCCAAGAGCCGATGGAAAAAACAACGTCTGGCGCGATGTCTGGGATATCTCCTTTGATTTGGAAAAAGTTTCCTTCCATATACTAGAAATTAGATTGATTGTTTTTTGACTGCTTCTATCTCACTATCCATCTGCTTGAGTTGTCGCATTATCATTCTTAGGCGGTAGATAACAACAAGCCAGGATAGAATGAAGGCGGTAATAGCGGTACTTGCTGTCCAGAAGTAGCCTCCTCCGGCTTGGCTGTCTAGGTGTTTTCCTAGAAAGTAGGCACCGAGTGCCGGCAGTCCGAAGATAACCAGGAACTCGATCATCAAAAAGAACAATCGGTTTACATACCACTCGCGCTTCGCTTTAAGCTCAGCAAGGGTTTTACCCTGGTTTTTGCTTTTCTCATCCATGAACAGAATGCGCATATTTTAACAGAAATCAGGCTTTTTCGCAATATTTACAGCTGTTGAAAAGCAGCGAGGGGGATACCGGATGGTATCCCCCTCTTGGTGCTTCGGAGGCTCAGGCCTCCGTGGACTCGTCCGAGAGCGACGTGTCGCTTTCCATGATGTCTTGCATGAGGTCCAGGAGATCGTCGTCATAGTCCTGGACCATGCAGAGCGCGAATGAGGCGAGCTAGAGTCGGAGCCTCGTGTCGTCAGGCGCGCCAGCCTCCAGATGACTGACCAGAATGCTACGCGTATCGGGGCTGGTGACGACGTACCTGCCCTCTACCGCTCCCTTGACGGCACCGCGGATGAGCGTAGGGCCGCCGATGTCCATCATCTCCACGGCCTCGCGCCAGGCCTGCAGACTGGTGAGTTCTCCTGCCTGCCAGCGTGCACGCACGTCGCTGACCTTGGCAGACAGAGGGTAGAGATCCACGATCACGGCGTCGAACCAGCGCCAGCCGAGCTGGCGCAGTTCGTCCAAGTGATCACGGCGGGCCAGGATCCCACCATGGATCTTGTGGTGTAGCGTCACGACCCGGTGGTCCAACGCCGGCGGCAGGCCAGTCATGTCCTGGACCGTGAGAACCTGGTCAGCCCGGAGCACAGCTCGTTCCCTGGGCCTGCCCTCGTCATCCATGACGGGCTCTCCGTTGTCGTCCAGAACAGGCTCTGTCCAGGACTTGAGGTGCCGGGCGGTGCCGTCAGAGGCGACGATCTGGCCGAAGCCAGCGGCGAGTAGCCCTTGCGCAAACTCGCGGATGCCGTCCTTGTTGGCGACGGCGATCAGTGCTGTTTTCATCCGAATCTCTCCTTGTCTGTGACTGGGTGCCGAAGTGGCTCCCTTCCACTTTCTACCCTACCCTATTTGTTCTTCTCTTTGCAAATACTCGCTGAATACGCCACCCGTATGGCGTATTCAGCATAAGTTACAAATTAATTAAAAACGTTGTATGGATTTTAGCGGTCGTACCGCGTAAATTATTCCACGGTGACGGATTTGGCCAGGTTCCTAGGTTTGTCTATGTCGTGGCCTTTGAGGGCGGCGATGTGGTAGGTGAGCAGGTAGAGCGGGACCACGGCCACGATTGGCGTGAGCATCTCTAAGGTTTTTGGAATGTAGATGACGTCACTTGCGTACTGACTGAGCTCGTCGTTGCCTTCGGTGGTTAGGGCGATGATTGGGCCGACGCGGGCTTTTATTTCTTCAATATTAGACTTCATTTTTTCATAAACACTATCCACCGGCGCGATGGCCAGGGTTGGGAAGTCTTTGTCTATCAGAGCAAGGGAGCCGTGCTTCATCTCGCCGGCCGGCAAGTCAATGGCCGGGATGTAGCAGAGCTCTTTGAATTTAATGGCAACTTCAGCGGCCAGCGGCGCGTTGTATTTGCGGCCTAGGGTCATGATGGCGGGCATGTCTTTATACTTAGCCGCGATCGCCTTTATTGCATCCTCCTGCTGTAGGACTACCTTAACCAACTCGGGTAGCTGCTTAAGCTCTTCGGCGATGCGCTTGCCCATGGTTAGCGACATCTCGCGCTGGCGGCCGAGGAAGAGCGTGAACAAGCTGGAGACTATGAGCTGGGATACAAAAGCTTTGGTGGAGGCGACGCTTATCTCCGGACCGGCGTGATTATAAACACCAAAGTCTGTGTCGCGGGAGATGGAGCTGCCGACGACGTTAACAATACCCATAGTGGTGACGCCTTTTTCTTTGGCTTCTTTAACAGCGGCGAGTGTGTCGGCGGTCTCGCCGGATTGGGAGATGGCGAGTAGTAAATCGTTCTTACCGAAAATCGGCTTGCGGTAACGAAACTCAGAGGCGATGTCCACTTCCGTGGGCACGCCGGCGTACTCCTCTAACATATACTCGGCGACGCGGCCGGCCACGTGCGCGGTGCCGCAGGCGGTGATAAGCACGCGCTCTACGTCGCGCAGCTCGTCTTTGTGATTTTCAATACCGCCGAGCTTGGCCCGCCCCTCCTCTACTATTAGACGGCCGCGGATGGAGTTTCTAATAACCTCCGGGATCTCAAAGATCTCTTTATGCATAAAGTGCGCGTGACCATCTTTGGCAATCGCGGCCTCGTCCCACTCAATAGTCTCCGGGTGCTTCACCCGCTTTTCACTACCATGCGGGCCAAACTCCAGGCTTTCCACACGGAAACTGTCGGCCGTGACTTCGGCTATTTCGTTGTCGTCCAGATAAATAACTTCTTTGGTGAGGTTGATGATGGCCGAGGCGTCAGAGGCGACCAGATTTTCCTCCGGCCCAATTCCCAAGATAAGCGGGCTAGAGTTGCGGGCGGCGATTATTTTGTCCGGCTCAGTGGCGCTGATAACAGCCAGACCGTAGGCACCGCGAACATGGCTAAGAGCGTGACGGACAGCATTAAATAAGTTGTCTGTTTTTTCCGTCTCGGCCTCTATTAGATGTGCCAGGACTTCGGTGTCGGTCTCGGACTTGAACTCGTGCCCGGCCTCTATTAAGGCTTTTTTCAGTTCTTGGTAGTTTTCGACAATGCCGTTATGCGCGACCCAGATGTTGCCTTTGCAGTCGGTGTGCGGGTGGGCATTGGCTTCAGACGGCTTGCCGTGCGTGGCCCAGCGAGTATGAGCGATGCCGATTGTAGCCGTTTGCCAACCGTTTCCCTGCAGGGCGTCTTCTAGTCCGGCGACGCGGCCAAGAACACGCTTGCTGTGCGCGCCATTACCAGTAAGCACAGCTACGCCCGCGGAGTCGTAACCGCGGTACTCTAAGCGTTTTAACCCATTGATGAGAATGGGCACAACTTCTTTTTTACCGATGTAACCGACGATGCCACACATGGGATTAGCTGTTTAGCTTATTAGCTTATTAGCTTATTAGCTTATTAGCTTATTAGCTTATTAGCTGTTTAGTACGTAGGGGGCACAGTAGTGCGAATAGGCACAGTATAGCAGAAATTCGCATTATTACTTTAAATTCGTATTATTCCTGCCTACCGCAGGCAGGCGCGAATACTCCTAGAAACCCAGGCCGGAGGTACTGAGAGTGTTGATGAAAACCGGAATGATAAATACAAGACCGATGAGAGGTAGGACGATCATTATGATCGTGATCCAAAGAGTCCAGGTAAAAATTTTCCGGGTGCGCTCAGTGGACTTGAAGATAGCGTCTAGCTTTTTGTCTTGCTCGGCAAACTTGGCGGAGATTTCTTGGTCCATACTTTTTTTAGGTAATGACTTTTTTAATAGCTTCTACAATGCCTTTGTCTAGTGGGCTTGGCAAGATTTGATCTTGGGTTGGGCGTGGCAGATAGCCGGCTAGGGCAGTGGCGGCGGCGAGAAAGTGCTTTTCGGTAAATTGTTTAATTCGGTTATCTAACGCCCCGCGAAAAATCCCTGGAAAGGCAAGTAGATTATTTACTTGATTTGGAAAGTCGGAACGGCCGGTGGCAACCATGAAGGCGCCGGCAGAGATGGCTTCGTTTGGCATTATCTCCGGAGTTGGGTTTGCGAGCGCGAAGATAATTGGTTGCTCGGCCATAGAGGCAACCATTTCTTTACTAAGCAAGCCGGGCTTGCTAACACCGATAAAAACATGAGCGTCTTTAATGCCTTCTGCTAGAGGTCCTGTTATTTGCGCGGGATTGGTCAGCTCAGCGATCTCTGCCTTGGCCTGGGTAAGATTCGGCCTGTTTGCATAGATTGCTCCCTGGCTGTCGTAGACAATTATATCTTTCAGACCGTATGCCAGAAGGATTTTCATAATCGCCGTGCCGGCTGAGCCAGCACCGATTATCACAACTTTTGCCTTTTCTTTAGAAAGGCCGCGCAGCTTTAGAGCGTTAATCAGTCCGGCCAAAACCACGGTTGCCGTGCCGTGCTGGTCGTCGTGCATCACCGGAATATCCAACTCTTCCTGCAGGCGCCGCTCTACTATAAAACAGTTTGGGGCGGCAATATCTTCTAAATTTATCCCGCCGAATCCGGGCGCTATCGCTTTAACTGTAGCGATTATTTCTTCCGGGTCTTGGGTACTCAGACAGATAGGGAAAGCATTTATATCTGCGAACTCTTTAAACAAAATAGCCTTGCCCTCCATCACCGGCAGGGCTGCTTCCGGTCCAAGATTGCCTAAGCCTAAAATGGCGGAGCCATCTGTGACTACGGCGATTGTATTCTTTTTGATTGTATATTTGTAGGCCAACTCCTTATCCTTGCCAATAGCCCGAGAAACAGCAGCTACACCCGGTGTATAGGCACGAGAAAGATCGGCTTGCTTAGTGAGTGGAACTGTAGCGGCAATCTCCATCTTGCCGCCATTTTTTTCGTGGAGACTCAAGGACTCCTGTTCGTAATCGGTCATTTTTTGGAAAAGTTATTCGGCGACCTGAGAAGATTGAAACCGGTCGCGGATCTGGGTGTTAAAGTAGCTGCCGACTGAGGGCGCTTTCATAAGCGCGGCATAAACATGCTTTGGCACATTCACGTATTGATATACTGAGCCACGCTTAAACTCCACCTCTAAGATCTGGAGGCTCTCGTCATAGCCGATGGAGCGAATATCACTGGATTTTACATCTTTCCTTCGCATATCTCGATTATACTCTAATCAGCTAAGAAGCTAAACAGCTAATCAGCTCCTCTCACATTAACCGGTGGAACGGCCATGTGCTCAGCTCGGCGAGCTTGCGCCGGAAAGTGCGGCGGCGCTTCCAATCACTCCTAGTCAGCTCTACTGAGTCAGCGATATCTTGTTGACATTGACTTGTGACCTCTGCGACAAATTTCGGGTCGGTACTGGTTAGGTCTCCTTCGTAATTCAAGAGCAGGCTTAAGTTATCTAAATTTGTACTGCCAACTGATGCCCAGTTGTCGTCAACGACAAAGGCCTTACTGTGAATAAACAAGTTGTCGCCATTTTTATGATCTTGGTGCAGCCAAATGCGTACGCCGCGGTGCAGGGCCAGCCAAAAATACGACTGGCTGGCAATGTCTACAAATGGGTGGTCAGACTGCTCGGGAACAATTAAGTTAACAGTAACTCCGCGGCGAACCGCTTTTTTTAGAGCCCGAAACAAGCGTCGGTCCGGAACAAAGTAGGGCGTTACTAGGTAGATATTACTTTGGGCGCTACTGATGCGGCGACGAAGTTCGTGATAGAAAAATCGCTGACGAGGGCGAGGCGTGTTGGTGATAAATAGAAACCCATCTTCAGTGCGCTGTTGGCGCTTGTGCTTGATATAACGCTCACCCAGGTGCGTTGCCTGCCACATCGCCTCAAAGGCTTCGCGAAGCTGTCTGACGACCGCTCCGGTTACGCGGACATGCGTATCGCGACGGCCGGTCATCGCTATGCGGACGCCGACGCCGCCGGTGAATCCGATCTTTTCATCTACTACCAAAACCTTTCGGTGGTCTCGCAAAAACCAAAAGGTAACTTTGTAAACCCACCATGGTTTTAGGGGATTAAAAAACTGAACCTTAACGCCTGCCCGTTGCGCCTCGGGCAGATAAGATGAACGTAGTAAAGCGAGACTGCCGATGCCGTCAACCAGCAGGCGAACTCGGACTCCTTGTTTGGCTTTTTTTACGAAAAGCTCTAGGAACTGCCGACCAATAGAGTCGTTTTCAAAAATATACTGCTCGCAGTCAATGCTCTCCTTAGCTTCGGCAATAGCAGCGAGCATCCCTTCCCAGGCTTGGTCTGTGTTTGTATAAAACTGCCACTTTGTCATAGGTTTTATAACTCTTTACAGGCGCGATACGCGCTAAGGGCGGCGGAGAGAGCCTCGCCACCGGAGTGAATCCTCTTTAGCGCTTGATCCTTGGTTTCACACATCAGCACCCCAAACCCGATGGGTATGTTGTTGTCTAGGCTGACCCGGCTAATACCCTCAGCCGCGAGCTTACTGACATACTCAAAGTGAACTGTTTCACCGCGGATGACGGCGCCAAGAGCGACCAAGCAGTCGAACTTGTTACTTTTAGCCATAGCCTGAAGAACGACGGGGATCTCCACACTGCCGGCAACACTCTTAACTGTGATATCTTCCGGACTTATCCCGCGGCGATCTGCCTCTTGGCGAGCGTCTTCAAGCAGAGCCTCGGTAATGTCTTTGTTAAACTGAGCGACAACGATGCCGACCTTCACTCCGGCCGCGCTAAACTCCTCTGCCCCTTTGATAACGTTATCTTGCATGCTTAAAACGATACAGGTACTTTGCTAATACATCAAACTCTAGGTTCACCAAGTCGCCGATTTGTTTTTGACCAAGGGCTGTGTGATTCAGTGTGTATTCAACCAGCGAAACTGAAAATGTTGTTTTGGTTGCGCGAGTGACAGTCAGGCTAACACCGTCAACCGTTATTGAGCCCTTTGGCGCGACGAGCGCGGCAGATCTGGCTGGAAATTGAATGGTGTATACTTTTGCCCGGCCATCATTAGCGATTTTTTTAATTACGCCAACCGCGTCTACATGGCCAAGGACTATGTGGCCGTCCAACCGGTCAGTAACTCGAAGCGACTGTTCCAGATTAACTTGCAAACAGATTTGTTTACCAAAATAAGTCTTGTCTAAAGTTTCCGGCATCAGTTCAACGGTGTACTGCTTCTTATTCACACTGCGGACTGTTAGACAGGCGCCGTCGGTAGAGATGGAGTCGCCGGGCTTCATTCGCCACCCCTTGGGCCGGGCAATGGTTAAAAACAGTGAGCCGTCTTTAACCTCGGCATGCTTAATTAGCGCAACCGCTTTTATAATTCCCGTAAACATTAAATTCCGGTTTGCGCTCGTAATTCTGACTCGGGAATTTCCAAAGAAACGCCATACTGGATCGCTTTGGCGATTGGTTCAGTTTCGGTTGGCTTGGCGGTCACCACTTTCTCCGCAAAGATAATGTTGAGTTCATACTCTGTCTTGATGACGGCGTAGTACGGACCTGTCTTGAGCGCCTCTTTCATCTCGGAAACAATAGCCGGCGCGAAATCCGTATCGGCGGTGAAATGAATGTAACCGTTTTCTTCGCGCAGATCGGTGGCGAAATTCAAAAAACCCTCATCTTTTAATCCTTCTTTTGTGACGACACCTTTATAGCGCATATTTTGGGATTTAATTTTGTGCTGGACTTCACTAATCACGAATGATCACTAATCAGACTAATCTGGTTCAGGATTCGGGGAGTTATTCGTGCGATTGGTTCCGCCAGCTGGCGGATATTCGTAATTCATAGGGTCGATTCGGATGACAGGAAGCGTTTTAGTTTGTGTAGAGCCTGAAAGCGGGCGCTAGTTTTGTTTTTGTGCTCTTGGCCAAGCTCGGCTACGGTTTTACGCTGTCCCTCGGGTATAAAGATACTATCAAATCCAAAGCCATCTGTCCCCTTTGCCTTCTTTGAAATACTGCCCCGCTGAATACCTTGGAAAAATTTAGTCTGATTGCCGTCAGAGTATCCGTAGACAACGCGATAAACCACGGCGCGGTCCCTACTTCTAAGCAGGGAAGGGATCTGACTGGCAGTGATAGTATTCTCCATCCACTTAATGAATGGGCCGGGAAAGCCATGCCATTGCTTTACCTCAAAGGATACATCTTCTACGATTACTGGCTGTTTGTAGATCGCATATGCCTGGGCGAGTTTGTGCGCAACTATCTTTTTCACATCCAACTCCTGGATCTCGTCCAGGTCGTGCCTTCTTTGGACTATCTGTGTCTGCGGGCCGACTATCGCCTTAGCCTCGCGAACTTTATTCTTGTTGCCAGTGACAAAGATTATTTGTTTCATGGTCCCATGATAGCACGCCGGAATGCATGATGGCTCCAATCCGAAGACTGGAGCCATCTGCGCTTGCGCGCTGCGGCGCCACGCTACCTCCCGTTCTTGAGTTGATGTGCGCGGCGGATGATTGCTTTCACCCGCCAGGGACGGAGGATCGCGGCGGAGCCGACAGAGATGCTGTCCGCGCCGACGCTTCTGAGCCGATCTACGTCTCGCGGGTGCAAGATGCCGCCACCGGCGTTGATGGGCTTGCTGATCAGGGCCCGGCCATAGCCGAGCCAGTCCAGCAATATCGGCAGAAGCGGTGCACCCGAAAGCGCGCCCGGAGATGAGAAGCCGCGTAGCCGGAGGGGCGAGGTGCTTGCGCCGAAGATCTCTTCCCAGTTGATTCGCTCGGGCAGTGCCCCCCAGGGGATGGCGTTGGTCAGCGTCAGTCCGGCGCAGTGCCGGTGCCGAGCGATGTCGGCCGCCGCCGCTGGTGGAACCAGGGCATTCAGTTTGGGAATCAGCGGGATGCCGAGCCAGGCTGCAATACTCAGCGCCTGACTTATCTCGCTGATCAGTCCCCCCGGATCCAGCCCGACGTTCGGGCAGGAGAAGTTCAACTGCAGGGCAACCGGTGCCTGGAAGGCGCTTAGCTCGAGGAACAGCAGCTCAGTGAACTGATCAAGCTCCTCAAGGCGCTCGTCTGCGCTTCCTGCAGTCGACATGAAGGAGAGCATGAGTGGGGCAGTAGCGCTTTGCCACGCACCCTGCTCGAGCAATCGCTCCGGGCCCGGGCCGCTCAACCCAACTGCGTTGAGCACCACGCCGCGAGCTGGCTTCGTGATGATACAGCGCGGGATGAGCTCGGCGGGTGTGAAGTCCGGCCGCAGAGGCATGTTGCCCTTGTTTGGGCGAAGCGTGGTGGTCTTGGCCACGAACGTCATGCCATTAAACCGCGGCTTGAGCGGACCGAGATACCGGTGATGACGATACCCTTCGCCAAAGAACCCCTGGACGCCGGAGGCGCCCCACACAGGACCAAAGTCGGTGAGTCGCATCTGGACCTCCTGTTCTCGGTTGTGATGGAAACCACCATGGCTTCCGGTACTGCCCTATTTTTACCTGATTACTTCTTTTTCGTCAAAAAAACGGCTCATGGAAACGGCTCATAGCCGGTCGTGAGCCGTTTCCGTGAGCCTTTTTTTATTCAATCTCCAAAACAAGCGGCAGATGGTCAGAGACTTCAATCGGCGGTAGATCAAATTTTTTGACTTTCACGTCTTTTGAAACAAACGCATAGTCCGCGATGTAGTCTTTGTATCTTTCCATGTCTTTGTATTGCGCGTTGCGGGTGGTGAAGATTTCATTTTCAGTAATAAGATTGCGCAGTTCACGCGAAATCATGGCAATGCTTTCTGTATGTGGCTCTAAGTTAAAGTCTCCTAGAAGTATTTTTGCGCCTGTCTGCTGACGGAAAAAATCCAATAACAGGCGCGACTGCTCCAAACGTTCTGGTGTGTCTTTTTTATGCTGTTGCCATAGGCCGTGCAAAGAGCCTACTGTCAGCAGTCCAGCGGAGTGTGGCAGTTGAATGTATTGAAAGTTACCGGTCATTAAACCGGGCTTGCCGCCGGCGAATGGATTCTTGTCTTCCGGATAAGTGAAAAATTCTCCGGTATTTTTTAGAGGTAGATCTTTTTTAGCAAATATAGATATTCCTAAACGGACGCCCTCTTCCGGAACTACATGATCCCCGAATGGGCCAAACTGCGACCCTTCGGGTGCCAGCCGTTTATATCCATTGTGATCGGGTAGAATGGCGGCAATCTCTGCGTATAGATTACCCCGGATGCTATGCTTAGTAACCTGCTCGGCCGGACCGTGAAAAACCATCTCCTGAAAACAAAAAATATCCGTTTGCTCGGCTTCTTGCTTGATGTACTCCAAGAGCGGCTTAAATAGCGTGCCGGCCCAGAGGTTCAGAGAGATTATTCGCATACTTCTAACTCATCATATCCGGTGCTTGGATCCGGGGCCCGCTTATACTCCACTTCCTCAAAGATCATGAGTACCAGCTCACAGGTAGTGCCGATAATACACCCCTGCTTCAGGTGGCCGCCGATAACCGTACCTTCGGGATTGGAAGCGCTTAGGTGCAGATGGCAATCCGCCTGACTAAGCGTGCCGGTAATGGAGACTATTTCAAATTCACCGGACCATTCCTTAACCTCCTTGGCACCGGCCATACGTAGGCGCAGATTTGTAAGAGAGCCCACGCCGGAAAGAATGACGCCGGCTTTTATTTCCTGTTCCTTAACAATCTTTTCTATTTCGGCCCGTAGGTCTTGACCCGGCAGGAGACGCTTTGTGATTTGCTTCATAGTTATAGATTGTAAAACATTTTTGTTACTGTATCTAAATCGTCCATTATTTGATCTTTTGGCATGGACAAAACTTCTTGCGGGGTAAGCCATTGGTATTCCTTGTGCTCGGAAGCACTCAACTGAACGGGCAGTTTTTCATCCAAACGAACCGAGAACATGTGGTAGATATAATCGAAATCTTCGTAGCGATGAAGTGTTTTCGTAAAATACGTTAGTGCTGAGGACGGTAGATCTATGCCCGTTTCTTCCCTAAGCTCGCGTACGGCCGCCTGCTCCACTGTTTCTCCCGGATCCTTTTTGCCAGCCGGCATACCCCAGCGATCTCCCTGCGACTTATGGCTGTGGCGATGCAATAAAAGCATCTTGCCATCATGCTCCACAAAGCAGCTGACTATTTCAAACTTCGGATTGAATTCTTTTGGCGGTTCTTCGTAGATCATATTTATTCTTCCATATACTCAAAGCGGGGCATTGTTTTACCATCTTTTTGAACGGTTTCTAGAAACATAGCTTTCGGGCGGACCCAATAGTGTTGCTCAGCCTTTTTATCACCGGTCGTGTGGCGATACAGAACAAGCTCCTCCAGCGTCTCGCTATGCAATGCGACTCCGAAGACCTCCACTTCATCTCCTTTGTAGTGCTTATATGTCCCAACTTTAATCTCCATACTCTGTACAACACCCTTAAACTCTCAAGTATGCAAGGGTGTTATTATTGATACTTTTTTATCCAGTTTATCATAATCTGTTTTATTTCTTGAAGATGCTCGGGGGTGCGGAAAGTGTGCGGGGCGTCTTTGATAATGTGGAGCTCTTTGCGATCATGCGCGATGGCGTCAAAAAGTATCTGCTGGTGTTGTGGTGGCGTGCTTTCATCTTCTTCGCCGACGATAAAGAGGATGGGCATGGTGAGATTTTTAGCTTGTGGCAGAAGATCGTACTTCAGCCTATCCTCAGCGTGCGACCACTTTAGTCGCTTCATCTGCCCGGGAAGGCCGGTACGCGGCTCCTCTAGCCAACCAGTCTCCTGCCACTTCTGCCAGTTTTCAGGGCCACGAGCCTGACGACTTAGCTCGCCAGAAACAACCGTAGAAATAGGTGCTAGGCCGGCGACTTTCTTCGGATGATTTTCAGCATAAAGTGCTGTACAGATGCCACCCATGCTATGACCGGCGAGCCAAAAAGGCTCTTGGTACCAGGACTGACTCTTTGCCCAGTTGATAACGCCTTCCAAATCTTCGTAATAGTTTGTGGTCGTGGCATCTTCGTATTGGCCGTCGCTTTCACCAAAAGTATTCGTCGTATCAAAGCGGACCACCGTAAAGCCATTTTCCAAAAACGCTTCGGCAAAGGCCTGAATATGCGGCTGCTCTTTTACACCGCTAAGCCCGTGCATCACAAAAGCCAACCCTTGCTGGTCTTCAGCCTGCTCAAGCAGAACAGCTACTTTCTTGCCGTTTCGATTTTTGATAGCTATTTTTTCCATGCTTTTATGTCAACACAACATACTGACATACTCCAGTATGTAAGGGTGTTGTTACCAGGAGAATTCGGTGTAGGTGATTCCTTTTTGGTAGCACTCAATCGCGTGGCGGATGTAAGGGATAGTATTCTCGGGGAGGGCGTCCGGGGCAAACCACGAAAGATCATCGCATTTGCTTGGCTCCATATTTTTAATCTCGCCTTGCCATGCGGAGGCGGTGAAGAAAAAGTCAGCTCTCTCATGGTCACCACAATCGCGGTGCATGGTAAGCACATGCTTGATATCGTTCTCCCTCAACTGAATCCCAGCCTCTTCTTTAACTTCGCGAACTAGCGCTTGTCGAAATGCTTCCTTTTCTTCAGCATGTCCAGATACTAGACCGTACTTGCCGTCCTCAAAACCGGTATTGAAACGCTGTGCCAGCAGTGTCTTACCGTCCTGGTCAAGGATGAGATAGACAGATGGGATTATTTTAAATCGTTCAGCCATGGTTTAATTATACCTCCTCTACTTCGTTAATTCTTTTTCTAGGTCAGTCAATTCATATACCTCTCTAATCGGCTGTTCATCCACCAGCACAGGAGCATCATCCCAATTTTTTTCGCAAAATGTTTGCCTTATGCCGGTAAGGACTGCGTCGTCAATGCCATCGCCGGTTTCATCCCGATATACAGCATCAAGCTTTCCGTCTGTATAAATGGAACTACAGGAATAGTAGCCACTGCCATATTGTGGATATCCTGATGGGTCGAATATATTTTCGCGGTAATTGTCCACCGCCGATATACGTGCGAGCGGAACCAGCTCGTTTTCCACTACGCGATAAAGACCGAGGGTGCCATTCCCCATATGTGTCTGGCTCAAAACTTCAAGAATCGGCTCCCCAAACCCTTTTAAATTCAGCCACCGCACCGAAAGGATGCCGTTCGCTACATCATGAACAGGCAAATCGGGAAACCAGGTAATCTTGCCTTTTTCTAGTCTTCCTATAGCCATCTCTTCAAACCAGTTATCGCTGTCGTTTTTAACTACAGCAAAGAGCGCATTATTCTCTGGGTGCCGAGTAACATCAATACTGACCCAATGCTCTGCCGGACTTGAGACAAAATTTTTCACAAATTCTTTTTGAATGTCCGTATCGCTAAAGCCACTCCAAAGCAAGGGCGTTAAAATCAATATGAGTAACCCGGTAAATGACCAAAGTCTTATTGTATTTTTATCACGCCCATCAATACCTTTTGTATAGATATTCCATACATTTTGTGAATATTCATCAACTCCGGGACCGTATCCATGCACAGCTTCTTGCCACGATTTCCACTTCGTTTTCCAGCTACCGTCTGGGTTTTTTACGTTTTCGTGAGCCTTATGGTATAGCCAACGAACACCCCAGAATATACTGTCGCGCACAGATTCAACCGAAGCACTCGGGTATTTCAATTGAACTAAATTGCCGTCATGAACCCAATATTCCCGCTCCCCACCACGCAGAGTAGTAAGCGCCGGATCGCCCGCATTGCCAACCTGCAGAATATCGATCTTACCATTATTTTTTGTGTGATTCCCAACGCGCGATTCTTGATACGCTATTGCTTTGACCAGGCTTGGATCAAGTGGGACAATGGGGGCCTCCGTAAGGCGGGTAAATTCATCGTTCCAGTAAGCCACTACTTCTCTAATCACCTCGTCGTAACGATTATAATCTTCGCCATTGTACGATTCATATGCTCGCAGCTTAGGCGAATCTTCGGGAATTGCGCGCACATCAATGCCAACATGAAACACCGCCTTTGTCTTCCAAAAAACAAACCGCCTCTCCGAAACCTCAATCGTCGCGGTATAGGTCCTTGGTAATTGGGTATTCTCCGGTACGGATATTGTTAAAAGTTGCTCTCCGCGATCCGGAAATACACGATCTTTTTCAGTAATCGTAATTTTAACTGGAATCTCTAGGCTCTCATTTACTTCAAAAATATCTATAGGAATATCTAGACGCGTAAAAGAAAAAGGCCGTGTTTGCTTTTCCCACACCACACTCTTCCCTTGTGCCTCCGCTTCCACGCGGATATTCCGTCCGATAGACCAGCCGGAATAGGAAAAACTGGAAAGCGTTAGCGATATCTTCATGTTTTTATTATATACAACATACTGACATACTCCAGTATGTAAGGGTGTTGTTATAACTTCTCTACTTCTATGAGTTCTTTTTCTAAAATTTGGCTGGTGTAGTCGTTGGTGGAGGGCTTATCAAACAAAAAGCGGCCGCGGAATTTTTTACCGGCTAGAAATAGTGGTAGCCAGTGCTCGTCGTCTGGCCACATTTGCGAAAATGGGATCTCGTCGATAGTGAACCACTGCGGCCGCATCTCCTCGCTCTCAATCGGCTCGCCGGTGTATTTAGTGATGTGAAAGACGTGGACTTCGCCTATTTTGGTGTCGTCTTGGAAGTTAAAAATAAGGACTCCCCGCTTATCGATTTCGGTGGCTTCAATGCCGCACTCTTCGCGGATCTCGCGGAGTGCCGCTTCTTCAATAGTCTCGCCGTCGTCCACCTTGCCGCCAAAGCCGTTCCAGCGACCTTCGCCAAAGCCGCGTTTTTTCATACCGAGTAAAACTCTGGGGCCCGCCCCATTGTCGGGTAAATGCTCGTGGATTAAGCAAAGTGTGAGCTGCTTCATACTACTTTTAAGTATTGGCCCCGTGGCACTTCTTATATTTCTTACCGCTGCCGCAGGGGCAGGGTTCGTTGCGGCCGGGTTCTTTTTTGGGGGCGGCGGGGGCGTCACCTTGGGCAAGGGGGGTTTCTAAAATTTCCGGGTGCTGTTTTATTGGAGAGGTTGTAGAAATCCCCCGCCCCTGCGGGGCACCCCCTTTAGAAAAGGGGGAATCACTTTGCGTGGCGTGCGCGGCGTTATGCTTGGCGAGTTGCTCTTCATAGCGAGTCTTCATCTCTTCAAAGCTTACTTCCATCTGCTTAAAGATCAGATGGCCTTCGCGGCGGTACTCTACGAGCGGATCTTTTTGGCCGACGGCGCGCAAACGGACAGAGTCTTGCAGAGCAGACATGTCTTCCAAATGCGTCATCCAAAGCATGTCTAAGCCGGCGATAATTTGACCGGGGCTGGCAGCCTCTAACATGCGCTGGCGGCGGCGGTAGATGGCTTGGCGCTGTTTGTTCAGCACGTCGTCGTACTCTAGCATGTGTTTGCGCGAGTCGAAGTTGCGGCCTTCCACGCGCTTTTGCGCGTTTTCAATGGCTTTGGTAAGCATGCCGGCTTGGATTGGCATGTCGTCGGGTAGATTAAGCTTGCCCATCATAGAGCTGATGCGCTCACCGCCGAAGACGCGGACGAGATCGTCTTCTAGCGAGAGGAAAAACTGAGTGGAGCCCGGGTCGCCTTGGCGACCACTGCGGCCGCGGAGCTGGTCGTCGATGCGGCGGCTTTCGTGCCGCTCGGTGCCGATGACGTGCAGGCCGCCGGCTTCGCGGACTTTCATGGCGGCTTCGGCTGTGGTCGGGTTACCTCCCAAGATAATGTCCACGCCCCGGCCGGCCATGTTGGTCGCCACCGTAATGGCGCCGGGGCGGCCGGCTTGGGCGATGATGGCTCCTTCGCGCTCGTTGTTTTTCGCGTTTAGCATCTCGTGTGGCAGACCGGCGGCTTTTAGCTGGGCGCCAAGCTCTTCATTCTTTTCAATGGAGACCGTACCTATCAGAATTGGCTGGCCGTGCTCGTGACGGGCGCGGATGTCTTCTATAATCGCGTTGTACTTGGCTTCATTATTCTTGTAAATAAGATCAGATTCGTCTTTGCGGACGAGTGGCCGATTGGTCGGAATGCTGACTACTTCTAAGCCGTAAACTTTGTGAAACTCTTCGGCCGAAGTTAGGGCGGTACCGGTCATACCGGCGAGCTTGGAGTACATGCGGAAGTAGTTTTGAATGGAGATAGAGGCGTAGGTGCGCGACTCTTGCTGGACTTTCACGCCCTCTTTGGCTTCAATGGCCTGGTGCAAGCCACCGTTGTACCGCCGACCGTGCATAAGGCGGCCTGTGAACTGGTCGACGATAATAACTTCGCCGTCTTTGACTACGTAATCTTTGTCTAGCTGGAAAACACCGTGGGCGCGCAGACTTTCCTGTAGATAGTGGGTTAGACGGATATACTCCGGGGCGTAGATGTTTGGCACGTTTGCCAGCTTTTCCACTTTATCAATACCGGCCTCGGTGATGTCGGCGGCTTTTGTTTTTTCATCAAGAACATAGTCTACGTCTTTTTCCAGACTTTTGACGATGCGGGAGAACTGCTTGTAATACTCACTGGACTCTTCGTCCGGCGCGGCGATTATTAGCGGGGTGCGCGCTTCGTCTATCAAAATGCTGTCTACCTCATCAATAATGGCAAACGGGTATTCGCGTTGGACTTGGTTGGTGATGTTTTGTTGCAAATTGTCGCGCAAATAGTCGAAGCCAAACTCATGATTGGTGCCGTAGGTGATGTCCGTTTCATAGGCCTCTTTACGGCTGGTGGGTCGCAGAAATTCTTCTTGGACTAAAAATGCGCCAGTGGTATCGCGTTCTTTATCTATTAACCCGCCCTCGGCAAGCGGGTTTTCTTTGTCCGCGCTTGCCCCGTGATCGCTTTGCGACTGTACGGGGCTTGCCTGTGTGTACCCGGGGTCGTAGAGAACGGCTGAGTTGTGGATAAGGCAGGCGACAGAGAGGCCGAGAGCATTGTAGACCTGACCCATCCAGACCATGTCTCGCTTGGCCAGGTATTCGTTGACGGTGATAACGTGCGCGCCTTTACCGGCTAAGGCGTTGAGGTAGATTGGCAGAGTAGAAGAGAGGGTCTTGCCTTCACCGGTCTTCATCTCGGCGATGGCGCGGTTGTGAAGCACGTAGCCAGCCAGCAGCTGAACGTCGTAGTGACGCTGACCAAGAGTACGCTTGGCTGCTTCGCGTACAAAGGCAAACGCGCGCGGCAGGGCGCGATTAAGGGCGTGTTCGCGCTCCGATTCGGGTAAGGCGCGAATCTCTGTCATTAGCGCCAGGCTGGCGGTTTTAAGCTCGTCGCCGGAAAGAGCCTGGATCTCCGGTTCTAAATCGTTGACGGCCTTGATGACTTTTTCAGCTTCTTTGTGAAGCGGATGCTTGGAGGAGAAAAGGGAGAACATAAATTAGCAGATAGCTAGTAGCAGTTAGCTCGCTACAATACTGCGTTAGTTTAGCGGAAAATGACTGATTCTGCGATATTGACTTTCTATGTATTTGTTGTATGATTTAGCTTGGAGGTGCACCCATGCTGAACTGGATGAAAGAGCTCATGGCTGCTCGAAGGGAGCGCCGTGCGGAAAAGTTGCGGAGGAGTCTTAGGCGGATTGAGATTAGCCTAACGAACATCGACTTGCTTCTCAGAACACGCCGCATAGAGCATGCCGGCGGCACTTTTGTAGAGGCCGAGATCCGCGACACGTGGAGCGCCCACCGGAGGTCGCTGGAGATCGAGAAGGCGCGTATCATCCGGACCCTTGACAGGTTCGAGTGATGCGCCTACGCGAGAGACCGCACTGGATTTGACATCCGGGGCGGCCTCTTCGACTATCTGGCGCCTATTTCAGTTTTATACTTGCGAATTTCGCGGTCTAATATTTGGCGGACCTTGTTCACAGCCACGCGGATGTTGTAGTCGTCAGACTCGGCACGCAGCATATTCTTGCCGATGCGCAGGTTGGCTTCGGCGTAATAAACTTTGCCTTTGTGGTGGTGGTGACTTGGCCGGGCTATTTCCACCTCGACCATCAGGGCTCCCTCTTTTTCAAAACGGATCAATTGGCGCTCCAGGGCGCCGATTTTCGTGTTAATAAAATCCCGCATCGCGGGAGTCAATTCTAAATTTTTAGTTTTGATGTTTATTTTCATCAGAGTATTCGCGAATATACGAATCTTAGGTAATAAAGGTTCCTATGTCACCTTTGTTCCGACGGCGCTCGGACAAAATTAAAATCTAAGATTTTCACTTTGCTTCCTCGCTTGTCGGAGTAATGCGAATCGCGCGCATCACTACCACTTTTATAATACAGCTACAGAGATGAAGTTTCAATGTAACAAATTAAAGAAAGATGACTTCGCGTTCCAGGTCGACGCCGTAGCGCTGGTGGAGGGTGTCTTTGATGGTCTGGGCGAGGGCGCGCACGTCTTCGGATTTGGCACCCCCGAGGTTGACGATAAAGTTCGGGTGTTTGTCGGAGATCATAGCCCCGCCGGATTTTGTTCCCTTTAAGCCGGCCTCGCTGATCAGCACGGCGGTGGGCAAGACCGGGAACGGGTCTTGTTTTATCTTGTGTTCATACTGCTTTAATACAGCTTCGGGCACATTGGTTACAGGAATGTTCTTGAAGGTACTGCCGATGTTTGGGTAGTCCAGTGGCTGACGGGCGATGCGGTAATCTATTTTTTCGTGGACTCCGGCATTTATATCCGTGGATAGTCCGGGAGCAAGCTGGAAGATAACTTCTAAAATTATCTCTTTGGGCGGGGCATAGCCGGGTGCGGCTTGGTCGGTCCCCTCCAGGGTGCGACTCTTAAAAATACTATTACGATATGAAAATTGACACTCCGGATTGGTGCGGCGGATGAGTTTGGGTTCGGCGCCGGCGATGTCTAAACTCAAAACTTCTACGACCGAGTCTTTGATCTCGCCACCAAAAGCACCGGCGTTGCCGTAAACAGCACCGCCAACCGTACCCGGCAGTCCTCCGGACCACTCCAGGCCCGTAAGGCCTTGGCGAACTGTGAAGTAATTCAGTGTTGAAACAAGCACACCGGCGCCAACACGGATGCGACTGCCCTCAATGCGTTCCAAGCTGGTGATTGCCGGCTTGAGCATGACACCTTTAAAGCCGGCGTCCGGGATAAGCAGGTTGGTCCCGCCGCCCAGGATAAAGAGAGGCTCTTTCAGCTTTTTGGCCTCGCTGACCGCGGCGACGATGTCTTCTATTCTAGTTGCGATAAAAAACAAGCTGGCCGGGCCGCCGATGCGGTAGTTGCTATGGAGAGATAATGGAATCTGCTTATTAAACATGATATAGTTTATTCTACACTATTGGACCGTTTGAGGGGCTATCGCGACCCCGTACAACAACAGAGTTGTCTACGGGGCAGGCTATACTCACCCCAGTACAACAGCATAGCTGTGTACGGGGCGCGGTACAACACAAGGTCGGTTTCTTGAGGGGGTTATCGAGACTATACTCATACAACACAAGTTGCAATTGGAGTCACTATCCGATAACCCCCTCAAGAACCTGATTTACTGGAGTCACTATCCGATAGCCCCTCAAACGGTCTTATTATTTCCAGAGGTTGGCAAAAACCCCGCTAGAAGCGGGGTTTTTGCCACAAGTTGCGGTAGGTGGCATTCCCCTGAAAACCCAAAGGAATACCATTACCCATACCCAATCATCCTAGCAGAGTTGAATGTATTTGTCAACCCCCACACCAATTAACCGGCAGGGGCGCACCGTCTGGCGAAGACAGTCCCGGTTTATTGGTGTGGGGGTCAATAGCTGGATGAAAAGCAGATGAATTAGATCCTTCGCCTGCTGGCTCAGGATGACCTTCGCTCGCGCTCGGTCACTTTTTGAGCAGTTCTTTGAAGACGTTTTGAGGAATTTGGATGTTGGATTGGACGCCGCGTTCTTTGAGGCGCTCTTTGCCGCGAGCCTGTTTTTTCCAGAGCTTCATCTTGCGGGTGCGGTCGCCGCCGTTTTTACCAAAATTTCCAAGTTCTTTTTTGAAGGCTGCCAAAGTTTCCCGGGCAATTATCTTACCGCGCCAACTTGCTTGCAAGGCTTGGGGAAACTGCTGTTTGGGAAGGAGCTCTTTTAGCTTTTCCACAGTGCGGCGTCCTTCACGCTCTAAGTCAGCTTTGGGTAAGATGCGGGTTAGGCCGGGAACGACAGACTCGGCGACTAGGATCTCTAGCTTATCCACATTGGCGCGCTCGTAGGCGATAAGTTCGTAGTTAAGCGAGGCGTAACCTTGAGAGACTGACTTTAGCTTGTCGTCAAAATCTGAGATCAGGTCCGCGAGTGGAACTTTGGCAGTGACAAGCATCTTGTCACTGGAGCCGACGAGCGGGTTGGTCTCCATGTCCATCATGCGATACAGCTCTGACAGAGAAAGAACAGCGCCCAGATACTGAGTTGGCGTTAGGATCTCTACGCGGGTCATTGGCTCAAAGATCTCCGCCGGGTCACTTGGCAGCTCTTTAGGATTTTTCACCCAGAACATTCCGTCCCCTGCCGGCTCAAGATCTTTTTCTTCGGTGTCCCCTTTTATGTATTTGCCAAGCTTCACTTTGTAAGCAACAGAAGGGAAGCTGCTGACGACCGGAATGTGAAACTCGCGTTTAATACGCTCGACAACAATATCCAGATGCAGCCGGCCTAGGAAGCCGGCCTTAAAACCGCGGCCGAGAACTTCGCTGGAGTCCGGTTCAAAAATTAACGCAGAGTCAGACAGGCGCAGTTTGGAAAGTGCTTTTTTAAAATCGTCATAATCTTCCGAGTTCTCTGGATAAAAAGAAACGTATAGTACCGGCTTTGGCTCACGGTATCCGGGCAGAGCGAGTTGCTTGGGATCTTCCACAGAGCTTGGCTTGATGTCGGTGAGTGTGTCACCAATATTAAGCGCGTCCGGATCTTTGATGCCGGTGGCGACATAACCTATCTCGCCCATTTTTATTTCCGAAGAGGTCGTAAATCCGGGGCGCAGATAGCCGATGTCTTTAGTCTTTGCCTCTGCGCCGGTGGCCACAAGGTAGTAGTTTTTGTTCAAAGAAAATGAGCCGCTAAAGACACGGATAAAGGCGATGATGCCTTTGTGCTCGTCGTATTGAGAGTCGAAGACGAGGCCGCGACTTATGTCATTCTGAGCTGCAGGCGAAGAATCTCGAGATCCTTCACTTCGCTCAGGATGACGATGTGGGGGTGGGACTTGTTCAACTACGGCTTCGAGGAGTTCGGGTACGCCTTGGCCGGTCTTGCCGGAGCATTCAAATATTTCCGAAGGGTCGCTGGCGATAAGTTCGGCCACGTCGCGCTTAGAGTCTTGGATCTGTTCCGGCGTGGCCATGTCGACTTTGTTGACGGCGCCGATTATTTTGAGTTTGGCGCGCTTAGCCATCTCAAAGTTGTACAAAGTCTGAGCTTGGACTCCCTGAGTGGCGTCTACCAGCAGAATAGCTCCTTCAACCGCGTTTAGAGCGCGGCTGACTTCGTAACCAAAGTCGCTGTGTCCGGGAGTATCAATCAGATTCAGAACAAATTCTTGTTCTGAATCTGTAGTTTCTGATTTAGAATTTGAGATTTGAGATTTATTTAGGATTTGGTGCTTAGGATTTGGTGATTGCGCATGATATTTGTATATCATGCGGACTGGTGTCATCTTGATGGTGATGCCTCGCTCGCGCTCCAAATCCATGCCGTCCAAATACTGGGCCTGCATCTTGCGGGCTTCAACGGTTTTGGTCAGCTCCAACATGCGGTCGGCCAGGGTGGACTTCCCATGATCAATGTGCGCGATGATTACGTAGTTTCGAATATTTTGCATACAAGTGGTTAGATTCTACAGGTTTGCATGCTTACTGGCAAATGTAATTGAGAGTGCTTGGCTATCATGTGTATAACCACTGGATAACCATTGGATAGAATTTGGATAAGTAAGCTAAAACTGGGGATAAATAAAAAAGACCTATTGGTCTTTTTTATCCCCCGAAGGGGTCCCGCGTAGTGAGTTTCCTACTGAATGTAGGTGGGTGGACTCAGCTTCGGGCCACGGCCTGAAGCGATTCGTCCTCCCGGTGATAAAGACTATAGGAAAATCTTTATCGCGGGTACCTACAGTATAGCATAAGTCGATGAAGAAAAAATGAACTTGACCTCACGAATCACGGATAATCACTAATCGCACGAATAGCTATCACTGCATGGTGTGAATTAGTCTGATTCGTGCTTATTAGTGATTAGTGAAGTCTATCCTACTTAAGTTCGTCCGCGGCGTAGAGCAGGTCGAAATTTATTTTCTTGTAGGAAAAGAGTTCGTTTTCACTGAAAAAACGAGTCACTTCTTCCTCTGGGTTTTCCTCCGGATCTGAGGCGTGGATCAGATTTGACTGCGTGCTCATGGCAAAGTCACCGCGAATTGTACCGGCCGCCGCTTCGTATGCTTTTGTAGAACCGATAAGCGTGCGTACTACCTTCAGCGCGCCCACGCCGGAGATGACGACAGCCACGATTGGGGCCGCGCCCATAAAGTTCTTAAGTCCTTCAAAAAACGGCTTGTCTACATATTTGCCATAGTGGCTTTTGGCCAGAACCTCGTCCATCTGGATCATCTTGAGGCCGATTATCTTTAAACCCTTGCGCTCAAAGCGGTGGATAATTTCACCAAGCAAGGCACGCTGGACGGCGTCCGGCTTCAGCAAAACTAATGTTCTTTCTTCTTTTGGATGGTTGTGGTTCATAGCTCAATTAAGATACCAACCTGCCTGCCGGTAGGCAGGTATACTAATGATTACTAATGATACAAATATTACTAATTCGCTACAATAAAAGCAATCTTATTCTGATTTTTTCACCTGTAGGCCGAGTTCTTTGAGCTGGTCAGAAGTTATCTCGCTGGGCGCGTCCATCACTGAAGTGTGGCCGCTGGAGCTTTGCGGGAAGGCGATTACTTCGCGTGTTGACTGCTCGCCGGCTAGTATCATGGCTAGTCTGTCTATACCCATACCAATGCCGCCGTGGGGCGGCGCGCCGTAGCTGAAAGCAGAGAGCATGTGGCCAAAATCTTCTTCTATCTTTTCGTCGGTGTAGCCCATGACTTTGAATACTGCCTTGAGGATCTCGGGCTTATGCGCGCGGATAGAGCCGCCGCCGGCTTCAAAGCCGTTGCAAACAAGATCGTACTGCTGGGTCATAATGCCGTCAATGCTCTCGCCCTTGAGGAGCGACTCAACGTGCTCGGGTTTGGGCATGGAGAAGGGGTTGTGGGTAAACGTATAGCCGCCATCATCTGTCTTTTCGAAGAAAGGAAAATCTAGTACCCAGGCAAAAGCCAGAACGCCGTTCTGTTTGTCTTCTTCGGTGCGCAGGTCAAACTTGTCTGCGCCGAACTTCTCCATCGCCTCTTGGTAGGTAAAGCGCGGGAACGGCTTTTCTTTGATCTTCTTACCCATGCCCTCGGCCACGGTAATGATCATGGCTTCTATAACCGCGAGTACATCGGCCTGCTCCACAAAGCTCATCTCCAGGTCTAACTGGGTGTGTTCAAAGGCGCGGTCGGCGCGCAAGTCTTCGTCGCGGAAGCAACGAGCTATTTGGAAGTACTTTTCAAAGCCGGCGGTCATCAGCAACTGCTTATACTGCTGGGGGCTTTGCGGCAGAGCAAAAAACTGGCCGGGGTACATGCGACTTGGAACGACAAAGTCGCGCGAACCTTCGGGCGTGGTTTTAGAAAAGTACGGGGTTTCTATCTCGGTGAAGTTTTGGCCAAACAGAAAACTCCGCATGCGCTGAACCAACTCGGAGCGCAAGCGAATGTTTCTCTGCAGCCGCGGGCGGCGCAGGTCTAGGTAGCGGTACTTTAGCCGAACTTCTTCATCAATGTCCAACCCTTCGGTGTCTAGCGGGAGGGGCGGCGTCTCGGCTTGGTTTAGGACGACGAGCTCTTCCACGTTCATTTCTACGTTTCCAGTTTCTAGCTTCTCGTTTCTCATTGATTCCGGCCGCTCTTTGACAGTGCCGGAGACCTGAATGACCCACTCCGGACGAAGCGCTTGAGCGGCTTCATAGGCAGGGCTTTTGGGTGTGACCACGAGCTGAATAACGCCACTTTGGTCGCGCAGGTCTAAGAAGATGAGCTTGCCGTGGTCGCGCCGAATGTGCACCCAACCGGAAAGAGTGACTTGCTCACCAATCTTTTGCGGCGTTTCACTGATGTAGGTTCGTTGCATAAGAGTATGGACATCACTAATCACGAATCGCCTAATGCGCAACGGCAACGTTTGTGGCCTATTCGTTTGATTAGTGATTATTAGTGATTAGTGACGTCAAAATTGTACCATTTCAGCCATTTTTGGGGTATATTGACAAAGACGTTAATGTGTGCTATGGTAAATTATAGGACGGTACAAAACCTTCTTCCCGAGTCCCCGGGTATGGGATGTGACCTTTTGAGGAGACTGGATCAATGGGTACCAACCACCGATTCCGGAGAGATGGCATCACGGGTTTCGCCGCGCGCCTCAGGCTCGCGTTGCAGCCTAACAGCGGCTGCGATGAGACCGTGATCGCGCTTCTGCGCGCCGCGGGCTTCATCCACGTAACCGACCTGCCCGTCCGCATGATCGGCGGCGAGCGGGGACGCTCCATCGCCTGCGAGAACGAAGGGTGGCGGGGCCGTTGGGACATGAACAACGGCAAGGTGGTCCTCTGGGGTGGGGACGGCAAGGCCTGGCTCGCCATCGCCAGCGACCTGACGGTCGACATGGCGCGCGGGTTCTGCCTCAACGGGCACGGCGCCTTCGTGCCGTTGTCCAACGGCGAGAGCGTCGTGGGTTACCACCTGCTCTGCCGGGCGGCCGACCCCGAGTGGAACCCCAGCCCCGCTCTCGCCACATCGCCCTCGCCGGCGTGACCTCTGGTCGAACGGCGAGACGCTCCGCGCGGAAGAACCGCGCAGCTACGGACTCCGACCCTAAAAAGTCGGAGTCCGTATTCGTTTCTGGAGATTTTAGTTTCTTTCTTTTCATCTGCATACCTTTTGACTCGTACGTACGAGTCAAAAGGTATGCACAAGAATCGTGCGATTAATCGCACGATTCTTTCACTTGCCAATTTCTCCTGCCTGCGGTAGGCAGGCGAAATTGCGAAATAGGGTTGCTGTGTTAATTCGCAGGTGCTGATTGCCGTGGGATAAGTAAGAAGTACGCGGCCGCGTGCTTTTTACTTATTTGATTTTCAACATTTCAGATCTTTTATGGAATATTGACTTTTATTCTACTTCTTGCTCTAATTTTAACTAGAACCGCAGATGAGTTGCTGCCGCGTTGGTAGCCGTCATCCTGCAACAACACGTGGAGGTAAAGATGCTCTATCGCATCATGGTGTCGTGCTTCATCGGCGCGACCGTGGGCAGCGCCGTGGCTCTGCAGTTCCAGCCAGAGGTGTTCTCGCTGGCAGTGATTCTCGGCATGGCGGTTGGCGCAGCCGTTGGTTGGGGAGTGTTCGTCAGCCCCAAGCTGCCGGCGGCTATGAAGACCGCCTGGACAGATGTCGTCGGGTGGCGACCCTTCTGGCCGTGGTGGCGGGCCATGGGTCGGGCCGGACTCTATCTGAGCCTGATGAGCTACATGTTCATCGGTGCCCCCTGTCTGGGGGAACGATTCTTTACCCCAGACAAGGCTACGACGCCGGCTAGCTTAGCTGTTTTTCTGTCGGTCGCCTTCGCGGCATGCCTATTCCTCCTTGCTCTCGTATTCAGTGACGGCTTCAAGCACTACAAACGACATCGCTACGTCGACCTAGAACGACTGCGTAGCAATGAGCTGAGAAGTCGTCGGGGCTGGCTGATCGCACTTGGGAGCGTGGGCGCGTTCAGTATCGTGAGCTTCCTTGCGTACCAGCCCACAGTTAGAAGCATCTTGATTGGAGTGGGGATGCTCTTCGGCGCGCTGGTTGTACTTGGCATCGCGCTTGGCATTGCTTGCAAGGTAGTGCCGTGGCTGTGGAAGCGACGCATGGTCCCCGTGATCTTCAGTGTCACTGTTTTCAAGCTGGTACACTGTCGGTTGGCGCTTCTGGTAGCCGTGAGCAGCGCCATCGGAGTACTGATCGGTGCTCACAGTGGTCAGCCACTGCTCGGTGGCGTCATCGGAGCTCTATGGGGAGCCATCGACTACGAGATCGTTTCCAAGCGCTGGCTCAAGTTGGTGCCGGCGCGAGGAGCCTGACCCCCGCGCGGGTAACCGCGCAGTGCGGGCCGGAACAGCGAAGAACACTGTCCGGCCCGCTTCTAGTTTCTGGACAGTGCCCAGATGGCTGATGACGCTGGTGAACATGTAAGGAGGTTGTTTCTATTTGCCCCTAAATTCGATTATCTCAAAATATGCACGTGCATATTTTGAGATAATTAGTTTTTGTTTTCAGCAAATACCTTTAGCTGATTGTCATTACGAACTATTTTTATCGTCCCCTGCTCGTCGGTGCGGAAGATGTGGCGAGTGATTTTGGCGATGCGCTCTAGGGCGTCGGGCGCAGGGTGGCCGTAGCGGTTTTTGCCCACGCCAATTCCGGCTAAACGCGGACTAACGCCAGATAGAAACTCTGCCGAGGAAGAAAACTTGGAGCCGTGGTGGCCGACTTTAAGAATGTCGGATTGCAGATTGTACTCTTTGGCTAGCCGGCCTTCTACGACTGTACTAATGTCGGCGGTAAACAGGGCGCTGTAGTTTGGCGAGGTTAGCCGGAAGACAAGACCGGCGTCGTTTGGCTCGCTACTGAGTACCTCTTGCGTGTTTGGCGACAACACAGCCAGGCGCGTGTCGCCTATATTTATTTCATCCCCTTCTGCCAGTTGGGCATATGGCACTTGTTGCTCAATGAGCGCATTAATGAGCTCCCGATACTCGTCGCTGTCGTCTTTGCGGCCGGTGCCGATGAACGTGCCAACCTTGTATGTTTGAAGTACGTCTATTAGGCCGCCCATGTGGTCTAGATCGGTGTGGGTCATGACGACGAGGTCTAGGTAGCGGTCGTGCGGTGGTAGGACCTCGGCCAGGCGCTCCACAACTGCTGCGTCTGGCCCGCCATCAATCAGTATTTTGACGCCTCCTTCAAGCACAACAAGAGAGCTGTCGCCCTGACCAATGTCTAGGAAATAAATGGCCGGATCAGTGGCCGGACTAAAGACGCTTAACCAAAGCGCGAGATCAACAACGCCGAGCACTATCAGCATGCCCGCGATCTGCCTTCTTTTTTGTTTAGACGGGAACAGTTGTGTAAGCATGCTTCTCTTCACTATAACGAATAAAAACGATCAAGATAAGGTAGTAAAGAATGATGAGCAGGAGCGAGACACTTTGCGTGCTGACTCCGAATTGGAATTGACTGAAAAACTCAATCACCCAGATCTCAAAGCCGGCGAGCAAACGCGTTGGTAGGGCAAAAAGTTGCGCCAGGATGCCGGATACAGAGTCGGCTAAAACAGTGAGAAAGCCTAGGAGCATGGTCCACGGGATTAGGCCGAGAATCAGGACGTTAGTGAGTAAGGAGATGGGCGCGAAAAAGCCAAAGTTGATAAGCAGAATTGGCAGAACGGCGGCTTGGGCGGAGACGGTGGTGACAAGCTCTTTGGTCCAGGGGAACCAGCTTGTGCTGGGTAGCCGCCACCACAGCTCTAACGCCGGCTGGAGGTAGATAATGCCGAGCAAAGCCAGGAACGAGAGTTGAAAGCCGACGTCAAAGACTAAAATGCTTGGATTGAAAAGGACCATGACAAAGGCGGCGGCTACAATTGCATTTTTGAAAGAGTGGACCCGGCCGACATACTCTGCTAGTGCGATGATACAACCCATGATTGCGGCGCGGACGACCGAGGCCTCGGCACCGGTCATGATGACAAAGGCGATGATGACGGTGATTGCTATCCAAAAGGCGTTGCGCCTGCCAAGCAAAGATCCGAAAAACCAAAACACCATCATGATAACGATGCTGATGTTATAACCGGAAAGGGCGATTAAGTGCGTGGTACCGGTGGCCTTCATCTGCTCGGTAAACTCCTTGGAAAAGCCGGCGCTCTTACCAAGAAGTAGGCCGGAGACGAAGGTGGCGGTTTTCGGCGAAAGACTCTGCTCTAAGGAGTTTTGCACGCTATCCCGAATGCCGAAGAGGTGTCTTTTGATGGCAGAGCCGCCACCGCTTGAGATAATGCTTAACTTTTTTGGAAAGGCCATGGTCGCGGCGATGCGCTCTTTTGCGTAGAAGCTAAGTCTGTCTGCGTCTAACTCCTCAAGTGTGCCCGTGACAGTGAGCGTGTCACCATACTGAACTATTGGGTAGCGATCAATAATTATGCGGACGGTACCGGTGTAGTCTCCTGTTAGGGCGACGTCTATTGTTTGACTTGTTGGCTTTTGTTGAGAGCGGATAACTAACCCATTTATTTCTACCGGCCCGGGAGAGGGCAGGGTGAGCTGGCTTGCATACAAATAGTTGTGTGCCCAGTAGTAACTACTGCCAATAACGAGCGCGAGCGAAAGTAGGGCAAAGAGCGGGCCTTTGTACATAAGTAGGGCGGTGCTGACGATGAGACCGAGGAGTACGGCTATTAAAAATCCCCCGAGTGCGGGGGAGTCTAAAATCGTCGGACCAATCAGAACGCTGGCCAGGCCGGTGCCAAGTAGAAAGAAGGCAAGTAGCCAAAAAGATTTTTGATGCAGGGGCATACTTATTTAGTATACCGCTATTTGGCGTTCTTGATGATGCCGCCGCCGAGCATTTTTCCTTTGGCGTCGTACATTACGGCGGACTGGCCGGGGGCGATGAATTTCTGCGGGTGGTCAAATGTCAGCAACCATTCCTTTTTCTTTTTTCCTTTTTCCAGCTTCGCTCCAAATAGTGGTTGTCGATAGCGAATCCTGGCCAACACCCTTATTCCAATGTTCTTGAGAACATTGGAATAAGAATTGTCTATTACATTCAAATCGGTTAGCTCGACGCTGGAGGCGTACAAAGATGGGTCGGATTCTGGGGCGAGGGTGACAGTGTTGGTTTTGATGTCTTTTTTGGCCACGTACTGCGGCTTGGCAAAACCGCCCACGCCCAGCCCTTTGCGCTGGCCTATGGTAAAGTGGTGCGCGCCGGTGTGCTGGCCCAGCTCTTTGCCGGAGATGTCTACGATCTTGCCCTGCTTGTCTGGGATAAAGCCGGCGAGAAACTCCGGTAAACTTATTTGCCCAAGAAAGCAGACGCCTTGAGAATCTTTTTTGTCGGCATTTGGCAACTTATACTTTTTGGCGAGTTTACGAACCTCGGTCTTTTTAATGAGATCGCCGAGTGGAAAGAGGCAGTGTGCCAACTGCTCTTGGGTCAGCGTCCAGAGGAAGTAGCTTTGATCTTTGTCAGGATCACGGGCAGTGCTTAGTACGTAGTGCTTAGTACGTAGACGCTTCAGGCGGACGTAGTGTCCGGTGGCGATATAGTCTGCGCCCATCTTCAGCGCACGGTCGTAGAACAACCCGAACTTTATCTGGCTGTTACACATCACGTCCGGGTTTGGGGTGATGCCGCGGCGGTAGCCGTCTACCATATACTCCACTACCCGCTCTTTGTACTCGCGTTCAAAATCAAATACATAAAAGGGAATGCCTAGGGTTTCGGAGGCGCGGCGGGCGTCTTCGGCATCTTGTTCGGCGCAGCCGTCTATATTCCAGCAGCGCAAATGGACCCCGACTATGTCGTAGTCCTGCCTACCGGCAGGCAGGCTTGGTCTTCCATATTTTAGAATGGCCGCGGTGACCGAGCTGTCCACGCCGCCGGACATGCCGACAAAGACAGTTTTTTTCTTAGTGGTAGCCATGGAGGTACTAAAATACCACTATTTGGAAAAAAAGTCTCTGGCAGCGGCGAGCTGCTCGGCGTTGTTGGCGGTCAGCCAGTAACCTTTGTGGGTGTGCAGGACAAGCTTGCCCTCTTGCACAAGCTTGGGGAATAGGTCTCTTTCATTAGAGAACTTTTCAGGCATGTCTGCAAAAATATTGGGCTGGAGATAGTAGTGGCCTATGTTCACGATCGCGTCTTTAATGTCAGCTGACCGGGCTCGGAATTCAAGGACTCGTTTGTCTTTGTCGTGGACGAGTGATTCAAATGTGGTCGCATCGGTGCACGGCATACCGCTGATAACATTGTACTCTTTGCCGCCGTGGCGCATGAGCGAGGCGAAATCCACATCAGCAATGTCGTCGCAGTTCAGCGCGATAAAGGGAGTGGTAAAGTCTTTGGCGGCTAGGCGCAGGCCGCCGCCGGTGCCAAGGGGCTCATTTTCAATGACGTAGCTGATATCTGTGTTATTGCTTGTCTGTAACCAGTTAACAACCATCTGAGCCTTGTAGCCAAGTGAGAGGCGGATGTTTTTAAAACCTTGGCGGCGCAGTTTTTCTATTTGCCAGGCAAGCATGGGCTTGCCGGCTATTTCAACCAAACACTTGGGCTGTTCTTGCTCGCCCTCGGGAAGACGGGTGCCGTTACCGCCGGCGATGATGACAGCCGGGATGTGAGTGTAGTCCGGCTCTGGGGCGGCGTGTGCTTCGCGCAGTTTTCGTTCAGCAACCTCAACGTCTTGCGGATAGCCGATTGGGTGCCAGAAGTTTGTTTTTTCAACGACAAAATCGTGATCTTTGAGCATGTCCACGACCTGATCTACATACTCGTACTCGCCGCGTGGGCTTAGGCGGATCGGATAGTTGAAGATTCTGTCATCAAAAAGAAAAACACCAACCGCGACCATGTTTGATTTCGGATCGGCCGGCTTTTCTTCCAGACTGGTAACCCTGCCTTCTTTATCTACCTCAACCACACCAAATGGGCGCGGGTCTTCGTGCTCTTGCACAAGCATACCGATGTCTCCCTGGACAAGCTGCTTCATGGCGGAGGCACTGTGCAGGTCGTCGGCAAACATGAACAAAAACTTCTCTCCCTCGTTCAAGTATGGCCGGGCAAGGTTTAGGGCGTGGGCAGTGCCGAGCTGCTCTTCTTGGATGACGTAAACTATTTTTCGGTCGCTGAATTTATCACCAAAGTAGGCGCGAATCTTTTCGTGTTGATAACCAACCACCAGGATAAGCTCGGTTATTTCACTTGGTAGCTCATTGATAATGTGCTCAAGCAAGGGCTTACCAAGAACCATAACCATGGGCTTGGGAGTGTGAAGCGTTAAAGGACGCATGCGCGTCCCCTTGCCAGCAGCTAAAATAATGCATTTCATGGATACATGCATTATAAAATACCAAATGACAATTTCCAAATCCCAAATAAGCTCCAATTTCCAATTTTGAAGTTTGTGATTTATTTGATGCTTGGTGCTTGGAATTTGGTGCTTACATAAAAATTGACTAAACCTCGAAACTCGCTATAATCTTTACCATTATGTTGTCATACAATGATCTAAAGGTGGGTGTGGTTTTTTTGTACGAGGGGCAGCCGTACGAGGTTATTTCGTTCGCGACTCTGCGCAAGCAGCAGCGAAAGCCCGTCGCCCAGACCCAGATAAAGAATCTGATTACCGGCAAGATTTTAGACCGGAACTTCCACATGAACGAGACTTTTGAGGAGGCGGACGTGGAAAAGCGGCCGGCGAAGTATTTGTATAACAGCCGTGGTGAGTATTGGTTTAGCGCTATAGATAATCCGAGCGCTCGTTTTTCTATGACAGAAGAAGTAGCGGGCACCCAGGCGCAGTTTACCAAACCGAACACTGAACTGACGGCTCTGTATTGGAATGATGACCCGATAAACATTCTGTGGCCTATTAAAGCCGAGCTGAGCATTGAAGAAACTGTGCCGGGTGAAAAAGGAAATACAACGAGCGGCGGTACAAAGGCCGCGAAGCTGGAAACCGGTGCGACTATTCAGGTGCCGCTGTTTATTAACAATGGCGACGTTGTGCGAATAAACACCGCCACCGGCGAATACGCCGAGCGGGTGGAAAAGGCCACAGGGGGACTTTAGGAAATTGGGAGAGGGTAATCATAACCCCTCCCAACCCCCTCTTATCTCCCTTACCACAGGCATTGCGATTTGTATCCGCTCGTTCCTCGCGGACAAATCGGGAACCTTCGTCAAGACTACGGACGGGCGCGGTAAGAGAGGGAGCTCGCTACTTGCTACTCGTTACTCGTTACTGATTCTTTTTTTCCAGGGCGGCGCGGAGCGCCGCTTTGATACTTTCGGCGTCTTTAGATTCTTTTACTTGCGGCTGGCGGCCGTCGTCTTTTAGGTCGCCGAGAGAGGCTTCCTTTGGCTGGGGGCCAGACGAGTCCGGTTGGCGGTCGGGCTTCCCTCCGCTATTTTTCTTTCTGTAATCACCGCCTCTTTTTTGACCGCGAGAGTCGCCACTGCTCTTTTTATGATTTTGGCTTGGACGTTTTTCAGCTTGGTCAAACTCAATACCCATGGCGGCGAGCGTTTCCGAGGCTTTGGCCATGCGGTCTTGAGACGGCGTCTTTAGGATCTTAGGCGCCTCTATCTCGCCGGCCTTAACCTTTTCCAGACACTCGGAGCAGTAGACTGGGCGGTTTGGGTTTGGTTTAAATGGTAGCTTGGCTTTTTTGCCGCAGACGGAGCAGACAGATTCAAAGAACTCTCCTTCTTTTTTCGCTTCACTGGGCCGGGCCGTGCCTGGCGCCATCTCTCCGTCCTCATCTTCTTCTTCGCCACCACTGGCCCAGCGGTTGATGTCGGCCTCTACTTTGTCTCGGGCACGGGCGTACTTTTTACGAGACATCTCAATAATGGCGTTAGCACCGGCGGCGTCTGCCTGGACCTCAAAGGGAGCGATTGTGGACGCGGAAAACGGACGCGAGGTGATGCCGTTAACCATCAGTTTAATATAGATGCAGTAGTTCGGGATGTTGACGATGTCTTCAATGACGAACTCCGGAGTGAATTCGCTTTCAAAATACTCCGCGTCGGCCGCGCCGACGCGAAAGACCGCCATAGTGCCGCAGTTTCCAAAAACAGCGTCGCGGACGACAGTGGAGGAGTCTGTCATTAGCTGACCGATATACTGGTGGGCTATGATAAGGTTTAGGCGATATTTACGGGCTTCGGAAAGAACGCCGGCAAAGGAGTCTGTTGCAAAGTTTTGAAACTCATCCACATATAGATAAAAGTCTTTTCTGTCTTCCTCGGGAATACGGACACGCTCCATAGCCGAGAGCTGGATTTTGGTGATGAGCATGGCGCCGAGCAGAGCGGAGTTGTCTTCACCGATGCGCCCCTTGGAGACGTTGACCAAAAAGATCTTCTGCTCGTTCATTAAATCAAAGATATTGATGGTGCTTTTGTTCTGACCAACCACGTTACGAATGATGCTCGTGGAAAGGAACTGACCAACTTTGTTTTGAATAGGGGCTATGGCTTCGTTTCTAAACTTATCCTGCCACTCTTCGTACTCGTTTATCCAAAAGGCGCGCACCACCGGGTCGTTGAGGTTATTGATTATTTTTTGGCGGTACTCTTTGTCTACGAGAATCCTCGGGATGCCGAGCAGAGTTGTCCCGGGCGTGTCTAAAAGCGCCAGGATGGCGTTGTTTAAAATATACTCCATTCTGGCAGACCAGACGTTCGCCCAGATCTTAGTGAAGATACCCATCAGACCGGAGGCGACTAAGTGCTTGTATCTTGGGTCGGGCAGCTCAAGCACGTTAAAGCCGACGTGAAAGTCGATGTCTGCCGGGTTGAAGTAGATGACGTCTTCGGCACGTTCTTTCGGGATCATCGGTAGCACGTCCTCTACCAGCTCACCGTGCGGATCCACCACACAGACACCGTCGCCGTGCATGATGTCCTGGACGATCATGTTGTGCAGAAGCGCAGACTTACCCACACCGGTCTTTCCAACAACATACATGTGTTGACGGCGGTCTCTGCGCTTTATGCCAAAGAGCCGATTGTCGTTTCGGTAATTTGTTCGGGCAAGGTAAGTGACGTCTTGCTCTTTTTCCGGCTTTTGTAACTGAAAACGGTGCTGGGGCATCGGGTAGTAGAAATGCGACCGCTTGATCAGCGTGTCCTGCGGGCGGGTCGCATTTCACTACCCGACAGGTTACTTATATTATAGCGTACTTCTGATGGTTTCCCAGTGCTTCGCGAGTTCTACAAAGTAGGCTACACCAAAACCGGCGGCGCCGCAGCTAAGGGCCTCTTCTTCCGGGTTTGTGGTCATGCGCGGAGCCATGTCTAGGTGTGCGAAAGTTTGGTCGCCGGCAAACTGCGATAGGAATCCGGCGGCTGAGCTGGCACCGCCATAGCGGGAGTTGGATTTGTGGGTGTTGGTAACATCTGCGAAAATACCTTCCACCTCCTTTTCATTTTGCTCAGTCAGCGGTAGTGGCCAGACGGCGTCGCCAGAGGTCTCGCCAATACTCTCCAGGGCGGCGCGGAGATCCTTATTATCCTTTACAAAGAGGCCGCTCCAGCGCGTGCCGAGCGCGACCATGGCGGCGCCGGTAAGAGTGGCGATGGTCATGAGCAGGGCTGGCTTCTTTGTCTTTGCGTATTCAATCGCGTCAGCCATAACCACGCGCCCCTCGGCGTCGGTATTGCCTATCTCCATGGTCTTGCCGCCATAAGCGGTGATGATGTCGTTCTGGCGGTAGCTTTTACCACTTGGCATGTTTTCCGCGGCCGGAATAAAACCGATAACGTTTATTGGCAGTTTTAGTTTGGCGATAGCCGCTACCGCGTAGATAGTGGCCGAGCCACCACTCATATCCATGTGCATGTCGCTCATGTATTCGCCGGGCTTGATATTCAAGCCACCGGAGTCAAAGGTGATTCCTTTGCCGACTATTGCGAGCGGCTGGTCTCCATCTTGACCTCCTTTATACTCCATAATGACTAGACGTGGCGGATTATCTGATCCGCCGCCAACCGCTAAAATGGCGTTCATGCCTTCGCTGTACAGCTTCTTCTCATCAAAAACAGTCACTTTGATAGAGCTGGCACCGCCTTTGGCGGGCCGGCACTCGTTGGCTACATCTCGTGCCGCTTCGGCCAGCCCCTCTGGAGTCATCTTTACGGGCGGGTAGTTACTCAGAGTACGGCATCGGTTTACGCCTTCGGCGATTATTTCGTTTTCTTTTACAGTGGCGCGCAACTCTTTTTCATCATGGTCGCTAAAGATGGTTAGGTTTTGAACGCGCTTCCAACCGTCCTTAGGGGCGGCTTTGAACTCCTCGCTAAAGTCGTAGTGGGCAAGCAGGGAGTTGCGGACGAATAAGCCGGCGATTTCAGTCTTGGCCAGGTCATCATCTGCGAGGTCGTCAATGTAGATGCCTACTTCCTTAAAGCCTTGCTTTTTAGCGGTGCGGATATACTTGCGCGCGAGCAAGGTCAGCTTTTTTCCATTAAACTCCTTTTCCACGGACAAGAACACAAAGCCCGGCTTTTTGTTGAGCCGGATAAGGTGCACCTCGCCCGCCTTAGGCTCGCGTTCCTTCAGGAAGTTCTTGACCAGTTTTTGGTCTGCAGCGTCTAAAACCGAGACAGCGTCGTCATACTGATAGCGCTCCTTCTCTACCCAGACCGGCAAAAAGAAGGCTTCAACATTTTTAATACTGGCTTTATTTAGTTTTGAGGATATTGAAAATTTCATAATGTAAATAAAATACCTTCTTTTTCAGAAAATGTAAAGTGAACTCCTCCTCTTAGAGTAAGGGGAGGCTGGGAGGGGTTATTCCCCTACTTCACCACCTCCATCATCCACTCGCGGTAGCTTCGGTTAAAGCGGCGGACATCCACGGCGCCGATAAAGGGCGTTTTGTCGGGATGATTTTTCTCTATTACCTCCTCTATCTGCTGCAGTTTTTGCTCAAAGGTTTTGATGAGCATGGCCGCTTCTAGGTGGCTTTTTATTTCATCACCGTCGCGATAGATAGACTGAATCGGCCAGATGTTAACGCAGGCCGCGAGCTTATCTTTGATGAGGAGGTCGCCTATGTTGACGGCCGCCTCGGTATTTTTGTGAGTTGTGTAAATGAGAATCATGCCCGAGCTGATTAGCTGATTAGGGGAAAATCAAACTAGCGAGAAGCGTGCCAGCCTTTTACTCAATTAAAGTGAAAACAATATGAAGATTAGATGAGCGAAGATCAATCTTTAAACAGTTTTGGATGGCTCCCGATATTTACGAAGCTCAACGATTGAGTACTTCATGTCTTTCTATTCCTCATCGGTAAAGATGCTGGCGTGCAACTCTTTTGCGCTGGAATATCTTTTTCCGTGCTTTATTGCCATTTCCGTCTCTTTTAGAATCTTTCTCTCCTGCGCACGAGTAAATCCGTTCTTGGTTCTAATATCAAAGGGAATAGACTGCGTAACAATAACGCTGCGAAGAAATAGCTTAATAGCGGAAGACAAATCTAAACCTAATTCACTGAGGGTGTTGCTGGCTTCTTTTTTAGTTTTACTGTCAATCCTAACCTGGATTTGAGATTGTGATTTATTCATATACTCTTAGTATACACAACGTATTGACTTTGTCAATACGGAATAGGCTTATCCATTGGTCAGGCCACCTCCTGCTGATAGCACTGCTCGCAGTACAATATTTCTGGGCGGTCATACTTCTATAATCCCAAGATCTCGGCAAATTTTTCTGGCCAGAAATTTATCAATTTCCGTGTGTCGTGGCACAGTTGAAAATCGATGATTACTTGGATTAAAAAATAGGCTATGTTTCGCGCCCTCACGAACAAATACACATCCGCTTTTCCGGATATGCTTTATAAGCGTGACTCGCTTCGTCTTAGTAAAGACTAGAGGGAAACCGTTAGTTTTTCGCGAGTTACTTTGCCATCGTCGGTGATTTCGCGATTCAGTATTCGGTTTGATTCTAAAATCAGCGTTACAGCTTCTTTCAAGTTTTCTTTAAGCTCTTTGATAGTTTTACCCTGGGTATTAGCCCCGGGGACTTCTTCTATCCAACCGATATACCATTTGCCTGATTTCCTATAGACAGCTGTAAATTTTTGAGTCGATTTTTTCATGGCTAAATGTTACCACGGTTAGTCATTAACAATCAATTAAGAGGTGTTTTCTACTCGCGAATAGCCTAGGCGACTTCATTTTGGTAGCAGGTTTCGCAGTACACGATTTCCGGACGGTCGGGGGCGTAGCTGGTTTGATATTTGGAATTTATTTAGAATTTAGATATTAGAACTTAGAAATTGCCATTGATCTAGCTTTGCTAGATCAATGGCTCGGGGTGTTCTTCAATACTAGTATCTACCTTTTGGCCGGTGATGATGGCCTTTTCGCTGGCACTTCGGATAATAGTAGATTCTTCTTCTTCTATCAACTTTTTGGCGGCGCCGGCGGTGATGGCAAACTGCTCGCGACTTGAGGCGATGATTTCTTCTCGATAGGACTGGTGGACCGGCTTTTTAACGAATAGAGTCGCGGCGGAGAACGGGTCGTAAGACTCGCCGTCGATCATCAATTTGATGTAAAACTCTTGCTTACCCAGGTTGATGAAGTCTTTCACTTTAAAAATTGGGGCAAACTCGTACTCCAGGACCTCGGCGTCCGCGCCACCAACACGGAAGCTGATCATGGTACCGGTGTTACCAAGCACGGCAGAGAGGACCTTGGGCAAGAGCTGACCCATGTACTGGTGGGCGATGGTGATGGCGATGCCGTATTTACGCGCCTCGGACATGAGGTTTTCAAAGGTCTCCGTAACCACGTTTTGAAACTCGTCCACGTACAGGTAGAAGTCGGTGCGGTCTTTTTCAGGCATGCGGGCGCGTTGCATACCGGCCTGTTTAATCTTGGTCAAGAACATAGCACCAAAGAAGCTGGAGTTTTCTTCGCCAAGGCGGCCCTTAGACAAGTTTATTAGAACTATTTTCTTTTCGTTCATCAACCTCTCCAGGTCTATCTTGTTCTCTTTTTGACCGAAGATGTTGCGCAGCATTGGATCGGATAAAAACTGGCCGAGCTTGTTAACGAGCGGGATGATGGCGTCGGTATCAAACTTTTCAGACCAGTCTGCGAATTCAATTGCCCAGAAGCGCTTGACCATGTCGTCTTCTATGTACTCAATCACTTTTTGGCGGTAGTTACGGTCTGTGAGCATGCTGATCATGCCGCGCATGGTCGCGTGCGGGTAGTCTAAAAGAGCCAGGGTGGTGAAGCGGAAAACGTGCTCCAGACGCGGCGTCCAGTTGGCACCGAACTGCTTTTCCATGACCTCGATCAGGCCTTGGGTCAGCTGGTGCTTAAAGTCTACGTTCACGTTGGCCAGCGGGTTAAACGAAGCCGGGTACTCGCTGTCTGCCGGATCAATGATACAGACGTCTTTAATGCGCTCCTTGGGAATGGCCACGAGCAGGTCTTCAATAACGTCGCCGTGCGGATCCATCAAGCAGAGCCCCTTGCCATAAGCCACGTCTTGGCGTAGCAGCAACTCCAAGAGCTTTGATTTACCGACACCGGACTTACCAACAATGTAGACGTGGCGGCGGCGGTCGTCCCTTTTGATACCAAAAACAAACTTCTTTTCCTCAAGCGCGGCCACGTAGTTGGTCCGGCCGATGAAGCAGATCTCCTCCGGACTGCCCTTACCCATGACGGGCAACTCCGGCGGCGGCGGTGCGTATTTAATTATCTGAATCTTTCCTTGTGCCATTTGATAAACCAGGTTGATTAGTTCTATTTAGTATACCACTTCAGGAACGGCTCACGAAAACGGCCTGCAACATTCCTGCGATCCGTTTTCAGACCACTTCCGCTTGGTAGCACCCCAGTACTAGAGCAAAGCTCACTACGGGGCAGGCTGTTCTTATGTTCATATGACTTCCTGCTGATAGCATGATTCACAATATACTATTTCTTCTCGATCGGGGGCGTAGGAAGTTTGAAATTCATTCGGGCACGGCTCGCCTGGGTTATGTACCCGGTGATCTTTGTTTTGATTCTGGTAAGCGCCGTTGCTAGATTTTTCCCCAGCGCACTGACACTGGCGCTCGTACTGCTTTACTGGATTACGGAATTGAAGGCGCTCATTTCGCCGACAGTCAGCGCACCGACGTGGCAGCGGTAGTTCAAAGCGGCGATAAAACTCTAGCTCCTTGGGAATGATGCGGTAGGCGCGCTTGCATTCGCCACAGGCAATCGCTTCTTTGAGAATTGAATCTTGCACATCGGCGATCGCATCCGGAAGGTCCGTAGCCTGCATTGTTACCTGAAACTCCTTTTTGGGAGTATCCCGCCAAAGTAGCGATTGGGCCTCTGCCTGTTCCCTAGAAAGAGGCAGATAGCTTTGCGAAGCGGATTCATTATAGGCAAGGGGGCTGAATTCGGCCGGGAAAAATTCTCCGTACTTATATACTCGGCCGCCGACATCGGTATAAGGCGTTTCGTTCATGTGCGCCTTTATCTTTGGCACTAATTCTTCGTACTCTTCCTTTGAATACTGCTTGTTGAAGATACAGTACTGCTTAGAGCGCAAGCCAACGCAGGCGAACAGATTAGAGGAGGAATGGCAGTTGACGCAGTATTCAGAGTCCGTCATGTTCGGCCAACAATCAAGGCAGAACTTAAGCCCACTGCACTTTTCTCCGCAAACCGCGGCTTCGTACATTAACTCAGATCCGCCACCCCAGTTTGAGTAGTCCCAAGAGTCTTTCACTCCTTCAACGGCGTTAACAGAGTAGCGCACGTTCTCTCCTTTAACTATTTGATATGAATTTTTTACATTTTTTGACTCCCAGATATATTCGCCCGTCACCTGTTCGTTCAGCGCGCCGGACATATAGCGAAGCGGATTACGGAGCCAGAATTCATGCGCGGCCTGCTTAGCTGATTGCAGACCCGTATCCGTATGCAGAGCAAACTCTTTTATCTTCTTCTGATACTCATATTTTGTGTATGGCTGATTGAAGATGTGGTACTTTTTGTGGCGTAAGTTTATGCAGCCGAAGCAGTCGGCGCAGTCAATGCAGTTCCTGGAAAACCAGGTATTTTGGCAGCCGACATTTGCGCAGCCAAAAAAATCGCGATAGCTTTCGGCGATACTAAATCCTCCATAACAAAGCTCATTATCGCTAGCCTGATATAGATCCATACAGTTCTTCAGGCGATTGAAGGAAATGCAGTACTGGCATTCTTCCCCGCTGTCACCATTAAAACAAAGGTAGCTGTTTTTGAGGTCTGAGGCCTGGTTGCAGTAGTCGCTATTCACTAAACGCTGAATGGAGCGAGACAACCATGGCACTTCGCGCATCAGATTTCGGTACTGCTCAAAGAACGGCCGAGAGAAATCATAATCACGCCCGTAACTCATCGGGTCCCAGCTGTCGGAATACCAATACTCGTTTTCGTAGATTTTAATTGGTGCCTGCGCCGGAAATGTGGAGAAGATCTCATTTCCAGTATGCGCGTCTTCCTTCCTAAATAACTGAAACTGATTATAGAAGGAGAATCGGCGCTGAAAACGACACTGTGGACAAAATGTCGGCGGCGGTACCTGCATCATTTCGTAAAACTCAAAATCCTCCGGTTCAATGGAGAAATTCTGCTTGCAGTTTTGGCACTGACGGGTCTCTGTGCTCATATTTTAAATCTTTTTCTGATAAAAATACGCGTTTTCATCTTAACCATCCCCCAGCCAAAGCGGATGATACCAGTCAGATGCATTAGGCGAAGTTTGAGATTGCTCATGATTAAATAAGCTCAGCTTGATAACATTTTTCGCAATACATGATTTCCTTCCTTTCAGGCGCAAAAGCAGATTTAAAACTATTCGGGCAGTGTTCTGTACCGTGAAAATGTTTCATTTCGTTTTGGTAAAGCCCGTTTTCTGACCTTTCTCCAGCACACTGACAGGTGCGATCATGAAGCTCAAACATCCCATTTCTTCTCTTGTCTCTTTGGCCATGGCGACAGTTTGGGCAGAGTCTGGGTAAAGCAATATTAATTTGTCGATAAAAGTCTAGTTCGGAAGGAGTAATTTTAAAGGCAGTAGTGCAGTGTTCTTGACAAGAGCCGGCATGCTCACAGGCTATTACCTCATTGGTTATGCTGTCTGGCGCGTCTTTAATATGATCGGGAAGGCTGCCTGTCTGCATAGTTATCGTGTAATTGCGTTCTGGCTCGGAGTGCCAAGAAAACCCCTTCTCTTCTGCCTCCTGTTTTGTAAGCGGGAAACGTTCGTAGGCATTTGATTCATTGTACGCGACAGGCATATGCTCCATAGGAAAGAACTCGCCATAGCGGTATTCTCGTCCGGCCCTATCAATAAAGGGATTATTTTTAGCAGACTCAATTATTCTGGGAAGCAAAGCATGGTACTCGCTTTTTGAATACGGCTTGTTTAGGATACAGTAGTTTTTCTTTTTAATACCGGCACAGCCAAAGAGATTTTGAGAGTGAAAACACTTATTAGAATACTGCACATTGACACAACCGTGCGTATTGTTGGTAAACATGACTCGCTCCCCTCCTATACAGCCAGTAACTTCGTATAGCAATTGGCTTTTATCTCCGCCGCCCCAGACATCATAGCTATCCTTCATGGCCAAACCAGACATAACAGTAAACTTTAGGTTTTCGCAACCCTCGGTAACTGAAAAGCAATAATGGCAATTTTTAGCATGATTGATATTGTTACCGCTGACGTCTACTGAATTTGCGGTTATGGCCCAACGTCGCGGTGTTTTGTCGAGCAGATATTGAAATTCTTGTTTTGCCCGCTGAAGAGTTGTGTAGCTACCGATGTCCCATTTTTTAATCTCTTCCTGATAATCATTTTTGGAATAGGGCTTATTAAAGATATAGTAGTTTTTGTTGCGCAGATTGACACAACCAAAGCAATTTTTACTACCCTTGCAGTCATACAAAAAGGCAGAATCCATGCATTCGTCGGCAACATGGGCAAACCTTACATTGTACAGGCCAAAGGAATTGCTTACTTCGTAGCTCATCTCTACTTGATTAGTAAAAGTGACATCTACAGAATTGCGCGAAAAAATCGGGGTGTAGCTATACATTATGTTGTCCGCATGATAAGCACCAAAGACTAAATAACAGTTTTTCGAGTTAACGCAATCTTCTGAGTAGGTACAGTTGACTGCGTTAGTTAGGTTAAGTGCTGGCCTAGGAACTTCTCGAAATAATCTATCGATCTGCTCAAAAAGAGACTTACTAAGGTCATAGTCTCGACCATAGCTAAACGGATCCCAGGCGTCTGATTTGTAGCAGTCTTGGCAGTAGACATTAAGATCTTTGCCTGGTGAATAGACGCTAATTGTATCTTTCTTACAGAGCCCACATGCTCTCTTATATAGCGAGCGCTCGTTACGAATAGCCAATCGGCGCTGCATGCGACATTGCCAGCAAAACATGGGCGGCGGGACATCAATACGCCGGTAGAACTCAAAATCCTCCGGCTCGATCGTGAACTCCTGCTGACAATTTTGACAAAATTTTTTCTCTTCCTCTGCCATACTAGGGGTTGGGCTAATTCGTGCGAATAAGCCGAGTTAGCTTGTGGGTATGTTTAAGATCGTTTTAATCGATGGCTTGGCTTCTTCCTTCAAGCGATAAAAAACTTCCACGTCGCGCTGCTCTTTTGCTAGCAGGTCAACCGCGTATAGGACTGCCAGGTGTCGAGAGGTTGACTTGAAGGATAGCCCTATCTCCCGAGAGATGGCGCTGACATGTGCTTCTTTTTCTTTGGACAGGAACTTGAGAATCGCCAGGCGCCGCGCGTTAGCGAATGCCTTGAGGAGTTTTTCGAGCTTACGCATAGCTTTTTAAATTTTCTCTTTCTTTCAGTATATACCCATTGGGCTAATTCGTGCGAATAAGCCGGCAGAGTTGCGTGAATTAGGATTGGTACAAAATCAGATGGTTTCGGATTTGTAGCACTGCTCGCAGTAGATTATTTCTTTAGCTTCTTCGCGGAAGCTGGTTTCAAATTCGTTGGGGCAGGGCTGGTCACCGTGTGAATGCGCCACCTGGTTGGCGTATTGACCACTTGCATCCTTAGCACCGGAACAGTGGCATTTGGATAGCCGGAATACAGGCGGGTTTACAAAACGGAAGCGGCGGGCGAAGCGGCAGTCCGGGCAGCGGCGTGGGATGGGCAGCTTGATGTTGCGGTAAAAATCCAGCTCCATGGGGATGATGCGAAAGGCGGCACCGCAGGTTTGGCAACCGATGATTTGCTTTAAGACGTCGTCTTGCACGTCAGCAATATTATCCGGCAGATCCCCTGCTTGGATAGTCGGCTCTATCTGTCTCCTCTCCTCGTCGCGCCACTGGTATCCTTGCGCTACAGCTTCTTCTTTAGTGAGCGGGAAAAATGTTTGAGCTAAACTTTCATTATACGCCAAAGGGCTAAACTCGGCGGGAAGAAATTCGCCATATTTATAGACTCTCCCTTGGCCGTCTGTGTATGGCAGATCATTCATGTGCTGTTTTAGCTTTATGACAAGCTCTTTATACTCCTCCTTGGAGTACTTTTTGTTGAGAATAGCGTATTCGCCTTTTTTCAAACCCACGCAGCCGAAAGCATTCGCTGTACCAAAGCACATCACACAGTATTCAAGATTACTGATGCTTTCCACACAGTTAAAAGAGAATTTTATGTTCTGTGCCTCAACACCGGCAACCATAGAGTCATACATTAGCTCAGATTTGCGACCGACAATTGAAAGATCATAGCAATCTTTCGCGTCCTCGATCATCTGGCAATGCTTCATATCTTCACCATTATGAATGAAATAGCTATCTTTCACATTTTTGCAGTGCTCAATGTGCTCTCCCGTAGAATCTATCACATTGATGGCCAGGGTAAACCGATTTGGGTGTTGGAGCCAAAGTTCTTCTGCTTTTTGGCGCATCTCCTCTACGGACTTAAATAAACCGGAGTTAAATTCAGTCATGAACTGTTTGTGCTGCTCCTTAGAAACCGGCTTGTTGAAAATATAGTAGCTTTTATTCCGTAAGTTAATTGAGCCAAAAATATTATTGCAACCGATAATGTTCTTGGAGAACCAAATATCATGACTCTCTTCAACGTTGGTAGAGAAAAAAACGCGCTGGACCTCGTCTGCCATATAGTTGTCGTAGCAAAGCTCTGCGTGCCGGGATTGATATAGATCAAATCCTTCTTTGACACTAGAAAAGCCGATCACATATGCGCTGTTTTCTATATCAAAACCGTGAAAACACAAATAACTATTCTTGCCGCCATTAAGATTGGCGCAATAATCTGAGTTTACTAGATTCAAGGCACTACGGCTTGGCCATGGTACTTCATACATCAACTCTTTAAGCTGCTCCAGGAATGGCCTATTCCAATCAATGTCGCGGCCATAGTCTAGCGGATTCCAGCCGTCTGACCACCAAAAACTGCGCTCATATACTTTTGCGTCTGACTCTTTTGGAACTGTGGAAAAGATATCCTCGCCAGTGTGGCTGTCTGGCCGACGGTACAGGTTATGCTCATTGCGGAAAATAAATCGGCGGACCATACGGCACTGCGGGCACCAAGTGGGCGGTGGAACGTCTATTTTTTGGTAAAACGCAAAGTCTTCCGGCTCAATGACGAAATCGGTTTTGCAGTTCTGACAGTTGCGTGTTTCTTTTTCCATGATTTGGTTTTTCTTATTCTAATGTTCTTGAGAACATTGGAGTAAGGTTAAGCTACTTCGGCTTGGTAACACTGTTCACAGTAGGTGATAGTGTCTGAGGCTGGGTCGTAGGGGGTCTTAAACTCATTGGGACAGGGACCAGCGCCGTGGAAGTGGCTGGCTGTGTTTTTGTATAGGCTATTTTCAGAGCTGGCTCCGCCGCACTTACACTTGCCGGCAAAAAGCTTGAGCGGGGCGAGACTGGCGAGACGACTGGCGTGGCGGCAGCTTGGACAGAGCGTAGGGAGAGCAACGTTCAGCCTCCGATAAAAGGTTAGCTCCTGAGGTAAGATGCGAAAGGCCGTGGAGCAGCCGTCTTGGCACTCACCTTTGTGGGCGCACTCTATAACTTCTTTGGTAATTTCGTCTGTTATCTCGGATAGCTTAGGCGGGAGTTGGCCGGACGGGATGGTTATTTGATAGCTCTTTACATCTTGGTCCCGCCAGGTAAAGCCTTTTATGATCGCATCTTCTTTGGTTAGGGGAAAATATTCTTGGGCAACGGTTTCGTTATAGGCGAAGGGTGAAATCTGGCTTGGGAAAAAGTCGCCGTATTGATGCACTCGGCCGCCAGCGTCGGTGTATGGCATCTGGTCCATGTGCGCCTTTATTTTCGGCACAAGTTCTTCGTACTCCTCTTTTGTGTACTGCTTGTTTAGGATGCAGTACTGTTTATCGCGCAAGCCGACACAGCCGAACAGGTTGCTTGAACCGCGGCAGTTGTAGGAATAAGCCGCGTCGTGCGTTGAGCTCATCAGGATGCAGCCGAAAAGCCTTTGGCAGTTGCCAAAGATCGCTGTTGATTCATAGCACTCCTCTACGCCGTGGCCTCCGTGGGAGCAGGAATAAGAATCTTTATAAGTGTTGAATGTCAGGAAAACATCGCGAAGATTTTCAGCCGGTCCGAAAATATCAAAACAGTTTTGAATGTTTTTGGCGTCGTTTATTCGATTACCGACTGCGTCTTCAGTTCTAATGATGTCAGCGTATTTTTTAGGAAATTTTTTCTTAAATTCGTTAAATTTTTGCTTAAACTCCGCCAACTTGTTGGCATCGGAAAAGTCCAGCTCGGCTTTCTTTTGTTCGTACTCTTCTTTGGAGTACTGTTCGTTGAATATGCAGTACTGAGCATTTTTCATATTAACGCAGCCGATGCAGTTGGATAGCCCGGTGCAGTCGTCTAAAAAGGCACTTTCGGTGCAGTCTTTGGCCCAGTTAATGAACATGCACTTGTATTGAGACCGACTGTTTTTAACCTCATAGGAAAGTTCATTCTCATTGGTCATGTAGTTATCCAGACAGTCTCGGCTGTAGAAGTTGAAGGTGGAGTACATGCAGTTCTCGTTGTAGTCGCCACCAAAGACCAAGTAACAGTCTTTGTTGTCGGTGGTCATGTTGCAGTAGTCGCTATTGGTGGAGTTCATGTTAAACAAAGACATCCAGGGAACGGCCTTGATCAGCTCTTGAAACTGCTCGAAGAACGGCCGGTTAAAGTCGTAGTTCTTACCAAATTGCAGGCCCTCCCAGGAGTCACTCCACCAGGCTTTTTGGTCGTAGATATTAAGGGGCTTTTCCGGAGCATAGATTGAGAGCATCTCCTCGGTGTGACCCGGAGCGTCGCATTTGCGCTTGTAAAGCTTGTTTTCATTCCGAAAGCTCATGCGGCGTTGGAGGCGGCAGTCAAAGCACCAGGTTACGGGACGTGTCTTAAAACGCTCGGAAAACTCAAGGTCACCGGCGGTGAGCGTGAATTCTTTTTGGCAAGACTGACAAGTCGCAGATACTGAGCTTGGCGAATGTGTTTTTGTTTCTTTTTCCATGATTTGGTTTTTCTTATTCCAATGTTCTCAAGAACATTGGAGTAAGGTTAGACGACTTCTTGTTGATAGCATTGTTCACAATACACTATTTCCGGGCGGTTGGGGGCGTATGGGGTTTCGAATTCATTGGGGCAGTGGTCTTGTGCGTGAGAATGAGTGATTGTATTTTTGTACTTCCGGTTGTCGGAGGACTCTCCAGCGCACTGACATTGCCGGTGCCACAGATTCATTGGATTCCTCAACTTTAATCTTTGATAGTGTCTGCATTTGTAGCATAGATCTGGGACGGGCAGGCTCAGGCTCTTATAAAACTGTAGCTCTGCGGAGGTTACTCTAAAAGCTATCGTACAGTTGTCGGCACACTCGCCTTTGTGTGCGCACGGTAGAGTCTCCTTTAAAATACCGTCTTCTACATCATGGATATCGTCCGGGATGCTTTCTAGTGTAGCTTTGTTGTCTTTAATGCTTTTCTCCTTCCAGCCAAGGCCATTTTCGACTGCCTCTTCCTTTCTCATGGGGAATAGCTCGTAGGCTATTGTCTCGTTATAGTCCAGTGGGCTAATTTCAGCCGGGAAAAACTCTCCGTATTTGTACTCTCTGCCTTTTTTATCAATGTATGGAAGCTCCTTCATCTGCTCAATTATCTTCTGAGTTAACTCCGTATACTCCTCCTTACCATACTGCTTGTTCAAGATGCAGTAGCTTTTGTTTTTGAGCCCCAAGCAGCCAAAGATATTGTTGCAGCTTGTAAAGTTCATCGAGTACTGGACGTCAAATGAGACACCGCCCAAGAAAGAGTGTTTGATATTATTGGATGGGCCCCAGAGGGCGAAGGTATCAAAAACTCGCTCAATGCCGTGACCCATGTGATTGATGCTTAGGCAGTCCTTTACGTTAAAAGCTACAGTATATGCGTCCTTAATGTTCTCGGCCGGACCAGATACATCAAAGCAGTTTAGACAGTTTTTTACTTCAATTAAGTTTTCGCCGATGGAATTCTCTGATCTGAGAATTGTAGCAAAGCGACGGGGCATTCTCATTTTCAGTTCGTTGAACTGCTTCTGGAATGCTTCTAAGCCGCTGCGGGTGTGCAGTTTTAGCTCCTGCTTTTTCTGGGCATACTCTTCCTTAGAATACTGCTTGTTTAAAATGCAAAAGCTCTTGTTTTTTAGGCCCACACAGCCAAGGCAGTTGTTTAGATTCTTGCAGTCGTACAAAAACCAGCAGTCTGTGCAGTCACCTGAAAGCTGGCAGTAGAAGGACTTGTACAGACCCGTCGAATCGATGCTTTGATAAGAAGATGCTGACTTTTCTGACCAGTACTCATCCATGGAGTTTTTGCACTGGAAGTTGAAGGTTGAATATAAGCAGTCTTCATTATAGTCTCCTCCGAAGACCAGATAGCAGTTCTTGTTGTCAGCCGTAAAGTTACAATACTCACTATTAACATTGTTAAAGTTCACCAGGCTTTGAAATGGGACTACAGCCAGGAGTTCCTTGAACTGCTCAAAGAATGGCCGGCTGAAGTCGTAGTCTTGGCCGTAGCCCATTGGGTCCCAGTTATCTGATCGCCAATACTCCTGGTCATAGACAACTACTTTTTTATCATCAGAATAATTAGAAATCAGCTGCTCGCTATGCCCTGGAGCATCGCAAGTACGCTTATAAAGATTTTGTTCATTTCTGAACGAAAGCCGCCTTTGAAGCCGACAGTTTGGGCACCAGGTTGGCAAAGGAGCCTCTAGGCTTTTGCAGAACTCCTTATCATAGCCAGTGACCTGGAAATCTCGCTGGCAGTTTTGACAGGTGCGAGTTTCTGATTGAGGCATGGTAATAATAGATTGCCACGCTTCCCCCCTTCGCACAAGGCTACGGAGGGGCGCGGCGCTCGCAATGACAAGGAAAAGCAAGAAATTAAACGGCTCACAGCCGGTTGTGAGCCGTAACCGTGAGCCATATTTGTCTATTTTCTTGCAAGGCGCTTGTAAATCTTGTCTCGCTTGTCGGCAACCAAGAGCTGAATATCTTCTCGGGGGGTGAACATAAAACCAACTCGATAGTCGCGAGTGATACGAAAACTTAAAAAATCACTCAATGGCGACTTGAGTGATTTTACATGGAGCCTTGGATCAAATATATTCTTCTGGGCAACAGTCAGCAAGTCGGCAAGCTTGTTTTGAATCTTCTTTGGTAACCTCTTTACGTCCTTCTCAAAATCTTTATCAAAGAAGATTTTAACCGGCTTTGCGTACATGTTGCAAAAAATCTTTTTTGGAGGAAAATTGCTTCAATGGATTGCCGGAACTCGCGCGCTTTGTGATTTTTTTAATAAACACCTCTTTATACTCTCCCTCGTTATCTTCGGGGACAGCAAAAAATAGCTGTCGGAATTCCGCCACTTCCTTGCGCAGTTTCTTTACCTCTGCGTTCAATTTTTTTACCTGCATCTCCGTACTCATATTTTGGATGATAGCAGACTTAAAATTAAGTATCAATGATTGATTGTTGAGCGTGGATTCCCGTGTGCGCCATGCCTACCGGCAGGTAGGCTACGGGAAGAACGACTTCGGTATTCCCTTAAAATGCTTTCATTTCTTTTAAGAAGTCGCGGTAGGCCACTAGGGCACGCTCTGCTTGGCGGGCGGTGACTTTGTAGCCGGGGGTGTGGGCAATGTCGTTTCGCAAACGGTGGGCTTTCCAAAGGTTGTCCAGGCTTTTGACCTGGAAGGCGCGTATCTGCTTAAGCCGGTCACCCATGTGCTCTCCTTCAAGACCAATATTTTTCAAGTGGTGGTCAACCAAGGCGTCCGCTTCAATGATGGCGCTGCGCATCTTCTCTTGTTGGCCGGTGTTAGCGCGCAGGACTATGTCGCGCCAGTGCTGCATTACTTTTGGATCTTTTTTGATGGGTTTTGGTTGTGCTTCCAGGTCGCTTGGCGGCGGGTAAAGCTTAAGTTGCATGCGAAACTTCCATGCCTGCTTGTAGCAGTACAACAGGAAGATGAAAAGCAAAACATTGAGGACTGTAAAAAAGCCGCCAAGGTGCTTGCGCCAAACAATGTCCACGGCTTCCAAAAATACCCGAAGTGATTCGGCGTTAAATCCCTGGCCGCCCATGAAGCTGTAGACGAAGTGGATGAAGAGCTGACCAAAGAAGTACAGCAAAAGGAGCCCGATAAAGACCCTGGCGATGTTGCGCTCGACGAACAGGAGCTGGCTCCAGGCGGATGGATTTTTAGGTTTGGTTTTTATCTTCATGGGAGTATAAATCCCTCCCCGCCTTCGGCGGTACTCCCTTTAGAAAGGGAGAATGGGCGACAAAATTAGTGTGACTGGTGATTATTGGTGATTAGCGAGGTCATGACTCTTTGGGGAGGAATTTTTCAAGCGCGGATTCATCTCCATAGATAGGCAGACCGGAGGACGGACCAACCTTGCGGCTTTCGGAGCGCTCGGTATGCGGCGCTGTCAGCACCATCTGAGTTGGCGGATGAAAAAGCGAGGCCAGCCCTTCGCTGCTGATTATGGACTTTTCTAGATTTAAATTAAACGCGAGCCAGTGCGAGTACAGAATTATTTCGGGGAGGTTGTCGTGAGTGCCAAACCCGCGGCCGAGATAAAGCTTTAGATTTCGCTGCTTGCGAATCCGTCGGCGCTGCTCCGGGTAGACATATGGAAAGTCCCAGAAGCCGGGCTTGGTGCCGTTTTTCACGTTGTCTTTGAAGTAGTTAAGGTCAGCGCTGGAGTACTGGTTAAAGGCACCGCGTAAACCACGCCTAGCCAGACCATCGTAGAAGGTTGGCTTCGGGGCCATGTAGGCAACCCGGACGACAAGGACGAAGAGAGGCTTGGCTAGATTTTCTTCTATCTGCTTCAGGGTCTCGGTCTCGCCCGGAGACTTCATCATCATCGGCTGGAAAGTAAATTCACCAGCGCCCATCTTCTCTTTACCATATTTTGGTTCACGCAGCTCTTCAATAACGGGATCAAAACGCTGGGCGTAATTTCGATGAAGAGGCTCTACCAAGATCTGCATACCGAGATACTCGCCTTGCTTTATTTTGCCCATTACTTCCAGGAAACTGGACATGGGATCAAACTGATGCTGTTCGTCCGGGCTTTCAAAAACTTTGTAAGTCTTTATTGGTAAGGCCGGGTGTTTGTTTAAATAAAACTCTGTGCACCAGATGTCTAGGCCGCGGCGCTCCAGGTCGGTGATGTTTTGCGGGAGCTTATCCATGTAGTCCTCTATTTCAATAAGTTCCACGTCCGGATAGTAACCAAGAAACGCGGCTTCGATCATGTTGCGCTGTTTGACCGGGACGCGCATGTAGAAGTGCGTCTGACCTTCAAAGCTGGCCATCTCAAACATATAGCGCTGAGGGATCTCACCGTCCGGATATTTTTCATCTA
>PFBD01000022.1:0-704 GCA_002773415.1 Candidatus Harrisonbacteria bacterium CG10_big_fil_rev_8_21_14_0_10_49_15 | reverse complement strand
AAAGCGTTTCGGGCCTGGGTAAAGATGATACCGAAGAGAATAAGCCACCAGGTGTATTCTAAAAATACGCCGATAGCGTTTAAAAATCCTCCTAACAAGGATTGGGGGCTCATGCTGAATAGTAAGTTACCAAAATCGGGCATGGATTAGCTGGTTAGCTGGTTAGCTGGTTAGGGTCGCTGCCGAAGAAGTTAAACAGCTGTTTCTATAGTATAGCAAAAAATTAGCTGTTTAGCTTAATAGCTGGTTAGCTTATTAGCTGTTTAGGTAAGTAGGTTGTGGCCTAAAGAACCGGGTTGGCGATTGATAATTTACGAGGTCTCACTTCCTTTGGGAAGAGAGACCTCTTAAATTCAGAGTTATTTGGTGATGTCGTAGGCGCCGCTTGGTAGTCGCTTAAAGTACTTTTTGTTCTGGAGGTTGAAGAGGATGGTTGTCTCTTTGAAGATCCGGTTCTCAAGTACTTTGGCTATAAGATCCTTGGGCTTCATCGGGCCGCTGGCCTTAAGAATGTGGACCAAAATATCGCGGATAGTGCCGGCGGGGAGTTTATCCATTTCCCGGAGACCGTAGATACCGCGTCCAACCAGAATAAAACGCTTGTCTTTGATAAGTTCGTTATGGATTGTTTGGGTGTTGGTCTTTTTCGCGTTTGGACGGAACTTTCGGATCTCAATAGCTATTTCGCGGAAGTGTAGCGGCTT
>PFBD01000031.1:7046-9162 GCA_002773415.1 Candidatus Harrisonbacteria bacterium CG10_big_fil_rev_8_21_14_0_10_49_15 | reverse complement strand
GGGGATTTTTTAATGGCAGAGGTCTGGCTTGCCCTGAGCAAGTCGAAGGGGAGAGGCTGAAGCCAAAAACTAATCAAAAAGCACATAAAACCATGAAATTCATCAATCTTGACGACGTTCCAATACGTAAGCTTCGCTCTTTGGCGAAGCGTATCAACTGGAAAAAGTTGTTTTCTGTAGCCTCTATGAAGGGGATTGCCCTTTTACTAGCTTTGGCCGTCTTCCCGATTCAGCTAGCTGTGGCTGAGCCGTCGGCTAATGCTAACGGCACCGATGCCCTAAGCGAGCGAGTGGCCTTGGTTTCTTCCACGGCCTTGGTTCAGCCACAATACGAGCAGATGACGGTGACGGCCACCGCCTATAACTCTCTGAAGGGTCAAACTGACGATTCTCCCTGTATCGCCGCCCGCGGTTATAACCTGTGTGAGGCAAACATGGAAAACGTCATCGCCGCTAACTTCTTGCCTATGGGCACGAAGATAATCGTCCCCGAGCTCCACGGTGACCAAGTGTTTACGGTCGTAGACCGTATGAACTCTCGGTACTCCAAGTACTGTTCAGACACCGAGTGTCGCCTAGACTTCTGGATGCGCGAATACTCTGATGCCCGTAAGTTTGGCAAGCAAACCGTCGACATCATCGTCCTCAGCCGCCCAGAATAGTCCTTAACCGAAAACCCTCCGATTGGCGGGTTTTCGGTTCTCTCGCTCTGAGTTACAATAATATAAACAATTAAATCATTTAAAAAAATGAATGACTCATTAGGACCAATCTTAGCATTGATAATCGCCTTAGGCTTTTACTTATTTATAGCGTACTGCCTCTTTCGTATCGCTGAAAAGACCAATACGCCCGATCGCTGGATGGCTTGGGTTCCGATCATCCAGATCTTCCTGCTTCTAAAAATCGCCCGCAAACCCGCTTGGTGGTTTCTTGGGTTTTTAATCCCGTTGGTCAACCTGATAGTTGTGGTTATTGTTTGGATGGAAATAGCCATTGCGGTTAATAAACCAAACTGGCTCGGCGTGCTAATGCTGATTCCATTTTTTAACCTGGCCATCATTGTCTATCTCGCTTTCAGCTCTATGCCGCAAATTCCTGAGACGCAAATACCGACCACTCCGCCATCAATCCCGAGCGCATAGCCTATTCTTCAGAAATATATCAATGATCAACCCCCAAAAGCCGCCCATCCGGGCGGCTTTTACTTTTTGTCTTATTCTGAATCTTAAAATGAACTAGTATCTTCCACCTGAATATTCTTCAACTAGCCCTCTCCGATGCGATATTTTCCTGACCCCGCTACCTAAAGAGTCGGCAGCCCTCATCAAGGTGCTAGTAATTTCCGAAAGGATAGCTGCGTCTTCAGAGCCTTCCGGCAACTCTACTCTCCCGATCTTTTGGGATAGCTCTATGCATTCTTGCTCGAAACCATAAACCGCCCGCAACAGCTCAGTAATAGATTCAGTATCATCACTAATTCTGTCTTGAGGGTAGGAGTGATATTCGATTTCTTCCGCTCCAGACCGGATCTGCTGCACGGCTAGAAGAAGTTCGTCTAACCCGGTTCCTGTAGTCGAAAAGTCATCGATCGCCCTCAGCCCCTGAGCGATTCTGTCGAGTCCTTCTCGGGGAATAAGTTCGTCGAGCCTTCCATGATCCCGATCACCGCAAATTCTGTACAATCTACCAATATCTAAGGGCTGACCCCTCAAAACAGCACGAAGATTTTCGTGTCTCTGCTCAATCAACTCATTTGATCGTTCAGCTTCTTCATTTTCATTTTCATCTTCAGCCAAAGCCTCGGGCGTTTCTAGCTGTTCCTCATCCATCTCCGGAGAGGCTGCAGGACTCTCATCTTTAGCCGCCTCCGGTCTTTCCTCAACTACCTTTTCTTGAGAGGGGACAGCTTCGTGCTCTGCGTCACCTGTGAATTGAAATTTATACTCAAAGCCCATACTTAGATTGAAAATTGTCTCTTTATCGCCTCACCCCGCGCATCTAAAAAACGTCGAGCTTCATCCTTACCCATTCCATCAAGAATATTTCGGATACGCAACCTTAGGGCATCCATCTTTTTGTTAACTACCGCGCGCGCCTCTCCCGGGCCGGCCAG
>PFBD01000031.1:2596-7024 GCA_002773415.1 Candidatus Harrisonbacteria bacterium CG10_big_fil_rev_8_21_14_0_10_49_15 | reverse complement strand
ATGTCTAACAATATCCCCAGCTGAATTTGCTGGTCTAACGGAGAATCAGGAAACTTAATCCCCAGCCCAGCATCAGCAATCGCCTCCAAGTAGGCTTCATTATTCATGCTTCAAAGATAGCATAAAACAAGCACGGCCCCAAAACCACTCTAGGACGAATCGGTCGGGCGAGAATCGGAAAGTTTGATATTGGTGCTGTAATTATATACTTCGCTCGAACTTTTTTTGAACGGAACTGACCGCCTCCGCTTCGCTCCGGCGGAACGCTCGGGCGCGGCGAAATTCCCCCCCCGTGCCCCCTCCGCCGCGCCCTCGCTTGCACACCCTGCAAATTTTTGAAATGCACAGCGACTAGGAATTAACAACACCATTATTGCTGATTTTTCGATATGACGCAAAAAGGAAGATGACAAAATATAGAGCGACTACAATACCGATTGCGGTGTACGCAACAAAAATTGAAATATGGTCGGCAAGAAAACTGAAGCCAAGCGCAACGGGAATTAAAAATGCCTCTCGTGCTAAACTCATAAACGACTCTCCCGTTGCGCGTTGGCCCGATGGCAACTCTTTATGTAGGTCGCTCAATAAAAGCGGTGAAATAAAGTAATACGCGATCCATGGAAGAAAAGCGAACGGAATCCCAATCCATGATTTTGTTGCACCAACAACAAGAAAACCAACAGAACTGACGAATATGGACAGAGCAAAAACTTTCTTTCGGCTAAATCGCCTCAAATGATAAGAAAATTTTCCCGCTAACGCCTCAATGCCATTCCCAACAGCGGCCAGATAACCGAGTACAAAAATCGGAATACCGATTTTGACAAAATACAACTGTCCATATTCGTCTATTAGTCCGAGGGTTGCTCCAAGAACAACCGAGAGAATAATAAGATGTAAAACAAATGGATGTCGCCAAAGATATTTTCCGGTTTCTCCAATATGCTCCCAATACTTCATCTCTCCAGTTGTCCGATGAATTTTCGGCTCCGTAAAAGATAGGGCAAGTAAGACGGCAATTAACGAGAAACCTAGGGTCATCCAAAATGGAACAACCAAACCGAAATGGTCGGCTATCATTGCGCCAACAATACCAGCGAGAATGGCCAAAAGATTTTCATAGAAAATAATATTGCCGTAAGTTTTTTCGTAGTCATTTTCTTTATTTAACTGCTTGAGCGTGTCGTAGAGAAAAGAGGTGTCTGTACCAGAGCGTAGTGCCATGTGAATTGAGGCGGCGAGAGCACCTAAAATAAACACGCTGACATTGTGGGCGATTGCCCACAAAAAAGTATTGAGCATAAAGAAAACGACATTCAGCGCTAGGACATATTTTCTGCTCCATCGGTCGGAAAGTGCGCCTGATGGTACTTCGAGAAAAATGACGAAAACAGCAAAAATAATTTCAACGAGGACGATGTCGGTCACAGAAAGTCCTCGCGCCGCCATGAAAATTTTATCTATGCCGTAGTAGAGAACGAAGCTAGAAAAAACATTGAACAGATAAAATTTCTAAATATTGGCTTTAAGTTTTTGTTCCATGTTAATTAAAAACTTCCGATGGCGAAATATTAAGAGCTTTCGCTAATCGGTTGATATTTTTAAGTGCGGGGTTGCGTAGCCCCTTTTCGATACCAGAGATATAAGTCCTGTGGATACCAGATCGTCGCGAAAGCTCTCCTTGGCTCCAATTTCGCTTTATTCGCAATTTTCTTAACTTTTCGCCAATTTTTCTTGTTCTTCAGTCATACACTTGCTTGTAGTTTATCAAGCTGTTTACTATCAGTAAACAGGTGAATATGAGGAAACATCAATTTTATTCTTTTATGGAAGTCGCTGTGCATTTCAAAAATCGGAAAGTTTGATATTGGTGCCCGGGGCCGGACTCGAACCGGCACGAATTTCTTCACAGAGGCTTAAACTCTGCGTGTCTACCAATTTCACCACCCGGGCATTGTAATGCCCCAGAAGTGAGGCATTGAGGCGGCGGCGAGAATCGAACTCGCGTATAGGAGTTTTGCAGACTCCTGCCTTACCACTTGGCTACGCCGCCTTATTTCAAGTTGTACTTTTTCCGGAGCAGTTCCTTCTGCTGACCAGTCTTGAGGAGCATTTCTCTACGGACAGCTTCACTTCTGGTGGGAAAGGATTCCCTGTCGAGCAATATCCAAGGTCTATAGAATTGCGTCGATCTAACTTTACCAGAATTATGGCTAGCAAGTCTATTCTCTACGTCCTGAGTTGAGCCTACATAGAGGTCGTTATTTTTTAAGCTTTTCAAAAAATAGACATAGTACATAGGAATTTTGTCCCCCCTACGGGGGATCTCCCACAGGGAGACAGAGAACTGCCTTACCACTTGTCATGCCTACGGCAGATCTCCCGAAGGGATGAGCTACGCCGCCATATCAAGTATTCTAGCCAAACTAGACACTTTCAGCAACCTTGTGCAACTTTAGGACTGTGAATTACAAAACTCCTCGCCGTGTCATTCCCGCGAAGGCAGGAATCTATCCCTTGAGCAGTTTTTCATGGATTCCCGCCTGCGCGGGAATGACAAAAAACAGAATTTCTTAGTTAACAGCTCTAAGGTTCGCCAGAGAGTGCAATATGTATGTGGCCTTATGCGCATAACCTTTTGCAGCTTACCACAAACCTCAGCCGTCATAGAATTCAACGGCCGTTTCTTTTTATGACCGCTACACAACATTATGACATTAGCAATAATGTCATAATGTTGTGTAGGGTAGTGATTTAGAACAATTACTTGTGCTGCTTGCCCTGAGCCTGCCGAAGGGAGCAAAGTCGAAGTAGTATAATTAGGTCAATTTCCCTACTCCTTTTCCTCAAGCAGGGCCTTCTCCACCTTCGCCGCGCTAGCCGCGCCCTTGTCTTCGTAAAATCCGATGGTCGGCATCGGCTTGATATTCAGCTTGCGCAGGAGCAAAGACTGCAAGTAGCGCGAACGCCTTCCCAGTAGCTTCAGTGCCTCGTTTAGCTTATCATCCGGCAAGACACTGATATACACGCGCGCAAAATCCAGCTTGGCCGTCACCTCCACCCGAGTTATTGTGGTTATCGCCGTCAGCTCCACCTCGCGCAAAATAATCTGCCCAAGCTCCCGCTGAATCAGCTCACTCACCCTCTCTTTTCGTTTGTAAGGCCTGTTATGTTCCATAAGGTAAAATTCCAAATAACAATTTCCAAATCCAAAATAATTCTCAATACTCAAGCTTGGAATTTCAAAATTTAATCTTTGGATTTTATTTGGAATTTGCTGCTTGGTGCTTGGGATTTATCCAAAGACTATTCTGGTCTTTGGATCAGGTGGTCTCCCTTCTTCACCACCATCTGCGAGCTAAACAAGACTCCGCACTCATTCTCCGCCTCAACACTATTAACCTCTTTCTTATCGCACTGCAAGTTCGTTATCCGTCCCGTTCCGATCTTTTCTCCGCGACGCTGAACCTCCACGTCCCTCTGCTCTTTTAACTCACCGGTAACTACCTTGCCACCGATAACCTGCGCCCCGTGGTTGGTCTGGTCAAACACGGCTAAGATATCCAGCTCCGACTCCACCATCTGCTGTTTGTGCCCGCTAAACTCTTCTTCCACCTCTTCTAAAATTTTGTAAATGATGTCAGACTGAAAAACTTTTAGACCTCGGTCGCGGATAACATTGTTCGCCGCCACATTTGCCTTTACCTTAAAGCCAATCAGGTAAGAGTCTGTAGAAACGGCCAGCTGGGCATCGCCATCAGTGATGTCGCCCACCCCCTGGTGGAGGATAGACAAGCCCCGCTCTTCATCCGGGTGCTTTATCTTCAGTAGCGCGTCCACAATAGCCTCCAGGGAACCACCATCACTAGCCTTTACAATCGCGTTGATGCGATTTTCGGCCACCTCCGCTCGCTCGCCACTGGCAGTGGCCACCTCTGGTCGCGCTACCTCCACAGTCAAGTCAACTATCTTCTCGCCGACCTGGGGCAGGTCGTTAAACCCGCTGATAACCACCGGGCTAGAAGCCGTTGCCGACTTCACGCTTTTTCCCATAAAATCCTTCAGCCCCTTAATCTTCCCGGCCGTGCTGGTGGTCTGCACCTCGTCTTTTACCCGCAGAGTCCCGTTTTTAACAATCGCCGTAACACTGACGCCACTAAATGGGTCCTTCTTCGCCTCTAGAACATAGGCCTCTACCGGACCATTCGGGTCGTAGGTAAACTCTTCTACCTCGGCAGTCAGCAAGACAAGGTCTAGTAGCGCATCCACGCCCTCGCCGGTAAGGGCAGAGATGGGCTGAAAGCTCACCGATCCGCCAAACCCCTCCAGCAGAACCTCAGCCACCGCCAAGTCGCTCTTAGTCTTTTCTATGTTTGCGTTAGCCTTATCAATCTTATTGATAGCGACCACGAAGGGGAGTCCACT
>PFBD01000031.1:566-2585 GCA_002773415.1 Candidatus Harrisonbacteria bacterium CG10_big_fil_rev_8_21_14_0_10_49_15 | reverse complement strand
TCATCCGCCGCCACCACTAAAATAGCGATATCAGCGATAGCCGTACCGCGGCTACGCATCTTTGCAAACGCCTGGTGCCCCGGCGTATCAATAAAGGTGATCTTTCGAGGCTCTTGCGGCCGAGACCCCGCCACAGGCGGGGCAGCCACCTCAATCTCATACGCCCCTACCGCCTGGGTTATTCCTCCCGCCTCCTTACTCGCCAAATTAGCCTTGCGGATGTAGTCCAGCAGGGTAGTCTTGCCGTGGTCAACGTGCCCCATCACCACCACCACCGGCGGCCGCGCTACCATGTCATCCTCGCGCAGGCGGGGATCCAATTGAGTTGTTTTCTTATCAGTATTCGTCATTTGTTTTGCTATTTGTCATCCTGAGCCTTGCGAAGGATCTAACCCCTCGCTTTTGTCATTCCCGCGAAGGTTCCCGATTTGTCCAAGAGCGGTACGCGATTGGCTACAAATCGCAATGCCTTAGGTGCGGGAATCTAGCCACATAAAGCCTAAAAATACCAGATTTCAGCCTATTTTGCAAACCGCAGAGGATTTCCGCCGCGCCCCCCCCTTGTCATTCCCTCCTTCTTTCTTGTCATTCCCGCGCAGGCGGGAATCCATGCCGCGAAAGAGGTCGTTCTTCCCTTGTGCGCTGGAAGTGCGACCTCATAACATTGCAGCGCCCTCAGCTCCACCTATTTCACAATTTAACCAAATTGTGAAATGGTGCTGTGAAAAAACAAAGAGAACCCGATTCTTACGAACTCGGGTTCTCGGGTGCTTCCTTCAGGGTGATGTGGGCGACGCCATCTTCGATAAAAACATCGCCGTACATATCAATCCAAGCCACAAAGCCGAACTCCTTGCCCTCCGGGTCTGTGCCCGGAATGAAGTTGTCACCATCCGTGATACCGAGAACGCGCCAGTTAGTGACCTGGATCTCCGGTGCCTCTCGGTTAATGATGAAACGCCATCGTTCCGTCGCGCCCAGTTTAATCTGACGCGCATTACCAGCCAGACGAATCCATACGTTTTCTTGTTTCATAGAAACTCCTTGAAGATTAACCACTGAGACTATAAGCTAAAAAACAAATCTCCGCAATTTTCTGAATAAGTTGGCCTCATACACCCACTTGAACATCCGGCATATCTAAGCTAGGGTATCGGACAGAAGGAGGCTCAACATGATTCATCCCCAGCACGGCACAGTTCTGTACCTGGTCAACGGAGTATTCTTCCACTCTGCGGAAGAGATTGGGCTGACTGCAGATTACATTCCGGACCATCCTGCTCTAGTGGATCCGAAAACACTGTACCCGTTCATGTATTCCGGATTCATAGGTCGCGACGAGACCTGCGTCCTGGACGGGGTGCTCACCGGCGCTCTACTAGACGAGTTTGGCATCTCCGAGCTCGTCGACGTCACTCTCAACGTCGAGAGTGGGACGCTAGAGTTCACCAAGGTGTACGTGGGCCGACCGGAGCCAATCTACTACCGGGTTCAGCGCGGTGGGTTCGGGATGTGGGTCGGCAGCTATACCATAGAGGGAACAAGATCCGGCTTCACCCGCTGCATGCTCTCGCCTGTTTCCCCAGTATTTTTCCAACCACCCCCTTCCTAAAAAAGGGGAGCGCGCGTCGCCCTCGGATCTCCGGATCCGAGGGCGTGGCTTTTTCCAGCTCGTTTCCAGCCACAGTCCAAAGCACTTGAACAGATACTAAAACTAAGGCAATATATACGTACGACTGGAGAGGTGCCGGAGTGGTCGAACGGAGCTTCCTGCTAAGAAGTTGACCCTTTACTGGGTCCGAGGGTTCGAATCCCTCCCTCTCCGCCAAAATTCGGAATTCAAATTTCCGCCAAAAATATGGTCGGCGCGAAGCGCCGTCTGTTCTGCATTCCCCCCGCCGAATCCAGAATCCAAAAGAGTTTTCCACGCTCCGCGTGGCTCAAAAAAGACGGTTCGATCCTTAATTTGAAAGTTCGAACCGACTTTTTTGAACAAATGAAGTTTCTCTTCATTTGTTC
>PFBD01000031.1:0-531 GCA_002773415.1 Candidatus Harrisonbacteria bacterium CG10_big_fil_rev_8_21_14_0_10_49_15 | reverse complement strand
ACTTTTCGGTAAGTTCGAACCGATTATTCGCTTTTTGCTCAAAAGCCGATAATTTCTCTTTGAGAAGCTGTTTTGAGGCAACCAGCACACTTTTGGCGTCGCGATATTCTTCAAGCGAAAGTGCGCTCTCCAAATATGCGTTCATCAGCTTCTCAATTTTAGAATCCAAAAGAGAAATATCGGCTTTTATACTATCTGCAAAAAGCGTACTCGATTGGATTTCGGATGATTGGTCTTTTTTGTTTTCTTCAATCATCCAAGCTAGCCAATCGAGAGGCAAAGAAACTTTTTTGATTTCCTCTTGAATTTGAGAAGTGATGATTTCTTCGCGAACATATCTCTGCGAACAAGGATTTTTCCGTTTGGTACATCGCAAATAGTTATGACCTTTTTGCGTTTCGGTCGTGATAAAACAACCGCACTCACCACAACGGAAAAATCCGCGATACACATAATATTTCAATCTCCGCCCCTTCGGTTTCGATTTCCTTTTCATCACTTCTTGAACGGAATCAAAAAGTTTCTTTGTGA
>PFBD01000003.1:20329-26270 GCA_002773415.1 Candidatus Harrisonbacteria bacterium CG10_big_fil_rev_8_21_14_0_10_49_15 | reverse complement strand
GAGTGTCTCAAGAAGAGTGGAATAGTATTATCTCGCGCAGTAAAATAAGTCTTTGTCTGAATGAAGCGCCTTTTTACATAGGTTGGCGTTCCATTGCCAGGCTTTTTTTCCGGAGAGCGTGGCTGGGGGAGAGCGGTTCGTCTGTTAAAATTGATGTTCATAATTTTTTGGATAATGTTAGAACGTGGTGGCAAAAAAGGATACCAAATATAAAGGCCAGACATTTTGAAATCCCGGCCTTGCGGACCATGCAGATAACTCAGCATGCGGATAATTTAGAGGAGTACTTTGTGCCCGGCAAGGAAATTGTCTTTTATACCGACACAAAGGATCTTATAGGCAAAATTCGTTATTATCTTGCTCATGATGAGGAGTGTGAAGCAATTGCGAAGGCCGGCTACGAGCGCGTTCTGCGTGACCATACCCGAGAGAAGCGATTGTATTACCTGTTTTCTGCAATAGGCCAGCCGCTTTAGAGATGCCCCTGCTGGTTTGCCCTAGGGGCCGTTTTGATTTAGTATAAGGTATCCGTTAGGCAGGCGAAGGTGGGAATCCGGTAAACACGATATATGATAATTACTAGAACTCCTTTTAGAATATCTTTTTTTGGAGGCGGAACCGACTATCCAACATGGTATGAAAAGCATGGTGGCGCAACGCTTTCAACTACGATTGATAAGTACTGTTATATTACGGTGCGACACCTCCCGCCGTTTTTTGAGGTTAAAAACCGGATTGTTTGGTCTAAGATAGAGTTAGTTGATAGCCATGACGAGATTGAGCATCCTTCGGTTCGGGAGACTTTGAAGCATTTAGGTATTGATAAAGGGGTTGAGGTTCATCACGCGGGCGATTTGCCGGCTAGATCCGGTCTTGGGTCCAGCTCTTCTTTCACGGTTGGACTTTTGCACGCGTTGCATGTCCTCCTTTCTAAGCCTATTACTAAGATGGGGCTGGCGAAAGACGCTATCCACATTGAACAGAATTTGATTAAGGAGTGTGTTGGCTCGCAAGACCAGATGGCAGCCGCTTTTGGCGGTCTTAATAAGTTTACGTTTAGTAAAAGTGGAGAATTATCTGCCGAGCCGGTCGCTCTTTCCGACGAGCGGTCGCAAGAGTTGCAGAAGCATTTGATGCTTGTGTTTACCGGCATGGCGCGGACTGCTTCAGAGGTAGCGCAGGAGCAGGTTAAGACAACGCATGAAAAAGAGGGGGAGTTAAAAGCCATGCAGGCGATGGTGGATAGAGCGATTGATATTCTGAAGTCGGAGGAGGACGTTAAAGAATTTGGAAGGTTATTGCACGAAACCTGGATGATTAAGCGTGGACTTACCGGCAAGATTACGAACTCTAAGGTAGACAGTATTTACGACAAGGCGCGAGGCGCCGGCGCGATTGGCGGTAAGTTGCTTGGTGCCGGAAATGGTGGTTTTATGCTTTTGTTTGTGCCTCCGGAAAAACAGGCGGCGGTGCGCGCGATGCTGAAGGATTTGGTTATTGTTCCGTTTAGGTTTGAGGACGGAGGTAGTCAGATGATTTATCATCAGAACGGCTCCGCGTTGTAATCCAAGGTATAAATTGGCATGGAACAAAAAATTCGTTTACATCTGGGTTGTGGAGAGAAGTATCTGCCGGGCTATATTAATATTGACTATCCGGCAGACCAGCACTCGGTGATGAAGGTTAGGGCGGATAAATATGCTGACCTGCGCGAGCTGAGCTATCCGGATAACTCTGTTGACGAAGTTCGGAGTCATCATGTGTTTGAGCATTTTAATCGAGCCGAGGCTCTGAAGATGCTTAGTCGCTGGCGTAGGTGGCTTAAGCCCGGTGGAGTTTTGCTGATTGAAACTCCGGATTTCGAGGGTTGTATCTGGAAATTTTTCTTTTCAGGAAGAAAGAGGAGGCTAGAGCTTATCCGGCATATTTTTGGTAGCCAAGAGGCGGCTTGGGCTGATCACTTGGATGGGTGGTATGCAAGGAAGTATCGGTTTGTGCTTTCCAGCTTTGGATTTACTAAAGTTCGTATTCGGCGATACTCTAACTCGGTGAGCCAGAGGAAGTTTCCACGTTTCCGTTTTATTGCTAACTTTTTAGGAGATCTTTTGCCGGATTCTATGTATAAAAAATATGGAGGCCATAAGTTGCCGAACATTGAAGTGACGGCAGTTAAGAGCGATAAGTTTATTGATGAGCGGGTGGTGGCGCGGGAGGTTCTTTCTCGGTATTTGGTAGGTCGAGAAGGTGCTCCTTTGCTTGATGTTTGGTTGAAGGATTTTGAGTAGTGATTTTTTAAAATCATGAAAGGCTATAAAAATTTGGATGTTGTTATCCTTTGCGGCGGGAAGGGAACACGGCTTCAGTCTGTTCTTTCCGACAGACCTAAAATTTTAGCGCCGCTTAATGGAGAGACATTTTTGGATATTTTGCTTTTCAAGCTCAAGAAAATGGGTTTTGCCAGGGTTATTATGGCACTTGGTTATGGGCATGAAAAAATCATTTCTTATATCGGAGAAAAGGATTGGGATAAACATTCAGATCTTAAACTCGTGTATTCCATTGAGCCTACGCCAATGGGAACCGGAGGAGCCATTAAGTTCGCCGAGAGCCATATAAAAAGCGATTCCTTTGTGGTGATTAATGGCGATACTTTTTTTGATGTAGACTTCCCGGCCTTTGCGGAGTTTCATCAGACGAAGAACGCTTTGGTTTCGCTGGCCGTAAGTAAACGTAAAGAGCTTCACAATCATTATCATGTTGTGACTGAGTCTGCGTCCGGAAAAATATCTGAATTTTCCAGTTCTACGAGTCACCCACATTATTATTTGATGACCGGAGTTTTTCTTTTGAGACGCGATGTTCTTGGACATATGGCGCCCGGTACATTTTCGTTGGAGGTTGATTTCTTGCCGTCAGCATTGAGTCACGGTCTATATGCGTTTGATGCCGGGGCTGATTTTCACGATATTGGCACGCCGGAGCTTTATGAGGCGGCAAAAAAGCTAGGCCGACGATCGGAAAACTGACCTGATTTCTTTGAGGATTGGTTCGCGAAGGATAGTTAGGGTAGAAAAGTAGGTGATTATCCCGATGATAACTGTGCCGATTAGTGGTAGGCCGGCAGTGTTGAGGATGTAGACTACTAGGCTCATTATAAGGGTGGCGCCGGTCATTCTGATTAGTCCCTTATGGACAGAGAAAGGATTAATTTTTTTCATCTGTCCCCATAAGTAGGCGTTACTGATTATTTGAGTTATTAGGGTGGCGATTGCGCAACCTATGATTCCATAACGTGGAATAAGTAGAAAGTTTAGAACCACATTACCAAAGCCGCCTATCGCGGCGAAGACTACTAGTTTGCGATGTTTATTGTAAGAAAAAATGGCGTTGCTTAAGATGACTGATGGATAGTCGGCCAGGATTGTTAGCGAGAGAAGGGCAAAAGGAATCGCGGCGGCTAGAAAGGGGAATCCAAAGATAAGCGTAATTATTTCTTTGTTTAAAATTGCTCCGCCTACGGCAATTGGGATGGCGGCCAAAAGTATGATGCTGGCTACCCGTTCAAAAACGCGACGGAATTTTTCTTTATCGCCGGCGGCTAAGCGGGCGAAAATGGGCAAGATGCTGGCTGCCAGGATCGCAGGTAAGATATAAAGAATTTGGATGATGCGTTGGGCCGCGGAGTAGAGGCCGACGTCTTCGGCGGAGGTGTACCAGCCGAGCATGAGGATGTCGGTATTAAGCATTAGGCCACCGAGAAGGCCGGAGATGGCAAAAGGCCAGGCAAGAGTGAGAATTGGCTTTATTAGCTTTTTTGTAAAACCGGTAAAAAGTTGGCGGAAGTGGTGGCGTAGGGTGAAGAAGGTTGCTGTCGCGCCCAGGCCGGTGCCGATGGCGTAGGAAAGAGCAAGCGCGCGGGGGGTCGGAGATAAGAAAAGGAAAAAGAAGCCGAAGGTAACAACTGCCAGATTCGTGAAAATATAGAGCCCGGCTTCATACTCCATTTTTTCTATAGCTTTAATAAATGCAAAACCAAATTCTCTAAGGGCATCAAAGATGAATATAATAGCAACAATGGGCATTAGCGCCTGAGCTTCTTCCAGCGAGGTTAGATGTGGTCCTACTAGGATGATAAGGGCGGTACCCACGGCTAGTAGACCTATTTTCATGAAAAAGGCTGTAGAGATGAACTGAATGCGCTCTTTTTGGTCGTTGCTTGCCGCGATGCTTTTAGTGAGAATCTGGTTGACTCCCATATCTATTAAGATAGACAAAAAGCCGGCTAATGTGACCGCGTAGGAAAATACACCTAGGCCGGCGGCGCCGAGCAGGCGGGCGGCGTAGATGATAATAGCTGCCTTCAGTAGGCGACCGCCCACGTTGCTTATGCCGAGCCAGATGGTGTTCTTGGCGGCGGTTTGACGCAGGGTCTGATTTTTGAAGAGAAAGTCAGACGCGCGGGTAAGTAGTTTGCCCATGTTTTGTAAGTCTAAAGCAAATACGATAAAATAGACAACATCATGAAGGCTTTATTTTTGGATAGAGACGGGGTTATCAGCTTGGCGCTTCCGCGCGGTGTTTATGTGCTTCATCCGGAAGAGCTTTGGTTAATGCCGGAAATTAGAGAGTTGATTCGAGCCGCGCGCGAGCGGGATTATTTAGTGGCGATGATTAGTAATCAGTCTGTGGTGGGTCGGGGTATGCTGGATTTAGCTAGACTTGAATTGATTCATGCAAAGATGCATACAGAGCTCTTGCCGGAGCGTTTAGATGCGCTTTACTACTGTCCGCATGCGCCGGAGGAGGGCTGTGTTTGTCGCAAGCCGGCGCCGGGAATGTTGCTTAAAGCGGCGCAGGAGCATGGATTGCATTTGGGGGATTCTTTGTTTGTTGGGGATAATGTTACGGATGTTTTGGCGGGGACGGCGGCCGGGGTTAGGACGGTTTTTTTGAATAACGCACACAACGCGGAGGAGCGTAGACGGTGTCAGCCAAATCACGTCGTTGATAGTTTGGGGGCTATCATTCCGCTACTATAGAGTGAATTACGCCGGTTTACTCTTTGCCTTCCCTGCGTTATGATTAAGACTTAAGAATATTACTCTATGAGTAACGTTACTGTTTCAGTCATTTTACCGACCTATAATGGTGAGCACTACATTCGCAAGGCGATTGAGAGCGTGTTGGGGCAGAGCTACAGCTCACTGGAGTTGATTGTTGTGGACGACGGTTCTACAGACACCACCCCGCAGATAATCGCGGAGTACGCGGCCAAGGACGGTCGCGTTCGCTATTTGCGTAACGAAGTGAATGTGGGTATTCAGAGATCGCTTAATCGCGGCTTGAAAGAAGCTCGTGGCGCCTGGATTGGGCGAATTGATGATGATGACAGTTGGGTCCTGACGGATAAGCTGGAGAAGCAGTTGGCTTTTCTGGAGAATAACCCGGCTCATGTTTTAATAGGAACGGGATTGATAGTACAAGACGAGGCAGGGGACGAGTTGTACCGATTTTATAATCCGCGAGAGGATGCGGATGTGCGACAGCGGTTACTGTACCGGAACTGCTTTAGTCACTCTACGGTTATTTTTAATCGCGATAGGGCATTGCAGATAGGCGGGTACGACGAGAGTCCGGCGACGCTTCATATTGAGGACTATGACTTGTGGTTGCGACTTGGTCAGCATGGAAGGGTAGGGAATTTGTCAGACTACGCGGTCCGGCTAACCTTGCACGACCAAAGCATCAGCGCCACTCAGAAGATTGTTCAGTTCAAAAAGCAGTTAGAACTGACCAAGCATTTCAAAGGAGCATACCCGCGTTATTTTTGGAATAGGATGAGGAGTTGGCTGCGTCTGGGTTTGTATGAAGCCTTTGGAGCCGTCGCCCCGGCCTATGTGGAGCGGTACATCGTCGCCCGCTATAAGCGGAGGTAAAAAAG
>PFBD01000003.1:0-20287 GCA_002773415.1 Candidatus Harrisonbacteria bacterium CG10_big_fil_rev_8_21_14_0_10_49_15 | reverse complement strand
TGTTCTAAGAAAGGAGAGGGGGGAATTGTTCTAAATTCTGCCTGTCATTCCCTCTTTTTTTGTCATTCCCGCGCAGGCGGGAATCTAGTCTAAAATGGATTTCCGCCTGCGCGGGAATGACAAGCAATTGTTCACTCCTTTTCCAGGGTTACGAGGGGGGCTTGACAAACGTATTATACTATGCTATAATGGTTAAGTAAGACAGTGAAAAGGGTTTAGGTCTTACAGCACCTTAAAAAGTCACCTTATATCTAACTCCTGACAGTTTCGAAGCCTAATAAGCGGACAAACGAGGATATCTGCACGGTTTTTGGCCTTTTGGCCAGCCCGGCGCAGACATCTTTGTTTGTCCGCTTTTTTGTTTGCCTGGGACTTCCCCTGGGCAGGGGGCGGAAAAAATGGAGGAGTTACCCATGGACATGGTTGCTTCCGTCATCGCGTTCGTAAGCGGTTTCGTGGCCGCGGTCTCGGCTGCTGCGCTTTTCGCAGCCTTCGGGACTGAATCCTACAGGGCACGATGGATTGCCCTGTGCACACTCTTGCTCTCTCTGGCTCTGGTCATCCTGAGTGAGATGGCTGTCCCCTTAGGAGCAGTGAAGGGGGCCGTGACCGCGTTCTGGGTGGGATTTGCTTTGATCGCTGTAGCGGATTTGACAAATAAAGGGAGGTGACAACGCGCGAGGGGCGAGCGACGAATGAACTGTCGACTCGCCCCCTCAATGGAGTGCGCGACCAGTGTGGTCGTACATTCCTAGAGTTCTTTAACAATCACTTCCTTTTTGGCTTAGCCCAGAAAGTTGGATACCATGACGACGCAGAATTCTCCCGTTTCGGTGGTGCGAGTGGACGAGCTGACCTCCATCGCGGTTCTGCAGTTCGAACAGATTCGGGTCGGGTTCTTGATCTGGACGGACGACAAGAAGCACAACGCCTCGGTTCAGTTTTATGTGCCGGGAGAGCCCAAGAGGCGGGTTCCTTGGTCCTACGAGGTGCCGAATCTGGCGATCTACGAGCCGGGCTTCGAGTGCGATACCAGCGTGGTCTGCCTCTGCTGCTACCGACCAGAGGCAGAGACTTCGGGGGAGGGGCAGAAGCTTTGGCATGCGTGGATGGAAAAGATTCACGCCACTGTCCGCGAACAGAGCATCGACGCTCTGTTCGGTCGCAATCTCGACATGCATCACTGCGGCTTTTACGAGGCCATGGCTGGTTGGCGTACATTGGCCGAGTTGCTCGGTCAGATGAAGGAGGACACGGAGGAGATCTACGACTTCCGCACTCGCTTTGCCCAGTTTCTCGCCGAGCTGGGGGTGGCCCAGTGTTTCCTCGATGGCTACGACAGAGACCGGTTGCGTAGGTACTCGATCGTGTCAGTCGATGACCATGACAACAAGTTCTGGGCAAACGAAGTCCGCTAAAGGAGGTGAGGAGCGCACGGGGCGAGCAGACAGTTCTACTGTCGCTCGCCCCTTTTGATTGTTTTCAGGGCTTAAACAAAGTATTCTTATTACTATGAGCACAAAGATTAAAATCGGATATCTGCCTATTTTAGACCATGTCACGCTCGGTGTGGCGGCGCATAATGACCGAGAGTTGTTTGAGAGGCTAAATATTGAGCCACAGCGATACGAGAACTCCGATGCCTTGGGATCTGCTTTTGCAAGCGGGGAGGTGGCTGGTATTTTTTCTTTGTTTCCATTTGCGCTGAAGCTTTTCCGCGAGGGCGTTGATTCTCGAGTGCTTCTGCTTGGTCACCGCGAGGGGCAGTCTTTGGTGGTGCGGGAGGAGATAAAAACGGCGGCGGATTTGAAGGGAAAAACTATATTTATTCCCCATAAGTATTCTACGCACTATATTTTGTTAGAAAAAATTTTACAGCAGGCTGGTTTGCGGATGACCGATATTCAGCTGGACATCGGTTATGAGAAAATAACTGATGTGCCAAAGAAGTTTGCGTCCGGGGAGGTGGATGGAGTTATCATTGCCGAGCCAATGGCGACAGAAATTATAAGAAATGGAGGCGGACATACCCTTACGCTTTCGCGCGATATGCAGAAGCATCACGTGGATTGTATTTTTGTAGCGCGCCAAGACTTTTTAGAGCAGAGTGGTGAGGTTGCGGCCGCACTAGTGGATAGCTTGGTCCGGGCCGGAGGGTTTATTAATTCATACCCACGGCAGGCCTCCGAGATTGCCGAGGAGTTCTTGGGCTGGCCAAAGGATCTACTGCTAGAGTCGTTGGCGCATGATAAAGGGCATATCTTGTTTTGGGACTTACTGCCTCGCTTGGAAGACTTTGAAGAACTGCAGAGAATTGCGGTTGAGGAGTTGGGGCTTTGGAAAGAGGAGATTGACCTGAGCCGGTGGATCGCGCCAGAACTGGCTCAGGCGGCGTATCGGGATTGGGTGATTGATCTGCGCAAAAATACTAAAGACCGTGGCCGAAGTCGGACTGTGCCGGGGAGCTTTTCGGATGCGGTAGTGCTTTTTCATGATGCGCTTGGTGCTAATGTGCGGATAACCGGACTGAAGCTTATTTTGCCAGGGTCGGCGTATCCGCCGGGTGTTTTGCGAAATCCTTATGAAGAGGGGGCGCTTGGTGATTTTAAAACTGGAGGGGCGGTATTTGAGCTGGCTGGAGAAGAGGCGAAGGCGGTGCAGGTGTTTAGCGACACCGCTACTAGCGAGCCAGAGTTTGTGTTGCTGAGGCTTAATCAAGAGCAGTTAGGACGTTGTTTAACGGCGCTTGGATTTGGGCAGTTGGGCACTGCGACTTCGGTTCAGACTGAGTTGGCGCTGGTGCTGGCTAAAGAGACGATAGTGACTTGGGTAGAAGGCGAGAGCGTTTGGTTGCGGCTGAGTTTGCGAACTTTTCGCTTTCTGGGTTTACTGCTTGGCAGTTCTTAACCGGAAAGAGAGAGCCGGCAATTGTTATTGTGTCGGTAAAGTTGAAAAGAAGCACCTCATGCACCTTTTTTGAACATGTAGTCGCTTTTTATCTATGTACATAATAACATGCACGTGCATGTTATTATGTACATGGATTTTTTGGTAAAAAATGGTTGAGCGAGTTACATTGCCGGGATGGGGGGGGGAGATTAGGAGATTAGAAAATTGGGAGATTGGCCCGGTAGTAGAAACTCGATATGCTAACGCAGAAAAGAATCGAGTTACACTGCTGGGTTAGGGGGGTTGGGAGATTGGGAAATTAGAAAATTGGGAGATTGGGAGATTAGAAATTGGGATGGAAATTAAACGGCTCACAAGGAAAAAATCCCCTTGTGAGCCGTTTAATTTATGATTGGAGGAGGGTGCGGATTTCGTGGAGGAGGGGTTCGCGGAGTTTGTGGAGGAGGTAGAGGTAGACGGCCGCGGAGAGGGCGATGTTTAGGAGGACGGGGATGCCGAGCATAGCAAGGACCAAGGTGAAGACGCCCATGCCGAGCGTGGCTAGGAGGCCGCGGCGAATGTGCGGCCAGAAGGAGAAGTGGTTGGTGCGCTGCATATAGTACCAGACGAGCGCGTTGCCAAGGAGTTGGGTGATGACGGTGGCGACGGCACTGCCCTCTATGCCGTAGCGGGGAATGAGCAAGATATTCAAGAGGACGTTACCGCCGGCGCCGACCGCGGCAAAGAGCAGGAAGTAGCGCTGTTTGTCGTAGGCGAAAAGGGCGTTGGGAATTATTGCGCAGGGGAAGGTTATTAAAATAGTTAGGAAGAGTATTTCCAGGGTATTGGTGGCGCTGATGTACTCCGGGCCGAATAAGAGAACGATAATTTGCCTAGTGAGGAGCCAGCCACCGACGAAAATTGGCAGGGCGAGCAGGGTGCTGGCGGCGACTACTTTTTGAAAAACTTCGCGGAAGCGGACGTTGTTTACGTTGGCCAGGCGAGAGAAGACGGGAAAGGCGGCGCCGGCGAACAGGCCCGGGATGATATAAAGGAGCAGGATTATTTTTTGGGCGGCGGCGTAGTAGCCTATCTCTTCGGGATTGCGCCACCAGCCGAGCATGATCATGTCGGTGTTAATGGCGATTGCGCCGAGGACACCGAGGATGCCGATTGGTAGGGCGGTGGTAAAGAGTGGCCAGATCTTTTGCCAGTGGATTTGAGTGAAGAGGCGGACGACGTAGTCGCGAAGCATGTAGGCGGTGGCGAGCAGGCCGGCGCCGGTGCCGATGACGTAGGCCCACATTAGTGAAAGCGGGGTGGCGGCGGCCGCCAAGAACCAGAAGCCAAGGCCGGCGACAGTGGCGTTTAGCAAGATCTTTACAAAGGCTTCGCGTTCCATTAGCTCTAGGGCGCGGTTCATGCCAAAACCAAATTCGCGCAAACTATCAAAGGCAAAGATGGCGACAACAAGAGGGAAGAGAGCGTGAGCGGCTTCAACACGGCTAAACAAGGGAATGAGAAAAAGAAGGATACCCGCGTTTATTACAATGAGGATGAGCTTGAGGATAAAGGCGCTGGAAAAGTAGGCTTGGCGCACAGAGGGGTCTTTGGCCGTCTCTTTTGTTAGTACCGGGCTGATGCCGAGGTCTGAGAAAATGGTTAGAAAAGCGGCTAGAGTTAGGGCGTAGGAAAAGACGCCGTAGTCGGCCGCGCCTAGAACACGGGCGGCGTAGATGACGATGGAAAAACGGATGACTCGGCCGACTAGTTCGCCGAGAAAAAGCCAGCTTGTGTTTTTAAACACAGTTTGGCGGGGGGAGGTGTTGTGGAGGAAGATGGCTTTGAGTTTAGCGATCATAAATTAGGCGGATGCCTTCGGTGAAATTAATTTGGGGGGTCCAGCCTAGCTCAAGCTCTGCTTTATTGTTACGTAGCACGCTACGTAACACTTCGCCGGGGCGTGCGGCGGCATAGAGTGGGTTAGTCTGCCAGTCAAATTTGTCGCGAACGGCTTCAAAGACGGTTTGGTTGGTGGTTTCTACTCCGGTGGCGATGTGGTAGATGCCAGAGCCTTTTTTCACGGCCAGCTCGTTGGCGTGGACTACGTCAGCGACAAAGACATAGTCTCTGGTTGTCTCTTTTCGGTAGATGGTTGGCTGACCGCCCCGCTGTGCCAGATCGCAGAAAATTGCAACCACGCCACTTTCGCCGTGGGGGTTTTGGCGCGGGCCAAAGACGTTGGCGTAGCGGAGAATAATTGGCGTGAAGTTTTGTTTTTCAGCTTGTTCTATGACCGCATTTTCCGCTTTGAGCTTAGACTGGCCATAGACGGAGATTGGTCGGGCTGGGGTTTGTTCGCTGGCTGGCAGTTGGCTTGAATCGTTAAACATGGCGCCGCCGGTGGAGGCGAAGATAAAACGCTCTATGCCGGGCTGGTTAAGGAGGTTGATGGTGCCGTCGTAGTTGACCGCCTCGGTGTTGGCTGGATCTTTTTCTGACTCGGTGACGGAGATTTGGGCGGCGTGGTGATTTACGATTTGCGGTTTTTCTGTTTTGAATATTTCATCCAGTGCGCTTTTGTCGCAAATATCAGCCTCGTAGAACTTAGCCTGAGGATTTAAATTATCGCGCCGACCGGTACTTAGATTATCAATCACCACCACGTCATGCCCGGCCGCGATATACGCGTCCACGATATGTGAGCCGATGAAGCCGGCGCCACCTGTTACAATTATTTTCATAATTGAAAATTCTAATTTCTAATACCTAAATTCTAAATAATGTCCAATTTCCTAATTTCCTAATTTTCCTAATTTCCCAATTTTCTAGCTGTTGTTTACAAACAATCTTTTGATGGTTTTTGCCAGGATGCCGGTGTCTAGAAGTAGGGAGCGATTTTTTAGATAGTAGATCTCGTACTGGAGTTTTTGGTAGGCGTCTTCCACGCTGGCGCCATAGCGATAGTTTATCTGTGCCCAGCCGGTGATGCCGGGTTTTAGAAGATAGCGGAGTTCGTAGTAGGGGATCTTTTGTTCCAAGCCTTTTGTAAATTCGGGGCGCTCCGGCCGGGGGCCGATAAAGGACATCTCGCCGCGGAGAATATTAAAAAGTTGGGGGAACTCGTCAACGTGGGTGGCGCGCAAGATGCGGCCGACTGGCGTAACGCGATTGTCGCCACTGCCATTACTCCAGGTTGGATTATTAGCCGCGGCATCCGGGTTGCGCGCTGTGTCATGGTACATGCTGCGGAACTTGTAGAGCTTGAATGCTTTGCCATGTTGGCCGACTCGTTCTTGAATATAGAGGGCCGGGCCGGAGGAGGTCAGTTTTACGGCTACGCCAGCTAGCAGAAGCATGGGTGAGAGAATGATTAGTAGTACGAGAGCAAGGAGGAACTCTAAAGGGTACTTGAGGGCTTGGTAGCTGCGGGCGCCGCGGGGTAGGCGAGCCAGGATCCAGGCGTCTTCCAGGTCGGCCAGAGAGACGCGGTCAAAGAGGCGTTCATAAAAGTCCGAAAGACTGATTATTTCAATGCCTTGAAGAAATGCTTGATAAAGCAGGCGAAGGGCGTGCGGGTCGTGATTGAGCTCGGCCGGGGCGATGACGCTGAGTACGCCGTTAGATGCCAAGAGTTGGGCGAACTCTTCCGGAGTCTGCTCTTTTTCCATGTGGGGCTCTTTGTGCCAGATGGCTAGTTCGTAGCCAAGGTGCGGGTGCTCGGTGATGTGGCGAGCTATCTCTTGAGCGGCATCGTTTGTGCCGATGAGGAGGAGGCGCTGTTTGGTGACGCCGGACCATAGGCCTAAGATGATATTGAAGCCGCGACGCCAGGCGTAGTTGGCAACAGCAAAGATGGCCAGGAAGATAAAGAAGTTGGTCTTTGGGGCGACAGTAAAACTGGGCACGAAGTAGAGGAGTAGAATAAGGAGTAGGCCGCCAAGGAGGGTTAGCACAAAAAAGCGCTGATTTAGAGCTCGCTTGCTACGCAGAATTATCTTTTCGTACATTCCGCCGATGTAGTAAATAAGAAGCCAGCCAGCCAGGCCAACAGTAAATGGGGTTAGGTGGGCGGAAAAAATGGGACTAGCTGGATTAATCTCTCCATAACGGACAAGGAGCATCAATAACAAAGCTGCGTAGTAAACGCAAATATCGCCGATAAAAAGAATGGGAAGCTTTGCTTTGGCTTTAAGAGTTTGACCGCTGTTAGACATGGCTATATAGTAAGAGAATTACTAAAGAAAATCAAAGAAAATGGACGAACAACAAAATCAAAAATGGTTTACGCCGGTGGCTATTGTTATTGCCGGAGTGGTTATCGCGGGAGCTATTATTTACACGCCGAGCGAATCGGCGCTGCGAGACGCGAGTAAAGCCGATGTTTTGTCTTCGGCGAGCGGATCGCGACAACTTGATTACATGGCGATTGCTACTGATCTTGGTTTGGATACAGAGGTATTTCAGGCGTGTGTTGATAACAGGGATCACAAGGAAGAGGTGATGAAAGACTTAAAGGACGGGATAGCTGCCGGGGTTCAAGGTACGCCCGCGACGTTTGTAAATGGCCGGCATGTATCTGGTGCTGTTTCGTACGCGACATTTAAGGCTGCTATTGACGAGGCTTTGACTGACACGGAGTTTACCGGCCCTAGCTTAGATGATGACACGGTTTTGGGTGACATGAGCGCGCCGGTGGAGATCGTGATGTTTGGGGATTTTGAGTGTCCTTTTTGCGGAGCGCTGTATCAAGGCGCGGAGCAAGATGTTGTTCGCGACTATGTGGAGACCGGCAAGGCGAAGATGGTTTACAGAGACTTTCCTTTGACTGGCATTCACCCGACTGCGGTGCCTTCAGCGGAAGCGGCGGAGTGCGCCGGGGACCAAGGTAAGTATTGGGAGTATCGGGATGCTCTATTTAATTGGTACACTGGTGCCGGAGGCACAAATTCTAAATCCTAAGTACTAAATTCTAAATAAATCCCAATTTAGAAAATCAAATTAATCTGATTCAAGTATATGGGAGCCATTCGCGGATTCGTTAAAAAATTCGCTATTCGGCGACGGGGTTGACACGTATGTTACAATTGAAAAAGTAAAATTATTAAGAAAAAGTCCCGCCTGTGACGGGATCCTGCTACGGCGGGAAAAGTTTTATTAGAAATATGAGCAACGTAACAATTTACAGCACTCCAACTTGCGCTTACTGCAAGATGGCTAAGGAGTATTTTACGGAGAAGGGCGTTGAGTTTAAGGAGATTAATGTCGCCGAGGATATGGAGGCGCAGCAGGCCATGATTCAAAAGTCCGGCCAGATGGGTGTGCCGGTTATCGAGATTGGCGACAAGGTAATCGTCGGGTTTAACAAAAATGAAGTTGAGGAAGCTTTAGGCTCGGCCTAAAGCTAGTTATTGAGTTACGCTCCGCTTGAGTGAATGAGTTTAACTCACAAGCTGATCAACTCATAAACTTAGCAACTGACTATGCTTTACGAATTACTAATTGTCGGTGGGGGTCCGGCGGCCGCGGCCGCCGGTGTTTATGCCGGCAGAAAACAGATAAAGACTTTACTTATCACCGAGGAGTTCGGTGGTCAGTCTGTGGTATCTAACGACATCCATAACTGGATCGGTACTAAGTCTATTAGCGGCATTGAGCTGGCCAAGAGTTTTGAGGGACATGTTCGTGAGCAGGAAACTCTGACGATTGTTGATGGTGACTTGGTAACCGAGATTCAGAAAGTAAATGACGGCCCTCCCCAGGGTCATTTTGTTATCAAGACTCGAAAGGGTGACAGCTATGAGGCGAAGACGGTGCTAATAACTAGTGGTAGTCGGCGCCGGCGATTGGGAATTCCGGGCGAAGATGAGTTTGACGGCAAGGGCGTGGTCTTTTGCTCTACTTGCGATGCGCCGCTTTTTCGCGGCATGCCTGTTGCGATTGTCGGTGGCGGTAACGCCGCTTTGGAAGCGGTTGTAGACTCTATCCCGTATGCCACGGAGATAACTTTATTGGTTCGTTCTAATGAGTTAAAGGGAGATCCGGTGACAGCGGAAAAAGCCCAGAGTCACCCTAAGGTGAAGATTTTGTTTGGCGCGGTTAGCCAGGAAGTAGTTGGCGAGATGATGGTTACAGGTTTAAAGTACTTGGATACGAATACGAACGAGATAAAAATATTGGACGTGAAGGGTGTGTTTGTGGAGATAGGCTCTATACCAAACTCGGAGTTTGTTAAAGATCTGGTTGTTCTTAACAAGATCGGGGAGATAGAGGTAGACCCAAAGACGCAGCAGTCTTCGGTAAAAGGTATTTGGGCGGCCGGGGATGTCAGTGACGTGCTGTACAAGCAAAACAACATCTCGGCTGGCGATTCTGTGAAGGCACTGCTGAACATCTACGACTTTTTGCATCGGAACAATCTGACGGGTGCGCACGACTAAGTTTTAGGGAGGCAGACCCTCTAGGAAAAAGGGTCTGCCCCCTTATTCTGCGCGAGGAGCCTTTATCCCCATGAGCGATTTGTTTGTTTTCTGGAAAGAACCTATACTTATCATTAATTAGTAATTAACTAAAAAAACTATGGAAGAGCAACAAAAGCCCGACTTGGGCAGGGAGGACTTGGGCGAAAAAGTAATGTCGGATATTAAGTCTGATTTTAAGGTAGTCGGCAGTTCTCGAGTGAAGAATTGGTATTTGTGGCTGGCGTTGGCAATTATCATCGGCGTAGCCGGCGGTATAGCCTACGTAGCCAACCGGAGCGGTGAGTTTCAGGACAGTGACGCCGCGCAGAACAAGAAGGTTGAGGGTGTGAGGATAATTGGATCTTTAAGCACCAGTACTATGTATCTTGAGGGCGCGAAGTTGTTCGCGATGCAGTGGAACGCGATGGATGACAAAGAAAAAGACGAAAGCGGAAATGAATTGTACAAAGAGTTCCCGCGGCTATCTAATCAGTATGCGAAGATAATTGATGGCGTGTATCAGTCCGAGTACGATACGATTGGTGGTTGGATCCAGGGAGGTAATGGAAAGGACCATGTGGTGCTTGGAAAGAATGGTAAGCGCGGCGGTGTGTTTCTTCTAGCTCCTACCGTTGGATCTAATGGCCGACCGGAGCAAAGAGTTAATATCTGGTACAGCGATAAGCTTTCCGGTGGCGTATACCCAATTAACATTCAGCGTGCCCCGGACATTGATGGCGCCAAGAAGGTTGATCTGAAGTTTACGTTTGATGTTCGGGATCTGAAAAAGAACGAGGTTGATGGAGAGAAGATTGATGTTTTGTCTGTCCGAGTGTTGAGCGCTTTTGCCGGTTATCCGTACTCCGGTGACATCTCGTTTTCCAGAGAGTATGGTCAGTATGTGAAGCGCGGCACCGGCACCGGTGATAACTCTGCGGTAACTCTTTTGCCAGATAGTAATGGTGAATATATTCTTAAGGGCGCGCTTCAGAACGAGCCGGTATTTGTGCTGGTTAAGTTGAAGGCGCGCAGCGGCGGGGCCGGTTTGGTCACGGTCAATGAGCGCGTGCAGCTGATTGTGCCGACTTTGCCTTCTGGAAAGAGTTCGGCGACAGCGAGTATCAAGATCCGGTTGAGTGAGAAGGATGGTAGCGATAAGTTGCAGACACGGCCGGTGACCACGATCAGTTATAACTAATCCTTACTTATTCTCATGACCGTACAAGATATTATGACTAAGGAGGTGGTATCGGTGTATCCGGAGACGCCTTTGCATGAAGCAGCGGCGCTTATAACCAAGCATCACTTTACCGGCATGCCGGTGGTGGATGCGGAAGGAAAGTTGGCCGGAATCTTGACGGAGTATGATCTTATTAGCGGTGACTCTGCCATTCATTTGCCGACCTTGCATAAGGTACTTACAGGCTTGAATGTGTTTGGTAAAGACAAGGCGGAGTTTTCCGAGGACGTGGAGGCGGTTATGAAGCTGACCGTGGCTGACGCGATGAACAAAGACCCGCTAACAATCTTGCCGGAAACGACTTTTGAGGAAGCAGTGAAGACATTTCAGGAGCACCACCGCGTTAACCCGATTCCGGTCATTGACGCGGACAGGAAGGTGCTTGGCGTCCTTAGTCGATTTGACGTGGTGCGTGGACTCTCAAAAGCGTAAATAGTGTTGAAGCGGCCCCGGTACCAAGGTGGTACACGGGGCCGTTTGCGTTGGGGGAGGGGGGGGTGGGGGCTAGACGATTTGAAATTTGACCCAGCCCGCGGTCAGACGCCTCTCGGCCTCCATGTACCCGACCGAAAAGGCTTGGGCCAGTTCTTCCATGATTGACTCGATCGAGGTCATGGGGAGCGGGCCGCCCACCACGAACCAGGACCTGTCTTTCCCCGTTTTTTCAGGGTGGAAGACGATCGCATCTTCTCCGGACTGGATAGCGATCTTTCCATCTCCGAAAAGGAACAGGACGTGGTCGCCGGCTTGGAGCCGGATGCCCAGGTTTTTTAGGCATAAGGTGGAAAAACACCGGCCCGTTTTAGGGCTTTTATAATACAAGGGACTTTAAAAACCGCACTATTAGCGGTTTTTTTGATATTCAAATAGCTTAGTATGGCTTTTTTTTAACTGTGTGTATTAAAAAATACGGCTAAAACCGCATGAATACAAGGCGAAGTGGGCGAAACGGGCCGGTGTTTTTCCACCTTATGCCGTTTTTTAGCTTGTCGATGAGGAGCCGGCCCATCGCGATGGGCGAGTAAGGTCGAGGATTTCGTTCTGCGGACATTTTTCCTTCCCTTCATATCTGCCTCGCGCGACCTATTCGCACGAGGAGTTTTTCTAAGATAAATTAAAGCACGACTTTTGCTATTCGTCAATAACCGCACAAAAGTTATGCGGTTAGACCTCATAACTTGAATGCGCCAGGTGGGTGGCGTGTTCGTAAAACTACTTGATTGCATGAAAAATCGTGGTATACTACATGCTACATGAGTGGGGATACTGCTCGTTTGTTATTACAAATTAATAAGAAAAAGTCCCGCCTGTGGCGGGATCCCGCTTGAGGCGGGAAAAGTTAGTAATCACAAACTATGAATTTACAACCATTGGGGAATCGCGTGGTCATTGAGGCCGCGACTCAGGAAAAAGAAACAAAGTCTGGCATTGTTTTGCCGGAGAGCGCCGACAAAGAGCGGCCGCGCATGGGCACGATTGTTGCTGTTGGCCCGGGTAAGTGGGACGACGATGGCGAGAAGCGCGTTCCTATGTCTGTTAAAGTCGGAGACAAGGTATTGTTTAAAAAGTACGGCCCGGATGAGGTGGAGGTAGAGGGCAAGGAGTACTTGGTGGGAGAGGAAGAAGACGTTTTAGCCGTTATTTCATAACGGCTAAAAGTAAGCACCAAATACCAAAATACAAATAACAAATAAATTACAATCTCCAATTCCAAAATTTTAAACATTCGGAACTTCGGATTTGGAATTTGAGATTTGTAAATTAAAATTTCAACGTTTATGGCTAAAAAGATATTATTTAATGAAGAAGCAAGAGGTGCTATCAGGAAGGGAATTGACCAGCTCGCCGAGGCGGTGACGATGACTTTGGGTCCGCGTGGCCGGGCGGTGGTGATTGAAAAGAGTTATGGCGCGCCGCAGGTGACTTTTGACGGTGTGACTGTGGCTAAGGAGATTGAGCTGGAAGACAAGTTTGAGAACTTGGGAGCCGAGTTTATCAAGCAGGCGGCGGACAAGACCAACGACAACGTGGGCGACGGTACGTCTACTTCGGTGGTGCTGACGCACGCGCTGATTGACCAGGGTGAAAAAGCCATTCAAGAGCGCGGGTTTAATGTTATTCACTTGGCGGAAGAGCTGAAGGAGCTGAGCCAGAGCGTAGTTAAGGAGTTAGAGAAGCAAAAAGAAGAAATAAGCGAGAGTAAGAAAATAGAAGAGGTGGCCACACTTTCGGCTAAAGATCCGAAGATAGGTAAGCTTATTAGCGAGGTGATGAGCAAGCTTGGCAAAGAGGCGGTGGTTAGCGTGGAGGACTCTAATACGATTGAAAGTTCTTTTGAGATAGTGGAAGGTATGCAGTTTGACCGAGGCTATATCAGCCAGTATATGATCACGGACGCGGCGCGAATGGAGTCTGTACTAGAGAACCCGTACATTTTGGTGACTGATAAGAAAATAAGTTCTCTTAAGGAGATATTGCCGCTACTAGAAAAGGTGGCGGAGAGTGGCAAGAAGGAGATGGTTATAATCGCCGACGACTTGGACGGCGAGGCACTCGCGACTTTGATAGTGAACAAGATCCGCGGGACCTTTAGCGTGCTTGGCGTAAAAGCACCGGGCTTTGGTGACCGCAAGAAAGAGATGCTGCAAGACATTGCGATTGTTACTGGTGCCAGCTTTATTACTGGTGAGACCGGTAAGACTTTGGAGGGCGTGGAAATCGGCGACCTGGGTCATGCGCAAAAAGTTGTGGCTACCAAGGACAACACAGTTGTCGTGGGTGGCAAAGGTGAAAAGAGTGATATTGACGCTCGCGTTGACCAGCTAAAGGCGCAGATCAAAAACACGGAGTCTGATTTTGACAAAGAAAAGTTGCAGGAGCGGCTCGGGAAGCTTAGTGGCGGTGTGGCGGTGTTGAAAGTTGGCGCGCCTACAGAGTCTGCCCAAAAGGAGCTGAAGCAAAGAGTGGAGGATGCGGTAGCCGCGACTCGGGCGGCCATGGAAGAGGGAATTGTTCCTGGCGGCGGCATGGCGCTCTTTAACGTAGTTGGCTCAATTGTCGCCAAGAGCGATAACGGCGTTAGTCAGGCGGCTCTGCATATTTTAGAGAACGCGCTGCGCGCCCCGGTTGCGGCTATTGTTGCCAACAGTGGCGAGGAGCCAAAAGACATCATCGCTAAGCTGACGGAGGCGAAAAAAGGCGGCGACAAGCACTGGATTGGTTTTAACGGCGCGACTAATGAGATTGCTGATCTAAAAGAGGCCGGTATCATCGATCCGTTGAAGGTGACTAAGACGGCGCTTTCCAACGCGGTCTCTGTGGCTAGTAACTATTTGATGACTGGTGCGGCTATGGTTGAGATCCCGAAAAAAGATGACTCTGCCGGGGGCGGTATGCCCGGCGGCATGGGTGGGGGAATGATGGGAATGTAGACGTTCGCCGATGCACTAAAAACTGGGCGCTCCGGGCCGCTAGGCCAAGTATTACCCAGTTTTTAGTGTATCGGCTCGCTTTGAGCGAAATTTCTGTGTTGTGGGAGGGGTTATGTTGTGAATTAAAAAACGGCTCACCAGTAGCGTGTGAGCCGTTTTTTTGGTATGATTATTTCCATGATGAGACAGAGGATCGCAAGCGTGTTGGTCGTGATCTTTTTCCTCTTGTTTATTTTCGCATCGGTAATGTGGGCGATTACGGAGCTCAGAGGCGGCCTTATAGACAATATCTGGTCGCGGATCGTCGGAGCTTGTTCTCTCTTGTTCATTATAGGTGCGGGATTGGCTAAGAAATATAATTCACATTAATAAAAACATGTCTAGCATTATTATTGGCGTTTTAATCGTTCTTCTGGTTGCGAGTGGTTTTTTTGATGTCATAGAGTGGGAATTTAATTTGATAGCAATTGGAGTACTGGTGATTGTTTGGCTGGTCGTGACCTTTAATAGATTGATCGTTCTGCGCAATCGCAAAGATGAGGCGCTTAGCGACATTGATGTTCAGGCGAAGAGGCGCTATGACCTTATCCCGAATCTTGTTGAGACGGTGAAGGGCTACGCAACTCACGAGCAGGGAACGCTTGATAAGGTGACCCAGGCGCGGACACAGGCGATGAATGCCTCCGGTAATCCGCAAGAGAAGGCGGAGACCGAAAATATGCTTTCAGGTACTTTGAAAACTTTGTTCGCGGTTTCGGAGAATTATCCGGATCTGAAAGCAAATGCTAACTTTTTGGAGCTGCAGAGAGAGCTGTCTGACACTGAGAATAAGATGATGGCGAGTCGCCGCTTCTTTAACAACACAGTCAAAGATCTGAACAACAAGATCCAGACTTTCCCGAACAACGTTATTGCCGGCATGATGGGCTTTAAGGAGGAGAAGTTCTTTGAAGTTACTAACTCGGTTGAAACCGAACCGGTAAGCGTTAAATTCTAATCACATGCTCTTTATTATTGAGGTTGCAATTCTGTTAGCGATTATCGTTAGCATCAGCAACTTACGGACTGATCTGAACAAGCAAAGGGAGCGTTTAGACGCGCTGTCTGGCATGAATCATGGCTCTAGCGTTAGCAAACCGGAACAGGTGAGTCATGCCAGAGAGGATCAAAAAGTAGTTGGTCAAACAGCGGGCGAGCCGGTGCAGTTGCAGCCAAGGCCGGCTCCTCAACCCCGCGTTAGCAGTGAACATAACACAGGTAAGATACTGGCCTTTGTGGGTAGTATTGCCTTGCTTTTTGGTATTGGGTTTTTCCTTAAGTACGCCTTTGATCATAACCTCATTTCCGAGCCTATGCGGGTTGTTCTTGGTATCGTCTTAGGGATTTTGATGATCTCTTTGGGCCAGCTTATGGGTCGCCGGGAAAAGTATCGGCAGTATTCGCTTATTCTCGCCGGTGGCGGTCTGGGTATTATTTATCTGTCGCTTTATGGCGCGTTTAACTACTACCACTTGATTCCGCAGGTTTGGGCGCTCATCTTGATGATTGGCACCACGGTTGGTGGTTTTTGGCTGGCGCTTAGAGAGAAGAGTAAGGGGTTGGCTATTACGGCGCATGTCGGCGGCCTGCTGACTCCCTTACTGCTGATGGACGGTGGCTTTAACAGTATTTTGGTTGTTTATACGATAATTTTGAACCTTGCTTTTTGGGCTATTTATCTGCATAAGGAGTGGGAGGCGCTTTACGTGGTTAACTGGATTGGCACCTGGGTTATTATCTGGGCGTGGCTTTTCAATCATGATCACGCGCCACTCGTTGGCCGACTGCTTGGTGTTTCCGCGCTCTTCTTGCTGATGATGCTACCGGCGATTGTTTTGACTATTGTTAAAAAGAAGTCTGTTAGCCGGGCGTCCCTGGCTGTTATTTCTATGAATACGGTTTGGTATGCTGTGGCCATTGGCTGGCTTACCGGCTATGAAGCGGGCTGGTCAAGCCCGGCTACTGGTGGTTTGTTTGCCGCGCTGGCCATTGTTCATATTATCTTTGGTTATGTTGTTCAAAGCGAGCATCCGGAGGACAGAGGTGCTCAATCTATGCTTTTTGCTTTGGGGATAATCATCTTTGTCGCCCTTGCAACTCCACTACTACTGGAAAACCTTAATGAGGTTTGGTTGGTGCTTGCCTGGCTTGTGGAGGGATTGGTCTTGCTAAGTATTGGCTTTAGGCACGCTAGTTATGTTGCCCGAAATTTTGGGCTGATTACACTGGCGCTTGGAGCGGTCTATGGCTTTATGGAGTTTGGTTTTGACTACCGAGGTAGCTTCGTACTGATGAACGGCTCGTTCGCGGCTCTGGCTGGGGTGGCGATTGCGCTTTTTGTTGCAAGTTTCTGGTATCGTCATTATAAGGCGCTGCTTAGCCCGGCTGAGGAAGGTGTAGCGACTGTGCTGCGATTCTGCGCGCACGGCTTAAGTTTGTTTGTTATTAGTCGTGAGTGTATTGAGTACATTAATAATCTGGAAAATGTGACTCGAAGTACGATTGTAAATTTGCAGCGCTTTGGTCTTTCAATCTTGTGGGCGCTGTACGCTTCGTTTGCCATGCTGCTTGGTATGTTGCGGCACGTTCGGGTTGATAGACTGTTTGCAACAATGCTCTTTACGGTTGTGATAATCAAGGTGTTCTTGTACGACAGTGCTCAGCTAAGCGAGATCTACCGAATCGTCTCGTTTATCAGCCTTGGTGCCATCTTGTTGATTATTTCCTACTTGATCTACCGTTATAAAGATGAGATCAAAGAGTTCCTTGCGGACGAGCAAGTAGCTTAGACTGTCGCACTCATTGGCTCATGGCTAGTCTTTATACTCACAAAGATTCTAATATTCGAAAAACTTGGCTTATCTTCACCTTGTTTTTTGGGGTGGTTATTGGCGCCGGTTTTTTCTTTAGTCAGTATTATCAAGATCCAAGCATCGTTATTATCGCCAGTGTGTTTGCCATTGTTTGGAGTTTTACCAGTTACTGGTTTAGCGACAAGATAGTGCTGGCGATGCATAAAGCCAAAGAAGTTAATCGGGAAAATAATCGTGAGCTCTACAACATCGTAGAAAATCTCTGTATTACCGCCGGTTTGCCCGTGCCCAGGATATATATTATTCCCGAAGCCCAGCTTAATGCTTTTGCCACGGGTCGCGACCCAAAACATGCTGTTATTGCGGTCACAGAAGGTCTCTTGCAAAAACTGGATAGAAGCGAGCTGGAAGGCGTGCTCGCGCACGAGCTGAGTCACATCGGTAATCGCGACATGCTTGTCTCCACTATGGTGGCTGTACTAGTTGGCTTTATTGCCATTTTGTCTGATATTTTTCTTCGTTCACTTTGGTTTGGTGGCAGCCGACGCAGTCGTAACCAGGGAGGGGAGATAATGCTTATTATCGGAATTGTTTTTGCTATTCTTGCGCCAATTGTGGCCACGCTGATGCACCTAGCCATTAGCCGGAAGCGAGAGTTTTTGGCTGACGCCAGTGGTGCTTTGCTAACTAGATATCCGGAGGGTCTGGCAAGTGCGCTGGAAAAACTCCATGATGACAAGACGCCGATGCGCCGGAATAACAACAGCACTACGCACTTGTGGGTAGACGACCCGTTTAACGGTTTGAAAAAAACGCCTTTTTTGCATAAACTATTTATGACTCATCCACCGATAGAAGAACGCATCAGGGCTCTACGCGACCAAAGGTAATGCTTTATGAGGTAAACCCAAAGTCACACTTCCCGGCTATGAAATATTCATTCCCAAAAGAAAAATCAATAATTGTTTCACTCGGTGGGTCTTGCTTTTCAAAGCCTCACGGGCTTGATGTGGAGTATTTGCAAAAGTTTGTAACTGCGATTCGTGGTTATGTTGGTCAGGGCTACCGGTTTATCATTGTAACTGGCGGTGGGATGGTCTGCCGGGTGTATCAAGATGCGGCTAGGCAGATGGGTAAGCCAACAAATGTAGACTTGGACTGGGTGGGGATTGCGAGTACGAAGCTGAATGCTCACTTACTGCGGGCGGCGATGTCGGATATCGCGCATCCGGAGGTGATTGAAGACCCGACTAATCCGCCTGAGATATCGGCACCGGTGGCGTTTGGTTCCGGTTATAGGCCGGGAAACTCTTCGGACCATGACGCTGTCTTACTGGCGGTTCACTACGGCGCGGCGGCGCTGATTAATATGGGGTCGGCTGATCATGTTTACAATGTTGACCCGAAGATGAACGTGAACGCGCAGAAGATTCCGGAGCTTAACTGGGCGCAGTACGCGGCTATTGTTCCACAGGAATGGCAGCCGGGGATGAACGCGCCTTTTGACCCGGTCGCGGCGAAGGCTGCGGAGGAGCACGGCTTAGCTGTTTTGATAACAAACGGGCGTGATTTGTTGAATTTTGAAAAGCTTATCTCCGGCCAAGAAGGCGAGGGGACGTTGATTCATTTGTAGCGGCTATGCATAGCCGGTTGTGAATGCATTGTAGGAATGCATTGAGAGTAAGAGTATCTTATTAGTGTTACACTTCTTGTCCGACCGGACATAAAATGTAACAATGAGAATATGGCGATTATTGATGAAATCCTGGATGCATTTTTCAATGCAAAGCGTAACCTAGCGAAAAAGGCTTTCGGGCCGCTGAAGCCTAAGGTGATTTCTAGCAGAGAGTTTCAGGCGCGCCTTAGCCAGATAAAAGAAAGTACTCTCCGGGCGACGTTGCATAGGATGGAGCGACGGGGTTTGGTAAAGCGAAGCCATGGCGGCTGGTTGCCTACCAGAAGCGGATCAGCGCGCCATCAGAAGGCCCTTCGGAGACAAGAGTTAAGGCAGCGAAGGCATGTGGAGCCGGTGAATATGATGGTTATTTTTGATATACCAGAGCTGGAGCGGGGTAAGAGGCGCTGGTTGCGGCAAGAGTTGCGGAATCTGGGCTTTTTCCCAATTCAGCTTAGTGTTTGGCATGGACCAGCGCCACTACCCGAGGAATTCATTAAAGACGTGATTGATAAAGATTTGAAGGAGCAGGTTAAGTTTTATAAAGCAGTGCCAGAGGACTTGATTTGAGCATTATCTGGTGGTTTTTTATTTTGTTACACTTTCTGTCCGACCGGACACAAAATGTAACAAATGGTGATGGTGGGCATTCGCTGGAGGTTAAGGCGGGGAAGGAGGTCTTTGACGTGGTTTGAAAAATTTACTTTTTGAGTGAAAAATAGTAGAGTGTGTGGATACGGAGGCGTCGTATAGCGGTCTAGTACACCATCTTGGAAAGGTGGCATGGGGCAACCCATCGAGAGTTCGAATCTCTCCGCCTCCGCAGATTTTGAAAATCCGAATTCCCGCCAGAAATGCGGTCGCGCCGAAGGCGCGACACTGGGGCTGAATTCCCGCCAAACCCAATTCCCACCAAGATTTTCCACACTCCGCGTGGCTCAAAAAGTACGGTTCGATCCTTAATTAAAAAGTTCGAACCGACTTTTTTGAACAAATGAGCATTTTCCTCATTTGTTCTATCGTTTGCCAATTCCATATTGGAAACACAAGCTTTTAGAAACTTGTCAGTAAGTTCGAACCGATTATGAGATTTTTTCTCAAAACTCTGTAATTTCTCTTTGAGAAGCTGTTTAGAGCCAACAATGACACTTTTAGCTTCCCGATATTCCTCTAGCGAAAGTGCGTTTTCTAAATATGCGTTCATCAGCTTCTCTATTTTGGAATCCAAAAGAGAAATTTCAACTTTTGTGCTTTGAGAAAAAATCTCACTCGATTGGACGGCTAGTGATTGATCCTTTTTGTTTTCTTCAATCATCCATTTTGTCCAATTGAGCGGCAAAGAAACTTTTTTGATTTCTTTTTGGATTTGGGAAGTGATGATTTCTTCACGAACATATTTTTGCTCGCAAGGATTTTTCCTTTTGGTGCAGCGTAAATAATTATGACCTTTTTGTGTTTCGGTAATGATAAAACATCCACATTCTCCACAACGGAAAAATCCTCTATACAAAAATGGTTTGAAACCACTAGATTTCGGCTTACTCTTTCTTTTCATCACTTCCTGACATTGGTCAAAAAGTTTCTTTGAAATAATCGGTTCATGCTTTCCTTCAAATATTTCGTTGTGCCACCTTATCAATCCAACATAGATCGGATTAGTCAAAATATTCTGACAATTTGAGATTGAAAGTCCAATTTTTCCTTTCAATCCGAGAGCGAGAAATTTTTCGCGGACTTCC
>PFBD01000032.1 GCA_002773415.1 Candidatus Harrisonbacteria bacterium CG10_big_fil_rev_8_21_14_0_10_49_15 | reverse complement strand
GTATTTTTAGGATAGGTTCTAGTTGAGTCGTCTGGGTTTGGCCGGGGTTTTGGTTCAGATGCCAGACGCCGACGTAGGTGTTCGGATTGAAGACGCGGTTTTTGCACTGCTGGTTCTCTGCCTCCGGGTTGCCGTAGTAGACGTAAAGCGTCGTGTCTTCTTTTTCCGAGAGATGGGGCATCTGTACCCAGGCGATCAGTTCTCCCTCGAAGGACTCAAGTTCATGCAAGAGCTTGGTGGTGCCGTCATCTGCGGTAAAATGTCACCGTGAAGAATTTGAAGAAACCGCCTTGTCCCAGCACGCTATAAGCGGTTGCATGCTACGAGTAGACGCTCTGAGAACGTAATCCGACTTTTTTTAAAAGGAGCGAAGAATCGTCCTGCGGGACAAGCTCGGCCGCATCGTACATGCAAAACCGCCGGCCAGAGCGGCGTCGCCAGCACGCTAACCTACTACACTACAGATATGCCAGCCATGAAACATAAGCAAAAACTCTATTGCTACGTTGACGAAACTGGCCAAGACACCGCTGGAAAGTTATTTGTGGTCACGGTCGTTGTGCTGGCAGCGCAACGGTACGAGCTGGAAAAAGCCCTCGAAGCCATTGAAGGTGAATCCGGCAAGTTCAAAAAGAAGTGGACGGATGCCAAACACGCTGAGCGCGAGAGTTACCTGCGGAAAGTCCTGAAGCTAGAGGGACTCAAGCGCGCCGTCTACTACGATATTCTGCAAAACAGTAAAGATTACTTTGCCTTCACCGCTAAAGTAGCGGCTGATGCCGTTCGACCGCAAGCCAATAAAGAAGATGAGGTCGCCGTCTATGTGGATGGCTTCACCCGCACTGAAATTATGAAATTCACGAAGATTTTGCGGCCGTCTATGAATGCACGAACCGTGGTGAAAATGATTCGCCGAGATGAGAGCAGCTCGCTGATACGCCTGGCTGACGCTCTTTGTGGACTGCTGCGAGACGCCGCGGAAAGAAGCGCGTGGGCGAAGCAGCTGGTTCAGTCGTTGCGAAAACGCGGGTTCATCGAATAAAAAAACCACCCCTTACGGGGCGGAAATGCCTATCCCTTGCGGGAGACCCTCCATGAAGGTAGGATTTCGGCTTTTTTTGGTTGTACCCCCAGCATAGCTATGAGAGGCGCGAAGTCAATACCTGTGTCCAATATTGTCCTTTGCGCGGAGACAATCACTGCCCGCCAAAATCGCACGCCTGGAGCGATCGGATTTCGGTAAGGTTTATTGTAATGCTGCCCCCGCCTGCCATTGCATAGCTCCCAGCAGCTCCGGGAAGTCGGTCTTCTCCTCGTTTATTATCCTATCCGCCCAGTAGAGCCACTCGGCAAACGTCGGGCCGCGGCCGTAGGCGAGCAGGTAGAGAGAGTTAAGCGCCTGCATCAGCGGGCTGGTGAGTGAACTTTCGCTGGTGATAACCGGAGCAGCAGCTGGTGTGGCAACAACGCTGTCTGTTTGGGTTTCAGTGTCGCCAACTGTCAGAAAGTCTTCGCAGGCGCACTGGCTGCGGTATTCGGTAGTGATCCATTCGGGGGTGCGGGCGACGGAGGAGATGGTGACGTGATCGAGGAGGCCGTTGAAGTAATCAAATGTATCCGTTATGTTGTCTGGTGACCACCCGATCAATACAGGGTCAGTGGTATCAGCGTGTTTACCGGTGTGCGTACCGGTGCCATCTATTGACCCATCAAGGTATATGGTCACGCTTGAGCCATCCCAAGTCGCGGCCGCATGGTACCAGTGATCTTGCGATAGTGAGTTCGCTCCCACAATAGTTGAGGGAAGACCTGAATCAAGGTCCACCCTGAGGGCTCTTCCGTCGTTGATTAGGAATTGCCAACTGTTACTCCCACTATTCCTTTTCTTGACAATAGGAAAAAAGTCGCCAGATGTAGGTGTACCTTGTAAGCGAATCCAGGCAGTCATGGTAAGTGCATCCGGCAACGTAAAAATATCTTTGTAGGAAATAGAGATATAATCATCCACCCCATCAAAGTTAATAGCCGCCCCAATCTTCCCCTCTCCTGCTCCATCCTGGGAGTCGATGTTGGTGGGGGTGCCATCGTTGCTGTTTTGTGTTGAGTCGGTTTGGGTAGTGCCGGGGTTCTGGGAGAGGTGCCAGACTCCTGCATAGGTGTTGGGGTCGAAGACGCGGTCTATGCTCTGCTGACTCTCTGCCTCGGGATTGCCAAAGTAGACATAAAAGTCAGTGTCTTCTTTCTCGGAGAGGTGGGGCAGCTGGACCCAGGCGATGAGCTCGCCGTTGAAGGACTCAATCTCATGGAGCAGCTTAGTAGTGCCATCTTGTTCGGTAAAGAGAATGTCGTTGCCGTTAGATTGGGCTCTGTCGGCGATGTCACCGGAGAGCTTGACGAGCAGGGGAAAGGCATCCAGGCTTCCGGCCACCTGCTCGTGGTTGACGGTGAGCTTTTGTCTGTATTTCCAGTCCTGATGATACCAGGGGGCGGGATCTTCGGTCTCAGCGACCGTGGGGGTGGGGAGGGTGAGGATTATTAAGAGAGAGAGAGAGAGAGAGCGGCTCGCCTCTTTCTGGCTATTGTGTGCTGTCGTACTGGCAGACGCATAATAATACGTAGTGTAACAGAATAGGGGGGGGTAGGAAACCTTGAAAGTGTGAAAAAGGTTAGGGTGGCGGCTTTCCCCTCCTTACGAAGGAGGGGTGCCCTGAGCTTGTCGAAGGGTGGGGTGGTTTTTAAGCAGCTGACAATTCTTCCAGGATAGTATCCAGCACCACCGTAAGCCTTTGGCGCACGTCTTCGTTCGTAAACCGCAGCACCCGCAACCCGAGCGCTTCAAAGATCTTGGTTCGTTCTGCATCATATTGTTCCGCTTCGTCAGTAAAGTGCGAATCGCCGTCAATTTCAATCACTAATTTTTCCCGCGGGCAGTAGAAATCAACCACATAGCGATCAATGCTGGCTTGCCGCCTGAACTTGTAGCCGCGCATCCTCTTTTGCTGTAGCTGGGACCACATGATCACTTCCGGATCGGGAATGCTGTTGCGCAGGAGCTTGCGCAGGTCAGTTTTCTCCTCTTTGTTAAAGATCTCGGTCATGGTGATTATTATAAACCACCCCGTCCCCCTCCTGCGCCAAGGCTTCGGCGGGGGCCACCCCTCCTTCGTAAGGAGGGGAAAACGGTATATGGTAGCAATATGGCTCAGAAGTATCAACGAATTGGTTTGCACGTGTCGGCGGCTGGTGGTGTGGAAAATGCGCCGGAGAATGCGAAGGAGGCGGGCGCGGAGTGTTTTCAGTTTTTCTCGCGCAGCCCGCGGGGCGGCGCGGCGCCTTATATTTCTGAAGATCAGGCGACGTTATTCAAGCAGCGCTGCCGCGACTATGGCTTCGAGAGCTATATCCATACGCCCTATTACATTAATTTTGCCTCGAAAAAAGCGGCCCTGCGCGAGGCGGCGCCGCGGATTATCCGGAAGGAGCTGGAGCGGGGCAGCTTGCTGGGCGTGAAGTACGTGGTGACACACCTGGGCAGCGCGCGGGACTGGACTGGGGCGACAGAGGATGAGATGCCGCGAGAAGCATTGAATGCCGTAGCGGCCGGACTCAAAAAGATCTTTAGGGTGGAAACAGATTTTTCCTCGCAGTTGCTGCTGGAGTTTTCGGCAGGTTCAGGTTCAGTGATTGGCGATACGTTTGAAGAGCTAGCATATTTGCTGGACAAATTGGGCAGGAAAGATGTTCATGTCTGCCTGGATACGTGTCATTTATTTGCCTCGGGGTACGATGTGCGGTCTACCGAGGCATGGGACGAGACGATGAAGGCGTTTCGAAAAATCCTGGGCATTTCGCAGCTAAAGCTGGTGCATACGAATGATTCGAAAATGGACCTGAATGCCCACCGCGACCGGCATGAGCATATTGGGCAGGGGAAGATCGGCGATGGCGGGTTTAAGGCCATGCTGGCGCATAAGGACCTGAGAGGCGTGAACTTTATTCTGGAGACGAAGCACGATACGCTGATTAGCAAGGATATGGAGAAGCTGAAAAAGTGGCGAAACGTGAAGTAGGTAGTAATCAGTAATTCGTAAGTAATAGTTTTGACGAGAGAAGAAAAACAGAAGGCGCTGGACGCATTGAATGCCAAGTGGGAGAAGAAAGATCTGCCGCTTAAATCCGTGGCTACCAATGCTGTTCCCGGGGAGGGGAACCCGGATGCGGAGGTCCTGTTTATCGGCGAGGCGCCGGGGAAGAATGAAGATTTGCAGGGTCGGCCATTTGTCGGGGCCGCGGGGAAGTTTCTGGATGAGCTGATTGGTTTGATTGGACTTAAGCGTGAGGACGTATTTATTGCCAATATCATTAAGCACCGCCCGCCGGGCAACCGGGACCCTTTGCCGCCGGAGGTGGAGGCGTATACGCCTTGGCTGGCCGAGCAGATTAGGATTATTGATCCGAAGCTGATTGTGGCGTTAGGGCGGTATGCGATGGAATATCTGTTGGGGCCCGGGTTATCTATTACCAACGTTCATGGCCAGCCGAAGCGTCGGGACGGACGAGTGATTATGCCGGTGTATCACCCGGCGGCGGCACTGTATCGGAACGACTGGAAGCCGATCCTGGCGGCGGATTTCAAGAAAATTCCGAAGATTCTGCAGCTTATCGATGAAGAGGGCATGGGCGGCGATGAGGCTCGAGGCGTTGAGACGCCAGCAGCGGAGCAACAACGAGCGTTGCTTTAGACTGTATTAGCAGGTATCCTCTCGATACCGCGCGGACGTGCTGGAACCGGTAGACAGGCCAGCTTGAGGGGCTGGTGAGCATTAGCTCGTGGAGGTTCGAGTCCTCTCGTCCGCACCAGTACGGAAATTGCAAGCCAGAGGAAGCCGCCTCGCTTCGCTCGGCGGCCACTTTGTATTGAATTTTCGGGGCAAAAACGAATTGGCGATTTTCTAAAACATGGTTCGAGCCGATGTTTTTCAGAAATGTTGTCATTTCCTCTTTGTTTTCGCTCTTAACTAAATTCGTGGCTTGATTCAAGGACAAAACGAACTCACGAGCCGGTTCGAGCCAAGACAAACCTTTTTGTTCAAAATCTCTGATTTTCTCTCCAAGCTCGACCTTTTGGGTAACAAGGTTTCCCTTTCTTATCTTGTAGTCCTCAGCAGAAATAACCTCGCAAAGATAAGCGTCCAGCAACTTTTCGAGCTTGGATTCAATGTTGGTTAATTTCGCTTTGAGATTTTGAACAGTAGTTTTAGCTTCCTCTTTTGCTCGTTCCTCATCCTTTTGTAATTCGGCTAAAACTTTTTCGGTGTCTTGGCTCGATAAAGAAACTTTTTGAAGAAATGTTTTGATTTGTTCGGTCAGGACTTCTTCGCGGAGATAATGCTTTTCTTGGCATGGTCCTTTCTTTTTGGTGCAGTGGTAGTAATGATGACCCTTTTGAATTTCTGCGGTAATGGCGCAACCACATGAGGCACACTTCATTAAGCCAAGAAAAGCAAAATGGTGTTTGCGAATATCTTTCTTTTTTCCACGCTTGGCCATAACTTCTTGGCACAAATCAAAAAGTTTCTTTGAGATTAACGGCTCGTGAGTTCCTTCAAAAACTTCTCCCTTAAATTTCATAAGACCGATGTAGAAAATATTTTGTAGAATCTTCTGCAAACTGCTATTCGATATTTTGTTGTTCTTGTTGCCTTTGAGATTGTGTTTGACACACCAATTTGCGAGAGAATGAAGCGGATAATTTCCGGTGGCGTAGAGTTCAAAAACTTTCTTTACCAGCCGAGATTTTTCAGGGTCAATATCTACTCCACGAGTTTTTGGATTGTTGGTATAGCC
>PFBD01000024.1:154-6742 GCA_002773415.1 Candidatus Harrisonbacteria bacterium CG10_big_fil_rev_8_21_14_0_10_49_15 | reverse complement strand
TTTTGCCCGCCTGCCGGACGGACGGCGCGGTTATGCCCTTTTGTTAAACGCCCACACCGCGGCGCTTACCATCACCGATGAAAATGCCACAAGAAAGAGGGCGTTTACAGAAATAGCGTGTAGAGAAAGGCCATTCAAAATATTGCTGGCCACTTGATCGCCTAAAAGAATTTGCCTCATCGCGTCTACGCCATAGGTCAATGGATTTATATACGAAAGCGCGCGCATCCACGACGGCACGGCGGTAAGCGGAAAGAAGGCTCCCGAAATGAAAAACATCGGGAAAATCAAAACCTGCATAACCAGCCCGAAGCTTTCGGTCGTTTTCATGAGAGAAGAAATCAGTAGCCCCATGCCGGAAATGGCAAAAGCGAGCAGGAGCATAAAAATAACAAGTTGCGGAATAATGGCAATATGAATGGCCACGCCGATAAGCGGAGCAAGAATTAATAAGATAAGCGCCTGAATTGAAGCAATGGTGGTTGCTCCCAGTGTTTTCCCAAAGGCAACCGCCACGCGGGAGACGGGCGCCACCAAAATTTCCTTCAAGAAACCAAACTCTCTGTCCCAAACAGTGGAGATGGTGGAGAAAAAAGCAACACTCATAACGCTCATGGCGATAATGCCGGGATACATGAATTGGGTAAAATCAACGCCGAAATTTCCTGTGGCAAGAGTTTTGCTCAAACCAGCCCCGAATATAACCAAAAACATCAACGGCTGAAAAAGCGTGGAAATAATGCGCGTTTTATCCCGCCAATAGCGAATTATTTCCCTCTGCCAAATTGTGTAAATCGTTTGAATGAATTGCATAAGTACAAGATTAAAATTTTATGTTCTTCGCCTCATCTTCATATGCTGACGCATGTGCTCTTTGTCAGACGCTTTCTCTTCGCGGATGGCGCGGCCGGTGAGCGAGAGAAACACATCGTCAAGCGTCGGTTTATGAAGTTCAATTGAATCAATTTTGGCCGTAAGTTCATTGAAAAGCCGCGGCAGAAATTTTTCGCCGTCCTCAACTTCCACCCGCAAAGACCCATCCTTTTCTTTCACCTCTTTTTTATACCGCTCCTCGAATTCCTTCTTGAGTTCCATCTTTTGCCCGCTCATCATACTGATAACATCTCCCCCGACTTGTTTTTTGAGTTCGCGCGGCGTGCCCGACGCCACAATTTTTCCGTGGTCAATAATGGCAATGCGGTCGCAATACTCCGCCTCGTTCATATAATGCGTGGTCATAAAAATGGTCATTTCTTTTTCGCGCTTGAGCCGCAGGATATAATCCCATAAATGAGCGCGTGTTTGCGGGTCAAGTCCGATGGTCGGTTCGTCCAGAAAAAGAACTGCCGGGTAGTGAATGAGGCCCCGCGCGATCTCAAGCCGCCGCTTCATTCCTCCCGAAAATGTTTTTATAATGCCTTCTTTCCGATCCCACAAATCAACCAGATACAATACCTCTTCCATTCGCTTCTTATATTCTTCCTTCGGCACGCCATAGAGTTTTGCATGGAAGCGAAGGTTCTCCTCTGCCGTAAGCCGGTCGTCCAGCGATGGGTCTTGAAAGACAAGACCGATGGATTTTCGCACATCGTTTCTTTGGGATAAAATACTAAACTCATTGATAAAGGCCTCGCCGTCCGTTACAGGCAGAATTGTGGAAAGCATATTGATAGTCGTGGACTTGCCCGCTCCGTTCGGGCCCAAAAATCCAAAAATTTCTCCTTTGTTCACCGCAAAGGAAATATCGTCAACGGCAGTAAGTCCGTTGAATTTTTTGGTTAAATTTTTTACTTCGATGATATTATTCATATCTCAACGCCTCCATCGGGCTTTTTTTGCTAGCTTCTCGAGCAGGGTAAAGCCCGAATACGAGTCCTACAAGTCCGGCTACGCCAAGTCCGAGGATGGCGGCAAATACCGGGAAAGTAAACGCCTAACCAAGCGCCACAATTCTCGACAAAATTATAGAAGCGAGGAATGAAAAAGCGGCGCCGAGAATAATACCGACAATTCCTCCCAAGGCCGTAAGCATGACCGCCTCCAAAAGAAATTGCGTCATAATGTCGTTTTCGGTCGCGCCAAGGGCTTTGCGGAGTCCGATCTCGCGCGTCCGTTCAGATACGGAAACCAACATAATGTTCATAATGCCGATTCCGCCGACAACAAGCGAAATTGCCGCTACGGAAACCAAAAGTATCGAGAGGATTCCAGTAACCGTTTGCACTCGCTCGGCCGCGTCCGCCTGCGTGGTTACATGAAAATCGTCTTTATCGGGATCGTCTATTCCGTGCGTCTCCCGCAAAATTAATTCTATGTCCCGAACCACCCGCGGAACAATATCTTCCGACTCTGCCCGTATCATAATGGCGTTGAAATAATTAATGCCGGCAAGGTATTGCTGGGCTGTAGTATACGGAACTACCACCATGTCGTCGGCATCAAAAAGGGAGACTTGCCCCTTGGGCGGCAGTATACCGACAATGCGAAAAGTCAGTCCTTTAACTTTTATTTTTTCTCCCAAGGCATCGAAAGGTCCGAACAATTTGTTTTTAACCTCCGAACCAATGACTGCCACGCTCGCTTTTTGTCTAATATCATCATCCGTAAAAAACGCGCCTTCGCGCGGGAAAATATCAAGGATTTTGGCGATGAGGTCGGACGCGCCGATGACATTAGTCCGTATCGTTTCATTTTCAAAAGTTACCGGCACGACCTGCATCACGGCGGGAGTAAGGTCTTTGACACCCTGAACATTGGAGGGCTTTAAAAGCGCGTCAACGTCTTTTTGTTTCAAAGAATCCGTGAAAAGCTCGGCAAAACTTGAGGGGCCGCTCGGCTCTCTGCCGGGCTCAACGATAACCGTCTGCGACCCGAGGCCTCGGATCTGATTTAAAATTAGATCTTCCGCGCCTTGTCCCACGGACATGACTAAAATAATGGCGGTAATGCCAATAACGATGCCGAGTATGGTAAGCGCGGATCGGGATTTGTTTGCTTGAAGTCCGGCAAGCGCGGTTGTAAAATTGTCGTTAAGCATCATAATTATTTCTTAAAATGGTCGCGAGCTTTGTGGCGATGTTCTACTTTTTTATCGCTTTCTATTTTTCCGTCAAGAATGTGAATAATTCGTTGGGCGTGTTCGGCGGTGTATGTTTCGTGCGTGATTAAAATAATCGTGTGTCCTTCTTCTTCATTAAGCTTTTGAATAAACTCCATCACAATTTGCCCCGACTTTGAATCAAGGTTGCCCGTGGGCTCGTCCGCAAAAATAACATTGGGTTTGTTTACCAGGGCTCTGGCAATTGCCACTCGCTGTTTCTCTCCTCCCGAAAGCTGGGACGACTCGTGATGCACGCGATGAGAAAGTCCCACGGACTCTATGGCTTTGAGCGCAAGTTCGTCCCTCATCGATTTTTTTATACCAGAATAGAGAAGCGGCAATTTTACATTTTCAAGCACGGTAGTGCGCGGCAGTAAATTAAACGCCTGAAACACAAAACCCATCTTTTTGTTGCGAACATGGGCAATCTCTTCCTTTGAATAATCATTCATCGTTTTTCCGTCAAAGCGATATTCTCCTGTTGTGTGTTCATCCAAAAACCCAAGTATATGAAGCAAGGTTGACTTGCCTGATCCCGAAGGCCCCATGATAGCCACAAATTCTCCCTCATTGATAGTAAAAGACACATCCCGTAGAACGGGAGTGGCAACGCCGTCGTTGTAGTATGTCTTTTCTAAATCTTTTACTTCAATGAGTGCCATATATTATTCTTCACTATTATTAATGAATCGCCAGAGCGGCAGACGCGTTCTTCGCGCGCGCTTCGGGCAATTTCGGTTCTCGCAAAAAGAGCGCGACGAAGACACCGATTGCCATAATGCCCGCCGCGATGACGAATACTTCGCCGTATGCCATTATTTGCGCCTTGAGGATAATAAGCGCGGTAACTTCTTGTAGTACTGCCGGACTTGGCGCATTGATGACCGTATCCTGACCTAACTGAAGCACATTCGATTCGATAATATTGGCGAGGATGGTGCTGAAGAAAGCTATGCCGACTGCTCCCGCGATATTACGCACGAGATTCAAAACGGCAGAGGAAACGCCCACCTCGTTGGTTGGTACAGAATTGGTAGCGGCCGCCGTCATCGGCGCCATGCCGAGACCAAGCCCTGTGGCGAAGACGATAAGGGGCAACATAAGATCGAGCGAGGTCGTCTTCACATCGAGACCCGAGAAGAGATATATGCCGAATGCGCCGATGGCCATGCCAGCCGATACGAGGTATCGCAGGGGCATTATACGCGAGAGCAATCCACCGAGCGGGGCTGCGATGAACATCGTGAGCGCCATGGGTATGAAAAGGAAGCCGGTATGCGTCGCGTCGAGCCCAAGGTACGTTTGCGCGAATACGGGAATGAGGAACATCGCCCCCATCATGCCGCCGAACGTAATAAATGAGAGGAGTAATATGTTCGAATAAATAGGATTAGTAAAGAGTTTGAGATCGACAACCGGATCGTCTTCGCGCCTCTCAATGCGGTAAAAAAGAATTGAAAATGCGACCACTATCGCGTATGCAAGGATGCTTTCCCACGAGAGCCACCCCAATTCGCGGCCCTTTTCAAGGACGAGGACCAGCGAGGAGAGCGCCACGGCAAGCGTCATGGAACCCTTGTAGTCAAAACCAGTTTTCGTATCCACCGGCTTGTCTTGTGGCAAGTACCACAGTGTCATAAGGATACCGAGGATTCCGACCGGGAGATTGATGTAGAAAAGCCAGCGCCACGAGAAATTGTCGATCAAAGGACCTCCGATCAAAGGACCGAGAACTGCAGAGACAGCAAACGATGCCGACCAGATGCCGAGCGCCTGCGTACGTGCTGCGGGGTCATCGAATGTCTTGGCTATAAGCGCCATGGCGGTCGGATATATGGCCGCTCCCACGAGCCCCTGTATGGCGCGGAAGAAAATCATCGAAGTGAGATTCCACGCAAGGCCCGCAGCGACTGAAACGACGGTAAATCCAATAAACGCCCAAAGGTAAATAACGCGGTTTCCTAGTTTGTCGCCGAGTTTGCCGAAAACCGGTACGAATACTGCGTTTGAAATGATGTATGAGGTCGCTATCCATCCTGCGCTTGAAACGGTAATACCGAAATCACTGATCATCCCAGGTAGTCCTAGGTTGACCACGGTTCTGTCAAGGCCGATAAGGAGCGTCCCGACCATCACGGTCACGAGTACTATCCACGGATCATGCGTTTCTGTTTGGTTTTCCTTTGCCGTAACCCGCATATCGATTATTTGATATATATCCATAGTCGCGCCGACATTCCATTCTTCAGTTCCGGATATCGCGATACGTCAAATCGCACTTTTACCAAAAATTCTTTCGTCGGGCGTTTATCGGAAATGGAAAATGCAAGACCCGCTTCCAGCGAAGCCGGGCTTATCTCGTCAACCGTGCCGATAAATTCGCGCGAGTCGAGTGCGTCAAAAGTAAATACGGCCCGCTGACCGACCATAATTTTATCCAGCCCCTTATCTTCTTCAATCCGTCCGATAACGCGCAATTCTTTAGGTTCAATCATCGTCACAACGGCTCGGACGGGAGCGAATGATTGTCCGATTGCCTTGTTAGCTGTAATCACCAGCCCGTCTTTTTCGGTTTTGATAAGTTCGGATTCAACGCGCGCCACCGGCGTATGCGCCAACACCATATCGCCCTCGTTAACCATCACCTCTCGCAGCACCCCGCCGTTTCGAGAAGAGAGTTCAATTTGCGGAGCGCGGAGTTCCGCTTTGTCTATAGACACGCGGCTTGAGATATTCTGCCATACGACGTATCCAACGCCCAGCGCGATAAGCAAGACGACAGCGCCGGCAATAATTATCGTGTCGCGATTGATGCGGCGCAGGATGTTTCGTTCCTCTTTGATAATCTTTTTCTCTTCACGCAACATTTCAGAGCTTGTTTCTTGTTGTTGTGTTATATGTTCCGCCATATAATTACTCCGTGAAGGTGATTACTTTATCTCCTTCGCTGATGCCACTTATAATTTCAATATTCCCATCAGAATCGCGAAGCCCCGTTTCCACTTTGACTTCGCGAAAGCTTTCGCCATCCACTATTCTCACGAACTGGTCTCCATTTTTTCTGATAATGGCTCGTTGCGGCACGGCAATTACATTTTCGCGGCTCGCGCTTGCGATATCTATATTGGCGGTCATGCCCGATTTTACTCGTTCGTCATCTTTAACAAATTGAAAAATTACTTTGTATGTCGCCACGCCGTCCACAACGGTCTCGGCAGGGTCCACGGCGACCACTTTTGCTTCAAAGACGACATCCCTGCCGTAGGCGTCAAGCGTCACAAGGGAAGTATTGCCCACGCTCACTTTTGCAATATCTGCTTCCGGCACATTGGCTTCAATTTCAAATTGGGAAGCCGAAATAATAGAAACGAGAGAAGTGTTTGCCGAAACAATTTCGCCGACCTTGGCATCTTGTTTTGTCACGGTTCCAGAAATTGGGGCGCGGATTATAGTTTTAGCAAACTGAACCTGAGCTTCTTTTAGGACGT
>PFBD01000024.1:0-147 GCA_002773415.1 Candidatus Harrisonbacteria bacterium CG10_big_fil_rev_8_21_14_0_10_49_15 | reverse complement strand
TTGCCGCATGGTAACTTCTTGCGCGTTAATGTCGAGCTGGTCTGTGCCGGCTTTTAGGTCATTTAGCGTTTCTGTTTTTTCCGCGATCGTGCGGTTGGAGTTTATGATCGTGTCTTTACTTGTCCGTATAGTATCTTTGATGTCAAG
>PFBD01000018.1:16361-27649 GCA_002773415.1 Candidatus Harrisonbacteria bacterium CG10_big_fil_rev_8_21_14_0_10_49_15 | reverse complement strand
TTTTTGACCACACAAAGTTACGAGGCCGAACCTCGTAATTTTTATAAAGCCTTGTCCTTTATTTCTTTTTGCAGTTTTTCAACCAGCTCTGACACAGGCAAAGTACCTAGATCACCAACACTCCGGTGGCGCACCGCCACGGTCTTCTCGTCCTGTTCTTTTTCGCCCACAACCAATATATAAGGTATCTTCTCTTGTTGCGCCTCCCGAATCCGCTTGCCCAAAGTTTCGTTCGCCTCCGTCAGTTCCACGCGAATGCCAGCCTCCTTGAGACTAGCGACTTGTTTACTCGCATACTCCTGGAACTTATCACTAACCGCAATAACTCGCGCCTGCACAGGGGACAACCAAAGTGGAAAAGCCCCGGCCGTGTGCTCAATGAGAATAGAAAGAAATCGTTCAATGGAACCCATAATAGCGGCGTGGATCATTACTATTCGCTCATTCTCACCTTTTTCATTCACGCAAGTCAGGTCAAACCGCTCCGGCATGTTCATGTCTAGCTGAATGGTTGCCACCTGCCACTGCCTACCAATGGCGTCCTTGGCCATAAAATCAAGCTTCGGTCCGTAGAAAGCTGCCTCTCCAACGCCCTCAAACCAGTCCACCTTCTGCTCGCTTACGATATCACGCAAGATCTTTTCCGCTTCAACCCAGCGCGCCTCATCGCCGAGGTACTTTTCCGGCGCTTTCGGGTCGTGCAACGAGAGCCGAACACGCAAAGAAAATCCAAACGCAGAATAAAAAGCGTAGACAACTTCCCACACTTTCAAAAATTCCTGCTTTGCGTCCGACATCCGGCAAAATACATGCGCATCGTCTTGGGCAAAAGCGCGTACCCGGGAAAGCCCGGCCAGTTCGCCACTCTGCTCATCTCTGTAGCAGGTCGTAGTATTCGCATAGCGCTGCGGCAGCTCCCGGTAACTCCATTTCTTGCGTGCGTAGATCTGCGTGTGGTGCGGGCAGTTCATCGGCTTCATGGCAAACTCGTGACCTTCGCGCGTTTGTATCCGGAACAGCTCGTCTTTGAATTTATCCCAGTGTCCGCTCGTTTCATAAAGATCCTTTTTGGTGATGTGCGGAATCTCCACCTTTTCGTAGCCGGCTTCCTTGCGTAGTGCCCAAACAAAATCGTCCAGTAGATCGCGTACCAATGTTCCCTTTGGCGTCCAAAGCGGCAGCCCCGCGCCAACCAGCGGGCTAAAGGTAAAAAGATCCAGCTCCGGCCCCAACTTCTTATGATCCCGTTTCTTGGCCTCCTCAACCATCGCCAAATACTGCTCCAGCTCTTCCTTGGTCTCAAAGGCCACTCCATAAATGCGCGTCAGCATCGGGTTCTTCTCATCCCCGCGCCAGTACGCGCCGGCCAGGTGCGTCAGCTTAAACGCCTCCGGGTTCAGCTCTGCCGGCTTATCCGCATGTCCGCCGCGGCAAAGATCAGTAAACTCACCAGTGGTGTACAGCGTAATAGGCTCGCCCTTACCAACGATCTCCTCAATTAACTCCAGCTTAAACTCATTCCCCTTAAATATCTCTTTTGCCTCCTGCGCCGAAACTTCTCGCTTACTAAACCAGTTCTCGCTCTTCTCCCACTGTCGCAGTACGCCACGCATCTTCTTTTCCATCTTTCCTAGGTCCGTCTCGCTGATAGGGGAGGCAAAGTGGAAATCATAATAAAATCCATTTTCAATCGCCGGCCCAATCGTCGGCTTGGCCTCCGGATATAACTCTAAGACCGCCGCCGCCAGTAAATGCGCAAACGAGTGTCTAACCACCTCCAAGTGTTCATTGTTGTTCATAAAGGTAAGTGTATACCGACAATAATTTTTCTTCAATCAAAAATGCCCGAGTACTCCCTCGGGCGCATGGTCGGCACAAACCACCCGGGGGATCACTCGGGCTGGCTAGTTGTGAGCGTCACTAAATAAAAGCGGTTGTTAGAAGGCCTCCTATGCTCCGGCCTTAGAATTGTGCGAACCACAATGAAGCCAGCGTTGGGCGGCTCCTCCCAATTTACAAATTCCTCCTCCAGGCTACTTCCGTCATTTGATTTCCTAAGCTCACCGCGCGGGTAGCCATACCGCTCAAATACGCCGATAATAGCATCTCGCTCCTCGTCCGTATCTACCTTGATCCCAATGGCAACACCACTATCTACCTGTACCTGCACACCCAACTCCCGCACCTTTTCAAACATATCCAAACGCAGCCGGTCCGCGTCGGTTTGAGCTTGCTCTCGCAGCTGTTCTAAGGTTAACTTTGGCTGAACCGGCGCCTGTTCCTGTTTAGGCTGTTCCACCGTCGCCCTACCAAACATCTTATCCAAAAATCCCATATAAGCAGATTATCATCATAATTACACTCTGGGAAGTCAAAAAAGAATCGTGCGATTAATCGCACGATAAATCGCACGATTCCCAAAAACCAATACGAATGTGATACTACTACACACTAAGTACTAGGTACTAGGTACTAAGCACTGATCAAATCTCCTTCACCTGATCCGCAATTAGCGACGTATCGCCATTTCGAAAATTCAGTCTCCCGGTAAGCACAATAATCGCCCCCTCGTTCCAGCAGTTTTGGTTTTTCGCAAACGTATCCGGGAAAACAACTACCTCAATGCTTTCGGACTGATCTTCCAACTTCACAAAACACATCGGCTTACCGCTCTTGGTGATAATGCTTTTCACGCTCGCGACCATTCCGGCCACGCGGTACATCTTCGTAGTAGAGCGGTCTGTCAAAACCTCCTTGATAGGAGTCGGCTTCGCCGCGGCTATCTTCTCGCTGTTCTCGTTAAGCGGATGGTCTGAAACATACAGCCCAAGCAGTTCCTTCTCCCAGCCCAGCTTTTCCTTATTAGACGCCGGCGGCGCTGGCTCCAGCTCTAGTGCTTTTTCTGAAACAGTGCTGGCAAACACATCGCCAAACAGTCCGCCTTGGTTAATATCCGCCGCTTTGCGCGCCATTTGAATAAATTTCGTAATAGCGTCTAAGTTGTGCAGTAAAGTATTGCGCTCAATGCCAAAGCTGTCCAAGGCGCCACCTTTGATCATGCTCTCCAAAGACTTCTTGTTCAGGTCTTTGTGCTTCACGCGGGTGATAAAGCCGTTGAAGTTTTGGTACTGCCCTCCGGCCGCCCGCTCACTAACAATAGCCTCCACAATATTCGCGCCCACATTCTTAATGGCCGAAAGACCAAACCGAATAGCGCCAACTTCGGGCTTGCCCTCCGAAGCCTCGGCGAAGGAGGGAGTAAAGACAACATTAGACTTGTTCACGTTTGGCGGCAACACTTCTATGCCCATCTTCTTCGCCTCGCCAATCAGGAAAGAGATCCGCTCCACATCACCACTATCCGCGTTAAAAAGCGCGGTCATAAACTCCACCGGATAGTTTGCCTTCAGGTAAGCGGTGCGGTAGGCGATCATAGCGTAGCAGGCTGCGTGCGATAAATTAAAGCCATAACGCGCAAACGGCGGGAACAGCTCCCAGATTTTTTTCGCCGTATGCTCCGGTATGCCGTTAGCGATCATGCCCTTCACCAGCTTTTCCTCTTGCTCGTCCAAGAGCTTTTTGATCTTCTTGCCAATGGCCTTTCGTAAAATATCCGCTTCTGCCAGCGAGTACCCGGCCAGGTCAGACGCAATACGCATCATCTGTTCTTGATACACGCCGATGCCGTATGTGTTGCGCATAATAGGCTCCAGCTTCGGGTGTATGTAGGTAACCTCTTCCGTGCCATGTTTGCGAGCAATATAAGAGGGAATAAGCTCCATCGGCCCGGGTCGGTAGAGCGCCACCATGGCGATAATATCATTAAGCTCAGTCGGTTTGAGTTCTTTTAAGTAACGCCGAATACCTCCTGACTCCAACTGGAACACGCCCACGGTCTCTGCTTTTTGGAAAAGGGCAAACGCCTGTGGATCATTGAGCGGGATCCGGCTCATATCAATCCGTTCGCCAGACTTATCTGCAATCAATCGCACAGTATCTTCAATAATAGTCAGGTTCTTCAGCCCCAGCAGATCTATTTTCAGCAGTCCTAAGTCTTCAATCGCATGCATCTCAAACTGCGTAACCACTAAGTTATCTTTCTGCGGACTGATCTGCAGTGGCACTCGTTTTGTAATAGGGTCCGCCGCAACCACAATCCCACAAGCGTGCACTGAAGCGTGCCGTGCCACTCCTTCCAGTTTTTTCGCCGCGTCAATTATCCGAGTTGCCCGCGGATCATTTTTATACAAGTCGGCAAACTCCGGCACCAGCTTCAGGGTCTGGCTTAAATTCTTGCCAAACGGCACCAGCTTAGCCAGCTGATCGCAAAAAGACAGCTCCACATCCAGCGCCCGGCCCACGTCCCGAATCGCGGCCCGCGCGGCCATCGTTCCAAAGGTGATAATATGCGCCACCCGGTCCTCGCCATACTTTTCTTGCAAGTAACCCATCACCTCGTCCCGCCGCGTGTCCGTGATATCAATGTCAATATCCGGCATCTGCGCCCGCTCCGGATTCAAAAACCGCTCAAACAAAAGTCCATAGGCAATCGGATCCAAGTCTGTTATCCCCAAGATATATGAAACAATACTGCCCGCCGCCGAGCCTCGCCCCGGGCCGACCACTATACCGCGCTCCTTAGCCCAGTTAATAAAGTCTTGCACGATCAAGAAGTAGTCCGGAAAGCCGGTCTTCTCAATAATGGACAGCTCATACTCCACCCTCTTTTGCACAGTCTCGTCATTCGGGTTGGTATAGCGATCAGCAATCCGTTCATTTACAAGCTGTCGCAGATACGCTTTAGAGTCCAGCCCGCCCGGAGTATCAAAACGGGGGAGCAGGATCTTCCCTAGCTCAAAATCAAAGTTACACTGCTCTGCAATTTTTACGGTGTTTGAAATGGCATCCGGCAGGTCACCAAAGGTCTTGATCATCTCCTCCGGACTGGTCAGCGAAAAGTCGTCCGTCAGCGTGAACTTCTTCTCATCATTAATAGACTTACCGGTCTGAATTGAGAGCAAGATGTCGTGCGTCTCCTTATCATCTTTGTTTAAATAGTGGCTGTCTTGCGTGGCCACCAGCGGAATATTCAGCTTTTCAGAAAGGGCGATAAGTCTTGGGTTCACCTTCTCAATCTCTTCTATTTTTGGATGCCTGCCAATTTCCAAATAATAATTCTCTGTTCCAAATATATCTTGATACTCGCGCGCGATAGTTTCACCAGCCTCAATTCTATTATTTAGTAGAGCCTGACTAAGCTCGCCACCCAAGCAGCCAGAAAGCGCAATCAGCCCCTCGCTATGTTCGCGCAACATCGCCTTATCCATCCGTGGCTTGTAATAAAATCCCTCCAACCAAGACTTCGTAACCAACTGCAACAAATTCTCCCAACCAACTTGGTTCTTCACGAGCAGGACAAGGTGGTAGTACCGGTCCTCGCTAACCCCTGCGCTCTTTTCTTTATGATCACCCGGCGCGATATACGCCTCCACGCCGATAATCGGTTTGATGCCGGCCTTGGTCGCTTCTTTATAAAACTCAACTGCTCCGTATAAGTTGCCGTGGTCCGTAACCGCAATCGCATCCATCCCCAACTTCTTCGTGTGCGCCACCAAATCCGGAATCTTACTCATCCCATCCAACAGAGAGTAGTGCGAGTGTGTATGTAAGTGAACAAATTTAGACATAAGAAAAATACATTTAATTTTAGTTTATGGTGAGCTTGCTTGTCCTGAGTGTATCGAAGGGCCGAACCATTTGTCGCCGACTCAACAAAAACTAACCCACCCATTATAGCCGATTTTCCAAAACCCGGAAAACTGACTTCAGTTATCAAGCATGGCATAAAGAAAGCAGACCTTTTCATCGTCTCATTTCCAGGGAGGGGAGGGACATCGTGAGTATCGTAAACGGACAAGCACACCCTGAAGTAGGGGTGGAAGAAATGAGATTATTGCCGAAATGCCATTCGTCCGAAGCCTGGCGCAGCGCTGAAGAGTAATCCTGCGAGCGCTACCAAGTTTCTCGAGCAAATCGACGAAGCTCTGGCGGAGGCCCTCGCCAGTCTCAATCCAGTTTACAGAGTTCCGTTCCTGCTGTTCGCACTCGAGGGACACTCCTACAAGCAGATCAGCGAACTGCTTAGTGTGCCACTCGGTACGGTCACGAGCCGGATTGGCCGCGCCCGAGAGCGCTTGAAGAAATCCATCTGTCCGCCCCGCTAGCTAACGGCCATGCGAGGCGCCGAGTCTTTTCACGGGCGGCCACGGATCTCATCCGCGGCCGCCCGTCCTGCATTCAGGCCCGCCGATTTGCATATTTTCCGCATTTCCTGTATTTTGAATCAATCAGCTGTTTAGCTGCTTAGCTTCTTAGGGAGTAGGCCGCTACCTAAACAGCTAATAAGCTAATAAGCTAATAAGCTAATAAGCTAATAAGCTAATAAGCTAATAAGCTAATAAGCTAATAAGCTAATAAGCTAATAACATGGTTCCCGCAAAACGAAATAGTAAATCAAAGTCTCGCCGCCGCCGCGCCAACCAAGCGTTGGAGAAGAAGCACATCTTGGTCTGCCAAGACTGTCGCGGCCCACGCCTACCGCACAAAGCCTGCCCGCAGTGTGGTGTCTACAACAAGCGCACAGTTAAAGCCGCTAAAGTATAAACTTCTCGGCAAACTGCCGGTGGTTTGGAAAAAAAGAATCGTTTTCAATAAGCGCCCGCAGGGCGTTTTTTGATATCAGCTCGACGCGCTCTCCATCATTACCAAGTAGTTTCATTTTCGGCGTTTCCGGCAGTATGGCTCGGAATAAAAAGAAATCATGACCGCCACCGTCTCTGCCCGGTCTTGTTTCCTGGTGCAAAAGCTCTAGCTGTTCAAGTTCTAACTCAATGCCAACCTCTTCGGCAAGCTCCCTCTGCGCCGTCACCTCTGGGGTTTCCGAACCTTCTTGTCGGCCGCCCGGAAACTTCCAAAAGTGCGGTTTTGGTTTATAAATGTCTTGGATAAGCGGGATCCCGTCTGGCGTTATTACAATTACTGAAACAGCGTGCGCGTGCATGTACTTATTTTATAGCGACCAGTCTTAATTGCAAGCTAAGCCGAATTCCGCTAGTATCAAGAAATAGTACTAATAGGACCCTTTCAAATATGTCACGTCGTCATCTCGCCCGCTCAATAATCTTGCAATCCCTTTACGAATGGGACTTCTACGATCAGCAGGAGGACCTCATCGGTATCATCGAGAGAAACATGAAAGACTTCGGCCCCGGCCTAGAAGGGTACGAAGAATTCATCTGGAAAAGAGCTAAAGGCATAATAGAGAACTTGGTCGCCATCGATGACCTAATAGTAAAGTCCGCGCCCGAGTGGCCTTTGGCCCAAATTTCAATCGTAGACCGAAACGCTCTGCGCATCGGCTTGTACGAGTTGGTCTACGCCAACAAGGAAGCAGTGCCGGCCCCGGTGGCCATCAACGAAGCAATTGAACTTGGTAAGAACTACGGCGGGCCAAACTCCGGCCGCTTTATCAACGGTGTTCTCGGCACGGTCTACAAGCAGTTAATAGAGATGGGCGAGCTTAAGAAGGAAAACAAAAGAAGAAGCAAAAAATAAGAATTTAGACCTGCCTGCCGGCAGGCAGGTATTAGAGATTGGAATTTTAAACCTATGAATACAGAAGAACTAAAAAAGCATATCGGCTATACCTTTCAAAATGAGGACTATTTAAAGGAAGCTTTGACTCACCGTTCTTACCTGAACGAGAACCCAAAGTGGGGCGTGCCGCACAATGAGCGCTTGGAGTTTTTAGGCGACGCCGTCTTAGAGCTAGTCGTCACCGAAGAACTGTTCAACCGCTACGCTGATCAAGCCGAAGGCTGGATGACCAGCGTTCGCGCCGCGTTGGTTAACTACGTCATGCTTGCCCAAGTGGCTCGCGAAGCCGGCATGGAAGGGACGATTCTGATGAGCCGTGGCGAGCAACGCGACACGGGCCGCGCCCGCGATGTTATCTTAGCCAACGCCATAGAGTCGCTCATCGGCGCGCTTTACCAAGACGGCGGTTACCCGGCCGCGAAAAAGTTTATCAACGAATTTGTCCTCGCGCACCTAGCTGAAATAATTAAGAAAGGCCTGTACATCGACGCCAAAAGCCAGCTTCAGGAGCGTGTCCAAGCCCAGCTTAAAGTCACGCCCAGCTACCGAGTGATAGAAGAAAACGGCCCAGATCACGCCAAAGTCTTTAAGGTTGGCGTCTACTTCGGCGACAAGCTTATAGCCACCGGCTCCGGCAACGCCAAGCAAGACGGCGAAGTGGAAGCCGCCCGCCGCGCCCTAGAGATAGTGGACAACGAACGCAAGCCACTGCTTTAGGTGCAGTGTAAATAGAGCCCGCGTGGTTAATCCTTTTGATTGAGACTTTCTAAAAAGTCTAGCGTTGCTTTGACAGCCGGATTATCCGTTGGTAGTAGCTCTACAGCTTCGCCGTATTCTTTTTGAATTGGCAGAATAAATTCAGCGGCCCAAGAAGGACTGATAGTGAATATACCCGAGAAATCCATTTGGATTTTTTCCGCTGGTAAGAGCGAGGCAAGCGTCGGGCGAAAAGCGTTTAATGCCTCACGGCCGGCGTCCCGGGAAACGAGAGTATCACCAAATTTTTTAATTTCAATACGCATAGATTTATTTAGGTTGTTAGTATTCTAATATAGCAAAGCATCCCTGCATGACCTCTTCGGCCACTTTTCTGTCCAAGCGGTCGGAGAGGGGGCCGATACTAACTAGGGCACTGCCGGATTGAAAACTCAAACCCAGCCGGTACTGTTTCAACATACTGCGTACGAACTTTAGCCCATTGCCACGGTCTTCAGGCGCGCGTCCGGAAAGAATCTCTGTAAAGGCAACCAAGAGTGCCTCACTATCATCAGCAATAGTCGGCCTTGCTTGGCGTAGTGTTTTAAGGAGGCCCTGCCCGCGATCAGCCACAACCGCCTTGCGCCGCACAGAATCAAGACAAAAATACACTCCAGGCTCATCCGGCCAGTTCCCAAGGTTGTGGTCAAAGGCATTATTACCGAGCTCACCTAGGATAGCGCCGATAATCGCCGGCGGGGTTGTCTGCTCATCTACTTGAGCTTGTAAAACCTCCTCCGCGTCCTTGAGCTCTAGTCCAAACACCGCTCTGTTCGAGCAGTAATACCTGGAAAGTACCTCATCCTTTTCCCCGGTTTTAGCCCACTGCTCGATTTTTAAAACTGGATCACTGACCATCGCTCTGATTGTAGCATGATCATATAAACGGTGTCCGCTTAGCTTGGTTATAGACGGCTTGAGCCTGCCTTGTCTATCCCAACGCCGAAGCGTATCAATAGAAACACCAAGCAAGGCCGCTACCTCCCCAATTTTCAGCAGATTTTTATACTTTTGCATAGATTTAGCCTATCATATTCCCAAAATCTATGCAAGATGGATAAAATCTATGCATATTAAAAGACTATCGCTCAAAAGCATAAACCTATAAATGGCAATAGAATTTTATAGCTTTAGTAAAAAAGCTATACGTGCGACCCCCTCCACCCTTTTTTTGTCATTCCCGTGAAAACAGGAATCCATGCCGCGACTTTAAAACCGCAGCCAAGTAGAGCTACGTATTTTTTCGGTAGGCCTACGCTCGCGTGTTACGTAGCTTGGGTATACCGATATTCACCGGTCAGGTATCTTTCCACCTATGTACATAATAACATGCACGTGCATGTTATTATGTACATAGGTGTGTCGTCGTTACAGGTATTATCTTGGAGTGTAAAAGTGGGTGGCCTCGTACATGTCATTGACACCGCCCCAAAATAGTGCTATCTTAAAATCACAGCATTGAATTTAGGTCTGAGAGCGAGCACTAGCTGATGGCGCCCTCGGATCTGAATTGAAGCGACCAAACAAGTCTTTTGGCGCTTCTTAATGCTACTATTAACTAATATAGTAGTTTTTATTCATGGAAAAAGTCACATGCCAGAGCTGTAAGCATCAGTTCGAAATAACAGAGAAAGACAGGGAGTTTTTAGAGTTATTAAAAGTGCCGGATCCAACCTTCTGCCCGGAATGCCGAATGATCCGTCGACTTGTATTTCGTAATGACCGCTCCCTTTACAAGCGGAAGTGCGACTTGTGCCAAAAAGAATCGGTAATGCAGTATCCGGCCGACGCGCCGTTCACGGTCTACTGTAAGTCGTGCTGGTACGGAGACGGCTGGGATTACAAAACCTATGGCCGTGATTACGATTTTTCCAAGCCGTTTTTCACTCAGTTAAAAGAACTGATGAGCGTCGTGCCACGTCTGGGCCTCATCCACCAGAAAACTAATATCAACAGCGACTACACCAATCGCATCGCGGATTCCAAGAACTGCTATTTGGTATTTAGTTCCACCGCTCCGGAAGACTGTCGTTATTCTGCCTGGGTAAACTTCTCAAAGAACTGCCAAGACTGCTACGCGACCATTAAATCCGAGCGCTGTTATGACTGCATAGACTCCACAAACTGTTATCAGCTCGTTTCTTCAAGCGAGTGTGTCAACTGCCGCGACTCGTGGTTTTTGCACAACTGCCAGAACGTTAGTAACTCCTTCGGTTGCGTTAATCTGCGTAACAAACAGTACTGCTTTTTTAACGAGCAACTCACCAAAGAGGAGTACGAGAGTAAACTGGCAGAACTGAATCTGAAATCCGCGCAAGAGGTTGCAAAGCTTCAGGAAAAATTTAAAGAATTCAAAAAGCAGTTCATCGTGCCCGCTCTTGTCACGCGCCGCAGCATCGACGGGACAGGCAACTGGCTGGAGGATTGTAAAGACGCCACAGACTCATACAACTGTCAGAACAACGAGCACGTCCGCCACTGCTTCTCTGTTTTTAGTGGTAAGGATATTATGGATCACTGCCAGTGGGCGGGCGGTTCAGAGCGCACGTATGAGTGCAGTAGTGTTGGTTTTCAATGCTCAGACGTCCATTTTGCTTTTGAGTGTTGGACTAATTTAATGGACAGCGAGTATGTCATGGGCTGCATGAAGAGCAAAGATCTATTCGGCTGTAACGGCGCCCGCGACGCCCAGTACTGCATCTTAAACAAACAGTATTCCAAAGAAGAATACGAGCAGTTAACCGCCAAGATAAAGCAACACATGAACGACATACCATATGTTGACGCCGCGGGTAGAGTCTACAAGTATGGTGAGTTTTTTCCAACAGATCTAAGCCCATACGCGTACAACGAGGCGCTCGTTCAGGAGTTCTTTC
>PFBD01000018.1:0-16321 GCA_002773415.1 Candidatus Harrisonbacteria bacterium CG10_big_fil_rev_8_21_14_0_10_49_15 | reverse complement strand
GCGCGACGAGCTTCAGCGTGATTATAAAATCACGATTCCGGCCGAGGCCGTGCCAGATGTCTCCACGGAAGTAGGGGATGAAATCCTGAAAGAAGTGATTGGCTGCGCGCATGCGGGAACTTGCAAGCACCAGTGCACAACCGCGTTTCGTATTGTTCCGGAAGAGCTGCAGATGTACCGGAGCGCGCAGATTCCAATACCGAATCTTTGTCCAAACTGCCGCCACTTTGAACGTCTGGCACAGCGCACTCCCATGAAGCTTTGGCCGCGATCCTGTCAGTGCGCCGGCCCGGAGTCAGAAGGGGGAGCACATAAGAATCTAAGCCCGCATCCGCACCACGATGCAAGCACACACTGCCCCAACACCTTCGAAACCAGTTACTCCCCGGACCGCCCGGAAAAAGTCTACTGCCTGGACTGCTACCAAGCCGAGGTGGCCTAGCTCCAAAAAACTACCCCGCACACGTTCGGAAGTCCCACTTCCGAACGTGTGCGCAAAAGAATCACCCGATTAATCGGGTGATTCTTTTTTCTTTGGATGGTGTTAAAATAACAGTATGGAAAGCAGAAGATTAAATTATGTTCCGGATAAGATCCCGGACCCGAAAAAGATCCCCGAGGGGGCCGAGCCGGTTTTCCAGGATGTCGGCGAAAGTGATCATGGTATCCATTACGGTTTGGAAGAACGGAAAGAAATGACTCCGGAAAAACGTGAGCGCTACGACTGGCAGATGACTAAGTTAACTAGCATGATGAACGAATCAGGAGCCTGGTGGCAACTGCATGGCGGTAACACCATTGATGTTGTGCAAATAGAAAAAGGCGGCGACTATGTTGGACGGCACGCCGACATTGATGTATTCGTCCTCAGGAAGGATGTAGAAAAACTAGAAGAATTTTTCCGCGCTAAAGGCTACGGACTCTTTCTAAAACTTTGGACCGAAGATCGGAGCAGGCGAGTCTTTAGACGCGTCAGTGCTAAAGATTATCGGCGCGGACAGGGTGGGCTTCCGCATGTTTTAGAGATAGATGAGCGCGGCAGAGCTAAAAAAGATGAAGATCAACTTTGGAAGATCCAAATGGACCCGATTGATATAGCCGAAGACGGTTCCATGGTAGACATCTTCGACGAAGCCGGCCATCTTCCTAAAGAGTGGACAGAAGGACGAACAGTAAACTTTCATGGCCAAGAAATGCATATCTGCCATCCGGCCCGCTATCTCGCCTATAAGATTAGAAGCGAAGAGCGCGGATATCACGATAAAGATATTGATCGCTTAGCAAATTTAGGTGTACTTACACTGCAGGATGTTGATGATCTGGAAGATGTTGCTTTAACAAGACTTGATAAAGAGCAGGACGAAGAAAAAAGAGCAATTGTCACGCGCCGGCTTCAGAGGATCCGCCAAATCATCCAAAGGAACGAGCAAGGTGCGTAGCACATACGTGAAGGGACCGATGGCCTTCATTTACGAATCAGCCGGCTCGCGGTATCATTCGTGTATTCCGTAGTGACTATAGACTATAAGCTATCGACTAAAGAATGTATCTCAAACGACTTGAACTTTTGGGTTTTAAATCTTTTGCGTCCAAGACCACGCTGGAGTTCCCAACCGGTGTCACGGCCGTGGTTGGTCCAAACGGGTCTGGTAAAAGTAACGTTACCGATGCCCTGCGCTGGGTTTTAGGCGAAACCTCCGCTAAAAGCATTCGTGCCGACAAAGCCGAGAACTTGATGTTCTCCGGTACTCAAGGACGGCCGCGCGCCGGCTTTGCCCAGGTGACCATGACCTTGGATAACTCCACCGGTTTTTTCCCCATAGACTACAGCGAGGTCAGTATCCGCCGCCGCGTCGGACGCGATGGCAGCTCCAGCTACTTCCTGAACGACGGCGAGGTTCGCCTGCGCGACATCGTAGATTTTTTCGCCAAGGCCCGTCTTGGTACAAAAGGCTTTGTCATAATCAACCAGGGCAACAGCGACATGTTTATCAAAGCCAGCGCCGCCGAGCGCCGGATGATGTTAGAAGAAGTCCTTGGCCTGCGCCAGTACCAGATAAAACGGCAAGATGCCGAGAATAAGCTCGCCAGCACGCAAACAAATCTCACTGAAGCCCGCGGCCGAGTAGAGGAGCTCCTCCCACACCTCCGCATGCTCCGCCGCCAGTCTGGCAAGTGGGCCAAGCACGACGAGCTAAAGGCCGAGCTCGCGAACCTTGAACTCGTTTACTTTAGCCGTAAGCTTGCTGAGCTCACAGCCGAAGAAGCTAAGTTAGAGCCGCAAACGACCGAGCTAGCTAAGCATCTGACGCACATCAGCGCCGAACTTAAAGAGCTCGAAAAAGCACTGGCACACGTGGAAGCTCGCCAACCAAAAGCAGACAGCAACTTTGATGATTTCAAAAAAAAGCAGGCCGAGCTGTTAGAGCGCCGCGCCTCTATCTCCAAAGAAGTGGGCCGCATGGAGGCCGAGGTGGAGTTTTTAACGAACGCCCCGAAGCGCTCAGTTAAAGAAGACGAGCTCTTGTCGCTTATCGCCGCCGTCCGCAAACTTATCAACGAGCTTCAAGGGTCAGATGACATTGCAAGTATCAAGCAACACCTTCACCGGCTAGACTCCCAGATCCAGCAGACCCTGGAAGGGGACACCTCTGAAAAGACAAGCAGACTTCAGTCCCTGCAAACTCAAAAAGAAAAGCTCGCCCAAGAGTTAGGCGAGTTAGAAGCCTCACTCAAAGAGCTCTCTAGCCACGAGAATAGCTTTACCGAGAGTCTGCGTAGTTTTAATGCTGAGTTTCGTACTGCCTACGAAGCCGTGGAGAAAAAAAGAAAAGAGCAGGCCGAGGTTCTACAGCGCCAAAGTCGGCTCCGGTTTGAGCAAGAAAAAATAAGCATGCGCCGCGCTGAGTTAGAGCATCAGGCCGAGCAGTACGGCCGAAAGCTCTCAGAGTTTGTAAATACTCCGGCCGGTGAACCACTTGAAGAGCATATTAATATCGAGGGGCGGATTTTACGACTTCGCGGCGAGCTGGCCAGCATCGGCGATATTGATCCAGAGGTAGTCCGCGAAGCCAAAGAGATGGAAGAGCGCTACGCGTTTTTAGAACAGCAGATAACAGACTTAGACAAAGCCTCTGAAGATCTAACCAGGCTCATCGCCGAGCTTAAACAAAAGATCCACGATGAGTTCGCCAGGGCGCTAAGGCGAGTCAATGAAGAACTGGCCGAGCACTTTAAAACCATGTTTGGCGGCGGCAAGGCAAAGCTCGTGCTCGCCAATCCGCAACCTCGGCACATAATTGAGCCGGTAGAAGACTTGTCATCCTCCGGCTCGACCGGGGGATCCATGGATTCCCGTCTGCACGGGAATGACAATAGGGGAAGTGGGAATGACAGTGAAGAAAATAATGACACCGACGCTAAAGAGGCCGGCCTAGAGATAGAGCTCACTATCCCGCGCAAAAACATCCGCGGCCTGGATATGCTTAGCGGCGGCGAACGCAGCCTTGTCTCAATCGCCGTGCTCTTCGCGCTCATCTCTGTCAGCCCGCCGCCTTTTATCGTGCTAGACGAGGTAGACGCCGCCCTGGACGAAAACAACACTAAACGCTTCGCCAACCTGATTAAAAATTTTGCCAAAAAGTCTCAATTTATTATTGTCACCCACAACCGAGCAACCATGGCCAGCGCCAACGTTCTCTACGGCGTAACCATGACCAGCGACGGCACCAGCAAGCTTTTGTCTATCAAGTTCGAGGAAGCGGAGGCCCTGGTGGAAAAACCCTAGCAAAGTTAGGAAGTCGTTCTTCCCGTAGGAAGTGCGACTTCCTAACTTTGCCGCTATTCGGCGATGGGATTTTGACAACAAAAGCGTTCTAAGCTATTATTCACCGCATTGTTGTTGAGCAATCAACAACCTAAGAGCCTCACTCTTAACTGCAGCAATTCTATATTCTTAATTCTAGATTTATGTCTAAGTACTAGGTACTAAGGACTAAGTACTCAATTCATGTTAGTCATCAGATTTCAACCCCGTGGAAAAAAGCACCAGCCAACTTATAGAGTGGTAGTGGACGAAAAGCGTAGCAAGCTAGACGGCGCCTTTGTGGAGGACCTTGGTTTTTATAACCCGCACTCTAAAGAAGCGGTTATAAGCGCCGACCGCGTCCAGTACTGGATTGGCGTGGGCGCACAGCCGTCTCCAAGTGTCTATAACTTGCTTGTCAGCAAAAAGATAATTGAGGGAACCAAGCTCCCGGTCCACAAGAAGTCCAAGAAGGCTCCCGCCGCCGCTGAAGCTGTGGCGGACAAGCCTGCAACCGCAGAAACACCGAATGTGGAAGAAGCACCGAAAGAGGAGGCAACTGCCGAAGCACCGAAGCCTGAAGCCGTAGAGGAGGAGTCAGCCGCAGAGTAGACAGAGACTCAACCCGAAAAAAGTCCCGAATAACCGAACGAACAGGTCGAAAACTAATAAGCTAAACAGCTAAAAAGCTAATCATTATGTCTGAAACACAAGTAGATCAGGAGTTTCTGGAGTTTGTTGTGAAGGGTATCGTTGATCACCCGGAATCTGTCACTGTTGAGCGACAAGTAGACGACATGGGCGTACTCTTGCGCTTGCGCGTGCACGCAGAGGACATGGGTCAGGTTGTCGGCCGCCAAGGCGCGACTGCTAAGGCCATCCGTTCCTTGCTCCGCATCGTAGGCATCAAGCACAACGCTCGCGTGAACCTGAAGATAGAGGAGCCGGAAGGTTCCACTCACGTTCCGCGCCCAGCCGCTGACCGCGTCGCTGAGCCTTCTGCCACTCCGGCAGCCGCCTCCGACACCGACTTCGGCCCAATTGCCGACGAACTCGCTTTGTAAGCTACGAAAACGTACGAAAGTACGAATTCACAAAAGGCCGCCGCAAAGGCGGCCTTTTGTTTTTTATTCCGTGCTAATGTATCCTTTATTTGTTCTCCTAAACAGCTAATAAGCTAACCAGCTAACCAGCTAAACAGCTAAACAGCTAAAAAGTTATGAAATTCGACATCCTCACCATCTTTCCGGAAATGCTAGACGCGTATTTTAACGAGTCTATTTTAGGTCGCGCAAGCCAGAAAAAACTCATCTCCATAAAAACGCACAACATCCGCGATTTTACCAAGGATAAGCACAGAAAAGTGGACGACCGCCCTTTTGGCGGGGGAGCGGGGATGGTGATGCTTTTTGAACCAATTGCAGCGGCAGTAACTGCCGCAAGAAGTAAGAAGTACGAATTAAGGAGTAAGAATGGAAAGAAGAGAAAGCCCAAAGCACGGGTAATTTTATTCAGCACAAGGGGAAAGGTGTTCAATGACAAGGAAGCAAAGAGACTGGCAAAATACGATCAACTCATCTTTATCTGTGGCCGATACGAAGGCGTAGACGAGCGGGTGGCGGACGTCATCGCCGACGAAGAGCTCTCAATAGGCGACTTTGTGCTGACCGGTGGCGAGGCCGCCGCCATGGTCGCAGTGGACGCTGTCGCCCGCAAGATCCCCGGTGTGCTTGGCAAGGCCGAGTCGTTAGAGGAGGTCCAGGGCTCATATCCAACCTACTCCCGCCCGGAAGTTATCGAGTATAAAAAGCCCGGCAACAAGCACACCAAAAAACTCCGCGTCCCCAAAGTTTTACTCTCCGGCGACCATAAGAAGATAAACGACTGGCGCCGCGGCTCCTCCTCTTAAAATAAGGGGAGGCAGGGAGGGGTTATGCTTTTGCTTCCCTTGTCATCCTCGAGACGAGCGAAGCGAGGAGTCGGGGATCCAGTCTGTTGCGACAGAAAAAAGTGCCCCCCTATTTTTTCACAGGTAGCGCTTGCAATCTCTGCATAGAGGGCCTACTATTCTAAATAGAAGGCGGAGAAACGCCAATTTGACAATTTCCCTGAAATGCTGTATAAAAAAGACAGTATTTTCAAAATTTTTCTGAGGTGGGACGTGAGCAAGGTAGCTAATAACGCTAGATTGTTCACGTCCCATCTCAGAGGGCTGCTAAGGTGAACCAAGGCAGTTGTGGGAATTCGTGGAATGAGTCCGCTAAGGGAGTGGACTGTTGGAAGGGAGAGATGATGTACGCTTTCTTCATGGCCGCGACGGCGCTCTTGTCCGCTCGCAGAGGGGGCGGACCCCAGGACATGCCGGAAGGGGTCCGGCTGTCCTGCGACGTGCTGGGAGTCCGGCACATCGACAAGCCCAACCGGCGCGACGCCTTCACCCGGGCAACGCCACCGACCGGCGACATCCTCGTCGACATTGGTGAGGAAGACCCGGGCTTCGCGCTCGTCGACCGCATCGACGAACTGCAGAGCCGGATCGCCCGCGAGGCCGATCCGGCGCGGCGCTTCAAGATCGCGGACGAGCTATGCACACTGCTCGGCGAGCCCGCCGAGCCCGAGCCGCCCCTCGGCTCTTTCAGGGGCGCCTAGCCCCATCCCGTCCCGACGCTCCGCGTCGGGACATCGGACCGCGCCCCGAGGACCACCATATCCTCGGGGCGCACTACATTTCAGCAAATAATTCTCCCTTTTTTACCGCGCCCGTCCGTAGCTTTAGCGAAGGAGGGAAGGGAGCCTGCCTGCCGGTAGGCAGGTACCCGAAGGGGGAGTGATTTTAAAATCCTCCGTCCGACTAAAACGCCGGACACCTCCTTTAGAAAAGGAGGAATAACCCTAGACCCTTGACTGCAACCCACCGACCATGCTACTATCTTTTCATTAGTCCATAGACAGGTGGTCTCGTATACGAGTAAATCCGCCCAAGGGCAAAGCTCTTTTTGTCTATTGGACAAAAAGTTTTTTCATTTTCATTCGCATTACTCGCCCCGTTAGGAGCGAAGCGACTTTACGGGGTTACCTTGTAGCGCATTAGCATTATTAGCGCCTGCCTACCGCAGGCAGGAATACTCTCATGTTAACAAAAGAACAAAAAAAGGTAAGCATCGCGCTCGCCACAGACAAGATCAAAGGTAGCAAGTCTATCTTGTTTACCGACTTTACCGGTGTTTCCAACCAAGACCTGGAAACTTTAAAGAACGACCTGCGCAAGCAGGGCGCGACCGTTAAAGTATTTAAAAAGCGTTTGCTCAAAATCGCCCTACAAGAGGCCGGTATTGAGTTTGACCCGATGAGCAATCTCGCCCCGCTAGCCAGTATTTTTTCCGAGGCTGATATCTCTGAAATAGCCGGCTCCGTATACAAATACGGACTTGCTCTTAAAAAGAAGAACAACGGCGCCAACCTGACTGTGATGGGTGCTTATGACGCCGACCAAGGCGTACTCACTCAAGACCAGTTTGTTGTTATTGCCAAACTCCCAAGCCGCGACGTCCTCCTGGCCATGGTCATGGGTGGCATCACCGGCCCACTCCGCGCCTTTATGTCTATTGTTTCTCAGCTGTCTGAAGGCAAGGGTGGCGCAGACAAGGCTGAAGAAAAGCCAGCAGAAGTTGACCCGGCAGAAGACTTACCCGCCGAAGCCTCGGCGAAGGAGGGAGAGCCAGCTCCAGAAGTGGCAGAACCGACTAATGAATCAAATCCAGAAACCAATAACGAACAGGTCGAATCCTAAATTACTAATAAGCTAAACAGCTAATAAGCTAAAACTATGGAAGAAACAAAAGTAGACGTGGCCGTTAACCTTAGCGAAATAATTGAAAAAGTGGAAAAACTGACCATCGCCGAGATGGCCGACCTCGTGAAAGCCATGGAAGAGAAGTTTGGTGTCTCTGCCGCTGTCGGCGTTGTCGGAGGTGCCGGTCCGGCTGAAGAAGCCGAGGCCAAGAGCGACTTTGATGTTATCCTGGCCGCCGCCGGTAACCAGAAGATCCAGGTCATCAAGGTTGTTAAAGAAGCCTTGGGCATTGGTTTGAAAGAGGCGAAGGACATCGTGGACGCCGCGCCAAAGGCCGTCAAGGAAAAGGCTCCAAAAGCCGAAGCCGACGACCTCAAAGCCAAGCTAGAAGAAGCCGGCGCCACCGTGGAGCTGAAGTAACAGACGCATATTATGTCATCCTGAGCCTGCCTGGCCGGTAGGCAGGCGTAGCGAAGGATCTCATGAGATTCCTCGCTGCGCTCGGAATGACTAGTCACCAAAAAACCGCCCCTGGCGGTTTTTTGTTTGAAAAATAGCATTTGCAATGCTTTTGCGTTATAATCACAGAAATAAAAAGCAAGCACAATAGCATTCTTATTCATTAACTTTTACTTCGATATATCGATACAATGACACCAAACGAATCTAGTCCACAAGCTGATATCAAAGAGACGCAAAGCCCTTCATCACGAGAGGCGATAAATATATACTCAATTATCATCTTCATCGTCGGGGTCGCCATAGGTGCAAGCATCACCTATCTTTTGACCGCTTCCGGTACAGGGATAGAAAGCAAGATTCAGAGCAACAATGTATTAGAGACTGCCGATGTTGATGTTTATAATCCAACTGGCGAAAAGCCACCTACGCTATCTAGTATCGGTGAAGACAATTCCGGCAGGGTGCTAAGTTCAAGAACAGTCAGTATTGATGGTGTTGAATTTCCTGATCCAGCAAACCTAGAAAAAGAGGGACAATCAATCTCCTACAAACTTGCAAAAGCCGTCTTATTTAATCTAGAAACGCCGGTTGGCGTTGCTCCAATATTTTTTATAGATACAGAAATCAATTCAGGGTCTACCAAGCGAGAGATTAAAGTGCCAGCAGGTAAGGCGATTATTGTAATAACGGCGATAATGACAAACAGCGCGACTGACTCTGCCTTCCTGGATCCTAGTAAATACGTAAGAGTTATGTCTGAAGAGGGGTTCATAGCACCGCGCCCGATTGGCGGGGGTACACAAATCGCTCAAGCACTATCAACCAGACAAATGACTCTAATTTTTGAGGTTCCCAAAGAAATGACTGAATTTACCGTAAAATACGGAGACCCGAAAGCATACGATTCACTAGATATTGATTTTCAAGAGCGCACTTTCGAACACAGATAGATACAGATCAAAAAACCACTACGATATATCATAATAGTGGTTTTTTGGTTGACGATGAGCTTGTTTTTGGCGATACTGGTGCATACTACGCGTCCTTAGCTCAGTGGTAGAGCGTTCCGTTCACATCGGAAAGGTCGCAGGTTCAATCCCTGCAGGACGCACAGCCAGAAAGGTTCAAGGGGTCCGTTCGCGTGTGCGAAGTGGACCCCTTAATCGTGCGGGATGCGGCTACTGTACAGTAGCGCGCGTGTTTCTAGTGGATGGCCTCGAGTATGTTCGTGGCCGACTCTAGAAACACTTGCAGGAAGATTGCCAGGGCGCTAAAAACGTCCGGCAATAGGACGGCGAGTACAACCATCACCATCCCAAACCCGATCGCTCGACCCATATGCGTTGGCACAGGGGGAGGATTAGTTTGAGACAGCCGACTAGCCGTCCGATCTCTATCGAGATCTTTCCCTCCTGCCCCGACCGTCAGCATCACTGGCCGTCGGGGCAGGAGGGAAACTTCCTATTTCAAGGTACATAACCATTATATCACCAAAACTAGCTTCTGTCAAATAAGTAAAAAGTACGCGGCCGCGTACTTTTTACTTATCGCCGCCACATCCCTAATTGGCGATGAAGTTATACGTTATCTTTTTTACTCATGCTATTCTTAATGCATGAATCGCTTTGAAGATTATGATACTCCGAAACCTGCGCCAGAAGAGGAGCCATCTGCTGAAATTAAATCTCCTCAAGCGCTCGAGCAAGGTCCACGACCTCGCTTTGAGTTTGCGATGAAAACCGAAGCCGCCGACTATAGGAATGGTGATCCGAACGAAGATGCTGTACTCGCCGATCCGACCCGCGGCGTTTTTGGCGTGTTTGACGGCATAGGTGGCCATGACGGCGGGGAAATAGCCTCGCAAATTGCCTGCGAAAAAATTGCGGAAGCCTTAGCTAAGGATCCGAAACCCGGGCAAGGTGTGGAGGAAGTAGTCAAAAATGCGCTAATAAAAGCCAATACAGCAGTCTTGGAGGCACCGCGGCAAGGAAAGGGAAAATATGGCATGGGTACGACAGCTTCCATCCTTTTCTTATTGCCTTCACGCCCGGGAAAAAAACAAGAGGCGGTGATTGGCCACGTCGGCGACAGCCGTATTTATCAGATAACGGTTAAAGGAGAGATTCGCCAGGTGACAACTGATCACGGGTACGCCGGCTATTTGGGGTCGGCGACTGAGGAGGAGATTAAAAAAGAGCTCGTCACTAGGCCAAAGCAGGTGGGAGCACGCGGCCTTTCCCAGGACGCACAAAACTACGCTGAAAAAAGAAACATTCTTATACAGGCAATTGGCAGTCGCGCAATTTTTCCGGACGTGAATAGGGTGTCGGTCCAACCGGATGATATTTTTGTGCTTTTAACAGACGGTGGCCATGACCCACTGCTAATAAACGATGTCTTGCCGGAAATAGCGGCCGCGGCACGCACCCAATCTCCGCAAGCCGCCACCGCTCTCCTAATGCAAAAGGTACGCGAAAGCCGGCAGGCAGAAACCATGATCTCCAAAGACGATGACACCAGCGTGCTTGTCGTACGCGTGCAAGTGGTTGAGGCGGAGCCTGAGCCGGAAACCTTAACTATGGACGCAAACCCAGAAGAAATTAAAAACACCGCTCAAACCATGGACCGGTACCGCGCCCTGGAAAAAGAAATAGAAAAAGCTCAAAGTTTTCATGAGTTGTATATTGCGCTTGAGTCAGCCCGTTCGGCTAAGGAAAAAGAGATTCTAAATCCGGATGAAGCGGCAGACTTAGTTGACTCGCTACGCCAGGCCGATACCTTAGACGCCGGACGCGTCCCGGAAACAGCAGGGCTACGCGCAAAAGTTGTTGCCTTGCTAGAGTCCGGCGCCGGCATTCGTGAGGCTAATAGCTTGCAACAGCTCAAAACCGGCCTGCGCTGGGCAAAAGATGTTGCCTCGGAAGAAGATAAGACAACAGCCCGTGGTTTGTCCGAGGTAGTCATTAACCGTAAGCAACCCGCGCTTGCGCGCCAGTTGGGCGGATTACATAAAGATTTGGAAGAAGTAGTAATCCGGCTTACTCTGCACGAGTCTACTGATTTTGAAGAGCTTTATCGAATGCTGCGAGACCTAAAGACAATCCGCTCCAAAAGCCGGGAGTACGCTGCCGAGGCAGTTATCGCTAAGATTCAGGCATACCGAGACCGCACCGCCCGTGACGACATGCCGCAAAGAGATACAATCACAAACGCTTACAACCTGCGCGAGCTCGCGCAGACACTGTTGCTAAAAGAAAGAAGGTCAAGCTAGAATGACAATATGATTGGAGATTTTATTTGGACAATTTTAGCCCTTGTCGGCCTGAGTGTCTTGCTCGTGGTTATTTACGCTCTTGTTTTAACCCACAAGATCCGCAAGACAATTCGCTCAGTCACCAAGGCGACCGATATGCATCCAACCCGACCACAGCCCAAAGACGTGCAAGTAATCAGCAGCGAAACCGTTGGCGATAAATAATGCGCTATACTAATGGTAGTATCACTTAAAGAAAAGTAGCTAAGCACTAACAACATGAACGAAATCCTACAAGCCAACATCTTTTTCTTTATTACCGCCGTCTCCGTCGTCTTACTAACGATTGTTTTAGTTATCTTACTTTGGTATGTTCTGGGCATCGCCAAAAATGTGCGCAAAATATCCCGCCGCGTTCAAGAAGAGGTGGACATGGTCGCCGACGACCTAGACGCCGCCCGCGCCAACATCAAAGACGAAGGCAAAAAGATCCTCTCCGTCTGGAAAGTCCTGGCAAACTTTTTCTCTAAACCCGAGGAGCAGCCAAAGCGCAAGTCTACGGCCAAGAAAAAGACCACCAAGTAACCCAGAGTATTTGTCATTCCCGCGAAGGCGGGAATCTAGTCTAAAGTGGTTGACATCATATAACCGTTGTGTATACTTTGGTTATATGGCCAAAACAGTTCTTAACGTAAAAACCGACAAAGAGGTCAAGGATCAGGCCCAGCAAGTCGCCAAAGAGCTTGGTGTACCGCTCTCTACCGTTGTGAACGCTTTCTTGAAGCAGTTCATTAAAGACAGGGCAGTGCTATTTTCTCTGAATCCTAATCATAAAACCATTGAGCGCTATCTTGACTCTGCGCCTAGGGTGAAATAAATCAGCCTCGACTTCGTTTAATATAATGAATATATTGATATTATGAGTATTAGAAAGGTAGCAAAAGATTATATAGTGAAAGCTCTATTAGGCACCTCATCGGTTCCGCGAGGTCTTTTTGAGCTTAATCAATACTTTCGCCACTACGGGGCTATTAATTTTGATAAGCACAAAGAGGATAACCTTATTGTTGCAGTCAGTTACGATTTTCGGTTTGGCAGCATTGTAACAAGCGGAGCTAATGAAGATGAGCTTGATGAAAAGATTAAAGACGCAATCCTAGTGGCCTTTGGTGTGCCATCATCCTATCGGAAGGAGGCGGGCGTTGTGCGTGTGGGCGAAAAGCAAGACGCGTATGCCCTCACTTAGTGAATTACCCGGGGAAATTAAGCGCTCTCGATTCCTGAGGGCGCTTATGCGTTTGGGATTTTTAATCAGCGAAACGGGTGGCAATGGTAGCCATTACAAAGCAACCTGGCCGAGTACGCAGAAAGCGGTGATTATCGAGTACAAGTTGCCGAAGCAAACTTTAAAGTATTTGATCAAAGAAATAGAAGATATTACTGAAGGAGGGGTGACATGGGAAAAAATCAGAGAAAATCTTTGAAGACTATTCAAATAAGTTCCTCGGAGCTTTTCACTAAAAAATAATGAAACTTATATTTCTATACGGTCCGCCGGCGGTCGGAAAACTAACCGTTGCTCAAGAGCTTGAGAAGCTAACCGGATTTAAGATTTTCCACAATCATCTTACGATAGACCTCGTTAAGTCTATTTTCTCTCGCGCTAGTGCGGAACGGGAGAAGTTTATCAACAAGTATAGATTAGAGCTAATAGAGGCTGCGGCCAAGACTGATGTGAATTTGATCTTCACCATGGTCTACGCGAAAGAGGCTGATGATCCTTTCGTCAAAAAAATCATCAACCGAGTAAAAAAACACGGTGGCGAGGTTTGCTTTGTTCAGCTCCTCTGCGAAGAAGGGGAGTTAAAAAAACGCATCAAGAACGCTTCACGTAAAAAGTTTAGCAAGATGAAAAAAATAGCATCGCTGAAAGATGTGATGGAAAAGCACGACCTCGTTTCGGGTATGCCTTTTGAAAATAACTTCATTGTCAATAACACCAAGCTTTCTCCAAGAAAGACTGCTATAGCCATTGTCAACTACTTCAAAATCAAGTAGGAAATTAAAAAAACGGCTCATACGGACAAATTTCTCCATATGAGCCGTTTTTTTTGTGTTCCCGGTGGCTGTGAGCTACAAAACTCTCTTTTTCTGTCATCCCCGGGCTTGACCCGGGGATCCATTTTCCTGGATTCCCGCACCACGGGCATTACGATTTGTATCTACTCTAGTACCTGCCTGCCGGCAGGCAGGCTCGTAGACAAATCGGGAACCTGCGCGGGAATGACAAGGAGGAGTGAGTACCGACTGGTATTCTGCCTAGCAGGGCGGTGTCTACTGCCCTGTGGAACAGGGTGCCGAATGGTACCCTGTGGATAAACCTGTGCATAACCTGTGCGCTAATTTTCAAAAACATGCATTAAACCTACGCTTTCCAAAAAGTGGGTGATTTTTTGACAAACAAGGCTAAAGTGGAGTAAGATTGAGCATAAGTGGGGAACAGTGGATAAATGTGGGGATAACCCTTAATTCTGGGGATAACTTCCACTCAAAACTTTCCACGCTACATATGGGGGCTGGTCTGTTGATTCGGAAGAATGACCTGGGGAGGTCTTCGGAATCAGGTCATCTTCTCTCAACCCTGATCTATTTGCTGCCAAGCTATGCAAGGCGCAGTGGCAGAGGAGTGAGAGAAAAGGTGGCCCCGCCCCCAACCCACTTAAACCACTAAAGTGGCAAATAACAAGTACCAAACTCCAAATCCCAAAGTTTAGAATTTAGAATTTCGGAATTGTAATTTATTTGGAATTTGGTGCTTGGAGCTTGGAATTTAAACTCATATGTTCATCGGCGAGTACAAACACTCCATAGACGAAAAAGGGCGCATTGCCTTTCCGGTCAAATTCCGTCCAGATTTTGGCTCTTCGGTGTTTGTTACTAAGGGACTGGACCACTGCCTTTTCGTATTTACCAGAGATGAGTGGGAGCAGTTAGCCAAAAAGATATCCGCCACCTCCTTCACAAACCAAAACGCCCGCGCCTTTGCCCGTCTGATGCTCTCCGGCGCCGTGGAAGCACCCCTAGACAAGCAGGGGCGCATCTTGCTACCAGACTATCTGCGCGAGTACGCCGGTATATCTGCCAAGGCAGTTGTTGCCGGAGTGTACAGTCGCGTGGAGATCTGGGACGAGACCAAGTGGGGGAGTTATAAGGCCGAGACCGAAGCGGCAGGAGACGAGATAGCGGAAAAGCTAGGAGAGTTAGGGATCTGATGCACGTCCCCGTTCTTTTACAATCATGTTTGCAGGTTCTGGCTCCAAAGCCCGGCGATTTCTTTATCGACGGCACGCTCGGTGCCGGCGGGCACGCTCGGGAAGTTATAGAGCGTATCCAACCAGGCGGTATATTCTTGGGCGTTGATAGAGATCCGGCGGCAGTCGCTAAATTCCGATCCTCTTTGGAAGGAACTTACTACGCCCTGGATAAACTACTCGTCGAACAGGGGAGCTACGCCGAGCTACCAGGACTACTCAGTCGGCTTGATCTACCACGCGCCGACGGGCTGCTGCTAGACCTGGGCTTTTCCTCCGAGCAGATAGGCGACGGCGACCTCGCCGGTAGAGGCTTTAGTTTCGGGACAGACGAGCCATTGCTGATGACCTACGACCCAAGCCAACCGGCCCTGCGCAATGTCTTGCCGGAGCTAAGCGAAACCGAGCTAGCGCGAATAATCACTGAGTATGGCGAAGAGCGATACGCGGCTAGGATAGCAAAGAGCATAGCGCAAATGGCAAAAAAGGGTGGCGGCATCCAAACTACGAGCCAGCTGGTCGCGGCTATAAAAGAAGCGGTTCCAGCCGGGTATGAGCGGGGGAGAATTCACCCAGCCACCCGCACCTTCCAAGCTCTGCGCATCTATATCAATCAAGAGCTGGCTCAACTGGAAAATCTTCTGGACTCACTTGAAGCAGTGATGCGCCCCGGCTCCAGAGTGGCCATCATCTCTTTCCACTCCCTGGAAGACAGAATCGTGAAAAACAAATTCCGAGAACTCGCCCACGCTGACCAAGGCGAGCTCCTTACAAAAAAACCAATCACCGCGACCGAAGAAGAGATCCTTCGCAACCCGCGCTCGCGCTCCGCCAAGCTCCGTGCCATCCGTCTTTTCTAAGTATTAGTCACTGAAAAAATGTCCGCCCAAAAACTAAAACTTATCAGCTCCCTTTCCATCCAAGTCCTCATTGGCGCTATTATTGTTTCCTTGTTGGCGGCTATCTTACTGTATAACCAGATGATCAAAACCAGAGACCTGGCGCGCGGTGCGGTAGATCAAACCGAACAGCTTCGCCTAGAGAACGCGGAGCTTAAAAACCAACTGTACACGGTCTTAGACTCTCAAAACCTGCTAGCTGTCGCCGACCGCCTTGGGCTTGTTAAAGACGCTGACCCTCGTTACATGAGCCTTGAGCGCGACGAGCAGTTTATTGATATCGCGACCGCCTTAGAGGCCGCGCGCTCCGCTGAAGCCGCGCTGATAGAGAAGACTCCACCAGTTAAATTAATCGCGGTTTACGCTCGCTGATGAATATCCGGTTCACCACGCTCACCGTATTTTTTCTCGCCGGCTTTGGCCTGCTTGCGTCAAACATGTACTTCCTCCAAGTAGAGCGGGGGGATCACTATCGCCAGCGCGCTCAAGCACAGAGTGGTGCCGCCGCTCTTCTGGCCGCTGAGCGCGGCGCTATTTATTTCACGGACAAAAACGGCAGTAAAATACCGGCCGCCCTTAACAAAGACTACTCCGTTATCTTTGTCGTCCCCACTGAAGTAGAGGACGTCGCCGAAGCTGTAAGTCAGATAAAAGTGGCCATCCCTCAAACATATACAGAAGCATATACAGAGGAAATATACACAGCAGAGCTCACCGCCTCTTTAAGCAAAAAAAACGACCAGTACGAGCAGTTAATTGAGCGCGCCACCGAAGAACAGGTCGCCATCGCCAGAGAAG
>PFBD01000016.1:1242-2464 GCA_002773415.1 Candidatus Harrisonbacteria bacterium CG10_big_fil_rev_8_21_14_0_10_49_15 | reverse complement strand
TCAAGTTCTTATGAGCGTCTTCGCGGCTGGCAGATTTTTTGATTATCTCAATAACCTTGTCAATAAACTGCAGAGCCTTGGAAAGACCTTCTAAGATGTGCGCCCGCTCTTTTGCCCGGCGTAGTTCAAACTCGGTCCGCCGGCGAATAACTTCTTGTCGGTGCTGAATAAACGCGGCCAAGATATCTTTTAGCGACATTATTTGCGGCTGTAATCCGCGCCTGCCCTCTTGCTCCATCGGCGCCAGCGCCACCATGTTCACGTTAAAGTTCTTCTGCATGTCCGTGTATTTGAACAAACGATTCAAAACCTTCTGCGGCACAGCGTCAGACTTCAACTCAATGATGATGCTTATCTCGTCGGTAGACTCGTCCCGAATATCGCGGATGCCGTCTATCTTCTTTTCGGTAACCAGTTCGGCAAGCCGCATCACCAGCGAAGACTTGTTCACCTGATAGGGGATCTGGGTTATCTCAATACAAAAACCCTTTCCGTGTTCCTTCTCTTTTATTTCGGCCACGCCCCGCATGGTGATAGGCCCCTTGCCGGTCGTGTACGCTTCTAAAACATCTTTCTTATTGTAAATTACACCACCGCCCGGAAAGTCCGGACCTTTGACATAGGTAAGTAGGTCCTCAGACGCGGCCTTTGGGTCGTCTATCAAATGCGCGGTGGCGTCTATTATTTCGCCCAAGTTGTGCGGCGGAATGTTCGTCGCCATACCCACGGCAATACCAAGTGTACCGTTTAAGAGCAGCCCCGGCACCGACGCCGGCAGCACCACCGGCTCTTCCCGCGTGCCTTCATAGTTCGGCCGCCAGTCCACGGTTTCTTTCTCAATATCGCTCAGTAGCTCTGTGCCAACTCGGCTCATCTTCGCCTCCGTATAACGCTCAGCCGCCGGGTTATCCCCGTCTATAGATCCAAAATTTCCTTGACCAATGACCAGCGGGTAGCGCATGCCAAAGTCTTGGGCCAGCTTTACCATCGCTTCATAAACAGCCGCGCCGCCATGCGGGTGGTAGTTACCGGTGACATCACCGACAATCTTAGCCGACTTACGCGTCTTACCGGTCGGCCCAAGGTTCAGCTCGTGCATGGTGTAGAGAATCCGACGATGCACCGGCTTTAAGCCGTCGCGCACGTCCGGCAGAGCCCGGGACACAATCACGCTCATCGCATAGTCCAAGTACGACTCTTTAAGTTCAGTCGTTATCTCCCG
>PFBD01000016.1:0-1174 GCA_002773415.1 Candidatus Harrisonbacteria bacterium CG10_big_fil_rev_8_21_14_0_10_49_15 | reverse complement strand
TCTACCGCCTCTGGCTCACCACCCTTTTTCTGCTTTTTTGGTTCTTTATCTTTTGCCATGTTATTTTAAGGACCTCACTAATCACGAATAATCACTAATCAGACTAATGTGATTTAAATATTTTGTTAGTTATTCGCAGACCCTTCATCAATAACAAATTCGTTTGAGGTTTGCAGGGTCTCCTTCAGCTGCCCGTATGCGTCCTTACTCGTTCCCTTGATCTTACTAACCGCATCCCGGACGCCGGCAGTGAAGGTTTGGAAAAAGCCAGAATCGTCATCATTAACGGCCAAGGTATCTGCTCCCGTGAAGTTTATCGTCGAGCCGAGATACAGCGACCAGATAGCCACTAACACAGCTCCGCTACTAATAGAAAGAATCAGTAGCCAGTTCCGGCGAGTAGCATAGCTTGATTGTCGTAGGTTTGCAAAAAATTTCATATCTTAGCTTATTAGCTGTTTAGCTTATTAGCTGTTTAGGTTTCGGCCGCGGCCTACCTGCCTAAGAAGCTAATCAGCTAAGCAGCTCGTTATGGGGCGAGCACCACCACCTGCATTTTCTCCGGATCCAAATCCTTCTTTTTTAATGTCAGCTTTTCCTGCGGTTTTTCGTCTGAGTGACCGAGCTCTTTTAAAAAATCTTTTACGTCGCTGGCCTTACGTTTTAATCCCTTTACTGCGAAAAAGGAGGGGATGACCAGCCTCGGCTCAATCTGCCGAATCACCTTCGCCGCGTCTGACTGGCTAATGTAAGGAGCATTGCCACCCGGGATTATAAGAATATCAATATCCCCAAGCTCTTCAAAAAGCTCTGAACCGGCAAACTTTGATATATGTCCAAGTAGCCCCAAGGTCATGTCGCCAACCTGAACTCTAAAGATGCTCTTTAGCTCTTTCTCTGACGAGTCAGCTTGAAGTGGCCAGCCCTTGATGATAACGCTCTTGACCTCAAACTCTCCCGGACCGCTAATGACGTTCGTCTCGCCGTCGTCAAATGAAATTGGTTTGATCGTCTCCGGCGTTGGCGTTGGCAGTAATGTCTTGATAACAATATCAGACTTAAAACGCGGCGGGGTTAAACCCGTCGAACTTTCGTAAGGGTCAACCATAACAGTAAGCGGACCTTCCGAAATTTTAAAACAGCCCTCACCGTAAAAATTGATAACCATGAAATT
>PFBD01000034.1 GCA_002773415.1 Candidatus Harrisonbacteria bacterium CG10_big_fil_rev_8_21_14_0_10_49_15 | reverse complement strand
CACGATGTTGTTCCAGGCAACATGAAAGATTGAGCCCTCCCAAAACGCCATCTTAAACGGCAGATATTGAAAAAGATACGCGCCTATGCCGACCAGTCCCCACGCCATAACCCGTTCAATTTTTCCCTGCGAGCGGCTGACCCAATTTAAGGTATTGATGCCGAGAATGGCAAGGATGACGAGGAAAATAAGCGGAGTGGCTCTTCCCAGTCCATGCACCACGCCCAAAAGAATGCCGTCACTTACTGTCCCTACGGTTGCAATGTATGTGAGCAGTATATAGAAAGCGGGATTGGGACAGCCCACGCCGGCATTGCCCAAGAAAAGGCCCATGAAAAACGATTTTGAGTAATCGCCGCCTTTTTGCAAGCGCGTCGGCAGCACTTTTGCCATAAAAGGCAGACGGAAAATGATGAGCTTTAATTCAGAAAGCCCAAATACAAGTGCCATCGCTCCAGCGATGCCGAACATCCAGCGAATTAAACTATTCATGCCGATATAATTCCCAACCCAGGCAACGGCCGCGCCATAGACAGAGAGCGTAATGGCAAGTCCTAATCCGAAAAGTACTGCCATCGCAAGACCTTTGAGCGGCGACTGCTTCATAGCCAAAGGCACGATGACAAATACCAAAGGCAAGGTGCAGGGCAAGAAAATCATGGAGAGACCGGCCGCGTAGGCGAAAATAAGGCCAGCTTGCGCCCCGGGCGTGGTCACCAGCCAAAAAATACCGATGATGGTGATCGAGAGGAGAAGAAAAGAAAAAATGATTAAGCTGTTACGAATTTCAGATGTCATGGGCTTGCTTATATACCCCCGCTTGCTCCGGGTACCCGTTCGGGGCCTTTATTAGTGTAGCGCTTGATAAAATCTTTAATTCTTTCAATGGACAATGCGTTATTCTCTATATTAAATGTATCAAGCCGACCCCACGCAGCAACCGCGATGTCTGTTTCGTTTGCTTCGCGTGGCGTGATGATGACTTTTGCGGCCCCGAATTGCTTCAATTCTTCCACTATTTCTTCCGCAATGCGCGGATGGTACGCAATCCATATATCGCCGTGCTCAAGGTTATGAATAATGTTTTGATCGGGAAGTGCTTCATCGCGAAAACCCGAACGGGCGGTTTGACCGTAGTGCGGCCCAGATGTTGGCGGGTTTGAAGTGTACTCGGGCAGTTGACTGCCTACTGCGATATGGCTCGCCTCCATTAAAGGAATTACTCGGCTAAAATCTTTTCCTTTCGGCGCGGCACTTTTTGATAAAAAGTAGATACCGTACCCTACGGCGACTATTATTACAACGACGAGCGCATAATTCCTGAATTTGCGCATTGAGCGACCTCGCTGCCTTGCGCTCTGCTCTGCCTCTTTTTCCTGTCTA
>PFBD01000026.1 GCA_002773415.1 Candidatus Harrisonbacteria bacterium CG10_big_fil_rev_8_21_14_0_10_49_15 | reverse complement strand
TCTACATATGATTTAGTAGTTGCATGGCCATCTGCTGTTGGGGTTCCTACTAATACTGGTTGGGTGAATCTTCCTGTTCCTGTTACGTCCAGGGTATATGAGGGGGAGGGTTGACCTATACCTACTCTACCAGTTGATGCGACGCTTAAGACATTGCTTCCGGACGTGGAACTATGAATATTGAACACATTGGGGATACTCGAACCAGGCGCACCAACAGAAAGTGTGAAGATATTGCCGTTCGCGTCCATTACGAGTCGGTTCCAATCAGTGTTGCTCGTTTGAGTAAGCTTTAACTGTGGGTTGCTTGAGCCGCCCGCTGAAGAAACATGTAGCGAACCTGCCGGCGCCGTCGTGCCGATACCAACGTTGCCGGTGTTGTCAATCTCCATAGCTCTTGTCCATGTAATTGCTGTATCAATTGTTCCTGACGGAGCTACAAAAAAAGCATGTTCTCCAGTGGTCTCTTGTGCGTATCGTGTTGCTTCATCGGTTGTCTTATATTTCCATGCACCATCATAATAAGCATTTGAAGAATAATGAGTGTCAATTCCTCCATCTCTAAACATGATAGAAGAGTTCGGCATTTCAATTGCCTTGTAAGTAGCCCAGTTTTCTATATCCGTCGTCCCGATGCCGACTCCCGTGCCGACAATGGTTACCATATTGGTAGTAGAACCTCCGGTTGTCACACGCAGGGTAAGTTTGCCCTCTTCACTCGTGCTTGTTGGATCAACGACCTGTGCCAGAATATTTGCATAGTCTTGATCGTTAGTTGCACCGTCCTTTCCAGTAAAACTGATTGCACCAATACTATCGTTTGCCGCTGGGCTGCCAGATGGTCGATAGAAACGTAAGACTGAAGCTTGTGCTCCACCTCCTGTATTCTCTAGCCATAGGCCACGATTAACATTGCCTGATGCGCCCTCTGTGAGGGTGACGCGAAAATCAGTACTATCAAGATTTTCAACACCAAGAATCAGATCGCCTCCAGCGGTAATACCAAGATTATCCGCCCCTATGCGATATATACCCGTGTTGGTGTCTGAAGTAAAGGTATATGTTGGGTTTGCTGCTGTCCCATCCCCGTTCTTGATTACACCACCCGATATAATATTTAAATGACCCGAGTCAAGATATAAGCCCCCCGAGTTGACGTAAATCCGCCTTGTCCCACCCGTGGTTAATCCGACATTATCGTCTCCCAAACGATATATGCCAGTATTTGTATCAGCGCTAAACGATACCGCTGGGGCAGCTGCAGAACCATCTGGAAAGAGAATTGGTCCAGTAGCAGTATCTCCTGCTGCATCAATAAATGCAGAATCTACATAGCTTTTTGTTGTGGCATGACCATCTGCTGTTGGAGTTCCTACAAGTATTGGCTGAGTGAATCTTCCTGTTCCTGTGACGTCCAAGGT
>PFBD01000021.1 GCA_002773415.1 Candidatus Harrisonbacteria bacterium CG10_big_fil_rev_8_21_14_0_10_49_15 | reverse complement strand
AATCTACCTATCAGCCTAACACCGTTCTCTTTATTTGCTCAAGTTGTAACTAGCACAAAGCGTATCTTTGGAACCTGGGTATGCACTTCACGTCACAATGCCAAATTAGCAGTTTTTAATGAAGAAACTGATACATGATCAATTTGAAGTGCTTGTTGAATAAGTCTATAAAAAAGCTTACCTCTAGAGTGTGATTTTCTCTGTTGGAAATGCATCCTGGAATTCAATCACAGCTACAGGATACAGTTTCATACCCTTTTATGCTACATTATTATTTATGTGACGTGAAGTAGATACCCAGGCTTTGGAAATATAGCAGACTCAAAAAGAAACGCTTGTTTTTGGTACCTCAAGTTCCCAGGCTAGAAAAAACTATATTAAATTTGCCATTTGGTTTTGAGTCTGCTATATACAACTTTTTACCTCCATTTTCAGTTACCTCATGTACCGACTGCCCGGCCGGCAGATGATCTTTTCCATATACACCCGTGCAGCAGGTACAATAGCTCGGTGGACAGAATTGAGATCAACGCCGGCTTCGAGAAAGCCTTGGATGCTATCGAGGGTGGCGGCAAAGTCTTTATTACCGGGCGAGCGGGAACGGGCAAGTCCACGCTTCTTGAGTACTTCAGGGATAACACGGGCAAAAATATCGCTGTAGTTGCTCCAACTGGCGTGGGGGCGGTCAATGTTGGCGGCCAAACGATCCACTCTTTTTTCGGCTTTCGACCGGACATCACCGTTGGGAAAGTAAAAAAAGCCTATCAAAAAATCAGGAAAGCGAAGCTTTATCGCGAGTTGGAGGTGCTGGTGGTAGACGAGATCTCCATGGTGCGCGCTGACCTGCTGGACTGCGTGGACGCTTTTCTCAGGCTCCACGGGCCGAAGCGGGGCCAGCCTCTCGGCGGCATCCAGCTGGTATTTATCGGTGACTTGTATCAGCTCCCGCCGGTGGTAACTTACCGAGAGAAGAAAGTTTTCGAGAGTTACTATGACAGCCCTTACTTTTTCTCGGCTAAAGTGATGGAGGAGGTTGAGTTTGAAATCGTGGAGCTAACAAAAATATACCGACAGAACGACGCGGAGTTCATCGACATACTAAATGCCGTCAGGAACAAAAGTGTCACCGAGGCACACTTAGAGCTTCTCAACGCCCGCTTTGACCCGGGCTTTGAAGCGCCCGAGAAGGAATTTTACATTTATCTGACCACCACCAACGCCAAAGCGGCGGCGGTCAACGAGGAAAGCCTCGGCCGTCTGCCAGGCAGGGAGTTTTCCTACCAGGCGGTGATCGGCGGCGAATTTGAGGAGCGCTCCGCCCCGGCCCCACATGTCCTGTCCGTTAAAAAAGGGGCCCAGGTGATGCTGGTGAACAATGACCGGCAGGGCAGGTGGATCAACGGGACGGTGGGCAGAGTGGTGGACATTCATGGCGCGAGGGACGAGGAGGATGTCCTTTTGGTGGAGCTCAACGACGGGGAGCTGGTTGAGGTACTGCCCCATACATGGGAGATGTACCAGTTTT